>JAOAAX010000054.1 GCA_026418675.1 Chthoniobacterales bacterium | reverse complement strand
TTCCCCCGGCCAGTACCCCTCCTCTCTCTCACGCGCGCATGTCCACCTCCCCGCCTCCCCCCACACCATCTCAGAACCTCCCTATCCCTATCCATATCCCTATCCCTGCCAACTTCTCCCCACCCCCCAATTCCCAATAAAACTGGACCAGCCCATCCAATGAAACAAATCCACACCATCCCTGCTCTCCGCGCTTTCCGCAAACAAGCCTCCCATCCCATAGCCTTCGTTCCGACAATGGGTGCCCTCCACATCGGCCATGCCGCTCTCCTCGACCATGCACGCAAACTCGTCGGAAACCGCGGCACCGTCATCGTCTCTATCTTCGTAAACCCAACTCAATTCGGCCCAAACGAAGACTACCTCAAATACCCACGCACCCCGGACGAAGACCTCGCTCTCTGCCGCCAACACCACGCCGATGCCGCCTTCCTTCCAGACGTCGCTAGCATCTACGAGCCAGATGCCTCCACCTACGTCGAAGAAACCTCCCTCTCCGCTGGCTTCTGTGGCGCCTCTCGGCCCGGCCACTTCCGCGGTGTCGCCACTGTCGTCGTCAAGCTCTTCAACCTCATCCAACCCGACTTCGCCATCTTCGGCGAAAAAGATTGGCAGCAACTCACCATCATCCGCCGTGTCGTCCGCGACCTCTTCCTCCCCATCCGCATCGAAGCCGTCCCAACCGTCCGCGAGCCAGACGGCCTCGCCTGCAGCAGCCGCAACCGCTACCTCTCCCCATCGGAGCGAGCCGCCGCTCCTGCCATCTACAAAGCCCTTTCTGAAACTGCCGCCCTCGCCGCCAATGGCGAAACCTCCACAGCCATCCTCCGCAATCACCTCCTCAATCTCCTCAACGCCATACCAAACGCCTCCACCGACTACGCTGAAATCGCAGACGAACAGACCCTCCAAGTCCCCGACCACATCCTCCGCCCAGCTCGCGCTCTCGTCGCTGTCCGTTTCCCCTCCGCTCGCCTCATTGACAACTTCCCCATCCTCCCTCCCCAATCACACTCCCGTCACTCCTCCCCATGAGGGACTTCGATTTCGTCGTCATCGGCTCCGGTGCCGCTGGTCTTTCCTTCGCCCTCCACGTCGCCCCTCACGGCTCCGTCGCTCTCATCACAAAACGCTCCCTCTCAGATTCTAACACTGCGTGGGCTCAAGGCGGCATCGCCTGCGTCTCTAGCGACGAAGACAATTTCGACCTCCACATCCGCGATACACTCGAATGCGGCGCAGGCCTTTGCAACGAAGAAGTCGTCCGCTCCATCATCACCGAAGGCCCCTCCGTCATCCGCCAGCTTATAGACATGGGCCTCCAATTCGACCTCCGCTGGCGCGACGACGGCGAGCGAGAAATGGACCTCGGCAAAGAAGGCGGCCACTCCAAACGCCGCATCCTCCACGTCCGCGATGAAACTGGCAAAGCAATTATAGACACCCTCATCAACAAAGTCCGCTCCTCCCCTTCCATCCAAATCTTCGAGCACCACATGGCAGTGGACCTCCTCACTACTGGCAAGCTCGGTTATGCCATGCAGGATAGCTGCGTTGGAGTCTATGTCCTCAATTCCCTCTCAGGCGAAGTCGAGGTCTTCCGCAGCGACGTCATCGTCCTTGCTACCGGCGGTTGCGGCAAGGTTTATCTCTATTCCACCAACCCCGACATTGCCACAGGCGATGGTGTCGCTATGGCTTGGCGCGCAGGTGCCACCATCGCCAACATGGAATTCATCCAATTCCACCCCACGTGCCTCTACCACACTGAGAAAAAATCCTTCCTCATCTCAGAAGCCATCCGTGGCGAAGGCGGCGTCCTCCTCGATACTAAATTCCGCCGCTTCATGCACAAATACCACCCGCGCGGCGAACTCGCCCCCCGCGACATCGTCGCACGCGCCATCGACGCAGAAATGAAGCGCCTCGGTAGCAAATTCGTCTATCTCGACATCAGCCATCGCCCCTCCTCCTTCCTCAAAGACCGCTTCCCTCACATCTACGAAACCTGCCTCAAGCTCGGCATGGACATCACCTCCCAGCCCATCCCTGTCGTCCCTGCCGCACACTACCAATGCGGCGGCGTCAAAACCGACCTCCACGGCGAAACTTCCCTCCGCGGCCTCTTCGCCATCGGCGAATGTGCTTGCACTGGCCTCCACGGCGCCAACCGCCTTGCAAGCAACTCCCTCCTCGAAGCCCTCGTCATGGCAAAACGCGCTTCCCAAAAAGCCATCCGCAGAATCCGCCTCCGCCAAAATTACTCCCTCCCAGAGTGGCGCCACGGCCAAGCCGTCGAGCCAGACGAGCTCGTCGTCATCTCCCACAACTGGGACGAAATCCGCCGCCTCATGTGGGACTACGTCGGCATAGTCCGCACCGACAAACGCCTCCAGCGTGCAGCAACCCGCCTCCGCAACCTCCACGCAGAAATCCAGGAATTCTACTGGAACTTCCGCATCACCACCGACATCCTCGAACTCCGCAACCTCGTCATCGTCGCTTCCCTCATCGTCGACTGCGCCATCGCCCGCAAAGAAAGCCGTGGCCTCCACTTCACCATGGACTACCCGGAACCAAACCCCAAATTCCTCCGCGAAACCACCATGCGCAGAACCTAACCCCTCCCCCCTAACCCGCCCAACCCAAAATGGAACCTCCCCTCCAATATTCCGCCGAACAGCTCCTCCTCAACCCAACCTCCTTCTCCCAACTCGATCCTCCCGCTCGGCTTGCTGTCTTCGGTGATCCCATTGCCCATTCTCTCTCCCCTCCGATGCAGAACGCCGCACTGCAGGCCTATTCCCTCCCCTACCAATACATCCGCATCCACGCCACCGCCGACCAATTCCCCCTCGCGCTCCGCGCTCTCCCATCCGCCGGCTTCCTCGGTGCAAATGTCACCATCCCTCACAAAATCGCCGCACTCCAACTCGCCGATTCCCCCGACCCCTTCGCTCAACTCGCGGGCTCTGCCAACACACTCCTCGTCGAAAACTCCCGCCTCCTCGCCTTCAACACCGATGGTCCCGCCCTCCCTCGCGCCATCCGCGAAGAATTCTACGTGGACCTCCGCGACCTCCGCGTCCTCCTCCTCGGCGCAGGAGGTGGCGCAGGCCGCGCCTTCGCGGCGCAGTGTGCCATCGAACGCTGCGAGCGCCTCGTCCTTGTCAATCGCACCTACGACAAAGCCGCTCAACTCGCACAAATCCTCCGCCCCTATTTCTCCTCCGACCGCCTCCTCGGCCCTGCCGAACGCTGCATCGCCATCCCTTTCCAAAGCGACTTTCTCGCTCGCGAAATCGCCCACTCCGACCTCGTCATCAACGCAACTTCCCTCGGCCTGCGCCGCTCCGACCCCTCCCCGCTCCCTCTCCACCTCCTCACCCCCAACCTCCTCCTCTTCGACTCCGTTTACTCCACCGCCAAAACCAAACTCCTCCTCGATGCCGAAGCCGTCGGAGCTCGCTCCGCAAACGGCCTCTCCCTCCTCCTCCACCAGGGCGCTCTCGCCTTCGAAATCTGGTTCAACCGCCCTGCACCCATTGAAACCATGCGCACCGCTCTCCTCAAGGCTACAGCCACTCCCTCCCCTCGCTAAACCCCGCTCCCTCTTGGCACTCCTCCTGCTCTGAATCCACAAACTTATTTCTCAAAAAACCACTCCTCGCCTCCAATGAACACGACAAACCTCCTTGCTCCATCCCGTAACTCCAAAATCGCTTCCCTCCTCCTGTCGTTCCTCCTCCTACTCCCCCAAGCTCACTCCTCCACCTATCTCTTTGTCTCCGAATAGAGCACTGGCAACCTCAAAGCCTACGACTACACCACCGGCGCTCCCATCTCCCTTCCCTCCGGTTACTCCCCCGTAGCCGGCTCCTCCGCCGGTGCCGATGGCCTAGCTCTCAGCGACGACAGCCGCCTCTTTGTAAACCGCGCCGATGGGTCTATCTCCATCCGCAGCCTCGATGGAAACTCCTTCTCCACCTTCGTCTCCCTCACTGGCGTCTCCGACCTCCTCGACCTTACCCGCAACGCCACCCATCTCTTCGCTGCACGCTACAACTTCAACACCATTTACGCCATCCCCATCGCCTCCCCTTCCTCCTGGTTCACCATACCCGGCCCCTCCGCCGCTGCTCGCTTCGATGGCGTCCGCATCGGCCCAGACGGCCGCCTCTACGCGGTGGACAGCAGCGATGGCGACATCTTCGCTTACAACTTCTCTACAGCCTCTTGGTCCACCTTCCTCTCCTCCTCACTCCCCGGCGACGCGTCCCAGCTCGAATTCCATACCGATGGCCGCGTTTTCCTCAGCCGCACGATCTCCAACCAACCCCGCATCTACTCCTACACCCTCAACACCCCTGGCGATTACTCCTCCGGCCTCAACCCCTCATCCCAGACCCTCATCGGCTCCTACGGCTCCACAGGCACCGCCACAGGCATTCGCATCGGTCCAGACGGCCGCCTCTACGCAAACGCATTCAACTCAGGAGAAATCTGGCGCTCCAACCCCACCATCACTGCCATGGAATCCTCCCCCTTCCTCTCCGGTATCAACTCCCCTGGCTCTCTCTTCTTCGCTCCCATACCCGAACCCTCCTCCGCCCTACTCCTCTCCCTCCTCCTTGCCACCCTCCTCCTCCCCCGCAGAAAACCACTGAAAATAAGAACAAATCCTTCTCCTCAGCCGCCCCAGAATTAGCGGTCCGGCCCACCCTGCAGTTCACCTCCGGCAACTCCTCTCAACCTCCATCGAGGGTAACGCCAAAAAAAAATCCATTCCCTGCGCCTCTTGTGCCCATCCAGAGATTCCCTTCCCACCTCTCCCCCACCAGCAAACCCTCCACCGCAAAGGACTCCACCCTCCCAACATTCCGCCCACCCGCCTCTCCCTCCACTAAACACTACCCTCCAAAGCCCGCTCCTCTTCCCTTATTCCCAACTCCAACACCAGCTCCCAGCCTACACGCTCCTTCCACCTTTATTCCCGCTGGAAATGCCTAATATCATCCACCACTTACTTCCAATGATAATATGTTTCTACAAAAAAAATCCAGCCTCCAATTAGAGGCTGGATTTTTCAAGAATTTTATAAGAAATGTTTAAATCAAATCTGTTCAGTTCTACTAAAAACCTTCTTACGGAGCCAGAAGAAAGCTGTTAAGCCAACGATGGCAAACAAAGATAGGAAAGAGGGTTCAGGAATTGCCCTAAGACCATATAATGTAATTGTTGCTGAACCAATAGGTGTATTATTAAACCCTACTATAATTATATTACTTGTATCGACAGTTCCATTTATTGTATAGTTTGAAAGGATATACTCTGACGGACTTGTTCCAAATGGGCAGTGCGGCAAAAAATATGTTATAAAATTGTCTCCTGTATCATCAGGATAAAGATAAACTTCGAGGGGATTCCCATTTGTAGGAGTAATCGAAGCATTTATTACAAGTGTGAGTAGACTTCCGATATCTACCGGAGTTATGAGATTAAAAAAACAAACATTCGACACGTCGGATCCACTAAGGGTTGCATAATTACTTCCTTGAGAAACTAGATCCCATGAGGAAAACGTTTCGTTATAAATTGCACTCGAATTACCAAAATTAGTAATGAATACGGATTGGGAATATAGAGATGTTAGAGATGTTAGCGTTCCTATTATTGTTAATATTATAAGTGTTTTTTTCATAGTTATAATGTATTTAGTATTTAGTATTTAGTATTTAGTAAGGGGAATTAGAAAGTGCAAGTGAATAACCTGTTGAATCATTACTAATTCGATTAATTCTCAAAGCCGACCCGAAGGCAACTGTCGGATTTTCAATTGGGTTCCCTATTGAGTGTCTACGCCAATTTGTTCCATCGAAAAAGTAACTCTTACTTCCAATGATAACCTTATCAGCCGAGTTCGGATTGGTTGATGAAGCCCACCCCGGTATTGCTGAAAAACCCATTTGGGAGAGTGTAAGATTAGCTGGCCAAAACGTAGAGATCAAGGAAGAAGACGAATTTTTAACAATTGCTCGGTATTGCCCATAAGGAACCTCCCCCGTAACAATTAAGGATAAGGAGGAATTGGCCAAACGATCGAAGGCTATACCCAAATAGGGTCGTAATGGCACATTTGTAGCATCTGGGTTACCAATAGTGCTTCGAGCCCATCGATTAAGAGAGGTATTGAAGTAATAGGTGCTCCACGAACCATTCAAATTCTGAATACGAATATTGTCAGAATTAGAGGCTGAACTGCCTCCCATAACAGTCGAATTTCCAAAAAAAGAATTCAACGTCTCGCAGGGATATATCTCTACTATATCTCCATTCGCCCCCGTTTGTATACCTAAGCTTAATAAGTCAACAGCATTTGCATCATCTGAATTGATCGTAAATGTATTGTTTGAATTTGAGACAGATGTTGAAATCAACAACATTAAGCCCGAAGCATTTCCAGATAGGAAACGGACATAGTGGGGATAAGTTGCATTAGACAAATAACCTGGAGACCATGATGCATTAGCTATAGTAATCGTATTACTAGTGAGTGATGAAATCCTTCCAATACTAGTGACATTGCCCGTCACTTTGTCCAATAGAGGAATGGAAATAAGAGATGTTGTCCGGGCTGTCCCCGTTCCAGCAGCAATCTGAATTCTCACAGCTCCCACGGGCACTGTCGTTGCATTCTGTGAGAGACCCGCGGCCATCCCCAGCCCGAAAAGAACTGCGAGGCTTATGAAACATCTCAATCTTTTATGGGGAGAACACTGCTTTTTCATTCGAAGTTTGATGGGAGAAATTTGTCATAATTCTCACTTCCTGTCAACGAAATTTTACAAAAATTTTTTCTTTTTTTTTCTTCCATCTTTTCCCTCGACACACCCAACTGCAGCAAACTTACTCAATTTAAACAATTCAATTTCAAATACCTATAAGAAAAGCAGGAAACGTGCCGTTTTTTTTCTTCGCAGATACCCCCACTCAAACCCCACAAAAAAATACCTACCACCGATAAATATTACGAGCCGGTCCAAAATTCTGCCAAACCCTCCCGCGCGTCCCTTCCGCTGCCCCCCCGTCAAACGCACCTTCCCAATCCGCACCTGCAATCCTCCACATCCGACCAAACCCGCCCCTTTTCACCCGCTCCAATTGCCTCCCTTGCACCCTGCAGCACCACAGCACCCCCAGTCTCACGGCACAAAAACGCAAAAAAACGATCAAAAAATCCCTTTTTATCCAACCGCCCTTCCCTCCCCCACCGTAGAACTCCCCGTCCAAAAATCCCTACACAAGCTCCTCTCCTGCATAGGCCCTTCCGCTGCAAAAGAAACACACCCTTTTCCCCGATCCCTCCACGGCCCCCCCTAGACTTATTACTCACTACCAATGTCCTTCTTTGCCATAAAAACGCTTTCTTTATCCAAAATTAAGATTACCTGCCAAACAATTTTCTCTGCCTCTGCTCGAATCTCAAAAACCATGTCCCTCGAACTACGGACCGCTTCTACCCAACCCCGCTAGTAAAAAACCAAAACATCCATTTTATTGCGAACAAAATATTTAAAACTTGCTCTTTTTTTTTTCCTCACCCTCATTCCCTCTGTTCCCCTCTCTCCCCTCTGCCACGCTCGCTCTTCCTTTGACTCCACCGCCCAGCGCTCTCCCCCTTCCCCTCTTTCAACACCCTCCCTGCACCTACTCCCGCTCGCCCACGCTGGCTTCCCCCCCTTGACAGCGAGAGCAACGTGAATCAACATGGAGGGAGCTCGTTGCCCCACTCGCTAACTCCAAAGGGTTGCGATGGGATTTGTCAGCAGCGGCTTGCGTGATGGCGTCGAGGCAGCAGTGCACGGGGACCTTGGTCGCGCTCGGTTTTCAGCTTTTTTAGTCAGGCAATTTGGGCTTCGCGAACGGCCGTGTTCTCAATATCGAGAATTTCGATCGGCTCCTCTTTTTTGAGTTTTCTTAAATAAAATCTCACGTTTCTTTCCTACCCATCGTCCGGCGAAATGGCAACAGCAGCACAGGAGCAACGGTTATGACAGAGTTTTTTTGAACACGGGTCTGCAAGTTTCCCCCTCCGTTCGCATAATAGGAACCGTGCTGGCATTCAAAGGGCTAGCTCAGCGGCAACCTCTCCGTTAACACCGCCTCACATCGCCCTACGCAGGCACCTTGCGCCCTGTTTCGATCAACTCCTCCAACAGCTCAATGCAGCCACAACCTGCTCCAAAGCGCCAAAGCGAGAAGCACGTTGCCCAGTTCCCCCCACCCGCTCCACGCGAAGCACCTCGAGCTCGACATGCCCTAGCCCTGTCCTCTCTTGCCCGCCCGAGTCAAACAACTTTCGCTGCATGGGCACTGCAGGATGTTCCTCCTGCAGCGCCTGTAAATCTAACCACCCAGGTGACAAATCCTCCTCGGTGTGTTTTCCTAAGCTCGCTCCTTTGCGCTGGCTCCTTTGCGCTGGAGTAGACCGCGCCCGCTGCGCACTGTCTCGTCCCGCGTCCCATACTCTTAGCTCATAGACCTTCCCATCGAATCGCTCGCAGTTCCTGCAAAAGAATATGCCTGGAGTTGCGGACCGCAGCCACTGTATCACTGGCTTCTCCTCTGCAAAACGCCTCTTTGCAACTTCTTTGCAAAACGCTTCTTTGCTTCTTCTCTACAAAACGCCTCCTTAGCTCACGTGGCAGTTCCTTCTCTCATTAAAGAAAGAAAATTTTTAGGCCCCTGTTGCCCCATGTTGCCCCAAAATTTTTTGTTTCCCGCTGGGTTCGCCGGACTTGGGTAAGGAATTGGAGGAGGATTGCCGGCAGTTAGAGGGGAGGATGCGGGGGAGGAAGGTGTAGGGGAGAGGGGAGTGAGGGGGGAAGAGGGCAGGTTTTTGGAGTGTAAGGTAGTTTTTTTGCGTTTTCTATGGATAGGTAGGTAGTTTATTAGGATTGAGAGAGGGGGAGGCTTGCGTGGTGGGTGTGTGGTGGAGGAAAGTGGAGGGG
>JAOAAX010000053.1 GCA_026418675.1 Chthoniobacterales bacterium | reverse complement strand
AGATGTGTATAAGAGACAGGTCGATGGCCACGCCGGCTTTGCCGACGTCGCCTACAACACGCGGGTGGTCGGAGTCGTAGCCACGGTGCGTAGCGAGGTCAAACGCAACCGAAAGCCCCTGCTGGCCGGCCGCAATGTTGCGTTTGTAGAAGGCGTTGGATTCCTCAGCAGTGGAGAAACCCGCATATTGGCGGACCGTCCATGGCCGCTGCACATACATCGTTGCATAGGGGCCGCGGAGATAAGGCGGCACGCCCGCCGTGTAGCCAAGGTGCTTGCAGCCGGCGAGGTGCTGCGGCCCATAGGCCGGCTCTATCGGAATGCCCTCATAGGTGGGCAAGCAAAGCTCTTCAGGGGCGCGCCCTGTAGCAGCCCGAACAGCTGCTTCCCATTGCTCCCGGGAGGTTGGGGGTGGCAGTTCCAATGGGATATCGGCGAAGTTTGGAAGATTCATGGCAGGGAGAGTAGAATTTGTTTAGGGTTTCACGAGCTAATGCCCAGTGTCGCGTGGAGCTGGCGGTTGAATTCCAAGCAACTGAGGCGGATGTGGATGAAATCCTGCACGCCGGCTGCTTTGTGGGCTTCCACTTGGTCCGGCGGATAGCCAGCAAGGATGATCCGCACCTCCGGCAGCCGCTTGCGCAGCTCTGGCACAAAAGCAGGAACGATTTGGGGATAAGTTTCGTCCGTAGAGCAAATCACTACTGCCAACGGATTCGCTGCAGCGGCTTGCTCAGCAGCCTCCGCTGGATCGTTCGTCCACTTGCCCGACTCCACGACAAACCCACCCGGCGTGAAAAATCCCAGCGAAAAATCGGCCCGCGCTTTGTGCTGCTTGGGCGGGCCAAAAGTGGCGAGCCAAATCTTGGGAAGCTGGCCATTGTTTTTCTCCGCCGCCCATCGGCGGGCAGCCGCCCGAAGCGCCTCATAATCCGAGGCAAAGCGGACAAGGAAGAGGCGTGGCATCTCGCCATCGGGGGCTTCCGTGCGCGGAAAAGCAGCCGTAATTGCGCCAAGCGAAGCTCCTGCACCCCATGCATCGGCAATTGCTTCTACGCTTTCCAACGGCCCAACCACCGCCGGCTGGCGCGCCAAAGCCTCTGCAACAGCTTGCACACGCGCAGCATGGGCAGCAATGGGGTCCACCGCCGGAGCCTCCAAAGGTTTCTCACTTGGGTTTGGGAAAAGATTCACCCCAATAAGCCCATCTCGCCGCGAAGCAACCGCCGCACGCTTTTTCTCTGCACTAGCTTGCACGGCTTTTTGGGGCGTGCCGTTGCGCAGGGCAGCCACCATGCCACCTTCGCGTTCAATCGCTTGGAAAAGCTCCCATGCTCTGTTAGCAATCTGATACGTCAGGCTTTCGATGAACCACGAACCCGCCGCAGGGTCCACCGGATGCGTGAATCCGCACTCTTCGGAGAGAATGATGTGAACATTGCGGGCGATCCGCCGGCCAAATTCCTCCGGTGTCCGGATGGGCTCGTCAAATGCAGCGACGTGGAAGCTATCGGCTCCACCCACCGACGCGACAAACCCCTCCACTGTTGCGCGCAGCATGTTGTTGTAAGGGTCTAGCACCGACTTATTGGCT
The DNA here is from genome assembly GCA_026418675.1 of Chthoniobacterales bacterium. GTDB lineage: Bacteria > Verrucomicrobiota > Verrucomicrobiia > Chthoniobacterales > DYNR01 > JAOAAX01. The sequence goes on along the minus strand of JAOAAX010000053.1, from coordinate 8,520 downwards.
AAGCTGCTCCGGCCGTGCAGGAACATCGGAGCCTCTCGCGCTCCAAACGCTTCCGTCACCCGCCACCACAGCAACCGCGCCGCCCGCAACTTAGCAAGGTGGATGAAAATCTCGACACCCAAGTTGAATTCAAAAAAGAAGTGTCGAGCGGCGGTCGAGGGATTAAGTCCAGCCTGGACAAGCTGGCGGAGGTATTCCGCGCCGGTAGCAATTCCGAAGGCCAACTCCTCCACAGCATTCGCGCCACAGTTGGCATAAAAAGAGGCCTGCACCCCCACCGTCCGCAGCGCTGGCGCCTGCGCGGACGCCCAGCGCGTCGCAATCGCCATTTCTCGAAAAGCATCCGCTAGACTCAGCGGCAGGGAGCCCCACCGCACAGACTCCGTGAGCGGATCTGCGAGAATAGCTCCCCGCAGAGTTGAAAATTCCTTCCCGCGTTTGCGCGTAAGGGCTGCAACCGCGCCCAGAATGGCCAAATTCGACGGCCCGCACCAAGCCAGCACCGGAATCGCATCTAAGCAAATGCCATCGAGCGCTGTTTCCAGGTCAGACAAAAACACAACCGATAGCCCGCACTGACCAACATCCAACGGCGCTACATCCGCAGGATTAAGCCCCCGCCGCGTAGCTCCATCGAGGAGAATCGTCAGCGCATTTTGCCCACGCATTAAGTCGTGCAGTGCCGCACGATTGAAAGCCACTGGGTCGCCAAGCGGGATTTCCTGCGCAATCAGCCACGGCTCCACCAAATCCGGCGCTGGTCGGCGCCCCCGAAGATAGGGCGGCAAGCCTGGCCAATTTTCCGGCAGCTTCAGCGCCTCAAGATCGGAGGCATTATAGATCGGTTGAAGGTCTATTCCTTCGTGCGTGCGAGTGATGAGCTTCTTCTCAAACGGTGCACCTTTGAGAGATTCTATCGCTTCTGAACGCCATTCCTCATAGCTAACCGGTGGAAATTCATCTAGGGTAAGGGGTGTTGTCTGGGACATCGCAAATTTCTGTTTTATGTGTTTTTCCTCTCTCGAAACAAATTTTTAATCAATAGACTTATTTGTCATTTTTTCTTAGCAAACCCTACCTTTCGTTTCAAGGGAAAAAATTTTTTCGATCATCACAAAACTGCTGGCAAGCTCACCCGGCCTATTCCTCCACTTCTTCAACTATATAGCTTTTCCGCAAGCCATTAATTTCCAACACAAGGCGTTTTTGGTTTGGCAAAAGCGGAAGAAACTCAGCAGAAGTTTCCCTTTCAGCTGGAACCTCGGCAGCCGACGGAGTTGTTTTCTCCTGGCCTTTGGCTTTGAACGATATACAGAGCGCTTCAAACTCACGCGGAAAAAGCGCATAAAGACAAACCGATTCGTCGTCTGACGGAAGCTGTTTCGATTGCAATTCAGCCCGAAGAGCTGGCACCCGCGGTTTGAGCCGAGCTGCCGGAGGCTCCGTCACTCTCCCCTTGTGTGAAATCCGTTCGGCAAGCCGCAAAACCTCACCATCCGGTTCAGCCGGCGTCTTGCCATAATACCCGAGCGCGATATCCATTGCCGCAGGCGAAAAATTCTTCCACCGCCCAAACTTCACATTCAGCATCGCCTGCGTGCCCACAATTTGGGAAATCGGCGTAACCAGAGGCGGCCACCCAAGCGCCTTCCGCACCTGTGGTATCTCTTCCAAAACTTCTTGGATGCGGCCATCCATTTTCAATTCCCTTAACTGGACACGAAAGTTCGAAATCATCCCACCGGGCACCTGGTGGATCAGCGTATCGCAATCTACAACCTTGTTGTTCGGCGATGTGAACTGTGCAAGCTCATTATAAACAACCGTTAGGGCTTCTCGAACCTCTCCCAATAGTTTGCGATCAAAATGCGGTGCGCGTTTGTGCCCCTCAAGCAAATACAGCATTCGAAGCGTGTCAGGTTGCGCGCTCCCATCAGCAAACGGCGCTATCGAAGTTTCAACCGCATAAGCCCCAGCATCAATCGCAGCCAAATACGTAGAAGCAGCCAATCCAGCCGTATCGTGCGAATGCACAGTAACAGATAATCCTGTCTCTTTTTGAATCCGCATCACAAGCTCCGCGGCAACATGCGGCGTCAAAATCCCAGCCATATCCTTGATGCCAATCGAATGACACCCAAGCTCCTTAAGCTGACAGGAAAATTTGACAAAGCTATCCACATTATGCGCCGGACTCACTGAGTAGCAAAGCTCACCACGAGCCTCCCCGCCAGCCTGCCGAACTGCTCGGATCGCAGACGCTAGGTTCCGCGCGTCATTCAGTGCATCAAAAATCCGAAAAATCCGTATGCCAGCTTTCACACTCGTTTGAACAAACAATTCGACAACATCATCCGGAAAACAGGTGTATTGCACGAGATTCTGCCCCCGTAGAAGCATAGACTGGGGAGTCTTGGGAGCAGCCTTCCGAAGCGCCCGCACCCTTTCATAGGGTTGCTCACCAAGGTAACGCAGACACGCATCTATCGTCGCTCCTCCCCATGTCTCCAAACATCCGAACCCAAGTTGGTCGAGCTTCGGTGCAATCGGCAGCATCTGCGCTGTCGTCATTCGAGTCGCAGCAAGCGATTGCTGCCCATCGCGCAAAACCGTGTTGTTAAAAATGATCGAATTCATCTTTTCAAAGATATCTCCTTACCACGATTCCCCGTTTATCAGAACATCTCTTCTTATCCTTAAGGATGGGAAATTTTTCTTGTCTAGCTGACTACTAAGTCAACTTTTTAAGTTGCTCATCAAAAAAGAGGTCTCTCGCTTTTCAAACACCACGGACACTCCATCCAGCTTTTTGGAAAAACTTGCGAAAAAGCTCAGCGTCACTCCCCTGAAACTCAATGCCTCCGTTTTCCAGAACATGTCCCCCACAACCACAACTCTTCTTCACCAAACGGCAAATCTCACGAAGCTGCTCCTGAGAAATCGCGGGCCGAAATTCCGCTACTATTACCGATTTCCCAGCACGGTTCGACGTCTCGCGGCGGAGTAGCACAGTCCCTGCCGCTGCATTCTGCCTATTGCCAAGGTCCTCTTCCGACACGCTAGCAACCAACGAACCAGGAGTCTCAGCCTGCAATTGCGGTAGAAAATCGGCAAACGGTGTTTGCTCAAGAACTCCCCCACTCTCGAGAACTTCAATTTTCACTTTTTTCGATCTTTTCATCTTTTTTTTTTGCAAACCTGAGTGCAAAATGGAAAGTTAGGGAAACTCCACTTCCCGCACTCCTCACCTTTCCATAAGATTGGGAATCGTGTCAAAATAGGCAGACTGAAGCTCTTGGCGCTTCCACTTCCAAATTCGAGACCCAATCGAAATCGATAAATGATCGTCTTCCGGAAGGAGATGCCCAAGTTTGAGAGCCGGGACTCCAATCTCCTCCGCTTTGAATAGCACGTATTTCTCTTTGTCTTTCGGCACGGAAACAATGACTCGCGTCTGGCCCTCGTTGAAAAGCAAGATGTGCGGCGGTGCAATGTCCGGAAGCGAAATATGAACGCCACAGCGCACCTCCTCTGGCATCAGTAGCCAAGCTTCCGCTAACGCAACCGCCAGCCCCCCCTCCGAGCAGTCATGCGCAGAATTCAAACAGCGGATCGAAGCCAGCTCCTCCAAAAGCAAGTAAAGACGTCGCTCCGCTTCCAAATCAAGACGCGGCGGTGTCCCCCGCTTTTGGCCAAAAAGTCGTTTCAAATAGTGCGAGCCTCCAAAGCCATGCGAAGGACATTTCCGATCAAGTATATTTCCCAGCAAATAAATCGCATCGCCCGGATCCGAAAAATATGCCGGCATAATATGGAATTCAGACTCGATTCTCCCAACCGAACAAATTGTCGGAGTCGGATCGATCGGCCCCGAAGGACTCTCATTATATAAACTTACATTTCCCCCTGTAACTGGCACCCCAAAAAATTCACAAACCTCCGCTATCCCCTCAATTGCTTCACGAAGTTGAGCAAAATTTTCAGGTTTATAGGGATTCCCAAAATTCAGGTTGTCAGTAACCCCTATCGGAACGGCACCCGTGCATGCCAAATTCCGGAAAGATTCAGCGACAGCTATCCGCGCTCCAGCCCGCGGATCTAACCGACAGTATGTTGAATTGCAATCGGAGCTCGCCGCTAGAACGATGTTCGACTCCCGATCAAGAAAAACAGCCGCATCTGAACCAGGCAACAACAACGATCCTATCCGAATCTCATGATCATATTGGCGCCACACCCACTGTTTAGAAGCAATCGAAGGATCTGAAAGCAAAGCAAGTAAGGCATCGTGGGGTTCAACTTCAGGTATTTCCTCAATTCCCAATGGCTCTGGCGGCCTTAATTTAGCTGCTTCCCGATAATAAACTGGCGCGTCCTCCGCCAACGCCCGCGCAGGTATTTCCACAACCGTCCGTCCATTTTGCAATACCCGCATAAAACCATCCGAAGTCACTTTCCCAATCTGGGCGTATGGTAAATCCCACTTCTCAAAAATTTGCTTCACTTTCTCCTCTTGCCCCTTGTGCACAATCACAAGCATCCGCTCTTGCGATTCACTCAGCAAAATCTCATACGGCGTCATCCCCACCTCACGCTGTGGAACAAGCGCAAGTTCGATCTCCACTCCACTATTCCCTCGCGAAGCTGTCTCACACGTCGAACAAGTCAACCCGGCAGCTCCCATATCCTGGATCCCCGCCACACACCCGGAGGCCAACAACTCAAGACATGCCTCCATTAAAAGCTTTTCCCGAAAGGGATCCCCCACTTGAACCGCCGGACGATCCTGCTTCGATTCTTCCGTCAGTTCTCGCGAGGCAAACGCTGCCCCAGCAAGCCCATCACGCCCTGTCTCAGAACCAACATAGAAAACAGGATTCCCCTCACCTTTTGCGGCTCCTTTCGCAATTTGTTCATGCCGGAGTATCCCCAGACAGAAAACATTCACCAAGGGATTCCCGTTGTAGCTTTCATCAAAGTAAACTTCCCCACCAATCGTCGGCAACCCAATACAGTTCCCATAGTGCGAAATCCCAGCAACCACGCCAGCAAACAATCGCCGATTGTTCCGCGCCACCTCTGAATCTCCCTCAATCGGACCGAACCGGAGAGAGTTCAGCAGGAAAACCGGCCGCGCCCCCATCGTAAATATGTCCCGAATAATCCCACCAACCCCAGTCGCCGCCCCTTGAAACGGCTCAACCGCACTCGGATGATTGTGGCTCTCAACTTTAAAAGCCACTGCCCATCCATTCCCAACATCCACTACTCCGGCATTCTCGTCCCCAGCCCTCACCAAAACGTGCTTCCCACCCGTAGGAAATTTCCGCAACTCCGCCTTCGAATTCTTGTAGGAGCAATGCTCGCTCCACATAACTGAAAAAACTCCAAGCTCCGTGAAATTCGGCTCCCTCCCAAGTATCTTACAAATCAACTCATACTCCTCCAGGGTCAAACCATGCCGAGTCACTACTTCAGGAGTCACTTTGGGCTCCTTTTGCTCTCTCTCTAAACCTAGCTCCATCGGTATTCGTCACTCAGAAAATAGTCCACGATCGAGTTGAAAATTAATCGCCCATACGTCAAACCCAAATTTTCAAAAACAGCTCGTTCGGGATGGGGCATCAACCCAAGCACATTCCCCTTCTCATTAAGAATCCCCGCAATGTTGTTGCACGAACCGTTTGGATTTGAAGCCACGTCAGCCACCCCATCACGATTCACATAGCGAAAAACGACGCGCCCCTCTTTTTCTAGCTGCCCAAGCGTCGCCTCATCGGCATAGTAGCAACCATCCCCATGCGCTATCGGCAACCGGATAACGTCCACCTCCCCAAAACGCGATGTAAATATCGTTTTTTTATTTTCTACCTTCAACCAAACTCGGTCGCACACAAACCGAAGGCTGCGGTTCCGCACCAGCGCCCCAGGCAACAGACCCGCTTCACACAAAATTTGGAACCCATTGCAAATTCCCAAAACCGGTTTCCCCTCCTCGGCAAAATCGCGCACTGCATCCATTATCGGTGAAAACCGCGCAATAGCTCCAGGCCGCAAATAATCCCCATACGAAAATCCACCCGGTAAGACTACACCATCAAAATCTGATAACTTCGTCTCCTTATGCCAAACCAACTTTGCTTTTAAACCCAGCAGCGAATTAATCGCCCAAACACAGTCCATATCGCAGTTGGACCCCGGGAACTGAACAACCGCCAAACGGGCAATCGAGCGATAACCTACTTGCAAATCTATCCCTCTATTTGGAGTTTATAATCTTCTATCACGGGGTTCGACAACAAGTCCCGGGATACCTCGTGGAGCTTGTTTTCTATCTCTTCCCTTCGAATTGTCCCGTCAGCAATTTCAAATTCAATAATTTTCCCAACCCGACAATTCCTTGCCTCGAGCCCAAAATGCCGCATGGCCTCCAAAACCGCGTTGCCCTGCGGATCAAGAACCCCACTCTTCGGCTTCACCTCAACATGAACCTTCATCTTTTTTTAGTCTAAATTTCTGGGATTTTTGTCTAACCATCTCTGGAGCTCAAGGTTGTTTTAAAAGACACAATTATTTTTTTTGAAAAAAATCTGTTGAAAAAAGCTGGCAAAACCATTAGGATAATCACTAAAATATTGTTATTATGATTCCCCCCCAAAGTATCATTGTTGCCTTAGAGCTTTTATCTCTGAAGATTATACAACTCAAACACAAGCAGGGGCTACATCTTCTCGTTTGTTTCAACAAATCGCGCAAATTTTTTCTCCCACTCTTCAAGCATCAGAAAAAAAACATCGAAATAAACTTTCCTTCCCAATTAGGGAAATTTCTTCACGCCCTACCAACTCGTCAAATCTCTCCTAATCCCCCACCCCTTACCAAATCGCGTAAATTTTATAACTTCGGTTTGTGGTTCTACTTTTCATCCCCATTACAGGGACAGGTCTATCACTTCACCTCCAATTTCAGCATCAGTTACCAATATTTCATTCAAAACACTACAGTCAACGCATCGGCCTACGTTCCGGAGCACCTCACAGCCGTCAAAGGAGCTATCATCATGTGGAATGGCGATGGAGAAAACCGCCGCTACATGACATCCGTCGGCTGGTTCCAAAACCTCGCTCGCGCCTTGGATTACGCCACCTTGGATTACGCCATATTGGCAGTCGAGGCCTCCCTATCCGCCCATACCTCCAATTTTTCCCAGGCAACCAGGAACCAAGTGGATTGGCTCCTGGCTGCAGGCGCTAACGCCACCGGCCTCCCTAACCTCATCAACGCTCCCGTATTTGTCATGGGCAATTCGCGTGGCGGCCTCAATACCACGCGCACGGCCAAAGTCTACCCCTCCCGCGTCCTCGGCTACGCCAGCAGCAAAGCTGGCGACTGGGATTACCAAATGACCGCCCCTAATGATGCCCCCTCCTGGCCAGCCAACTACCATCAAGTCCCAGGAATCTGGGTTCCTGGTGAGACAGACTCCAGTCCGGCTGTTTCTTCCGGCAATGTTTATCAAGAATTCAGCGGCTGGCGCAGCATCGGCGCCCACGCCGCCTATATCTTGGACTACAACGTCGGCCACTCCGATATGGATGGCATCTTTCATGACCTCGCAGCGATCCTCATGCGCGAAGTCAACACCCTCCGCCACCCAGGCACAATCCCTTCCGACACACCGGGTAACCCTCTTCCCCTCAATACAATCCCATTCAACAGCGGCTGGCTCGGCGAACACCCCATCAATTTTATACCCCCTATCGTAACTTACTGGACCGCTGGCAAATTCGCCTACCGTCCCACATGGCCTCAAATCGCTCCCGTCGCCAACTACACCGGTAATGCCTCCCAGGCCTCCTGGTATCCCTCAGAACTCATGGCCATGGTAGCCCGCGCTGCACAGGCTACCGATCCGCGAAATGTCAACCGTTTCCAAACCCCAAAACAAAACCCCCTTATGATCGAAACCCCCGCTCGCTTTCAGCGCTTCCGCACCACCGACCCCATCTGGATCAGCGTCGGCACTCGCGAATGGCGCGACGTCAACAAAGTCGAATTTTTCCTCAACACTACCAAACTCGGCGAACGCACCGACGGCAACTGGACTTGGAACCTCGGCACCATCAACGCCACTGGCATCCACGCCATCCTCGCCGTCGCCGAAAACGCCACCGGAACCAAATACTCAGCTTTCGTTCCCATCACAGTCTACGACGACCCCACCACAGGCATCTCCTGGGTCGGGAACAACGGCACCGACATGAACGCCCCAGCAAGCTGGTCCACGAACCCCAATTGGACCCTCTCCACCCGCGGATCAGAAAACGCCTCCTTCACCCCTAACCTCCTGCTCTTCAATGGCTCTGTTACCAGCAATCGCACGGCCTCCAATTCCAATATCCCCCAAAATCCTTATTACTACGGACTCCGTTTCCTCCCTGCCGCAGGCTCCAATGGATTCACCATCACCGGCTCAAAACGCACTTACATCGGCCCCTACGGCATCATTAACCTCGATAA
>JAOAAX010000052.1 GCA_026418675.1 Chthoniobacterales bacterium | reverse complement strand
GGTGCGGAAGGGGTTGGCAGTGTTGAGTGTGGGGGTCTTGGTGATGCGAGCTTTTTTTGAGGAGAGGACGGGGTGTCCGATGTGCCATTAGGAGCTGAGATGGAAGGAGTTTGACCGATGGGAGAGAAAGTTGCGATAGGAGGGAAGAGGGAGACAAGGAAGTGCCTGCACTGTGGGACGAGGTTTGTAGTGACGGCAAGGGAGGGGGAGTTTTGTTGTTCGGGGTGTCGGTATGTGTATCATTTGTTACATAAGCGGGGGTTGGAGGATTTCTATAAGTATGGGGAGAGGCGGATGCCAGTAGGTAGCGTGGTGTTTGATGAGCGGGAATGGGAGTGGCTACGGCGAGAGGTGGCCCGAGCAGAGGAAAGGATTGGGGATGGGGAAGGAGGGATCGTGAAGGGGTTTCGGGTGCGGGTGCAAGGGGTGGCGTGCGCGGGGTGTGTTTGGTTAATTGAGGAGGTTTTTCGGGAGCAGGAAGGGGCGATCGGGGCGGTGGTGGATAGCGCGGCAGGCACAGTGGAGCTTAGTTGGAAGAAAGGGGAGTGTGACTTGGTGAGATATGCGGAGGACTTGAAGGGGTTTGGGTATTTGCTTGGGCCAATGAATGGGGAAGGGAGTGCTAAAGGGCATGGTGCGATGCGAGCTCTGACGCGGAGGATGGGTGTATGCGGAGCATTGGCGATGAACGCAACGCTGTTTAATTTGCCACGGTATTTGGGGCTGGAACGTGGGGATTGGTTGAATGGGATATTGGATGGGATTTCTTTTTTGCTCGCAACGGCGAGTGTGTTGGTAGGGGGGCCAGTTTTTTTCCGGCGGGCATGGGAAATGTTGCGGAGGGGGAATTTGCACATGGATTTGCCAATTTCGCTGGGGTTGGTGGTTGCGTATGTTGGTTCGGTTTTGGCATGGAAGTATGGGGAGTATGGTTTCACGTATTTTGAATTTCTGTCGGTGTTCACGTTTTTGATGTTGGTTGGGCGGTGGTTGCAGGAGCGGGCTGTGGAGGGGAACCGACGGCGGTTGCTAGAATTGCGAGTGACGCCTGGCTTTGTGAGGGTGCTGCGAGATGGGATTGAGCGAGAAGTTGGAGCGGAGGAACTGCGGGAGGGGGAACGGTATTGGGTGAGGCGGAATGGGATTGTGCCGGTGAGGTCGAAGTTGCTAGAGCGGAAAGGGGTGTTTGGATTGCAGTGGATTACAGGAGAGGCTGAGCCGAGGAGTTTTTCGCTGGGTGGAGTGGTGCCTGGAGGGGCAAAAAATTTGGGGGCGGATGAGGTAAGTTTGGTTGCGATGGAGGGGTGGAGTGGGAGTCGGTTGGAGCGGCTGATGCGAGTGGGGGGAGGGGAGGGTTGGAGGAATGTGGTGCTTCAAAGGATCATGCGGGGGTATCTTAGGGTGGTGATACTTGTTGGGGTGTGTGGGTTTGTTGGGTGGCTTTTGAGTGGTGGTGGGTGGTTGAAGGCGATGCAAGTGATGATTTCGGTATGGGTAGTTTCGTGTCCCTGCGCGATTGGAGTGGCATTGCCGCTATTGGAGGATGTTGCGGCGACAGTAGTGCGGAGGTTCGGAGTTTTTGTTCGGGAGAAGGAGCTTTGGGCTCGGCTGCGGAAGGTGAAGGTAATCCTGATGGATAAAACGGGGACAGTGACGCTGGAGAGGCTGGGCTTAAAGAATCCGGAAGCAGTGGATGGGCTTTCGCAGCGTGCGCGAGAGGTTCTGCTTGGGATGACGATGGTGAGCTTGCATCCGGTGGCGCGTTGCCTGCGAGAGGAGCTGATGGCACGAGGTGTGGAGGGGATGGAGAGCGTGAGGGTGCGGGAGGTGATTGGATGCGGTATTGAATGGGCCCGGCAGGAGGGGACGTGGAGGCTTGGGAAGGCTGAATGGGCGTTGTGGGATGTGAGTCATAAGGGGCAGAGGGAGGGGACAATTTTTTCGTTGGATGGGGTAGAGGTGGCGGAATTTGAGTTTGAGGAGGAGGTGCGGCCGGATGCGAGTCGGCAAATACAGGAATTGGAAAGGGATGGGTATGAGGTTTGGCTGTTGAGTGGGGATCGTGTTGAGAAGGTGAAGAGAATAGGGAAGGAGTTGGGAGTAAGAGAGGAGCGAGCGCTTGGAGGGTTGGAGCCGGAGGAGAAAGCGAAGTTGGTTGAAGGACGTTGGGGTGGGTGTTCGTTGATGCTGGGGGATGGAGCGAATGATAGTCTCGCTTTCGATGCAGCCCTCTGCCGAGGGACGCCGGCAGTGGATACAGGGTTGTTGGAAAATAAGGCGGATTTTTATTTGCTTGGGAGCGGATTGCAAGGGTTGGGGAAGTTGTTTCGGATGGCCCGGAGGCATGGCCATACGGGGAGGGCGTTGTTTGGTTTTACGGTTTTGTATAACTTTGCGGTAGTTTGTGTGTCGCTTTGTGGGTGGATGAATCCGCTTGTGGCAGCGATTGTGATGCCCGCTAGTTCGTTGGTTTCGATTGGGATCGTGTATATTGGTTTGAGGATTCCTAGTGATTGGGAGGAAGAAGGGGATGTGCGAAGTTGGAGCAAAGAGGGGAATTTGTCAAAAGCTAGAATTTTTTTTGAAACGATAAAAGAAACGAAAGGAGAGAAATATGATGAGAGAAGAAGTTAAAGATGTGAGAGGAAACGTTGGAGAGGAAATTGAGGAGAGTATTGGGCTTGGTGCACGATGTTTCTTCGTGACTTCTTTGGTTTTCCTGTTGCTTGCAACAGGGATGCTAGCCGGGCGGCCGGATTTTTTGCTTCGGCCTACGCTGACTGGGCATGGGTTGGCATGGATGATTCTGTTGTTGCTAGGGGCGGGGATGGGAGGTGTTTTCGGAGTGGTATATTGGGCGCTGCCTCGGGTGTTTCGGGTTCCGCTTTACAGCGAGAAATTTGCGCTGCTGCACTATGGGTTTCATTATGTTGGGGTGCTTTTGGTGTTGGCTTCGATTGTGTGGAAGGGTTTTGGGCGTGGAGAGATGGGGATGACGTTTTTGGCATGTGGCGCCTTGGTAATGGGGATCAATCTAATTGGGACGTTTCGGAAGCCTGCGTTGCCGGACGTTGCGAGCGCGTATTTGGTTAGCTCGGCATTGTGGCTTTTGATAGTGGGCTTGCTGGGTGTGCCGTTTTCGGAACGTGCGCCGATAGAGGTTCTGGAGGGGACACAGTGGAGCGCAGGATGGCTTCTTCTAACAGTGACAGGAGTGCTGCTAAATTTGGGGATGGGTGTGGCGTTGCGGTTAACGCCAGCGGTTTTGCGAGTGAAGGCACGGAATACCTCGGTGGCATGGTATGGGTTTGCGTTTTCGAATGCCGGCTTGGCCTGGATGTTTCCAGCTGCGACATTTGGACAAAAGAGTTTTCTTTTGGTTTGCTTAGGGGTATATGGAGTGGGGGTATTGCTGTTTCTAGGGAGGTATTTTATGGATGTGCAGTTGCGGGAAGAGGAGGGGTTGGGCTGGGACAGCCGGATAGTTTTCACATCGGTTTGGTTGATACCGGTAGCAGTAGGTGTGCTGGGATGGGCGGTGTGGAGTAGGATGTGGCAGGAGAAGCCTGCTGAGGTGGCAACAGCTGGTGGAGTTGGTGTGGTGGAAGAGGTAGCAAAGGGAGGGCTGCCTTTGGAGTATTTTTCAGCGGACGGTGCCGTGTTTTTGATTTCGGTGCTTGCGGTTGCAGTTCCTATGGCCGTAGGCTTAGGATTTGGTTTGCTGCGGCTGGAAGGAAGGGAAGCGGGAGGGGAATTTGGTGGAGGGATTCACGCGAAATTGACGGAACAGGTTTTGCTTGCAGCGTATTTTAATTATGCGGCTGGGGTGCTTCTTGTAGTGCCTGGAGCATGGTTTTCGATTGGACAAATGTTGAGTTTGGGAAGTTTGTTTTTGGTAGTAGGGGGAATTGGTTTTCTTGGATGTTACTTGCTAGCGAGCGGGAAATTGAAGGGGTGGTTGCCAGAAAGGATTGAGGAAGTTGGAAATTTTGAAAAAGTTGTTGAAGGGGCAAAACAAGTAGGGTAAGAGGGGATAGGTGAAGTGTTTAATACTGGGGGCTGGAGGGCTAATGGGACGATACTTGGAGAAAGAATTTCGTGCTCGGCGGCACGAGGTTCTGTCGTTTCGCCGTCAAGAGCTGGATATTTGTGACAGGGGGGCGGGTTTGAAGGTTTTGGAGGAGTTTCGGCCTGAAGTAGTAGTAAATGCGGCGGCGTTTTGTAACTTTGATAGCTGCGAGAGGGATGAGGGAAAGTCCCGCCGAATAAATCTTGAGGCACCGTTGTGGTGGAGCGAGGTTTGTGCGGAGAGGGGCGTGCGCTTGGTTTTGTTTAGTTCGGATTATATCTTTGATGGTATTTTTGATGGCAAGCGGGTGCGCCCATATCGGGAGGAGGATGAGGCCAAACCGCTGAGTGTGTATGGGCGACACAAGGCAGAATTGGAGGTGAGAGCGAGGGAGGTGGCGAGCAATTTGATTTTCCGTCCCTCGTGGATTTTTGGGGTTGGAGGGAAGACGTTTATGAGTTTGCTGCCGAGGTTGCTGTTTGAGCTTAAGCGGTTGGAGGTGGCGAGTGGGAAGCTGGGGTCGTGTTTACATGCGGGGGATGGGGCGCGTGCGGTGGTGGAGTTAGTGGAGAGGGGGGCAAGTGGGGTATGGAATTTGGCGCATCCGGGGGAGACTTCGTGGGAGGGTTTTGCTGCGGAGTGTAGGGGGGAATTGGCTCGGCGAGGGTTTGCTTTGGTATGCCAGGAGATGGAGTTTGTGCCGTATGAATTTTTGTTAAGGTCGCCGAGTGGGAAGCGGCCGGCGTATTCTGTATTGGATGTGGGGAAGATTCAGGGGGTTTTGAAGGAACCGTTGGTGGATTGGAAGGAGGGGCTGCGGAATTTTTTGGATTGTTGGTTGAAAGCGAACCCTGAATATGCTGATCGGTTTTGATTCGATGGAGCGGTTTTTATGTTTTTTTTGCTAAAAGGGCTTGACATTTTTGCCGAATTCAAATAAGCTGAACCAGTAACATGAGGAAGCGAGTTTTCTTTTTGTTTTTGCGGCGCGGATTTTCGTTGATTGAATTGCTTGTTGTGATAGCGGTGCTTGCGGTTTTGATGGGTTTGGCATTGCCCGCGATTGGGGGAGCGTTGAATTCGGCAAAGCGAGCGACGATGCAGAATGACGTTACGCAGATTGCGAATGCGGTAATGATGTTTGAAACGGAGTATGGGCGTTTGCCGAATGTGAGTGGAGGGAATGTGGACGATAGCCTAATGAGGATTTTGCTTGGTGAGGATGATAACGAGAACCCACGGAAGATTGCATTTCTGGAACCACCCACGTATAAACCCGGGAAGGGTGGGTATAAGGCCGGGCAAGGGTATCTCGACCCGTGGGGGAATCCGTATAAAATTGCCCTGGATACCGATTACGATAACAAGGTGAGTGCTCGCGATGGGGAGGTTCGGAAGAAAGTTGCTGTCTGGAATGATGAGCAAAGTATTCCCGATATGAAGCAGAGCCAGAAGGCGCGAATGAAGGTGCAGAGTTGGTAAAGGGTGTGTGCGACGGAGGTAGGAGGGAGGAGTTAGAAAGGGGGCGGCGTGAGCTTTCTTTGGGTTTTGTGGAGGTGAGGGTTTTCCCTTTTTTTTCGTGGGTGTGAGGAGGTGAAAGCCTTTGGATTCTTTGGCTGCGTTGGCAATTAGGCAGGGAGGAGATTTTCGGAGTCGCAGCTTTATTTTGGGGGAGAAAGAGTTTTTGAGGGGAGGCGGGATGGGTGAGTGGGGTAAGGTTTGGCGGAGACGATGGGGAGTTCTTCCCAACAAGTGGTGTAGCGTGGGGAGCGTTGGGTGCGCCGCATTTGCCATGTTTGTTGGATGCCGCTGGATGCGATGCGGATAGTGCCTCTGCCGAATTTGCGGTTGATTGTATCGAGAGCTGCCATGAGGGCGTCCCGTTTGGTGCGGTTGGAGATTGCGGGAGGGAAGAGGGGGAGGTTGAGCGCTGCGGCGGGGAGGATTCCCCAGAGGATTACGCCTGCTTTGTGGTAGGCGAAGCCTTCGTGCCAGATTCTAGCGAGTGCGCGGCGCGCTGCGGCGCAGAGGGTTGGGGTGTCGGAGGCAGGTTCGGGGAGGTGTTCAATGGAGGAGTTGCGGTATTGAGGGAGGTTTTTGCGGTAGGGGTTGGTTGTTATAAAGACTTCGATGGCAGAACAGACGGAGCGCTGGGCGCGTAATTTTTCGGCTGCACGGGAGGTGTAAGAGCAGACGGCTTCTTCGAGTGGGGGGAGGTTGTAAACTAGCGAGCCGAAGGAGCGGGAGGAGAGGATGGATTTGCGGGGTGCGGGATAATCGTCCAATTCGATGCAAGGGAGGCCGCGGAGTTCTAGAGCGATTCGCTGGAGGACGACACCTCCGAGTTTGCGAATGAGGAGCGTATTGGCTAGAGCGAGGCCTGCGGCGGAACGGATGCCGAACTTGATGAGGCGGGAGGAGAGACCTGCAGCGATTCCCCAAACTTTCTCGACGGGAATAGCCTGGAGGAAGGGGAGGCGGAGTTCGGGGTTTGGAGGCATTACGAAGACTCCCGCGCTGTGAAGTTGGGTTTCTTTGGCATGGCGGTTGGAGAGTTTTGCGAGGACTTTCGTTGGGGCGATGCCGACACACACAGGCACGCCTACTAATTTTCGGACTGCGCACCGGATTTGGAGGGCCAGTTTTTTTAACTGGTCCTCTGGGAGGGGTGGGAGGGTGAGGAAGCTCTCATCTATGGAATAAACTTCCAGTTGCTGAGCGAAGCTGCGCAGGACGTCCACGACGCGGCGGGAAATATCGCCATAGAGTTCGTAGTTGGAGGAGAAGACGGTTACGCTGTTTGCCTTTATGATTTCCTCTACGAGGAAGAGGGGTTGTCCTGTTGTGAGGCCAAGGGCTTTTGCTTCTGGGGAGGCAGCCACGATGCAGCCGTCATTGTTTGAGAGGACGATGACGGGTTTGCCCTGGAGGTCGGGGCGGAAGAGCTGTTCACAGGAGGCGTAGAAGGAATTGCAGTCAACGAGGGCAAACCAATCCCTTTGCATAGTTGTTTGGAGATTAGAGCTTTCTGACGATGCCTGTTACGACACCCCAAATGACGCTATCCGTATCGTTGAGGGAGATGGAGGGGTAGGAGGGGTTTTCTGAGAGGAGTTGCCAAAGGTTGCCATTGCGGCGAAGGCGTTTGACGACGAGTTCTCCCCAGACGGAGGCGACAACGATTTTGCCATCGGCGGGCTCTTCGGCTCGGTCTACGATGAGGAGGTCGCCGTCGTGGATGCCTGCTCCGATCATGGAGTTGCCTTCGACACGCATGAGGAAGGTGGAGGCTGGGTGAGGGACGAGGTGTTCGTTGAGGTCTATAGTTTTTTCGAAGAAGTCGTCGGCTGGTGAAGGGAAGCCTGCTGGCACACGGGCTAGAGCGAGAGGGAGTTGGGTGGAGGAATTGGGAGAGAGGGGGCCAATGAGGGTGGCCTTCGCTGTGGTAGCAAGGGAGGTTGGAATGGTAGTGGTAGGGGTTGGCTGGTTCATAAGCAGGGAGGTTTGTTTTGCGGAATGTGGCTGGTGTGCGGTGTGATTGGGGTTCACTCTTCGTTTATTAGTTTACGGAAATGGGGGGAGGGACGGAACGGGAAATTAGCCGGTGGATGGGCTGAGAAATTTGCCTGGCTTGGCAGTTTGCTTGTGGAGGGAGGGGAGGTGTGGGGAGGAGGAGCGCGTGAGAATTTGGATGCTAGGATCGGAAATTAGGGAGAGTGAAGAGGTGAGGGGTTTAAGCTTGCGTATGGGGTGAGGGGGGAGGGAGCTTTCGGACGGGGAGAGCGGGTTGGATGCGGGAGGGCGGGAGTCCTTGTTCGGCGAGCCAGTTTTGGAGAATTTGGATTTGGTTGTCGGGAAGGAGAGATTTGTCTTGGGTTGTGCGAAGTTCGAAGGGGACTTTTGAGTTGCGGAGGAGAGAGAGGCTTTGGAGGAAGGCGTCTGCGGCGGATTCGCTGCCGGCGATTTGATTGAAGAGGGGGCCTGGAGGGGCTTTTACGTCGAGTCCGACCCAATCTAGGAGGGGAAGGAGTTGTGCGAGGCGGTTGGGATAAGAACCGGCAGTGTGGATGCCGATGCGGAAACCGATTGAGCGAATTTCCTGTATGGCTTCGAGGAGGGCAGGTTGAGCACACGGCTCGCCTCCACTAAAGACAACGGCATCTAGTTTATTGCGGCGTTTTTGGAGATGGACGAGGATTTGCTGCCAAGGTGGGGTGTTTGGGCCGACGAAGGGCTGGAGCTCGGGGTTGTGGCAGTAAGGGCATCTCCAAGGGCAGCCGCGTAGGAAGATGACAGCGGAGAGGCAACCAGGGTAGTCGGTGGCTGAGAGTGGGAGATAGCCGCCGATTCGTAAAGGAGGAGAAATTTTTTCTTGGTCTTGAGATGGGAGCAAAGTGGCAGGATGAGGAGATTGGGGCATTGGGAAGGTTTGTTCAGCTCGGAGGAGATAGGAATTTTTAGGAAGCGGAAAGTGAGGCGAGAGGTTGTGCGGAGGCTTATTTTGGGGGTGGGTCGGAGCGTAAGAGGGCGTGGGGAGTGGATCGCGGTCAGCAGATTTAGGCTGCTCTGGCGATGTGGGCGAGGGAGAAGAATTTTCTCTCGGCATGTTCGCTTTTTTTGCCGCGATTGAATTGGCTGACTGGGCGGTGGTAGCCCATGACGCGAGTCCAGACTTCCGTCGTTTTTCCGCAGATGGGACAGGAGGTTTGCTCGCCGACGAGGTAACCGTGGGAAGGACAAATGGAGAAGGTTGGTGTGATAGTGATGTAAGGGACGCGGTAATTTTCCAAGACGCGCCGGACGAGGAGCTTACAAGTATGAGAGGATGGGAGGCGTTCGCCGAGGTAGATGTGGACGACGGTTCCGCCGGTATAGAGGCGTTGGAAGTTTTCTTGATGGTCGAGGACTTCGAAGGGGTCATCGGTCCAGGCGACTGGAGGCTGAGAAGAATTGGTGTAGTAGGGGGCATCGGGTGTGCCGGCTTGGAGGATGCCGGGGTAGCGTTTTTGGTCTTCGCGAGCGAAGCGGTAAGTGGCGCCTTCGGCGGGGGAAGCTTCTAGGTTGTAGAGGTGGCCGGTTTCTTCTTGGAATTGGGTGATGCGATGGCGGAGGTGTCGGAGGATGTGGAGGCCGAATTGGCGGCCGGTGGGGGTGGTGATGTCTTCGGCGTCGGAAAAGAAGTTGCGGATGCATTCGTTGAGGCCATTGATGCCGATGGTGGAGAAGTGATTGCGGAGGGTGCCGAGGTAGCGGAGGGTGTAGGGGTAAAGGCCTTCCTGCATGCGTTTTTCGACGAAATCGCGTTTGATTTCGAGGCTGCGTTTGGCGAGGTTGAGGAGGTAGTCGAGGCGGTTGATGAGATCGTTCCAATTGCCGGCGTGGTTGTAACCGAGGCGTGCCATGTTGATGGTTACGACGCCGATGGAGCCGGTTTGCTCGGCGCTGCCGAAGAGGCCGTTTCCGCGTTTGAGGAGCTCGCGCAAGTCGAGTTGGAGGCGGCAGCACATGGAGCGGATGTGATGGGGTTCGAGGTCGCTGTTGAGGAAATTCTGGAAATAGGGGAGGCCGTAACGGGCGGTCATTTCGAAGAGGGGTTCGGTATTGGGATGTTCCCAATCGAATTCGGGGGTGATGTTGTAGGTTGGGATGGGGAAGGTGAAGACGCGGCCTTTTGCGTCACCCTCGATCATGACTTCGATGAAGGCGCGGTTGATGAGGTCCATTTCCCGTTGGAGCTCGCCGTAGGTGAAGTTGCATTCTTTGCCTGCGATGATGGGATTTTGTGGACGGAGGTCTGCGGGGCAAACCCAATCGAAGGTGAGGTTGGTGAATGGGGTTTGGGTGCCCCAGCGGGAGGGGACATTGAGGTTGTGGATGAATTCCTGCATGCATTGCTTGATGCTGGAGAAATCGAGGTTGTCCTGGCGGACGAATGGGGCGAGGTAAGTATCGAAGCTACTGAAGGCTTGCGCGCCGGCCCACTCGTTCTGCAAGGTGCCGAGGAAGTTGACCATTTGGCCAAGAGCGGTGCGGAGGTGCCGTGGAGGACCGGCTTCGATTTTGTTTGGCACGCCGTTGAAGCCTTCGTTGAGGAGCATACGGAGCGACCAGCCGGCACAATAGCCGGAAAGCATGTCGAGGTCGTGAATGTGGTAATCGCCTTCGCGGTGGGCTTCGCCGATCTCTGGTGGATAAACATGATTGAGCCAGTAATTGGCGGTTACTTTGCCGGCCATGTTAAGGATCATGCCACCGAGCGAGTAGCCTTGGTTGGCGTTGGCGTTTACGCGCCAATCTTTTTTGCCGACGTATTCTTCGACGCTTGAATAAACTTCTACGAACACCCTGCGGTCTTCGCGGAGCTGGCGGCGTTGCTCGCGGTAAAGAATGTAGGAGCGAGCGGTTTGGAAGTGGCCGTTGTTCATGAGGGTAAGCTCAACGAGGTCCTGGATAGCTTCGATGTGGACGCAGCGCTGGTTACGTAAGCGAAGCTGAGCGGCGACTAGCGAAGCGAGCGCTCGTGCTCTCTCTTCGCCGAATTCCCCTGTGGCTTCGCCGGCTCGTTTGATGGCGGAAATGATTTTTCGTTGATCAAAGGGGACTTCGGAGCCGTCGCGTTTGCGGACGTAATGAGGGAAGGTTCCAATTTCTTCGAAACCAGGGAGCCAGCTATTGGGGCGGGGGCTGGGTAAATTGCTGGGTGGTGGAGCTATGGGGTGGTGGTTTGGGTTAGAATCCAAGGAGAGTTGATTGGCATTATTTTGAAGCTTTTCTTCTGCAAGGAGACTTTTTTGGAAGGTGGGTTTTATTCCGTTTGTTTTAGCTACCGAAGCTTCTGCGACTTCACGATTTATTGTGCACGTTCCCATATTGACCCACTAGATATAGAAGATTTGCAGATGAGTCAATCCAAAAGAAGGGAAGAGGAGAAGGGGGAATTCGATGGCTAGTAGTGGGGGAAAT
>JAOAAX010000051.1 GCA_026418675.1 Chthoniobacterales bacterium | reverse complement strand
CCGCTGGACCGCATTAGCGTCTCCATGACGATGAACGGCGCGGTCATTCCCGTCATGGCCTTCTACATTGTGGCAGCGCTTGAGCAAGGGGCCACGCTGGAACAGCTCAGCGGCACCATTCAGAACGACATCCTCAAAGAATTCATGGTGCGCAACACCTACATTTACCCGCCGGCCATGAGCATGCGGATTATTGCCGACATTTTCGAGTTCACCTCCAAATACATGCCCAAGTTCAATTCCATTTCCATCTCGGGCTACCACATGCAGGAAGCTGGAGCCACCGCCGACCTTGAAATGGGCTACACCTTGGCCGATGGCCTCGAATACCTCCGCACCGGTGTCGCTGCCGGACTCGATATCGACGCCTTTGCGCCGCGCATTTCTTTCTTCTGGGCGCAGGGCAAAAACATGTTCATGGAAATAGCAAAAATGCGCGCCGCTCGCGTGCTGTGGGCCAAAATTGTCAAAACATTCAATCCCAAAAACCCCAAATCCATGGCGCTGCGCACGCACTCGCAGACCAGCGGGTGGAGTCTCACCGAGCAGGACCCGTTCAATAACGTCACCCGCACGTGCATTGAAGCGATGGCGGCTGCCTTCGGCCACACCCAGTCCCTCCACACCAATTCTCTCGACGAAGCCATTGCCCTGCCAACCGACTTCTCCGCGCGCATTGCCCGCAACACTCAACTTTTCCTCCAAAACGAAACACTTCTCTGCGCCGTGGTGGACCCGTGGGGTGGTTCCTACTACGTCGAAGCCCTCACACACGACCTGATGGAAAAAGCCTGGGCGCACATCCAGGAAGTCGAAGCCCTCGGTGGTATGGCCAAAGCGGTCGAAAGCGGTCTGCCCAAAATGCGGATCGAGGAAGCTGCTGCCCGCCGCCAAGCTCGCATTGACTCCGGGCTGGAAACCATCGTCGGCGTCAATAAATACAAACTCGATAAAGAGGACCCACTCGAAATCCTCGACATTGATAACACAGCCGTTCGCGAAGCCCAAATTGCCCGACTCAAGAAACTGAAAGCCGAGCGCGACCCGGACGCTGTGCGCCGTTGCTTGGATGCCATCACGCATGCCGCCGCCGACAAGTCCAAAGGCAACCTCCTGGCGCTTGCCATCGAGGCAGCCAAAGCCCGTGCAACCCTTGGAGAAATTTCCGACGCCATTGAAAAAGTGTGTGGACGCTACCAGGCGACCATCCGCTCCATTTCCGGCGTCTATTCCTCCGCTTATGGAAAGATGGACGAAATCCAAGAATGCCGCCGACTTGCCGAAGAATTCGAACGCCGCGAAGGCCGCCGCCCGCGCATTCTGATTGCCAAAATGGGCCAGGATGGCCACGACCGTGGGGCGAAAGTTGTTGCCACAGCGATGGCCGACATGGGGTGGGACGTAGACATTGGCCCGCTCTTCCAAACCCCGGAAGAAACCGCCAAACAAGCCATTGAGAACGACGTTCACGTCGTTGCCATGAGCTCGCTTGCAGCTGGGCACAAAACGCTTCTGCCGCAGTTGGTCGAGGAGCTCAAGCGGCAGGGACGCCCCGACATCATCGTTGTGGCTGGCGGGGTAATTCCGCCGCAGGACTACGAATTTTTGCGCCAGCACGGCGCGGCAGCTATCTTCGGCCCCGGCACCGAAATCCCCAAATCCACCCGCGCGCTCCTCGAGTTACTCTTGGCTGCTTAGGGGGCAGCAGTGGTGTTGATTCTGCCAGGTGTTCTGCCGGTTTGAAGAGCGGGCGGGGCCATCATCCGCCTGGAGCCTCGGGCCCGGCGTGATCTTTAGACCCACCCAGAGCCGATTGCAAGGGAGACCAGCCAGCCGACGGTCGCCCGTAGTCCGAGCCATAGTCGAGGCATTGTCGAGGCATAGCGAGGCAGCTATGGATGCAGGCTGAGGGCATGGCGACAGTGCCTGTGCATCATTCCGCACGGTTTTTCGCGCCGTGCGCTCCCTTTGCGTGCTGTCTCCGGTCAAACGAAAAGTAGGAGAAGTCAACCTGCTGCAGCCGGGAGCCTTCGGCAAAAACGCGCGCCGAATTTTGCGCTGTTCCCCGCTTTCCGATCAAGCCATGGCCTGCTTAGTTATTGGAAATTCTTAGAAAATGTTTTGGAGAAGATTGCCATAAAAAGCTCATAAGTGACTGGAATTGGCAAAAACGTTTTTCCTAACTGAGGAACTTTGGTGAGCTTTAAAACAAGGGAATTTTGCTTGAGGTATTATGTTGGATTAATAATTCCAAAGTTGAAACATAATATAGCACTGACAGAATCAGCGAAATTTCTCCGCTCCCGGTAGGTCTAATTATGAGAAGTCTCATTAAGAGCAAAATCAGAACGTTTCTCTTGAATGCCTTAAAATAGCGAGGTGTTCCTATCTTCCGCTGTGAGTATCTGCCGTTGGTTCCTGGGGGAGAACGAGCTATGGGCGAGTGATTTTTTTCTTTTGGCAAGCGAGCTCCCTCCTTCTAAGTAGAGCCAAATTCGCCCACTGGGTTGGATCAAAAGGGACATCGTAAACACCATTTTTCCTACCGCTGTATCCAAAAACGAAGCACGGTGATTCGGAACCAACCCTCTCTTGGCAAAACTATTCAACAAATGCTTCGTTCTGGTCAATTCTCTGCGTAATTCTGCCAAGCTGTTCCTGCGAACAGTTAAAAACGCCTTTCATATCCCTTTTTGCACACTCCCTAGTTAGAAGGACGCGTGATAATGCATAAAATTTTCTGCCATTCGTTATATAATAGAAAAATGAGAACGCACCCACTAGATAAAATCGGAACCAGACTGAGAATCGGAGACCCAGAAGGAGCGATTCCGCTGACAGGGCGGATGCTCTGCCAGAATGTTCTTATATAGGGAATGTAGGTTCTGGCAAAACCACATCGGGGATCAACCCACTTCTGCGAGATTCGGTTCGGGTTCGCGCCAATGAGCCGGAATTCAAAACCGGGTTGGCTGTTTTTGATCTCAAAACGGATGGCACGACAGGACGAGTGCGGGAGTGGGCTGAGGCCTGCGGCTGTGCGGAGGACGTGCAGATTATAGGGATTGGCAGCACACATAGCTACAATCCTTTTGGGATGAATGTTTCCGTGCCCCATTTGGAGAGTCTGCAGGCGAAGCTAGCTACGATTTCTCCGGAGGGAACCTATGGCCATGAGAATGCTTTCTGGACTTTAACATCAGGGCAGGCGATCGAAGCTGCTCTTGCTCTCCATCTAATGGCCAAAGGAGGTCTCGAATTGTGTTCCACGCTGAAATGGCTTTCGGATCTTTTGCTTACATGGAAAACTCCTGCCACCGAGTGTGCCTGGTCGCAGGTTAAGAAAATTCGTGGGGCCTTGCAATCGATTGCAAGCCAATGCAGTCCGATCAGTTATCTGACCATGGACTGCTACTGTAAAAATCTGGAGAGTTGGAATAATCTGGATCAGAGAACCCGCGGCATTCTCATCACGGTTGTGCAGCACGTTATTAAACCGCTTTTGTCTCCACGCATGCAGAAAATCTTTCCGAGTGAGGTCGTCCTGCCGTCCGTGTCGAGGATGTGGTAGAGAAGGGAAAGATTTTGTTTTTTCGTATGAATGCTGTGGCTGATCCGGATCTCGCTCTGAAGGTGGGACGGCTCCTGAAGGCGGATATTTACCGGATGATTCAAAAACGGCGTTTTTCGGAGGAGGAAGACGTCCGGCTCATCGGGATTTTCTGTGATGAATATCCGCTTGTGGCTACAGGCAATCAGCCAATATTTGGTGATATGCAGAACCTGCAGACGATGCGTGAGAAGCGTGCCTTTTTGGTTGCAGCCACGCAGGGATTTGTCTCCCTTTCGAACGCGGTCGGTTCTTCTGCTTTTGAGGGATTACGCATTAATCTGCCCAACCAAATTTACTTTCGCTGCATTGAGCCGGCGGTCGAGGTATTGGCCCGCAACAATTTGGGAAAACGCACGCGCTCGCAATTTGTGAATCTTTCTATGGAATTAAAGGACACTGACTAAAGCGGAACGAAAACCGAATCCTGGCATGAGCGCAAGGTGCGAGTAGAAGGGGACGATTGAATAATCCAACCTGGCGATCTCGCCCGGCTCGAGTCCCACGAAGCATTTTACTTGCTTGCCAATGGGGAGCGATCGGAGTCACCGGTTTTCCTTGTGCTAGATTTCACGATTCCGGAGCAGGATCCTCTTCAGGAGATCTACCAAGGAATGGATGCCGATTTTGCCAAGATTGAAGATATTATGGAAGCCCAATCTCAAGACTCTGAATTCATGTTGCAGGACGAGGATCTAAATACCGACTTCCTATTTGAATGAGGACGAACTTGGTCCTGAGTTTGTGCTTGGAAGCCAACTAAAACTCGGTTCTCTGCCTGAGATCATTCAGACGAGCACGAGACGGCAGAATTGGAAACCTTGTTTATTCCCTGCTACAAAAGGCGGGGACGGATTGGTATATCGAGGGGGGCTTGGCTGCAGGGTTCTCCCTACTGCGCATTCCTCAAGCATATCCGAGTGCCTGAAACATTACGTTGACACAGACGCATGGGATAAATTTATCAGCTAAAGATTGTGCCTGAGTAAATCAAGCGTTCCAGGCAACGTTGGAGATTTATCGGCAGCCGCTCACTCCGGGGCTTCCACAGCCACCATGGTTTGCCGAAATTCCTGCCGTGTAAGGCAGCAATTGTCAAGTCCTTTTGTGAAGATTTGGGTTTGTCGGTGGAGTTTTCGATTATGAAAAATTCTCGGAGGTGATGGAGCTATTCCCTCTTGACCCCGTGGAGTTCTCCGAATCCCCTATTGTTGCAGCTGCTGTTGATTACCTCCCCTTTGGTTTACTTTCAACAAACTGCCACACGCCTTATTTTCCGCCGTTGGCAGCTTCCAAGGCACCCCAAAAAACCTGGCCAGGTCTCGTTTTCTCTTTGGTTTCGGAGTGAAATGTCGGTCTTGTTTTTCTTGCAAAGTGAGTTTGGGAGAGAATTTTAACCTTGCAGACGGCTTGCTCTATGTGTGCTTTTAGACAACCTGTCTGCGCACCTGCCAGCCCAAATTCCGACTCCTTGAATCACTCCAAGGATTTGTAAATCTGCTTGCGATGGGAGACTTTGGCGGGGACGGTTTATCTCGAAGCAGATGGTGAGCCAGCTGGATTCTCTGCAGGAATACGGAAAAATCGTGTCTGCCCTTGGTTTCAGCGGGAAAGCCTCTGCAGTTTTGTTTTTGTGAGTGGAAGAATTCGACGCCCGCGCTCCTTTCCTGCGAGAAAACACATCGAAAAGTTATTACTTCGTTTCATCCACGAGTTTCGAATAGAGGGCAAACTTTCTCATCCTTAACAGGGAGGGTTTGAGGGAGGTCGCCGGCAGGAGAATTGATTTGTAATTCGAATAAATTTTAAATGCCGTGAATAATTTTAATTCCGAAACGTTATAATTTAGAGCCATATGAAAACTCTCATGCCATCCGATCCCAACAGCTGGTCAGTTTCATTCGAACAATAGATACAACCGCAAACCAATCCTTTTCCTGAAAGATCCCCAGACTGGCTCGTCAGCTTCGATGGAGTCTTAGAACCGGTCGGGAATCCCAATTCTCGCGGCTCGTTGGGGATTTGTCGTGCAGGATGCCACCGCAATACGGTTTACAGCGAAAGCGAGCTCCTGAATAAAGGTGCGTGTAAATCCATCAATGTTGTCGAATACTCTGCTCTACTTAAAGCCCTCGACTGGGTGGAAAAAACCTTTCCTGCGGTGCAGCGATTCTGTTTCAGGGCGATAGCAAGGTTGTTATTTAGAACGTGCGTGGTGTTTGGGGCTAGAATACAAAGAAAACTAACCGACCTCTCACAAAGAAGCCCCGCACCTGTTACCTTTGCTCAAAGAAGCTAGCGAGCGACTTTCGGCTTTTCGTCGACTTGCGAAGCCATTTGTTTTTGAACCCTGATCGAGCGAGAAGGCCCATGATTTGACTATCATCTAGTTGCGCGGAGAAAACAACCCTTCCCACTCCGTTTCGCTCCAACTTTATGAGAAGGCAGGAATTCCTATTTAAAAGTGGAAGGCACGTTTTCCTAAATGAAATGCTGAGCGATCGCTCTGAGAGAGGGCCATATCTGCCCTGCAATTATGGTCATGGTTGCCTATTCCCGCAGTTGATGCCCGCAGGCTCTTTTTTCGTGGAATTGGAGTGCCTAAGAGGGCGGTCTTCGGCGTTTTTCAAGTTTTTACCTTGCCTTGGTGGGGCGCAATTCCCCTTTTTTTCTTGCTGTGATTCTCCTCAAAAAAAATTTGTTTTTTTGTTTGCTAAGTTGCGCAAGTTATTAAATGAAAAAAAGATCACAAAATCATTTAATCCGAAATAAATCTTACTTATTAATACCAAAGTTGTTATCTTTCTCATCGCTTCTCTTTTTCCGCAAACCTGTCACCGCTTCAAGCAGAGATAGATTCCCTCGATAAGAAGAAAGCCGCAACCGTGGCAGAGAAATTCATCAACGCCTACGTGCAAGCGATTCCGAGTTTCGATGGCCCACTTTGTGCTGTGGCTTGGGTGAGCGCCACCCGCTCGCTTCGCCAAATTTTAAGAAGCGGTTGGAAGATCTTTACCGGAAAGCTCTACGCGAGGATCCCGAGGGTGCTATGGCTCTGACGCTGTTCTCGGGGCGCAAGATTATCCCGATGCATTCAAGGTTACATCGGTTCGGAGAGAGAGGGAACGAGCTTATGTGTAGCTTGAGAGCACCAGCCCGTTTGCGTTCCCCCTCCGCATGATTCTCGTCCGCCACCAGGAGTCCTGGATGATGGATGCTGCCGGGGTTTGGTGAAAAGTGCGTAGTGAAATCGATCCAATGGAGCTGAATTGAATCGGCGAAGAAAGCCGACGCAGCCATAAGCAGACACCAAGCCGCAAATTTTGGAATAGTGTCTTTTATTTTACCTCATCTTCTTTGCACGCTAGTTTCTCCGCGCTGCCAAGGGATTGGACGAGGCAAGCTCTCTCAAGGAGAGTTTTCTCGGCTTCTCCCCCACAAACGCTTAAAACGGATAAAGCACAACCAAATTCTAGCTCGAAGCGACCATGGAGAATTGAGTTTGCAAAGGCAAAGGCCTCCCACGCAGCCGAGTTCGTAAAATTCCTTTATGAATCGCATCTCCGAATTAGCTGCGAATAAACCCACACGGAGTTTGAGGAATTTTTATTTCTTTAAACTCCATCCCAAGCACATCGTTGTCGGTTTCTCTTAGTGGCTAGGATGTGTTAAATAGAGCTCGTTCTCGCAGACCTCAACGCATCTCCTGTTAAGAGAAAAACCTTACCAGTTTCTCTAGATTTCGCAAAGGGGTCCAAGAAGTAATCCTAAATCGGTTCGATTTTAACTGGCCACCAATCCTTGTCCTCAAAAGACGATCCACTAGAGAAACACCTCTGCGGTCCTTTTAACGGTTTTGAGGTAAGATTAAAATAGTTAACTAACTAAATAAAAAAACATTTATAAAAACAGATTAGGAATTGGAGGGGGATAGGGTTCTTGTGTTGCCGTAACGAAGCCACTGCTCAGTTTAACGGCAGGCGGACGATGAGCCCGATTTCCGCTTTTCGATTTGATAAAAGAACCGAAGAGTTTCTTGTGAGAAGCAATTTGGCTTAAGGTCTGTGCAACATCAAACTCTTTTT
The DNA here is from genome assembly GCA_026418675.1 of Chthoniobacterales bacterium. Lineage (GTDB taxonomy): Bacteria > Verrucomicrobiota > Verrucomicrobiia > Chthoniobacterales > DYNR01 > JAOAAX01. The sequence continues at coordinate 3,425 of JAOAAX010000051.1, read as the reverse complement.
TGTCAGTTTTTGGCGAACGGGAGTCATTACCGGTTAACCGCAAATTTAGCCCTTTAGCGGGCAGGCTCCTAACAAGTCGGAATTGTCTGCACATCACGTCGTCATTTGGAAAAGTGCCACAGTTGTGCGGCGGCGCTTAGGCTCTAACTTTTTTTGACTGCAGGTTGGCCAGATTGCGAAATTTATTCATTTCTACCGCGTGTCTGTCTCGCTTGGTGAAACTAGCTGATCAAGTTTCGCCTGTTTGTTTTTATCGTCCATTCCTGAGAACGCTTAGCTTCGTCGATCCCCTGCCGGAGCGCTTTGCGGGTTGGTCCAAGAGACTTACTACCCATCATCCATTGGGGAGGGTTGTCGTGCCTCTGTTGATGCCTTGAGTGAGTTTCTAATGTAGCAATTGATTTTTAGCTCGGAATGGTATCAGATTTCTTGGGGGCATTCAATTTTCTAAAATAATTAACGGCATACTTTTTAATAATCTGCAAATTACGACTAAATATCGATTGATCGATATTGAGCTTTTTAGCGATGGTTTTGCCATTATGTTTGCAATTTTCAGTTTTTACTAACGAGAGTTTCCCAGGGACAAAACCCATTGTAAAATGTTACCCAACTCTGTATGGCACAGCAATCCTTCAAATCCAAGGCGAATAACCAAGATGCACCCACATCCTCCTCATCCGTCTCGCCTCAAACCTTATCAATACGCGAAGCTAATTATTTTGCTCAAAGAAACAAAATGGGTTAAATTTATGAAGGATTGTCGAAAGTTGCTGGCGCCCTTTGGATAGGGCGTGTTTACGCCAGACGATCTTATAAATGAGGCTCTTCTTCGGTTGTTTCGTGGAAATCTTCCAAAAACTTAGCCTTTCCGAAAGATAAAAAACAGTTTATAGAGGCAGTTAATCGCCTTGGCGAACTCCATTTTAATAATGCCAAAAGACACCACCAACGCCGTGGTCCCCTGCCAATCTCTCTTAAGGACAACTACGAGGAGGTAATTACAGAGCAGGCTATGACAATTCAGACGACATCTGAGCAAACTTTGCAGACTGATCTTCTGCAATGACTGGAGTAGCTGCTTTTGCTTCGTATTAGACAACTCAAGCAGGGCCATACGATCGCCCCTCTAGAGAATAAAAATCTTACCAATAGCAGAAATTCAGCCAGCCTGATGAGAACTTCCTATGCTGAACCCGAAAAGTTGAACCTCCTCCTCGAATTGATGCGTGAAGCACGCAGTCAGTTAGAAGCAGGTGGACAGCCGTGTTTAGGCGGGTTTCTCAAAGAACGTGGTCTTTCTCCTGAGCAAATTAAGGAATTTGTGGAGGAATGGACGGGAATAATCTCGGATTTGATGCAGGATTTGCTTACGGAAAAAAACACCCATACCGTAGGGCAGCTCAATCTCCAAACCGGCATTCGGCGGGGTCTTTTCGCCCATCCGGAACCTGATTTCGCCAAACGCCTTTAGGAGGATATTAGAAATTTTGGGTTCCCGAAAGCCCCTCGTCGAGCGACAATTCCCATCACCCCTGAAAAAGTCCGCGAATTATGCAAGCCAGCTTTGATTGATGGAGCATAGAGTGAATAGTTTTGCAATGGGACGCGTCAATTACAAATAATTATTTCGAAGTATGTTGGAAGATCCGTTTACCATTCTAGGAGTCAATCTGGACGCTACAGACGAAGAAATTAGAAAAGCTTACCGACTGTGGATTTCGATGCTGCATCCTGACAAGTTTCCCATTAATAGTTCGCAAGAGGTAGAAGCCAACCGAATATCCGCGGAACTCAATGCTGCCTATGAAAAAATCAAGACAGCGGAGGCTCGTCAGAAATTTCTAGCCAGTAGGAATCCTTCGCCTCCTCGCCAGAACGAAGTGAGAAATCCAGCTTCCTATCAATCACAATCGGAATACGAGGATAGAGTTCGTCAAGAGACGCGAGCGCGAAAAGCAGAAAGGATGCGCAAGCAAAAAGAAGAGAAACAATTCTACCGGAATTGGACTGAGGAGGAGAGTCCTTGGCCCGTGAAACACCCCTGGAAACGTGAGTAGCCGCGGGTTTATAGGGCCTATAAAGAAAACCCAGTTGCCACGATCTACGGGGCAATCTTTCTTGTTCTAATTGTGTTTTTTCGTTACGGGGCAGGTTATCTTTTCTGGTGGTCTGGTTGAGCGTTTCGTCTTTGGGATTTTAGAACAACTCAGGGGTTGAGATGATTCACTGGCAGGGGATTCTTACTCCGATACGAGTTTTTACCGGTGATTCACGCCGGGTTATCGACTTTTCAGGAACTTGTCTGCCAATTTGAAAAAGGCCCACAGCACCAGGCAAGAAAGAAGGATCTCGGCTAATTTAACGCACAGTTTATCCACTTTAAGCTCGATGGTGATTAACATATACAGCCAAGCTAGCGGCGATAGTAGAATGAAAGCGTAAAAAACCGGAATGTAAAGTAAGATAACAAAGCATTGCTACCACTGCCAAAACCGAAATTCAAAAAAGGGCGGAATGACCTCAGAGACTGTTAAAATGTAATAGATCAATCCCAGCATAACCCAAAGTGCGGCACCCCCCCAATCCGAGCACAGATGCCAACCCAGATCCATATTGAAAGTAACACTTGTCCAAACCAACGACAAATCGTAACAAGAGCTAAGAAGGGGAAACAAACGATAGTAGCGAGAGCAGATTGAATCTTGTTCATAAACTTAGTGGCCAACTTAATAAAGAGTGAATCAACTGGCCCAGTAATGTTCTGCTAAGCATTAGTCGTAGGCTCCCAGCTTCCACCGCATCCGTGCTTCACCCAAGAGGGAATAGGGGAAGGATGCCCAATTGCTTTTGCAAATCGAGCAGACGGCACCGCATTCGTATCGCGAAGAGACGACGTTTCGAGTCATCAACAGGCGATGAGGAGAATTAGTCGTGCGAGGAGAGCAGCACGATGGCATGAAGATCGTTTTCCTGAGTGAAGTTCCGGAAAAAGATCATCTTCACTTTAAACGGTTCGTATTGGGAAATTATGCAACCACACAGCGTTTGTCGAGAGAAAGTTTCGTAAGATTGGCTTGGTAGGAAGCTCTTTCTCTACCGGCAAACGTACAGAGGGATTCGCGTATGGGCAGAGTGATAAGTTCCCGCCGACGGGGCTTTCCCCTGGCTCGAAGAAGGAATGGATTGGACCAAGCCATGCCAAGTGAAACCCTTGATAAGGCCAACAAGGAGCCGGCAAGTGGTTTGGTAAAAAACTCAGCGCTTTTGGCAAGCTTGAAATTTGGGAAAACGTGCAACTGAACTGGATCGCAGAGCGAGCATGGTCTAGCCTTGTCCAGCACTGGGGTGCATATTTCCAACACCGATGCAGTTCCCATAATGAGCGGTCCGTTTTGGAATTTCATGGTGAGGGTTATGGCGGT
>JAOAAX010000004.1:59305-124488 GCA_026418675.1 Chthoniobacterales bacterium | reverse complement strand
ATCTACCACAGCCTCCTCGGCGGCGAAGCAACCAACGTTGATGGCGGACAGAATTGGTCGGCTCTACGACTACTCGCCCGACTCCAAGCCAAACCTCTCGGCATCGGCCAAGATTGGCAGGTCGCACTCCGCCCCAACGAACCTATCGGCGTCTGGCTCAATTTTCACTTCCAAACTCCCCTACCCATCAACAACTGGCCAACAATTGATGCTCTTGGCCTCCGTGAATTCTTAACACCCACGCAGGATTTGCCCACCACTCCTCCACCTCAACCCACACAACCTCCAACGTAAAATACCCCCACCATGCCACCCACTCCACCCTAATTCAACTTCACTTATTCCGAAAAAAAATTCTCTACGCAGAATCACTCCCCATATCCATCAGCTCATAACCTAAAATGCTCAACGCGTAGATCGCCGCTGTCTCTGTCCGCAATACAATCGGCCCAAATGTCACCGGCTCAAAACCTGCTTGGACAGCTGCCTCGCACTCCTTAGGAGTAAAGTCCCCTTCCGGCCCAATCAATACCATCCCAGATTTCGGCATCCGCCCTAGCCTCACACAACACTCCTCAATCGCTCGCCGTATCCGCTTCGCTCCACTATAAAGCGACCCAACCATCCGAAACTCCGCCATCGGCAATTCCTTCAAAAAACTCCCCAACTCCACCGGCACTCCCACCTCCGGCAGCAAATTCTGCCCACATTGCTTGCACGCCTCCAGCGCAACCCGCCGCCACTTCTCCCGCTTCCTCTCCCCTTCCCTCCCATTAAACCGCGGAACCGTCCGCTCCGTAATAAGCGGCACAATCCGGCTAACCCCCAATTCTACAGCCTTCTGAACAATAAAATCAAAATTACGGCCCTTCGGCACTGCTTGCGCCAAAATCAAACTGACTGGCATTCTTTTCCCGGGTAACTCCTCCAACAATTTCACATACCCACCTTCGAGCAGACGCCCGCGCTTCGCATTCCCGCACCCATCAAATACTTCCACAAACTCCCCAACCCCCAACCGCAAAACATCCCTTGCGTGGTGATACTCCTCGGCAGAAAGTCGCCCACGCCCTCTACCAAATTCCGCCGGCAGCATGTAAAACCGGCTCATAATTAACTCATCCCTCCTTCTTCCTTCCGCCCGTAAAATTCCCTCAAATACTCACCAAGTGCCTCCCGCCATCCTCGCATCCGCACACCAAACAACCGCTCCACCTTCGACGTACTCAATACCGAATACGGAGGCCTCGGTGCACTCAGAAAACCCAACTCTTCCAAAGAAACTGGATAAACTTGTCGCGTTTTAAGCGGCAGAAGAAGCTCACTCGCTATCTCCAGCGTCGCTTCGGCATACTCCACCCACGAACATCCGCCGGAATTACATACATGGTAAAGTCCCCCAACTTGCTCATCCCTTTCAATCAACATTCCCAAAAAGTCCCCCACATCAAACGCACTCGTCGGCGAAGACCATTTGTCAAACGCCACCCGTAAGGTCTCACCACGCAAAGATTTTTGGATAATTTCATCAGGAAAAGCAGTCCTCCCGGGCCCAAATACCCACGAAACACGGAAAACAAAATGCCCACCATCCGCCTCAAGCACATTCCTCTCCCCTTCTAGTTTCGATTTCGCATACGTGCTCAGCGGATTGGGTGCATCCTCCTCGGAATAAGGCGAAGCCTTCCTCCCATCGAAAACATAATCCGTGCTGAAATGCACAAGCCGCTTCCCAAGCCGCTCGCACACCTTCCCTAGAACCGCCGGTGCACGCGCATTCACAGCAAAAGCCAACTCCGGCTCCCGCTCACAAACCTCTAGCCGCGTCATCGCAGCACAGTTCACAACCCAACTGGCCTCCGACTTTTCTACACATCGGACAACGGCATCCAAATCCTTTAAGTCCAACAGGCTCTTCGGATAAAGCTCCAGCCGAAACCTCCCTCCCCATCGCATTGCTAAGCTACCCCCCAGCCGACCCCCAGAACCAATAATCGCTACCGCTTTTAGCGTTTTTTTCCCGCTATCACTTGCACTGCAATCGCTCATCATCGTCGTGATTCCCTCTGACACTACTGGCTACATTTTAGACCTCTAGGTCTATCTTACCATTTTTCCCACTATCCTTACTCTCCCTTAACTTCCTCCCCGTTTTGCCAGCTCTTCGGCCGGCAGCCATTTCCGAACTACCTCCTGTAGAGCACGAGGACTCACCGGTTTCGTCAGAAAATCATTCATCCCTGCCCTCATGGATTCGTCCCGATCTCGCTGCATTGCATGGGCTGTCATCGCAGCTATCGGAATCTCTGTGTTTCGAATCTTGCCACCCCATCCAGCCCGAATTTGCCTCGCTACCTCAAATCCATCCAAACCCGGCATTTGAAGATCCAAAAGAACCAAACCATACTCTCTTTGAGCTAAAATCTCCAACGCTTCATATCCATCCTTAGCCAAATCCGCTTCAAATCCTAGCTTCTGCAGCAAACCTAACGCCACAGTTTGATTGACTGGGTTGTCCTCTACAAGAAGAACCCTCTTCGTTGTATTAGCCCTCGTTTTCTCAGCTTTAGAAACAGTTGCTACTTCCTTATTTCCATCTCTCCCTTCATCAGCCCCTTCCGGCTCACAAACGGAACCAACCCCTTCAGCTCCACCTTCCTCTCTTCGCATACACTCCTTGGGAATTGTGAAGGTAACTTCCGGCAAACGTGAAGTAGCTAAACCTTTGCGAGTCAAAACATTTGAAATTGTCTCATAAAGTTCAATCTGACGCACAGGCTTATTTAACCACGCATCTATTCCGGCTCGCTCAAGCTCCTCCGTCTTCATTTGCTGGTCAAGCGAAGTTAGCAAGATCACGGAGATTCCATGAAACGTCGGATCATCCTCAATCACCCTCGCAAGAGCAACTCCATCCATCCCTGGCATTTGCATATCCAAGAGCGCGACATGGTAAGGATTGCCATCCATCCGCGAAGCCCGAAGCTCCGCAAGCGCACTCGGCCCATCCCCAACAGCCTTAGCATACCCTCCCCAAGCCTCCAACTGTTGGGTCAGAAGATTCCGATTCGTTTCGTTATCATCAACTACCAAAAACCTCTTACAACACAATGGGTTTTCAGAAGTGTATTCTTTGAAATCTTCAGCTTTCTGCTGCCCTACTGGAAACTTCGCCGTAAACCAAAAACACGACCCCTTCCCAGGCTCCGATTCAACCCCTATCTCCCCACCCATTAGTTCCGCAATCTGTTTAGCAATCGCAAGCCCAAGCCCACTCCCCCCATAACGACGAGTCGAAGATGAATCAACCTGCGAAAACTTCTGAAATAGTTTTATTTTATCCTCCGCAGGTATTCCAATCCCCGTATCCCGAACTTCAAACCGAAGGGCAACGATTTCACCACTTTTAAACCCCTCTTCTTTTTTGGGCCCCTCAAGCATCACCATAACGGAAATCTCTCCCTTCTCCGTAAACTTTACAGCATTCCCTGCCAAATTTGCTATCACTTGCCGTAACCGTAACGGATCGCCAACCAACCGCTGCGGAACCTCCGGCCGAATATTGCAAATAAACTCCAAACCCTTATTCTGCGCTCGCAAAGCAAACGGCGCAACCGCCTCCTCCAGCGTCTGCAGTAACACAAATTCCCTCTTGTCCAGCTCAAACTTCCCCGCCTCCATCTTCGAAAAATCCAAAATGTCATTCAGCAAACCAAGCAAAGCTTCCGCACTATTCAACGCCGTCCGCGCATACCGTTGTTGATTCTCATCCAACGGCGTATCAAGCAAAAGGGCAAGCGTCCCCATTATTCCATTCATCGGCGTTCGAATCTCATGGCTCATGTTTGCCAGAAATTCGCTCTTCGCTCGACTGGCCCTCTCCGCTTCCTCCCGAGCACGCCGCAACATGTCCTCATTGGCTTGTCGCTTCCGCAACAAAACCAGCATCTGGGCAAATAATCTCAGCAAATCCTCCTCGGCTTTTTGGCAAACATGACGTTGCCGCACGAAATCAAACCCCACAAATCCAAGACACTGCTCACCATCCATCAGTGGAACTGTAATTAAGCTTAGAATCCCCTGTGGTTCTAAAACCAGACGCAAATTGCTATCCCCTGGCAATCCCTGAACATCCGCTACGAAAATCGTCTCCCCTTTCAAATGCCTCCCCACCCAATCCGGAATCATACTCAAAGGAACCGCCTGCAAATCGTTTATCTGAGGCTCAACTCCCTCTGCACACCACTCGTGCGTATTTGTGCAAATGTCCTCCTTAAAATGATACTCGAAAATATAGGACCGATCCGCTCCCACAAACCTTCCAAGCCTACCAAGCGACTCCTCTACTGCTGAATCAAACTCCTCCAGGGAAAGATTGATATAGCGCGAGCATATCTCAATTAGCATTTCCTGCAATCGAGTTTGCCTCTCAAGTGCCCCCTGCGCTTCCTTCAAGGCATTGACGTCTGTAAAACTTCCACTGTATCCACGATAATCCCCCCTGTTATCCAATAAAGGATACCCGCTAACTACAACCCAAATCTCCTTTCCCTCTCTATTCTTAATCTTGACTTCAATATTTTTTATAAACTCACGCCAAATACCTCCCTCCCCACTGAGTAGTCCAGGAGTTTGCAATTTTGAACCACCACTTTCACCACACTCAACCACCAACTCTGCAAGCTTAACCTTCCCAACCAACTCCTCCGGAGAAAATCCCGTAATCTCTTCAACTGCTCCAGATGCAAACGTAATCACCCCACTCGGTGAAACCTCCCAAACAAATGTCCGGCTACTTCGTGCGAGCATCTCATATCTCTGCCTTGCTTCAAGCAACGCCCGCGTGCGACGATTAACGCCACGTTCAAGCTTCGCTCGTTGGTTTAAGACTGATCCAAGTGCGATGCACAATCCAATTGTCGTTACAAAACCACTGCCCAATATAACTTTCCATCCATTCACCGGATTCGTTCGGAAAAAAGCTGAAGCAGCTTGAACCTCAAGTTCAAGGACATTCCCAAGGAAACAAATTGGAAATCTTACCTTGAAAATACCGCCCTCTTCCAAAGCCTCCCCACCTCTTTTATTAAGAACAATCCGCTCACCGTCCTCTCGAACATAAGAAATCAACGAATTATAAAATCGTCCTTGCCCTGTTGGCCACTCCTTTCCCACGTTTGGTAAAATCTGGTCCCCTCGCAGTGCCACCACAATCGTCCCACGATCAATTCCCTTTGAATTAGATGATTGAAAAAACAAAGGCACAAAAACAAGAAGCCCAGGAACTGGTTCGCCACGAATAAATATCTGGATAGGTTCCTCCCCAATTAAAGGATACCCAACTTCATGACACCTCCTCGCAAGTTCCGCAAACTTCGATCCAGCCTCCCATTCACTGCCCCCTAAAAGCTTCTCCTTCACTTCAACCTGAGAATTCAAAATATGTTCCAAAACCCGATACCCACCCCTATTTTCACTCACAAGCGAAATTACAGCGTATACAGGCTTAAACAGAAAACTACTACTTAGCGAACGAAAAATATCCTGAAAATGCAACGAATCTCCCTCCAAAGACTTTTGCATGGCAACTAAGTCCGACTTTCCTATCTCCCTCAGTTGAACCCAAACCGCCGATAGCTGGGAATTCGCACCTCTCCGAAAATATAATACTCGATTCTCGTTTTGAATCTCATAGCTCTTATACGAAGCAAAAATCGTAAAACCAAGCCCAGCGAAAAACAGAATAAAAACCTCCCAATATTGTAGTAACTGCCACCTACTAAGTGCTCCCTTTGCTCGTAGGTAAAATAACCACGCCGCAACCAAAAAAACGATCAAAATGTAAATCACAAAAAAAATTGTCGGCAAACACCGCAAAAAAACCTCCCGCCTCCAAAAATTAGCTGCAATATCCATACCAAACGAAGCTATCGGAACCGCTCTCTCTTGACCCAATTCTCCATAACCATAAAGAGGAACTTGCGCCGAAACCCATGTCCCCCACCTATTCTCAATAGGTCCTTCAACTACCGGAGTCCCCTCCCTGAAAACTCTCTTTTCTCCTTCAGAAGCTTCAGGATATTCCTCACCAGGTTGAGAAATATCAGGAGAATCTTCCGGCTCTCCATCAAGCATCGTATATAGCATCCCATCAGGCCTGCGCCCAAGCAGAAACACAAATCGAACATCTTCTAAGCTCTTCTGTATCGATTTTAATTGGCTTTTGAGTATCCAATATTCCGGCTTTTTTATGTCTCTAATTGTCCCCTCTAAGCGTGCAATCAGATTCGTATCTACTGTCTGTGCAGTCCCAAAAACTTTGTAAAGAGCCCTCTCCCGTAACCTGGCATCCTGAAAATGAACCTCTTGCACTACAAGAAAAGCCCCCCCCACAAGGGAAAGAATAGCAATCAAAAGGCAGGCAACAAACCCCTTAGAAATAGGCATAGCTCACCTTCTATCCTGGAATCGTGGATTAAAATCCGGAAACCATTTCTGCAGCATTTCAATAAGTGCCTTAGCTGTCACAGGTTTTGAAATGTAATCATCCATTCCTGCATCCAGAAATCTCTCCCGATCCCCTGCCATGGCATGCGCTGTCATCGCAATTATTGGAACCTCTCGATTCAATACCTCTGAATCACCACTCCTTATCCTCATCGTCGCAGCAACACCATCCAGCTCAGGCATCTGCACATCCATCAAAACCAAATCATAAGGAAACAGTTCCAGCGCACGAATCGCTTCATATCCATTCCCTGCAATATCCACGGTGCATCCCAACTTGCGCAACATCGCCTGCCCAACTGTCTGATTCACAGGATTATCCTCCACAAGCAATATCCTCAAGGGCCGTCCATCCCTTGCCGGCATAGATTCCCGAAGCGTATGGCGAGTTATCAGCCGCCTCCCCTTCTCTTGCTTATACTTCGGAGGACGTGGTTGTAACGATAACCGTAACAGCATGTCCCGAAGCTCCGATGCCCGCACTGGTTTATTCAAATACGCATCAATCCCAGCCTCCACACTTCGCACAGCATCCCCAGGCTGCCCCAACGAAGTCAAAAGAATTATCCAAACCGGATCAAATTCCGGCAGGCTCCGAATTCGCCTCGCTAATTCTATCCCAGACATCCCAGACAATTGCAAATCTAGAATCAAATAAAAAAATGGCCGCCCCTCCTCAAACGCTGCCTTTAGCAAATCGATTGCTGTCTCCCCTTCCCTCGCCTCCACCACCTCTATACCCCACCGACTCATTTGCAGGCATAGAATCTCCCGATTGATTGGATTATCATCAAGAACTAACGCGCGTTTGCCATGGAGATGGCGCGCATTCGGCTCAGGGCCAAAATCCGCTGGAGGATCTGCTGGCTTGAATCGAATGGTCACCCAAAACTTCGTCCCTTCCCCCACTTTGCTCGCAAAACCGATACTCCCTCCCATCATCTCCACTAATTGCTTCGCTATCGCTAGCCCAAGCCCCGTCCCCCCATACTGACGCGTTATCGAGGAATCCGCCTGCGTAAAACGTTGAAAAAGCTTTTCCTGCTTTTCCTCGGGTATCCCTATCCCTGTATCTTCAACTTCAAAACGGACAACTACATCGTTTTCATTACCATTTTCCAACCCGCGCACCCCTCCCTCCGCTAAAGCCCGAACAATTACATGCCCGTGTTCCGTAAACTTTATCGCATTCCCGGCAAGATTGTTGAGTATTTGCCGCAATCGCCCAGGATCACCACTAACCCATCGCGGGAGATTCGGCGACGCCAACAGGAAAAATTCCAAATTCCGGGCATGGGCACGAACCGCCACTGCATCAGCAAAATCCTCAAGCAAATGGGGCAAATCAAAAACAATCTCCTCAAGCTCCAAACGCCGAGCCTCAATCTTCGAAAAATCCAATATGTCATTCAACAACGTCAACAATGACTCGCCGGATGATTGGATCACTTCTGCAAAACGCCTTTGCTCGTCCGTTAAATCCGTCTCTAGCAGCAACGAAGCCATCCCAAGTATCCCATTCATCGGCGTCCGTATCTCATGGCTCATGTTCGCTAAAAATTCACTCTTCGCTCTGTTGGCATCCTCGGCTCGTGCAGCAAGCTCGCGCTCTTTCTGGATAAGCATCTCCAATTCCTTGTTCGCTTCCTCCAACTTTTTCTCCGCCATTTTCCGGTCTCCAATATCCACAAAACATCCAATTGCCCGCTTCGCTCGCCCATCATCCGTCCACTCCAACACCTTGCCACAACTCATTAACCAAACATAATGCCCCTCTTTATGCCGAAATCGCACCTCAGCACTAAATGGCTCCTTCCCACCTGAAGCCACATGTTTATCAAAAGACCTCAAAAGCAATTCCAAATCCTCTGGATAAACAAGATTTTTCCAGAATGTCACCGTATTCGGAAATTCCGCCTCAGAATATCCAAGGAAACTTTTGATTCTCTGACTGTAAATTTCTTCTGGCTTCGAAAGATCCCAGTCCCAATACCCGGCAAGAACCTCATTAAAAAGAAATAAAAGAATTTGCCGACTATTCTCGATATATTGCTCCTTTTCTTTTTCCTCCGTTATGTCCGTAATAAATCCATGCCAAAGCGTCGAACCGTCCGGCTGGCGCTGAGGACGGGCAAATCCGCGTAACCACCGCATGCCCTTCTTCGGCAAAAGGACTCGAAAGTCTTTTTTCCAGTCCGTAAGTTCATTTTTTGATATCTCCACACTCTCTAAAAGAGCCGGTAAGTCCTCCGTCAATATTCGTTCAAAAGCTTTTGAAGCATCCTCTCGGACTTCTTCCGGGGTCAATTCATACACCTCATGAATTGCCTCCGAACAATACGGAACAGAGACATGCCCATCCGGACCTAACCGATACTGATACAGAACCCCTGGAACCTGAGCAGTTAATTTCTGGAGAAGCTGCTCCTTTTCTTTCAACTTTCTTTCTGCAAGAACAGTACGCGTGATGTCGCGCTGAATCGCAAAAAATGCTTCAAGATTCCCATCTTGGTCAAAAACCGGCTGAATGTTCAACTCAACCCAATATTCTTTCCCTAATTTTGAGCGGTTTAGTATCTCAACGGTGCATGGCTTGCCACTGTCAAGCATCCGACGCATATAGCGCACAACCTCAATGTCCGTCTTCTCACATTGCAGCACAGAACCAGGAGTCTTCCCTCTCATTTCCTCCAACGTATATCCAGTAAGCCGAATAAATACTGGATTAACCCATACCGTCCGCCTCTTGCTATCCGTAATAACCACAGGGAAAATCGCTTTATAGGCAATCGAATTTGCAATCTCCTGAATCTTCTGAGAGGGTATCACAGTTTCTCCTCTTTCTAATCCCTTTTTACTTTACCCAATCTTACCATCCAAGTTGAAATTTCAATTCAAGATCACTTTATCTCTTTTTCCCATGCATCGTTGCTAATTTTTTTCATTAAAAAGTTGACTTTCTCACCGAATAAAGTTTCAGTATTAAACCCTTTGGCTGTTTTTTTCTCAGCCCCACGGCACTCCGTAAGTGCGGATGCGTCGTCCTCTTACTCACACTAAACCTAACCCTATGTCGAAAATTCAAGAACTGATCGAAAAATCCACTAAAAACTACCGAGAAGGCAGCATCGTAAAAGGCCATATCCTCGAAAAACGCCCAAACGAATTTTTGGTTGATATCGGTTACAAATCTGAAGGAATCATCCCCGCCATTGAATTTGACGACCCCTCCGAAGTTGAAGTCGGCGATGAAATCGAGGTCCTCCTCGAACGCCTCGAAAACGACGATGGCATGGTCGTCCTCTCTAAGCAAAAAGCTGCCCAACGCCAAAACTGGGAAAAAATCGTCCGAGTTTATCAGGAAGGGGGTATCATCCGCGGCCGCGTCCGCGCCGTCGTCAAAGGAGGTCTCTCCGTTAACATCGGCGTCGAAGCTTTCTTGCCTGCATCCCAGGTGGACATTATCCCTCCCAAAGACCTCAATCAGTTCGTTGGCAATACCTACGATTTCAAAATCGTCAAAATTAGCGAAGAACGAAAAAACGTCGTCCTCAGCCGTCGCGAGCTAATCGAACAAGAAAGAGCCGAGCGCAGACAGCAATTCTTAAACACAGTCAAAGTCGGCGACAAAGTCAAAGGTATCATTAAAAACATCACGGAGTTTGGCGCTTTCATTGACCTCAACGGTATAGACGGCCTCATTCACGTTACAGACATTTCATGGTCCCGCATCAACCACCCAGCCGAAGTCCTCAGCATCGGCCAAGAAGTCGAGGTCGTCGTTCTGGATATAAACCGCGAAAAAGAAAGAGTCTCCCTCGGCCTCAAACAAGGCCAACCAAATCCTTGGGAAAATATCGCCGAACGTTACCCCATCGGTTCCCGCGTAAAAGGCAAAGTCACAAGTCTCATGCCCTACGGAGCCTTCGTCCAAATCGAGGAAGGTGTCGAGGGTCTCATCCACGTCTCCGAACTCTCCTGGACTAAGCGCATCGCCCGCCCCTCCGACGTCCTCCAACTCGGCCAGGAAGTCGAAGCTATGGTCCTCGGTATCAATAAGGACGAATTGAAAATTTCTCTCGGTATTCGCCAACTCGAGCCCAACCCATGGGACGAAATTGAACAGCGTTACGTCATCGGCAAACAAGTCCGCGGAAAAGTCCGCAACATGACCGCCTATGGCGCCTTCATCGAGCTCGAAGAAGGAATCGATGGCATGATCCACGTCTCAGATTTGAGCTGGACCCGCAAAATTAACCATCCAAGCGAAATGCTCAAAAAAGGCGACGAAATCGAAGCCGTCGTCCTCGATATTGACAAAGCAAACCAGCGCATCAGCCTCGGCATTAAACAACTCGAAGAAGACCCCTGGAAAACCATCGAACAACGCTTCAAAATCGGTGACCTCGTCACAGGAAAAGTCACCAAAATTACCAATTTCGGTGCCTTCGTCGCTCTTCCAGGTGATATCGATGGGCTCGTCCATATCTCCCAAATCAGCGAAGAACACGTCGCGAGAGTCAAAGACGTCCTCAAAGTCGGCCAACAAGTCGAAGCCAGAGTTATCAAAGTGGACCGCGTGGACCGCCGTATCGGCCTCTCCATCAAAGCCGCTAATTACAGCGAAGAACAATTACGCCGCGAATCAGAAGCCCTCGATATGCTCCGACCAGGAGAAGATATGGTCGGCCTCGAACAAGCTTTCCTCGCCGCCCAAGAAGAATATCGCCCAGGAGAAAATCGCAAAAATTAATTGCATCCAACGCAACCTTGGCAAAATTCTTCTACGCTATGACAAAACCTACCATCACAGCTTACCTCAAAACCCATTGTGGCTGGAGCAAAGGCGTCCGAGCCGTCCTCGCAAAATACAATTTGGAATACGAGGAAAAAGATATAATTCAAAATCCTCAATACAGAGTAGAAATGGAGGAATTAAGCGGTCAGCCCCTCTCCCCATGCGTTATAGTCAATGGCGTCATGCTGGCCGACATTAGTGGCGAGGAATTGGAACAATACCTCATTCAACAACATCTAGTGGAGCCTTCAAACGCTTCCACTGACTTCCCAACAAACTCCGGCTGCCTCCACCATTCACAGCCCATCCAGCAGCTAACTTGCTCCAATTAAGCACGTATATCCCTTTCGTGCTGAAAGCCGAGCTTCTTATGAGCTCGGCTTTTTTTTTGCTCGACTTCACTTGGTAAAATTCTTTTCCTCACTAACCCACTCTCTGTCAGCCCTTCTCTCAAAACAACTTACCCTTTGCCAAAATCCAGCCCAAAGATCCATCTTTTTTTTAATCTCAATTCACAACTCACTGAAAAAATTTCCCTGCACCCATTGAATTTTCAACAAATTGCAGTTCGTATAAACGCCGATACAAATTAGAAGTTTTCAACAACTCCTCGTGCCGTCCCAGACCAACAATCCTCCCCTTTTCCATCACAACGATACAATCAGCATTTAAGACCGTCGAGAGTCTGTGCGCAATCGCAATAACTGTCCGGCCAGCAGCTAGCCGCTCTAATGCCGCTTGGATCATCCGCTCAGATTCCGAATCCAAGGCACTCGTCGCTTCATCAAGCAGAAGAATCGGCGCATCCTTCAAAATCGCTCGTGCAATCGCAAGGCGCTGCTGTTGCCCACCGGATAGCATGCACCCCTTATCCCCTATCACTGTCTCATACCCATTGGGTTGCTTGAGAATAAACTCGTGCGCATTTGCTATCTTGCAGGCCTCCTCTATTTCCTCTCGCGTAGCATCCAATCGCCCAAAACGCACATTCTCGAGAATCGTATCATGGAAAAGAAACGTTTCTTGACTCACCACTCCGATATGTTCACGCAACCACCGCAACTTCAGACGTCGCAAATCCACCCCATCAAGTAAAATCTCTCCCTCCTTCGGATCATAAAACCGCTGCAAAAGCGATAAAACCGTCGTCTTCCCAGCCCCACTTGGCCCAACCAAAGCATACTTCTTCCCAGGTTCAATAACTAGGGAAAAATTCGCTAACGCCGCCACTTTCGTCCCATAATCGAATGTCACTTCCCGAAATTCAATCCTCCCTTCACACCTCGACAACGCAATCGCATCAGATCGATCGCCAACAGATGGTTCTCTCCTCAAAAGTTCAAGAACGTTCACTGACGCCGCAATCGCTTTCTGAAGCTGCATGTGAAGCCGACTAAGCTTCTTCGCCGGATCATACAGCAAAAAAATCCCCGACATCAGCGCAAGCAGCCTCTCCGGCGCCATCTTATTAAAATACACATAGAGCAAAGCTAGCGCCACCCCAAACGCAGAAACTGTTTCAATCAACGGCTGCACTATATCCGTAGCCCTACGCACACGCATCGAATTCCGAAATTGCTCCTCGCAACTCCGCGCAAACTGCCTCTCCTGGTATTCTTCTCGGCAAAAAGACTGGATAACCCGAATCCCTAAAAAGCTCTCCTGCAGAATCACAGACATCGTTCCAGCCTCCTCTTCCTCTGCCTTCCCAGCCTTTCGAACCTTCCTCCCAAATACAATCACAGGCACAAGACATGTCGGAAACAGCAGCAACGTCACCAAGCAAAACTTCCAATCCAATGCAAACAAAACAACAGCTCCAATAAGAATCGAAAACGGATTCTTGAATACATCGCTGGCAATCGTTACAAACGCAGTTTGAGCAACCCGCACATCATTTGTAACCCGCGAAATCAGGCTCCCCGCCTTCACGCGCCCAAAAAAATCCATACCCTGACGCAGCAAATGCGAAAAAAGCTCCAGCCGCAAATCTTGGAGCATCCGATAACTCACCCACGCCATCAAATACGAATTCAAATACGAAAAAATACTCCGCATTAACATCACCATCGGCACAACAACCACAGCCATCATCACACCAGCAAATCCCGCTTGACTCGGACTTTGGAAAAGAGGCAACTGCTCCAACAACCTCCCAACACCTCCCGGCAATCGAAACTGTTCCCCACTCCCTCCAAATACCTGCCGTCCAACAACAAGCACAACCACAGGGAATAAACCATTCACCACTGCAAATCCTATCCCACACATCAACCCCAGCACAAAACGACGCCGATATGGCCGCAAGTATCGCAGTAAACAACGATACGGCTCAACACCCAGCCGCATCAATTCGCTCCATCCTACCTTTCCCTTCTTGTTGTCGCACTCTTTATTTCCCTTCTCTTTCATCCCCATAAGTCACTTAACCAACTCCAATCCGCCCACCCATCACCCCTTGCCAATACATATACCACAAATAATCTCCACCCAACATCCAGACCAACGCCCCAAATGCCAAATACGGTCCAAACGGAAGTTGCGTCCCCCTCTCAGCTTTTCCCATCAAAACACCAATCAAACCCACCAAACACCCCACAACTGAGCCAACAAATATCGTAAATAAAACACCCTCCCACCCCAAAAAAGCCCCAATCGCAGCCATCAATTTCACATCCCCAAAACCCATTGCTTCCCGCGGAATCACAACACCTTTCGCACGCCCCCGAATCTCCTCCACCCCCTCAAGCAAAATCTCATCCCCATCCCTCAGTAAAATACGGTCAAATCGAATCCGCAATTTGCTCTCATCTAATTCCTTACAATTCACTTCAACCTTTTCACACTCAATCTCAAGCTCATCCTTCGGACGATTGAAAACCTCCTCCAAGACTAATCGCTCACCATCAAACTCGCCCACCCACTTCCCTCCTTCCTTAAAAAAACGAAACCCCACGCTCCCATCAAAAACCACTTTCTTTCTCCCAAATGCCAGTTTCCCTAACTCCACCACAGCATACAAAACTAAAAAACCCACTATTGCTCCCAGCAGAGCACTCCCCACTCTTGCCACCCATTCCCCACCCACATGCATACCATCCAATAAAGCCGAAACAAAAACTCCCAACATCACTCCCCCAACCGTAACCTCATCCGGCAATATCATAAATTCCCAATCCACGAACGCCCCAATCACAAGCAGAACCACCAAAACCCAATACCCCACGCACAACGGAAATCCTCGCACCAAATAAATCCCCACAAACAAGCTAACCATCAAAACCTCCACCAACAAATACCTCACCGGAATCCTCCACCCACACCCCGAACACTTCCCTCCCAACAGCAAATAACTCAAAATCGGAATATTCTCCCTCCACGGAATCATCCGCTCACAACTCGGACAAAACGAACGCCGCGGCTCCCAAAGCCGAATCCCTCGCGGCATCCGATAAATACATGCATTCGCAAAAGATCCCATCACTCCCCCAACTACCGCACTCACCACCACCCAAAACCAATTCATTGCTTCGGCAATCGAGCCTCCATCTCCTCACACCATACGTGCAAGATAAACTGATGCACCTCCTGAATCCTCGCCGTTGTCTTCGTCTCAGGAACCAATATCTCCAAATCCGCCACACCAAGCGAAAATCCTCCACCCTTTCCACATAGCAAAATCGAAGTCATTTGTTTCCGCCGCGCCATCTCAATCGCATCCAACACATTCCTCGACTTCCCACTTGTCGTTATCCCAATCAAAACATCCCCAGGCTTCCCAAATGCTTCCACTTGCCGTGAAAAAATTTCCCGAAAGTCATAATCATTCCCAATCGCCGTCAACAACCCCCCATCCACTCCCAATGCCATCGCGGGATAGGGCCGACGGTCCTCCTTAAACCGACACGTAAACTCCGTTGCAAAGTGCGCCGCATCCGCAGCACTCCCACCATTCCCACAAAGCATCACTTTATTCCCGGCTTTCCAACACGCTTCGAGCAAATCCGCCCCTTGTTGCACTGGCTTCGCTATCGCCGGCAATAGTTCCAACACCTCTTTCAATTCATCAAGAGACGTTTCAAACACACTCTTCGCTGCATTCATACTTACTTGTCCTTCTCGTTAATTATTGTCTCCTCCCTTCCACAACCTCCGCCCGCCTCCCCTTGATCCCCAGCTCCTTTTGCAATTTCCAAACCATCTTTTGACCCCCCATCCCCATCCACTCCCCTCTCGTGCCCCCCACCAACCTCAACGTCTTCTACCTTCTCACCACCACTAATCACCCCTCTACTTAATGACAACCTACTGTCCTTCTCTACTATCCTTTCCAAATTCACCCACTTCCCCTCCCCTCCACATAAAAACAAATTCAAATACAACGCCACATCCTCCGCCTCATACTTCGCTAACAATTTCTCGACAGCCTCCTCCACTTTTTTCCCATCAGGCTCTTCGGGTAACTCATCCACCAATCCCTTCCCATCGTGGGTAATACCCAAAATCTCCAAAAAATCCAAAACCATCCCACTCCGGTCCTTCAAAATCCACGCCTGCAGCGCTTCCAAAGCCAAATCCGCGTTTCTCCTCCGCCTCAACTCCTCCATCATCCAAGCATGACGCTCAACCTTCGGCTTCCGCTCTATAAAAATCGGCCGTAGCTTCCTCCGCTGAGCAAGCATGCCCATCATCCGACGATACCCCATTGGATCTTCCCGATGTAAAAAAAGGATAATTTCCTCCGCTTTCTCCTTCGTCACCCGTCCAAACAACTCCTCAATCCGCAAATGCATGTCAAATTTCTTTTCTCTCACATTTTGAACCCCTCTTCTCTCCCTTCCAACAAAAAATTCACAACACCCACACACCACTCTACCCTTCATCTTCCCCCCAATACCAAAAAAAACATCACATAGCTCGAACAAACCTGCCTCCCATAACAAACCTTCCTACATCCCAAAAATTCATAACTTATTTTTTAGATAAATAAGTCATCTTTAACAATACAACCCCCACCCTCAAAATTAACCTCTCCCATCCTCTCTCGCAACCTGCTAACTTCTTACAATCAACTAATCTCACATCCCCTTCCGCACATGCTCAACTGGCTCATCCAAAAAATCATCGGCACCAAAAACGCGCGTGAAATACGCCGCCTCATGCCCATCGTCCGCCGTATCAATGAAATCGAAGCTTCCCTCCAATCCGAACCCGACGATGCCCTCCGTCAACGCACCTCCCACTGGAAAGAAAAACTCTCCAAAATCGAAGACTTCCACGAACTCCAACGCCAACTCGACTCCATTCTCCCAGAAGCCTTCGCCGTCGTCAAAAATGCAGCACGCCGCCTGCTCGGCCGCCAATTCTCTGTCTGCGGCATCCCAACAACTTGGGACATGGTCCACTTCGATGTCCAACTCCTCGGCGGTATCGCTCTCCACAAAGGCCGTATCGCTGAAATGGCCACCGGCGAAGGAAAAACTCTCGTTGCTACACTCCCCGTCTATCTCAACGCACTCGCCGGCAGAGGCGTCCATGTCGTAACTGTCAACGACTACCTCGCCCGCCGCGACGCAGAATGGATGGGACAACTTTACTCCTTCCTCGGCCTCACCGTCGGCTGCATCCAAGAAGAACAACCCCCTCCAGTCCGCCGCCAACAATACGCCGCAGACGTAACCTACGGCACAAACGCCCAATTCGGCTTCGATTACCTCCGCGACAACGGCATGGCCACTAGCCGCGACCAACAAGTCCAACGCGGCCACTACTACGCTATCGTGGACGAAGTTGACTCCATCCTCATTGACGAAGCCCGCACCCCTCTCATTATTAGCGGTCCGGCCACCGTCTCCAACCACCATTACCTCCAATTCAAACCTATTGTCGAGCAGCTCGTCCGCAAACAAACCCTCCTTTGCAACCGCCTCCTCTCCGAAGCTAGAGAACTCGCCGATCAAGGCCGCTGGGAAGAAGCAGGCCTCAAACTCTTCAAGGTCAAACTCGGCCAACCCCGCAGTAAAGGCCTCCTCCGCCTCATGGAAGAACCAGAATTCCGCCGTGCCATCGAAAAAGCCGAACTCGAATTCTACAAAGACACCGAAGGCCGCCAGCGCCTCGTCGAATTCAAAGAAGACCTCTACTTCACCATAGACGAACGCAACCACGAGGCAGACCTCACCCAGCTCGGCCGCGACTTCCTCGACCCCCACAACCCTGACGCCTTCGTCCTCCCCGACCTCATCACAGAATTCGCAGACATTGACGCCGATTCATCCCTCTCCCCTCAGCAAAAAGCAGAAAAAAAAGCCGCTCGCCAAAATTACTGCGACGCCCAAGCCGAACGCATCCACAACATCTCCCAACTCCTCAAAGCTTACTGCCTCTACGAGCGCGACGTCGATTACGTCGTCGAAGACAACAAAGTCATCATCGTTGACCCCTTCACAGGCCGCAAAATGCCAGGCCGCCGCTGGTCCGATGGCCTCCACCAAGCCGTCGAAGCAAAAGAAGGCGTCCAAATTGACCGCGAAACCCAAACCCTCGCCACCATCACCATCCAAAACTACTTCCGCCTCTACCAAAAACTCGCCGGTATGACCGGCACCGCAGAAACTGAAGCCGCCGAATTCCACGACATCTACAAACTCGACGTCCTCGTCATCCCAACCAACAAACCCGTCCGACGAATTGATAAAAACGACCTCATCTTCAAAACCCGCCGCGAGAAATACAACGCCGTTATCGAAGAAATTAAACGCGTCCACGCTACCGGCCAACCTATCCTCGTCGGAACCGCAAGTGTCGAAGCCTCCGAGCTCCTCTCCCGCATGCTCAAACGCGAAAAAATCCCCCACACAGTCCTCAATGCCAAATACCACGCCCAGGAAGCTGAAATCATCTCCCGCGCCGGCCTCCGCGGCGCAGTCACCATCTCCACCAACATGGCAGGCCGCGGAACAGATATCAAACTCGGCCCAGGCATCGCTGAACTCGGCGGCCTCTACGTCATCGGCACCGAACGCCACGAAGCCCGCCGCATAGACCGCCAACTCCGGGGCCGTTGCGCCCGCCAAGGCGACCCAGGCGTCTCCCGCTTCTACGTCTCCTTCGAAGATGACCTCATGCGTAACTTCGGCGCCAGCGAACGCATGACCAAGCTCATGGAACGCTTCGGCATGAAAGAAGGCGAAGAACTCGAACACCCCTGGCTCAACAAAAGCGTCGAAACCGCTCAAAAACGCGTCGAACAGCGCAACTACCTCATCCGCCGCCGCACCCTCCAATTCGACGACGTCCTCAACCAACAGCGCGAGGTCATCTACGGTTACCGCAACGAAGTCATGGATTCCGAAAACCCACGCGAACTCATCTACGAAGTCATAGACGAAATCGTCCCCAAAAAAGTCCGCGAATTCCTCGAACCAGCCGACTCCTCCTCCGAACCCGACTACGACGGCCTCCTCCATTGGTTCTCCTCCAACTTCCCTGTCCCACCCGCCATCTCCAAAAAACAGCTCGCAGAAAATTCCCTCGACCAGAACATCCAACACTTCCTCCGTATCCTCAAAGAAGCCTACGAGCGAAAAGCCTCCTACGAAAACCCAGACGCCCTAAAAAGCCTCGAACGCTTCATCATCCTCAACGCCATTGACCGCCTCTGGCAAGAACACCTCTACGCCATGGACGGACTCCGCGAAGCCGTTTACCTCCGCGCCCTCGGCCAAAAAGACCCACTCATCGAATACAAAAACGACGCCTACAACATGTTCGTCGAACTCATGGACAACATCAAAAACGAAATCCTCCACAACCTCTTCCGTGGCACCACAAACCTCCAAGCCTTCGAGCTCTTCCTCTCCCGCCTCCCACAAATGCTCATCCACGCAGAAGGCTCCCCTGGCTTCTCCAACCAACCCCCAACTCAAAAACAAGCTTCCCCTATTTCCTCCTCCCCCTCTCCCTCCACCTTACAAACTACCGACGAACCACGCCTCCGAATCCCTCAGCCACGCACCTCCCAACCAAAAGTCGGCCGCAACGACCCCTGCCCCTGCGGCAGCGGAAAAAAATACAAACACTGCTGCGGCAAAAACACGTAATCTCAAAAACTTTTCAACAAACACCAGCTTTTCTTCATCAACCCATCCTCACCTCTTTACTCACCTCTTTAACACCACATGCAACACATTGCCATCATCGGTAGTGGCATTGCAGGCCTTACGGCTGCCTATTATCTCCGCCCCTTCGCTCAGATTACCATCCTCGAAAAAAACACCCACTTCGGCGGCCACACCAACACAAGAATTATCGAGGAAAACGGAATAAAGCTACCAATAGATACTGGCTTCATTGTCTTCAACAAAGTCACTTACCCAAACCTCCTGCGCCTTTTCCAAGAATTGGGCATCCATTACCAGCCCGCCGAAATGTCCTTTTCCCTCCGTCACGACATCGCAAACCTCGAATACAACGGCTCAAGCCTCCTCAAACTCTTCGGCCAATTACAAAACCTCTTTCGCCCTCGCTTCTATCGCTTCCTCTGCGAAGTCCTGAAGTTCTTCCGCATCTCCCATCACACCCTAAAAAACTCCCATTCAACCCCCCCTGCCCATCAGACACTCCACCAATTCGTCCAAGCCAACAAACTCAGCCAGGATTTTTACGATTGGTATCTACTCCCAATGAGTTCCGCTCTCTGGTCCACAGCCCCCTCCCAAATCAACGACTTCCCAGCGCAAACCCTCCTCCGATTCTTCCACAACCACGGCTTCCTCGGCATCTTTACCCACCACCGTTGGTTCACAGTCAAAAACGGCGCTCACTCCTACGTCCAAAAAATCCTCAACCAGCCCGGAATCCATGCCATCCATTGCCCAATTCATCGAATCCGACAAACTGACCACAACGTCGAAGTCCTCCCTCTTTCCGGCTCCCCTCTCCGCTTCGATCGAGTCATCCTCGCCACTCATGCCGACCAAGCCCTCGCTCTCCTCGAATCCCCTTCCCAGCTCCAAATCGAACTCCTCTCCCCCTTCCATTACCAGAAAAATCACGCCATCCTCCATACCGATACCTCCGTCTTGCCTAAACACCGCTCCATCTGGGCATCTTGGAATTTCCTCGTCCGCCAAAACCCACATCCACCACAAAAAATCGAGGCTACAGTCCACTATTGGATGAATGCCCTCCAGCGCCTCCCCACTCGTAAAAATTACATCGTCTCCCTCAATAGCCATCACTTCATTTCCCCACAATCCATACTCTACGAAACTACATACGAACACCCAACCTTCACCTCACAAACCGAGACTATCCAACCACGCCTTCACCAACTTAACTCCATCTCCCCAAATCAAAAAATTTACTTCTGCGGCAGTTATTTCCGCTATGGCTTCCACGAAGACGCCTGCTGGTCCGCCCTCCAACTCGCAAAAACCTTACGCCAGCACCTCCATTCACAATAAAACAAGAAAATCACTACCAAATTCCTGCCCCACATCCAAACTAATCCCCAATCCCATAAACGACTATCCTATCACCTTTCCCCTTCCACCCCCATACCCTCTCAACCTCTAAAATCGAAATTTGTCTTTTTCAAAAAAACTGAATTAATTTTTATTCAAATCCTTCACCTATGCACCTCCACGAAGAAATCGAACTCCTTCGCGATTGCAACGCAATCGAAATCCCTAGCGGCTTCCTCATCGAACTCCCAAAAGGCACCAAAGTCATTATCACCCAACGCCTCGGTGGCAGTTTCACCGTCGCAACACAAGCAGGCTTGGCTAGAATTGATGCTGAAAACGCCGACGCCCTCGGCCTCTCAGAGGAAGACCTCAACCTCCCTCCCAAAATCTCCCCTCAAGGCTCACTCGAAGAAGCCGTTTGGGACCAGTTGCGGACCGTCTATGACCCAGAAATCCCAGTCAACGTCGTCGACCTCGGCTTAATTTACGATTGCATTGTCCAAAATAAAGAGTCCGGCGGCGCCTCCGTCCACGTCAAAATGACACTCACCGCTCCAGGTTGCGGCATGGGCCCAACTATCGCCGCCGACGCAAAAAACAAAATCCTCTCCATCGAAGGAGTCGAAGAGGCCGAAGTCGAACTCGTTTGGGATCCCCCTTGGAACCAATCCATGATTAGCGAGGAGGGGAGGATGAAACTCGGTCTCATTTAAAACCTTCCTACCATTCCCCTAATGCCCCTTCCTCAGCTCCTCCTAATTTTTCTTGTTGGTATCCTCGCAGGCGCAATTGCAGCAATTTGTGGCATCGGCGGAGGTATCCTCATGGTTCCAGCCCTTGTTTGGCTCTTCCGATTCCCGCAAAAAGAAGCCGTCGCAACTTCCCTCGCCGCCATTGTCCTCATATCAATCGCCGGTTCTCTCCGCAACCACATCAACGGCCTCATCCATTGGCCGGCAGCACTTACTCTCACTCTTGCAGGTGCCATCACCTCTTTCTTCGCTGCAGACCTCCTCAAACACCTCAGCAACACCACCCTCACCCGCATTTTCGCTATCCTTCTCATCCTAACTGGTTTCCACCTGCTCCTCTCAAAAACACAAAATTAGGAACCTTATCTTCTTCAGTTTTCTCCAAAAAAGTAGTTCCCAAAATCTGATCAACCATCAAGATTACCACAAACAACTTCACTCTCTCTTATCCAAACGTATGGAAGTCCCTATTTTTATTGTAATCGCCGTAATCCTTATTGCTCTAACATTTGACTTCACAAACGGTTTTCACGATGCCGCCAACGCCATCGCGACAATCGTAGCAACCAAAGCCATGACCTTAAAACAAGCTCTCGTCATGTCGGCAATCCTCAATATCCTCGGTGCCTTTTTCGCCACCGCAGTCGCAGAAACCATTCAGAAAGGCATCATTCGCAATGTCGAAGACCCCATCAACTCTCAACTAATCGTGCTCTCAGCCCTCCTTGGGGCTATCGCATGGAACGTCCTTACCTGGTGGTTCGGTATGCCAAGCAGCTCATCCCATGCAATCGTCGGCGGCCTCGTCGGCGCAGGTGTCGCTTATCACGGCAGATCCGAAATCATTTGGATCAATGTTTACGAAAAAGTAATTATCCCGATGATCGCCTCCCCTCTCCTCGGCTTAGTCGTCTCCGCTCTTATTATGATCGTCATTAATAAAGCTTTGAAAAAACTTAAAAAAAATTTCAGGCATCATCTCCTTACACGTCTCCAAATATTCTCTGGCGCGCTCATGGCTTTCTCCCACGGCTCAAACGACGCACAGAAAACTATGGGTATTATTACTCTTTCCCTCATCAGCGCAAAATTAATACCAGAACAGGGCAATCAAATTCCTTGGTGGGTAATCCTTCTCTGCGCCGTAACAATGGGGCTAGGCACCCTCGCCGGTGGCAAAAAAATCATTGTCACTGCCAGTGAAAAAATTACAAAACTTGAAAATGAAAGTGGCTTATCCGCTAACCTTGCTGCTGCATTCGTTAACCTCTTATGTTCTCGATTAGGCATACCCATTAGCACGACCCATGTTGTCGTTGGGAGTATCACCGGTTCAGGTGCCATCTCCAACAAAGGCATTATCGATTTCTCCACGTGGCGCCATATGATCCTCACTTGGATCCTAACACTCCCAGGCTCCTCTGGTATCGCACTCATTATTTACCTCATTTTTGCTCGTTTCCTCCTCCCACGCCTCCACTAATCCTCCTCTTCATCCACAAATACTCTTCCTCCATTCTATCTCCCCTCCGGCAATCCCTCTAACAACCAACTCAAATCTGTAATTTCTTGTCGAAAAAAGTTTTTACTCTTTCTATCTAAAGTGCAATCTTTAAAAATTTTGTAACAGCTCAGTAAATCTTCTTTCCTGACCAAATCCTATCATGCCTAGAGACCTCTTTCAAAAATGCCGCGAATTCCGCGATTCCGCTGATGCACGCGCCCAAGGCTTCTACCCCTACTTCCGCACAATCGAAGCAACCAAAGGCGGTCGCGTCATCTGCGACGGAAAAGAAAAAATCATGGTCGGCTCCAACAACTACCTCGGCCTCGCTCACGACCCACGTGTCATCGAAGCCGCTTGTGATGCCGCTCGAAAATACGGCTCCGGTTGCACCGGCTCCCGCCTCCTCAACGGAAGCCTCCGCATCCATCGCCAGCTCGAAGAAGAACTCGCTGATTTCCTCCAACGCGAAGACGTCCTCCTCTTCTCCACGGGCTTCTTCGCCAACCAAGGCGCTCTCTCCTCTCTAACAGAAGAAGGCGACGTCATCCTTTGCGACCGCGAAAATCACGCAAGCATCATTGACGGCTGCACTTTCTCTCCAGCAAAACTCATCCCCTTCCGCCACAACTCCGCAGAATCCCTACGAAACCGCCTCAAACGTGTCGAACCATCCGCTGGCCGTCTCGTCGTCGTGGACGGCGTCTTCAGCATGTCCGGTGAAATGGTCAACCTCCCAGAAATCCTCGCCGTCGCAAAAGAGTTTTCCTGTGTCACTTACGTTGACGAAGCCCACTCCCTCGGTGTCATCGGCCCACAAGGCCGCGGCGTCGTCCACCACTTCGACCTCAACGAGAAAGTCGAAATCATCATGGGCACCTTCTCCAAATCCCTCGGTTCCATGGGCGGGTTCATCGCAGGCTCCGCTGAACTCATCGAATACCTCCGCCACCGCGCCCGCTGCCTCATTTTCACCGCCTCCCTCGCCCCAGCCGTCACCGCAGGCGTCCTCAAAGCCCTCCAAATCCTCCGCGCAGAACCAGAGCGCATCGAAGCTCTCTGGCGAAACACGCGCAAAATGCACAACGGCTTCACCTCCCTCGGCTTTAAAATCGGCAACACCCAATCCCCCATCGTCCCCATCCTCATCGGAAGCGAAAAAAACGCCTTCCGCTTCGCTCAACGCCTCTTCGAAGAAGGGGTCTTCGCAACCCCGGCTATCTATCCAGCCGTCCGTTACGGCGAAGCCATCGTCCGCACCAGTTACATGGCCACACACACAGACGAAGACCTCGACTTCGTCCTCGATGTCTTCGCAAAACTCGCCAAAGAACTCGGAACCTTCGACGACCCCGCTTACACTAACCCAGGTCACCGCAGACCCACTTTCGATTTCCGTCTCCAACAAAATCACCAATCCCAAAACATCAACGCTCTCCATACCCACCAATAAATCATTCCTATCGAATTAAGGATACACTCGTCCTTTATATATTTTCAGCTATATCAAATATCTGCCGCCTCTACCTCACATCCCCCCAATTTCCTCATACCCCCCACGCAGCTTGGCAAAATTTTTGCCACAATTCTTCGAAAAACTCCGCCTCGCTTTCCTCCCCACCAATTTGCTTCCCATCCTTTAGAAGAACCCCACGCACGGGCCCAAGCCGACTGTTACACACCAGAATCGCTTCCACTTGCTCCAAATCTCTAGCCGCTACTTTCGCCTCACGCCCAATTCCCTCCCGCAAAAGGAACCCCCTCACAACCCCAGGCCTTGCACCATCATCAATAGGAGGCGTGAGCCACTCCCCATTGACACGCACAAATACATTCGCCAAACACACACTCACAACCTCGCCCCTTGGCGAAACCAAAATCATCTCATCCATACCCTCTTTCCTCCCAGCCCGTAAAATCTCCAACCGAGCCCAGTAGTTCCCTGTCTTCCATCCATTCCACCATACTTCCCTCAGGCATTCCTTTACACCCAATTTTAATTTCCCTCCCACACTACCCACTTCACCGTGCTCCACAGTAAAATAAATCCTCCCAATCCCAGGCGGATCCGCAGGCCCTCCATCCCCTGCCGTCCAAAACAACCTCACTACTCCCTCCTGTGGATTACCCCGAAATAACGGATGCTCAGGTGCTTTTTCTACAACAGCCCAATCCTCCTCCCGAACAACGAAACCAGCCGCCCCGCCCGATCTCTGCAATATCTGCAAATGCTCCTGGTAAAAGCCCCATCGCCCACCCTTCACTGCAATCGTCTCAAAAAAATGCTGCCCATACCGAAAACCACGATCACTCACAGGCACCCCACCAGCAGGCTTAAGTTCTCCACCCTCCACCCGAAATGATGAACACGCCGGCACTCCACTAACCATACTTAAAACCTCATACCCTCTCCCGCCGTAAAGCTGCCCTCAAAGCCGACTTCTCTATCCCCAATCGCTGCGCAGCCTTCCCCTCATCCCCACTCGTTATCTGCAAAACCCGCGCAGAAAGCACAGCCTCCAATACCGGCATAACCGCAGACTCCTCCGGAATAACACGCAGAATCTGCTCCGCTATCTCCTCTAGCCGCCGCCGCATCGCCACCCCCTCCCCTCCTAATTCGCCAAGAGGAATGTCCTTCGCCAAAAGCACATCTGAAGTCGCAAGCACGACAGCCCTCTCCAGCGTATTCTCCAGCTCACGCACATTCCCAGGCCAGCTATAACCCTCCAACATCCGCACCGCTTCCTCAGAAAGCTTCAATGGCGGCTGAAGACGACGCGCAGAAATCCTCTGCAAAAAATATTCCGCAAGCAACGGTATATCCTCCACCCGCTGACGCAGCGGCGGAAGATGAATCCGAACCACGTTCAGCCGATAAAACAAATCCTCCCGAAACCTCTTCTCCGCAACCTCCTGCTCAAGCTGCTTATTCGTCGCTGCTACAATCCGCACATCCACCCGGATCGTCTGACTACCCCCCACACGCGAAAATTCTCCATGCTGCAAAACCCGCAAAAGCTTGCTCTGCAGCGCCAACGGCATCTCCCCAATCTCATCCAGAAACAACGTCCCCTCATCACACTGCTCAAAACGCCCAATCCGCTGCGAATGCGCACCAGTAAACGCTCCCTTCTCATGCCCAAATAGCTCGCTCTCCAAAAGCTGCTCAGGAATCGCAGCACAGTTTATCGCCAAAAATGCCTTATTGCTCCGTTGGCTATAACGATGAATCGCACGCGCAACTAGCTCCTTCCCAGTCCCACTCTCTCCGGTAATCAAAACCGGCACATCGCTCGCAGCCACACGCCCAACAAGCTTAAACACCTGCTGCATCGCATCCGACCTCCCAACCATCTCATCGCTGTGCTGCTCCACCGTCAACTGTGGCCGCGGCGCACTCGCCTTCATCAAATCCATCCTCACCTTCAAGGCTGCTTCCACCACCACCTTCAAATTAAACGGCAACTGCTCCTTCCGCACAAAGTCAAACGCCCCAAGCTTCATCGTTTCTATAACAGACTGCGTCGTCCCAAATGCACTATACACAATCACCAACGCATTCGGAGTATGCGTCCGTATCTTCACTAACAGCTCCTGCCCACTAAAAGGCGTCAAATTCAACTCCGTTAAAACTAAATCCGGTTGAACCTCACAAAAAACTCGATACGCCCGGTCCGCTGTCCCTTCCGCATAAACTTCAACCCCTAAACCACGAACCTGATTCACAGCCCATTCCAAAAAATCACTCTCCCCATCCACTATCAAAACTTTCAAACTTCTCTCTCCGTCAGGCTTCATCTAAAAAGATAATTCCATATCTTTTTTCAAGGAAATTATACTCCACCAAACCGTCTCTCTCTCCTTGCATAATCCCGCAACGCATCCAGAAAATCTTCCCTCGTAAAGTCCGGCCACAATTTCGGCGAAATGTAAAGCTCCGTGTAACTCAACTGCCAAAGCAGAAAATTCGATACCCGCATCTCCCCTGACGTCCGAATTAGCAAGTCTGGATCAGGCCACTCCCGCGTATCCAAATGCGCCGCAATCACATCAGGCGTAATCTCCTCAGGCTCCATCTCCCTATCCCGAACCTTCCGAGCAATTTCCCGAACCGCATCCGTTATCTCATTCCTCCCGCTATAATTTAATGCCAAAATCACCGTAAGCCCATTGTTCCCAGCACTCATCCTTATCGCCCGCTCAAGCCGCTCACGCGGTTGCTCGGGCAGCTCCCATACCCGCCCAATCGCTTTCAAACAGACATTCTTCTCCAATATTTCCCCCGTCCGTTCATCTAAAAACCTCGCCAATAACCGCATCAGCGAATCTACCTCTGCTCGCGGCCGCTTCCAATTTTCTGCAGAAAAAGCATACAACGTCAAAAACTCCACTCCAGCTTCTATTGCCGCATGCACAACTTCCCCGACTGCTCGCGAACCAGCCTCATGCCCAGCCACCCGCGGCAACGACCTTTGCGCAGCCCACCTTCCATTCCCATCCATGATCACTGCTACATGCCTTGGCACTCTCATCGTTGCACTCTCCACCAAGCCAGCATTAAGCGCTGCACCTGCTAATTGCATCTTTTAACTCCTTTCTACCTGTATCGTCTGCTCCCGCCCCGGCCCAACACTCACCATAACACAACGCGCCCCTATCTCCTCTTCCAAAACGTGAATATATTCCCTCGCCCCCTTCGGCAATTCCTCCCAACTCTTGGCGCCACTCGTGTCGCATTTCCAGCCACGAACAAACCGATAAACGGGTCGACAGGCAAACCACTCCTCCACACGCTTCGGTGGCCATTCCCTTCGCTCCCCGCCCAATTCATAACTAACACAAACTGGTATCTCCTCAAAACAATCAAGCCCATCCAAATTCGTTACAGCAAACTCCTCAAAACCATTGATTTGCACTGCTTGCCGCAACATTACACAGTCCACCCACCCACACCTCCGAGCACGTCCAGTCGTAGCCCCAAATTCGCGGCCGAGCCCATGCAAATGCTCGCCCAACTCCGTTGATTCCGTTGGAAATGGCCCTCCTCCCACTCGCGTCGTATAGGCCTTCATCACTCCCAAAACCCTATCAATCGCAGTAGGAGGAACCCCCGAACCTGTGCACGCCCCGCCAGACGTCGTATTCGAACTCGTCACATACGGATACGTCCCATGATCAATGTCAAGATATGTCCCTTGGGCACCTTCAAACAAGATGCGTTTGCCCTCTTTAATCACCCCATGCAGCCACACAACTGTGTCCGCCACAAATGGCAAAATGATTTCCCGTCCAGCCTCACACTCTCCTTTAACTTCCTCAAACAATTCCTCCGTCCGCAAACCCAATATCCGGGCGTTCTCCTCCGCTAACGGCCGAAGTTTGCTCACAAAGCTACCCCAATCGAGCAAATCCCCCACCCGTAAACCACAACGGATAGCTTTATCCGAATATGTCGGCCCTATACCTCGCCTTGTTGTCCCTATCTTATTACTCCCCTGAGCCTCCTCCCGCAGGCTGTCCCGCTTACGATGCCACGGCAAAACCAAATGCGCCGACTCACTTAGCAACAAATTCTCCCTCCCTACCTCCACCCCTCGCTTCCTCAAACACTCTATCTCCTCAGCCAAACCCGCTAAATCCACAACAGCACCATTCCCTATCACATTCACAACGCCCTTCCGCAAAATCCCGGACGGAAGCAGATGCAAAACAAATTTCTCCCCTCCAACCTCAATCGTATGTCCAGCATTGCTACCACCTTGAGCCCGCACCACCACATCCACCCTGTCCGTCAACAAATCCACCACCTTCCCCTTCCCCTCATCCCCCCACTGCGCACCAACGACAACTACACATTTCCAGTTACTGTCTCGAATAATAGACTCTCTTGGCAATTTTTATCTCACTCCTAATTTTTTTATTTTTGAAATCCTGAAAATCTTTCAACAAAAATCAAAACATACCTCAGAACCCGCCTCAAGTTCAATCTTGCCACTATCCCCACATCCAAACTAATCTTCACTTTTCACCTCTCTGGATTACACTCACAGCCGGCTTAGCTCAGTGGTAGAGCTTCCGATTTGTAATCGGGCGGTCGTGGGTTCGAATCCCACAGCCGGCTCCAAAAACTAGGCTCCCTTCATCCACTACGTTCTGCCCCAAGTTCAACTCCTTTCCCCTCTTCTTCTATTCCCTTGCCTTGCATTGTCCCCACGCTATTATGCCTTTCCTTGAATATTAACAATCCACGCAATATCTGTGTCGCCCTTGAAAGCTGCTCATCTATCGAATACACCCGCTTCCATTCCTCAGCTTTTTCTCCCATCCTCCCCTGTGCCCGCAACCGCAACAATTCCTTTTCCCGCTCCACATCCATCGGAGCAATCACATGCGGCTTGACTCCACGCTCATGGATAATTTGCCGACTCGGCGTCATGTAATACGCCGTTGTCAGTCGAAGCGCCGTTCCATCCCCCATCGAGCTCACACTCTGCACCGACCCCTTCCCAAACGATGTCTCCCCCACAACTAGTGCTCGTGACAAGTCCTTCAATGCCCCAGCCACAATTTCCGATCCACTCGCACTCGCATTGTTGATCAAAACAACCAATGGAAACTTACGACCTCGACTCGAATTCCCCGTCACATAAGATTGATTCTCCCCTCGGCCGGCAGTCACTACCACTTCCGTCGCGGCAGGCAAAAACTGTCCACAAACTTCCACCGCACTCGAAAGCAACCCACCCGGGTTGTAACGCAAATCAAGAACTAAGCCCTCCATCCCTTCCCCCTCAAGTCGGTCCAACGCATCATTCAACTCCTTCCCTGTATTTTCAGAAAATTGAACCAGCCGAACATACCCTATCCTCTTCCCCCCCGTTAAACTTAGAGGCATCAACCGCACCTCTCGAATACTCGGCGTCTTTATTAAAACCCTTTGCAAAGTCACCTCCACCACCTCGCCAGAAACTTGTCGCTGGATCGTAAGCTTCACCTTCTGCCCAACCTCTCCACGCAACAAATCCACAGCTTCTGGCAAACTCATCCGCTCTGTCGTCTTCCCATCTATCTTCAGTATCCGATCCCCTGGCATCAAACCAGCCTCGAACGCAGGCATCCCCTCAATCGGCACAACCACCACCAAAACCCCATCCTTCATCCCAACCTGAATCCCAACTCCACCATACTCTCCCTTCGCTTCCTCCTGCAAACTCCGAAACGACTCTTCATCCAAAAACTGACTGTGCGGATCAAGCTCCGAAAGCATCCCACGCAAGGCACTATGAACCAGCCTCTTATAACTGGTCCGCTCTTCCTCAACATAGTCTTGCCGAATTAGCTCCATCGAATTTGCTAACAACTTCAATGACTCCACAATCTCATCTCTCTCCAAGTCCCTATTCCCTTCCTCCTGTCCATAAACCATCCCAACCACCTCAAAACAACACACAAAACAAACAACCAACAAACCTACCCCAAACAACACCCCCTTCCTCTTCACTTTCAAAGCCCAGCTTTCCTCCCAATTCCAAATACCTTTCCTCGTCCCTTCTCCTCCTGCCCTCACACCTCCTCCCCTATTCCCACACCCCTTCATTCAACTAAACAATTCATTACCCCGGCAAATCTCCTTTTCCCCTCTTCAATTCGCCTTCAACACCTCAATAAAAGCCTCCTGGGGAATATGCACCGTCCCTATCGCCTTCATGCGCTTCTTCCCCTCCTTTTGTTTCTCTAACAACTTCCTCTTCCGCGTAATGTCCCCACCGTAGCACTTCGCCGTCACATTCTTCCTCAAAGCACTTACATTCTCCCGCGCTATGATCTTCCCTCCAATCGCAGCCTGAATTGCCACTTGGTAAAGCTGTCGCGGTATCACTTCCTTCAACTTCTGCGCCAAAGCACGCCCTCGTGCCTCGGCCTTGTCCCGATGCACGATGGAAGAAAACGCATCCACCACCTCCCCATTCACCAACATCTCCAACTTCACCAAATCCGCAGCTCGATACCCGGCAGGTTCATAATCCATCGAACCATATCCACGCGTCACGGATTTAATCTTATCGTGAAAATCCACCAAGATTTCATTCAGAGGCAATATCCCTGTAATCATCACACGCCGTGTATCCAACGACTCCGTATGCTCCACCGTCCCCCTCTTCTCCATCATTATTTGCATAATATCCCCTATATTCTCGTTCGGAACAAGCACATAACACCGCACGATTGGCTCCCGAATCTCCCGCACAACACTCATATCCGGCAAATGCGCCGGATTGTCCACTTCCACAACCTCACCATTCGTTTTCTCCACTTGATACACCACACTCGGATACGTCGCTATTATGTCCATGTTATATTCACGCCGCAGCCGCTCTTGGATTATCTCCATATGCAACAAACCCAAAAATCCACACCGAAATCCAAAACCCAATGCTACCGAACTCTCCGGCGTAAACACAAACGCCGCATCATTTAACTGCAACTTACTCATCGCTGCCTTCAAATGCTCAAAATCCGCCGTGTTTATTGGATAAATCCCACTGAAAACCATCGGCCGAACCTCCTGAAAACCAGGCAATGGCTCCTCCGCAGGTCGTTTCCCATCCGTTAGCGTATCCCCAACCTTCACCTCAGCAGTCGTCTTGATGTTCGCTATAAAATAGCCAACATCGCCAGCCACTAATTTCTCTTGAACCTGCGGCTTCGGCGTAAATATCCCAACCTCCTTCACTTCATAATGACGCCCAGTGGACATCAAAGTCACTTCTTGCCCTCGCTCCACACTCCCACTAAAAATCCTTACATAACCCACAACCCCCCGATATCCATCGAAAACACTGTCAAACACCAAACCCCGCAAAATCTCATCCTCCTCCACAGGAGGCGGTATCCGCTGAACAACCGCCTCTAAAACTTCCCCAATCCCTATCCCTTGCTTTGCACTACAAAGTATCGACTCCTCCCCGGGAATCGCCAATATATCCTCCAGTTGCTTCTTCACTCCCTCTACATCCGCATTCGGCAAATCAATCTTGTTGATAACAGGTATTATCACCAACTTGTGCTTGTGGGCCAAATGCACATTCGCAACAGTCTGTGCCTCCACTCCCTGCGCTGCATCCACTACCAAAATCGCCCCCTCACACGCCGCTAAGCTCCGCGAAACCTCATACGAAAAATCCACATGCCCTGGCGTATCCAACAAATTCAGCCGATATTCCAACCCATCCGCCGCCCGATACCACATCGTCACAGGATGCGCCTTTATCGTGATCCCTCGCTCACGCTCCAATTCCATCGAATCAAGCAGTTGATCCTGCTTCTCCCGCTCACTAATTGTCCCTGTAAATTCCAAAAGCCGATCCGATAGCGTCGTCTTCCCGTGATCAATATGCGCAATAATACAGAAGTTCCGCGTCCGCAATATCGTCTTTCCCATATTCTTTCCTCTCTCTGCTCTTCACTTCATTCTCTATCTTCGCCTCTATCACTATCACTGCCTCATTTACCATCTCAACACATCATAAATTGCAAACGAAAAAGCTCACCACTCCTGCTCGTTAATCTACCAACATATCCTTTTTATTCTCATTTGCCTTCCTCCTCTCTCAACCCTACCCTCTCCTTTCTCTGATTCCCTAACTTCCTTAAAACCCCAAAAAAATGCAACGCCAAATCTACCTCGACCATAACGCCACAACGCCCATCCTACCCGAAGTCCTCGATGCCATGCTCCCTTGGCTCTCTCCTTCCGGCTTCGGCAATCCATCTAGCTCCTACAGCCTCGGCAAAGCCGCACGCAACGCTATCGAGGCTGCTCGCCTCTCCGTAGCTACTCTCATTGGCGCTTCCCCAGAAGAAATCATCTTCACAAGCTGCGGAACCGAATCCATCCACTCCGCCATCCTCTCCGCCCTCTCTCTCCACCCCGACCGTCATCGCATCATCACTTCCTCCGTCGAACACAGCGCCACCCTCAAACTCTGCAATAACCTCGCCCGTAAAGGCTACCAAATCGTCCGCCTCCCAGTAGATAACCACGGCCTCCTTCCCCTCAACCAGCTCGCTGATTCTCTCGACAACGAAACAGCCATCGTCTCCCTCCTCTGGGCAAATAACGAAACCGGCGTCCTCTTCCCCGTCGAAGAAATCGCCGCTCTCTGTCACCAACATGACGTCCTCCTCCACATCGACGCCGTCCAAGCTATCGGCAAACTCCCACCCCTCCCCCTCCATTCCCTCCCAGGCATCTCCTACCTCTCCCTCTCCGGCCACAAAATCCATGCACCAAAAGGAGTCGCAGCCCTCTATATCAACCGTCGCTCCCGCTTTTCCCCTCTCCTCTTCGGCTCCCAAGAAAATTCCCGTCGCGGCGGAACCGAAAACGTCGCTTCCATCGTCGCTTTCGGTAAAGCAGCAGATATCTCACTCCAAAATCTTGAGTCCACCTCCGCTCATATCCGCAAACTGCGCGACCAGTTTGAAGACTACTTACTCCAAAATCTCGACGGCATTCACATTAACGGTGCCCGCAATCAACGCCTGCCAAACACCTCCAACATCTCCTTCGAGGGCATCCAAGCAGAAACAGCCCTCCTCCTCCTCGACAAAGAAGGCATTTACTGCTCCGCAGGGTCCGCTTGCACCTCCGGCTCAATCGCCCCTTCCCACGTCCTCACCGCTATGGGTATCCCTCCAGAACGCGCCCGCTCAAGCCTCCGCTTCTCCTTCGGCAAAGCGAACCAGCCAGATGATGCCATCCTCGCCGCCTCAACACTCACACGCATCATCCGAAAAATCCGATCAGAAAACCCTTCAACTCTCGTCATCTCCCGAATTTGACACTTAACCTCCCTTCCACTCCACCTTGCCTCGCTGCCATCTCCATCATTCAAAAACTCCAAAATGATGGTTTCCAGGCTCTCCTGGCTGGAGGTTGCGTCCGCGATCTCCTCCTCAACCGCACCCCACACGACTTCGACGTCGCCACCTCCGCCCCTCCACACGTCATACTCCATTCCTTTCCAAACACGGTCCATGTCGGTCTCCAATTCGGCGTCGTCATCGTCGTCCAAAACGGAATCCAAACACAAGTCGCTACTTTCCGTTCCGACGGTTCCTACCTTGATGGGCGCCACCCCTCCACCGTCCATTTTTCTGACCCACAAAGCGATGCCCTCCGCCGCGACTTCACCATCAACGGCCTCTTCTACGACCCCATCGCTCACAAGCTCCTCGATTTCGTCGGCGGCCAACACGACCTCAAAAACAAAATCATCCGCACCATCGGTAACCCAAACCTCCGCTTCGCAGAAGACCACCTCCGCCTCCTCCGCGCCATCCGCTTCGCCTCAACTCTCGACTTCAATATCGAAATTTCTACTTGGAACGCCATCCGTTCCTCCACCCACCTCATCCACAGTGTTAGTCCAGAACGTATCCGCGACGAACTCCAAAAAATGCTCCTCTCTCACAACCGCGTCCAAGCACTTGACCTCCTCGACCAGTCCAGCCTCCTTAACGCCATCCTCCCGGAAGTCACCGCCCTCCAAAACGTCCCTCAACCTCCAGACTTCCATCCAGAAGGCGATGTCTTCACTCACACACGCCTCACACTCCACCACCTCCCTCCCGACGCCCCATTGCCACTCGTCCTCTCCGCTCTCTTCCACGATATCGGCAAACCTCAAACGCTCTCCATTGACAACACCGGCCGCATCCGCTTCAACCACCACGAGCAAATCGGCGCCCAAATCGCCGAAAGCATCCTCCGCCGTCTCCGTTTCCCTAACCCCATCATCGAACAAGTCTCAGAAGCTGTCCGCTACCACATGTCCTTCAAAGACACCCCTCACATGCGCATCGCTAAACTCCGCCGCTTCCTCGCCCGCCCTAACTTCCTCATGGAACTCCAACTTCACCGCGCCGATTGCCTGGCAAGCCACAAAAACCTCCAAATTTACGATTTCCTAGTCCAAAAAATACAGGAATTCGCGAACCAGCCCCCCAACCCTAAGCCACTCATCAACGGCCACGACCTCATTTCCCTCGGCCTCAAACCAGGCCCACTCTTCAAACATATCCTCGAAGAAGTCCATAACCTCCACCTCGAAGGCAAACTTACCTCCCGCGAAGAAGCCCTCCAATGGGTTAAGAATAATCAAACCGGCCTTGCAAAAAATTAAACCCCAAACTTCCTTTTTATCCATATATCCAAAACCATTCTGCCATAATCACATCACCCTTCCCTTTCCCAACAATGAGCAAATCGCCTGACCCTTCAACCCCTGATCATCAAATCCCCTCCCTCACTCTCGGTAAACGCCTCTCCTCACAGCGGCAAGCACGTCACCTCTCTATCGAAGATGTCGCTCGCACGCTCCGCCTCCGCGCGAACCTCATCCGCGAAATCGAACAAGACGACCTCCGCAGCTTCGACCACCCAAGTTACGCCCGACTCACCATCCTCAGCTACTCCCGCTTCCTCGGTATCCCGGACGCAGAAATCCTCCCCTGGCTTCCCGAACCAGGCAGCATCTCCTCTTCCAATTACCAATACATGGAACACCTCTCCGAACCAGAGCCAATAACCCCCGAAGACATCTACTCACCAGCACCGCAAAAGAAAAAGTGGCCACAAACTGCTATCATCATCACCGGCCTCCTCATCCTTATCGTCCTCGCCGCTTATGGTGCCTTGCTCTGGAACAACCTCAACAGACTCACCCCAAAATCCTCCAACCTTCCCCATTCCGCTCCACAAAACCAACAAAACTCTACAACCCAGCCATCCCAAGAATTAGAGTTAGAACAAAATCAATTCCAATACCAATCCATCCAAATTAATACGAATCCTATCGACCTTAATGTCCAATATCAAGAAGCCCAATCCCTACACTTCTCAAACGAAACTACTCCAACCACCAAACCAACTCAAAGCACCTCCCCAACCCCACAACCTTCCCCCAACCCCACTCCTACCCCTTCCATCTCACCTTCACCAACACCACCCACCTCACAACGCAACCATATCACCCCATCCCCAGGGACCTCCACCCCTCCTCCACCTTCCTCTCCTCAGCCCACTACCCGCTGAATACTCCAAACTAAAATACTTCCCACTCTCTCCCTCTAGATGCACCTCCACAATCCCCTGCATTCACCACCCAAAATCGCACTCATAAGCCTCGGATGCGCAAAAAACCTTGTTGACTCCGAAATCCTCCTCGGCAGCGCAGCCTCCGCTGGCTTCGAGTTCACCTCCTCCCCTCAAGATGCAGACATCCTTGTCGTCAATACCTGCGGCTTCATAGACTCAGCGAAAGAAGAATCCATCGAAGCCATCCTCGAAGCACACCAAGAGCGCGGAATGCGCAAACGCACCGGACAAAAACTCGTCGTCGCTGGCTGCCTCTCCCAACGCTTCTCAACAGAACTTGCCCGCGAACTCCGCAACGAAGTAGATGCATTCCTCGGACTCGACCAGGTCGCCCAAGCAGGCCAAATCTTCCTATCACTCCTCTCAGACCACCCCAACCCCACCGACGACCCACTCATCCTCGTTCAACGCCACTCCCGCTTCCTCCCAGACTGGGATACCCCGCGCTTCCGCCTCACCCCACCCCATTACGCCTACGTCAAAATCGCGGAAGGCTGCAACCACCCCTGCTCCTTCTGCGTCATCCCACAAATGCGCGGCCGCCACCGTAGCCGCCAAATCCACTCCATCGTCAACGAAGTCCGCCTACTCGTCCAGCAAGGTGTCAAAGAAATCAACCTCATCAGCCAAGACACAACCTACTACGGCATAGACCTCTGGCCAACCAAACCCCAACCCTCCCAACCCCTCGACCCCTCCCGCGGCCCAACCCTCATCCACCTCCTTGATGAACTCGCCCAAATCGAAGGCGATTTCTGGATACGCATCCTCTACACTCACCCAGCCCATTGGAGCGACGCACTCATCGCCTCCATCGCCAAAAACCCAAAAGTCGTCCCCTATGTGGACATTCCTCTCCAACATAGCCACCCAGACATCCTCAACTCCATGCAACGCCAAACCTCCCGCCAACATATCGAAGAACTCGTCGCAAAACTTCGCGCTAACATCCCCAACCTCGCCATCCGCACAACCTTCATCGTCGGCTTCCCCGGCGAATCCGATGCCCACTTCCACGACCTCCTCGATTTCATCCAAACCCACCGCTTCGAACGCCTCGGCATCTTTACTTACTCCCAAGAGGAAGGCTCCCGAGCAGCAAAGCTCCCCCACCAAGTCCCTCAATCCGTCAAACGCCAGCGCTTCCACATCGCCATGCAAACTCAAAAACGCATCGCTCAACAATTAGCCCTCAAACAGGTCGGCAAAACCATCCGCATCCTCGCCGATTCCCAATACTCCGCCCGTTCCCAACACGATGCCCCAGATATAGACACAAAAGTCATCCTCAAAAAACCTCTCCAACCAGGCCAATTTCATAACGTCAAAATCATTTCCGCAAATAGCTACGACCTCGTCGCCATCGCAGAATCCGCAGACATCAACTAATGCCTCCATCACCCCCCAGAAAGCTCAACTCCTATTTCAACCTATTTGTCCTTTTATTACTAGCCCACGCTTCTCTCCTCATTCTCTCTTCTTGCTCAACAGCGCCCAAAAAAATCATACCCGTAGGTCAACCACCAAAAGAAAAAATCTACGAAACCATTCGCACCGAACGTGGAATCGCCTCCTTTTACTCCGGCCGCTGGATCGGCCGTAAAACCGCTAGCGGCGAAATCTACCGAGCAACCGACATCACTGCAGCCCATAAATCACTCCCCTTCGGAACCATCGCCAGAGTAACCAACCTCCGGAACGGCAAATCCGTCATCGTCCGCATCAACAACCGCGGCCCATTTGTAAAAGGACGTATCATCGACCTCAGCCTCGAAGCCGCACGCAGAATCGAAATGATATCCGCAGGCATCGTCCCCGTAAAATTAGAAGTCCTCCGCGAAATCCCAGTCATCTCCAAACCCAACCTCCAGAAACCAAAATCTAAAAAAACCTCCAACACCCCTAGCCACTCACCTCAAACATAACCCTGTATTCATTATTTAGATAAAATTGTCAACAATAAAAGAATCCTCAAAGTCCAAAATTAACCGAGCATCCCTTGTCCTCGAAACTTTGCGTTACCTTTATCCAAACGCAAAGTGCGCTCTTACGTTTCGCACTCCGTGGGAGCTTCTCGTCGCTACCGTCCTCTCAGCACAATGCACGGATAAGCGTGTCAACGAAGTCACCCCTACCCTCTTCCAACGCCTCCCTACCATCGAATCATTCGCCACCGTCTCACAGCAAGAACTCGAATCCCTCATCCGCCCAACCGGCTTTTTCCGAAACAAAGCTAAAAATCTCCGCGCCTGCGCAGAAGCTATCCTTAAAAATTTCGCAGGCCAAGTCCCGCGAACCATCAAAGACCTCACCTCCCTCCCAGGCGTCGGCCGCAAAACTGCAAACGTCATCCTCGGCAACGCATTCGGCATCAACGAAGGTATGGTCGTTGATACTCACATCGCCCGACTCTCCAACCGACTCGGCTTCACCTCCCACTCTCATCCGGAAAAAATCGAACGCGACCTCATGCTAATCTTCCCACCTCACACATGGACTGACCTCAGCCACCTCCTCATAAGCCACGGCAGAGCCATCTGCTCCGCACGCAAACCCCGCTGCAACCTCTGCCAACTCGCACACCTCTGCCCTTACCCACAAAAAAATACCAAATAATCCAAATTTTAACACCTCTCCTACCCTTTAATTCGCAACCTCTCCCACTGCTCATCCAACTCCGCACTTCGGGCCTCCTACCCATTTTTTCCCTTGGGATTCTATGCACTAAACTTTATTAAAAGTTATTCCCAAAATTACTCCTTTCCGGATCTCTCTCCAAAATTCGCAACTATGTCCGAAAAAACATCTTCACCTTCTCCCTCTTCCAACCCCAACTCCTACACCGCAATCCACATCGACAAACTCGAAGGACTCGACGCCGTCCGCAAACGCCCTGGCATGTATATCGGCTACACCGACGAGCGCGGTCTCCACCACTGCGTCTTTGAAGTCCTCGACAATTCCATAGACGAACACCTCGCAGGCTTCTGCAGCCGCGTCGAAGTCATCATCCATCAGGACGGCTCAGTAACTATCAAAGACAACGGCCGCGGCATCCCCGTGGACATCCACCCTAAATGGAACATGCCAGCAATCGAGCTTGTCCTCACCAACCTCCACGCAGGAGGCAAGTTCGGTCAAGGCGCTTACAAATACTCCGGCGGCCTCCATGGCGTCGGTGCCAAATGCGTCAACGCTCTCTCCGAATGGTTCAAAGCAGAAGTCCACCGCGACGGCAAAATCTACCACATGGCCTTCTCCCGCGGAAAAACCACCCAAAAACTCACCGTCTTGGGTGAACTCAAAAACAAAAAATCCACCGGCACCATCATTACCTTCCTCCCAGATAGCGAAATCTTCACCACCACAGAATTCGACTTCGAACGCCTCGCCACCCGATTACGCGAACTCGCCTTCCTCAACCCAGGCATCGAAATTATCCTCACCGACGAACGCCAAGACGAAAAACACCACCCACGCTCCGAAACCTTCTTCTACAAAAACGGCATCGCCGAATTCGTCCGTCAGCTCGGCGAAAACAAAACCCTTCTTCACCCCAAACCCATCCTCATCTCTGGCAAACGCACCATTACCGTCAAATCCTCCGACGGCACAGAACATGAAGATGAAGTCTTCCTCGACTGCGTCCTCCAATATAACGAATCCTACACCGACCAAATCCTTTGCTACACTAACTCCATCCCCAACCCGGACGGCGGCACTCACTCCACAGGGTTCCGAACCGCTCTCACTCGCGCCATCAACCAATACGCAAAATCCAATAACCTCGTTAAAGAAAAAGACCCACCCATCACAGGCGACGACGTCCGCGAAGGTCTCATCGCCGTCATCAACCTCAAACACCCAGACCCCAAATTCGAATCCCAGACAAAAGTTAAACTCGTAAACCCAGAAGTCGAGGGACTCGTTAGCTCCATCACCTACGAAGCCCTCATGGCTTACTTCGAAGAAAACCCCACCACTGCCCGCAAAATCGTTGACAAAGCCCTCACAGCAGCCCGCGGCCGCGAAGCCGCACGCAAAGCTCGAGAAGCCGTCCGCAAAACCGCCCTCACTGGTGGCGGCCTCCCAGGCAAACTCGCCGATTGCTCAGAAAAAGACCCCGCTCTCACCGAACTCTTCATCGTCGAAGGCGACTCCGCAGGCGGCTCCGCCAAACAAGGACGCGACCGCCGCTACCAAGCCATCCTCCCCATCCGCGGAAAACTCATAAACGTCGAAAAAGCTCGCCTCGACAAAGTCCTCCAAAACCAGGAAATCCAAACCATGATCACTGCCATCGGCACCGGTATCGGCGACGGCGACCAAGAAGG
Source organism: Chthoniobacterales bacterium (assembly GCA_026418675.1). Classification (GTDB taxonomy): domain Bacteria; phylum Verrucomicrobiota; class Verrucomicrobiia; order Chthoniobacterales; family DYNR01; genus JAOAAX01. Next base: position 83,958 of record JAOAAX010000004.1, on the reverse strand, counting down.
CGCTTTCAACATCGAAAAACTCCGTTATCACCGCATCATCATCATGACCGATGCCGACGTTGATGGCTCCCACATCCGCACACTCCTCCTCACATTCTTCTTCCGCCAAATGCCAGAACTCGTCCGCAGAGGTCATGTCTTCATCGCACAACCCCCCCTCTACCTCATCAAACGCAAAAAACGCGAAGAATACGTCGAAGACGACATCCAGCTCAATCGCATCCTCATCGAGCTCGGTGCAGAAGAAGTCCGCCTTACAACCCCAAACGGCAACAAACAATTTACCAGCTCCCAGCTCCGCGACATCCTCTCACTCCTCGAAAAACTCGAAAAACACAGTAACTCCCTCCGCCGTAACGGCGGTAATTTCGAAGATTTCCTCAACGCTCGCCACCCAACCACAGGCAAACTTCCCGAATACATGGTCTGGATCCGCGATGGCAACAACGAAACCGTCCATTACTTCCTCAACGAAGAACAAGTTCGCAACTTCGCAAGCAAAAATCCCGACCTCGCCCTCTTCGACGATGCACCACCAGAAGAACCCGCACAGGGCAAAAAATCCCGCCGCGCTCGTTTAACCGAAATTTACGAAGCCACCGCCGTCGAAAAACTCATCGCAGAAATTGCTCAACGCGGCCTCACAATCGAACACTACGCCGCTAAAGAAAACCCTATCTTCCACCTGATCGAAGGTGATTCCGAAACTCCCAAAATCCACCCCATTTACTCCATTCCACAAATTTTAGAAACTGTCCGCGAAATCGGCAAACGCGGCGTCCAAATCACGCGCTTCAAAGGTCTCGGCGAAATGGATGCAAAAGAACTTTACGAAACAACTATGAATCCAGCTAAACGCAAACTCCTTCGCGTCCGACTCGACGAATCCAATGCCCTCGAAGCCGACCGCATGTTTACCATCCTCATGGGCGATGCCGTCGAACCTCGCCGCATCTTCATCGAAGACAACGCCCTCAACGTCCGTAACCTCGACATTTAATCACGCCACCCATTAAACACATCCCTTAGCATCTCACTCCAGAAACCCTAATTTTCCACCCACCACACGGCCAACTATGAACGTCGCCCACGAAAAAATCGAGCCCGTTGACGTCGCTGAAGAACTTTCCCGTTCCTTCCTCGATTACTCCATGTCCGTCATCATCTCCCGCGCACTTCCTGACGCCCGCGACGGCCTCAAGCCCTCCCAACGCCGCATCCTTTACGCCATGGAGAACCTTTCCCTCTTCCCTGGCCGCAAACACATCAAATGCGCCAAAATCTGCGGCGACACTTCGGGTAACTACCACCCCCACGGCGAAGCTGTCATCTATCCAACCCTCGTCCACATGGCTCAACCTTGGGCGATGCGCGAACCCCTCGTAGACGGTAAAGGGAACTTCGGCTCCATCGAAGGCGACCCACCAGCCGCAATGCGTTACACAGAAGCTCGCCTCACCCATCTCGGCGCCGCCCTTATGGAGGACATGGATAAAGACACCGTGGACTTCGTCCCAAACTACGACGAACGCCTCACAGAACCAACTGTCTTCCCAGCCGCCTTCCCAAACCTCCTCGTTAACGGCGGCACAGGCATCGCCGTCGGTATGGCCACAAATATCCCCCCTCATAACCTCGCAGAAATTATTGACGCCATTTGTGCTCAAATTGACAAACCCTCAATCTCAACAGACGAACTCCTCCGCTACGTCCGCGGCCCAGACTTCCCAACTGGCTGCGTCATCTGCGGAATCTCCGGCATCCGCCAATACTTCGAGACCGGCCGCGGCTCCCTCCGCGTCCGCGGCCGCGTCGCAATCGAGGAAATAAAAGGCAACCGCGAGCAAATCGTCATCACAGAAATCCCCTACGGCGTCAACCGCGCAGCCCTCGTCGCTCGCATCGCTGAACTCGTAAACGAAAAAATCCTCACCGACATCACCAACGTCAGCGACCAGTCCGACGAAAATACCCGCGTCGTCATCGAACTCAAGCGCGAAGCCAACGCCCGCGTCGTTATCAACAACCTTTACAAACACACCGCCCTCGAATCCACCTTCGCCGTCAACCTCCTCGCCATTGACCACGGCAAACCCAAGCTCCTCTCCCTCAAAGAAGCAATCAACTGCTATATCGAGCACCGCCGCGAAGTCGTCCTCCGCCGCACCCGCTTCCTCCTCCGCCAATCCGAAGATCGCGCAGAGCGCCTCGAAGGCTTCCTCATCGCACTCTCCAACCTCGACGAATTCATCCGCATCATCCGTAACTCCGCTAACCGCGAAGAAGCTAAAACCAAAATCCTCGCTCACGAATACTCCCGAAAATCTATCGAAAAATTTGGAATTCAAATCCGAAACGAATCCCGTCTCTCCAACGGCCTCTATCTCATCTCTGAAGCGCAAGCTGATGCCATCCTCGACCTCCGTCTCTACCAACTCACAGGCATGGAAATCCAAGCCGTCCGCAAAGAATATTCCGAGCTCCTCAAAACCATTGCAGACCTCCTCGACATCCTCGCCCGTGAAGAACGCGTCTTCACAATCATCAAAAAAGAACTCCGCTCTATCCGTGACAAATTCGCTTCCCCGCGTAGAACCGAAATCCTACCAGACGAAGGCGAAATGGCAATCGAAGACCTCATTGCCAACGAAGGCTGTATCATCACAATCACTCATGCCGGTTATATCAAACGCACCGCCATCAGCGCCTACCGTTCCCAGCGCCGCGGCGGCCGAGGAGTCATTGGCATGACCACTCGCGAATCTCCCACCGAAGGTCAAGATTCCGACTTTGTCGAGCACCTCTTCACCGCCTCCACACACGATTTCCTCCTCTTCTTCACCAAACAAGGCCGCGCCTACGTCGAACGCGTTTACGAAATCCCAGAAATGAGCCGCACCTCCCGCGGCCGCAGCATCGCCAACATCCTTCAACTCCAACCAGGCGAAAAAATCGCTTCCACAATCCCCATCCCTTCAAAAAGGTCTTCACTCCCAGGTTACGAGGACCAATCCTGGGACCCCAACCTCTTCATCCTCTTCGCCACACGCAAGGGAATCGTCAAAAAAACTAACCTCGGCGAATTCGCAAACATCCGAAAAGGGGGCATCATCGCCATCCGCATCGAATCAGACGACGAACTCATTGACGCCGTCCTCACCTCCGGCAAAAACGACGTCGTCCTCGTAACCCGCAACGGCATGTCCATTCGCTTCAACGAAGAAGAACTCCGCGATCAAGGCCGCGATACTGTTGGCGTCTGGGGAATCCGTCCTGATCCAGACGATAGCGTCGTCGCTATCTCCACCGTTCAACAAGACGCAACCCTCCTCGTCGCAGGCGAAAACGGTATCGGCAAACGCACCTCCTTCGATGAATACCGCTCCCAAGCCCGCGGAGGAAAAGGCATCATCACCATGAAAACTGGCGAAAAAACCGGTTACGTCGTCGGTGCCCTCAGTGTCCGAGACGAAGACGAAATCATGCTCATCACCAACCGCGGAAAAATGATCCGCACTCGCGTCGCAGAAATCCGCGAAGCAGGTAGAAATACCATGGGCGTCCGCCTCATTAACCTCCCCGAAGGCGAAAAACTCCAAGCCATCGCTCCAGTCGTCAGAGATGATAAAGTTGAAAAAGAGGATGAAGAAGTCGAAAATTAGCAGCCCGCGTTTCCTCTTCTTTCCCTACAACTCAACAAACAAATCAAAAAAAGAATCTACAAATTAAATCAATTTTCACTCTTCTCCAGAATCATACGCGCTTGATAAGCAGCCCGCGAAGCACCATCCCGTTTCGAAAGCTTCCTTCCGTCCGTCCCTAAAACCAAAGGGACATGATAGAAAGCCGGTGGTTCCCAGCCCATTGCTTCATAGATCAAAAGTTGCCGACATGTCGAAAGCAGCAAATCCTCTCCACGAACAACCTCCGTTATCCTCATCGCCCAGTCATCTACAACTACCGCCAACTCATACGCAGGAACATCATCCTTACGCCAAACAGGGAAATCCCCAAAATCCTTCCCAGCTAAAGCAGAATAATTGCCGACCCTCCCATCTACAAATTCTACCCTCCGCCCAATCGGCACGCGAAACCTCCAATTCATCCCAGCCGCTTCATCATAGAACAGCGCTGCTTCCTCTGCTGGTCTCCACTCAACAGGATAAACTACTTCGTTTCCATGCGGCCCTCGTGGCGCTTCTTCCATATCCCGACGACTTCGCCAACACGGAAACAAAAAGCCTCCTTTCTTCAATTCCCTCCAAACCTTGCGGTAAAGCTCCATCCGCTCACTTTGCCGATAAGGCCCAAATTCACCACCAACATCCGGGCCCTCCTGCCACACAAAACCAAAATACTTCAAATCCTCGTATATCGCTCTTTCATACTCATCCCGACATCGCTCCCGATCCAAATCTTCAATCCTCAATACCAAAATTCCATTCTCCTCCCTCGCTCGTTTCATTGCCACTTCAAATGTCCTTATATGCCCAATGTGCAAATAACCCGTTGGGGATGGTGCAAGTCGTCCTCGATATTTCTCTCTCATATCCAATTTCGATTCATTAACCCTAAATCCTCTCTTTTTATTATTATAAAAAAACTTTTTTCTTTCTTAACAAAAATGCTAACGAAAAAACTTGCTTTTTTTTCACATCCAGCCTAAGCTTATAAAGTTATCACTATGAAACTCACAAAATCAACAGAATACGGAATCCGGGCATTAGCAATCCTCGCTGCTTATCACGGAAAAGTCGAACCCCCTATCTCCATCCATCAAATCACTTCCCACGACCCAATCCCAATTCCCTTCCTCGAGCAAATCCTCTTCCGCTTACGTAAAAATTCCATTATCCAAGCAAAACGTGGAAAATTAGGCGGATATTGGTTGGCCAGGCCACCTCACCAAATTAACCTCGCGGAAGTTATTGAAGCCCTCGAACCCAACACTTTCTCCTTAACCTCAAAAGAAAACTCATCAAATAGTGATTCAATAAATGAGAATCAAATTGATTCCCTTTCTCCTAACTCTTCTTCCTTGCCGGAATCTCCACCCTCTCCGCCCTCTCTTTCATCACTTCAGAATACCATCGCAAAAGTCCACGACTTAATCGGCAAATATCTTAATCTTTCACGCAATTTCTTTTCCCAAGCTACGCTCGATCAGCTTATTCCCGACAATTTTACTCCAAACTCAAACCGCCCCACAAACAATCCCAAAAAACACTCCTCTTTATCCTCTCAAAACTCCAAAACTGCACAAAATTCAAACTCTGCTTTTCAAGACAACGAACTTCCCAGCAATCTTCTCTAGCACCCATGAGCGACGCTTCTCTTGCTGCTGAACAACTCCGACGCATCTTCCAATCAGCTCGCGCAGACCACCGCCACCTCATGCAACCTCTCCTCGACCTCAGCGAAGAATCTGAACACTTGGTCGTTGGATATGCTGCTCCGCACACTGGATGGAATCGAGGGGAGGATCTTATCCCTTACTACCATGTCCTTGGCAAGCCAGGCCCTACTCGTTCCATGCGCGCACTCTTAACCGCAGGTTGGTTTGGCAATGAAGAAAGCGCCTCCTATACTCTTTTCCGTTTGGTTGCCGCACTCGAAGAAAAATTTCAACTCGTGGACGGCATCGAAGCAACGGTTTACCCAATCGTAAATTTAGATGCCCGCGAAGCAATGGTCGTTCTAACCCCTGAACAACGCCAAAATGAACTCTCTCTTTGGCACAACTCTCTCCTCCGGCATATCCAAGTCATCGAGAAAGAACTTCTTCGCAATACCTACGACATTGTCTTCCGCCTCGAAGAAGATACCAAGGCCGAAGAATTTTCCGCATTAGTATGGCCAGCATCTCCCAACCACCACCGAATCCTTCTTAACGCACTCCAAAAATACCAAACTACCAGTCCCGGCTTCGAATGGAAAATCGAAGATTTCAACACTCCCAATGATGGTCGCCTCACCCCAATCCCTCAAACTTCCGCTCAACCTTCAGAAATCCTCCTCCTCCTCCCTGGCCAACTGCTTGCAGAACAACAAGCCGAGGAAGGTATTGGCCTTATCCTCTCTCTCCTCCATACTTTCAGAGAAAACTTCCAAATCGCCGAACAACAATCCTCGTAGCTACTCCCCTACCTTTGCAACTTTCCCCATCTTCGCACTACAAGATCCTCGAAACTCAAATCCAAGAACTTATTGTTTCCATTTCTTCTCACCCTCACTTAACTTACTATCAACTAACAACCTTCTACTACCAAGCTCAACAGTTCCCCCTCCATAAATTCACCTTTACACCTCATCAAGACCCCTGGCTCACAATTGGTATCTTCGCTGGAATTCATGGTGACGAGCCAGCGGGTCCCTACGCTTGTTTAGATTTTATACAAAAATTAATTTTCAACCCAACCCTCGCTCAAAATTGCAGACTCCTCATCTATCCCATCTGCAATCCCGCCGGACTCTCTCTTTCCCAACGCACCCTCCCAAACGGTCTCGACTTGAACCGTATCTTCTGGACAAATTCACAGCAACCAGAGGTTCGTTCCCTGGAAAACGAACTTAAAAGCTACCATTTCGACGGAATACTCGCACTCCACTCCGACGATACAGCAGACGGGATTTACGGTTACGTCGGCGGCGACCTTCTTACCCGTCACCTTCTCGAGCCCGCCCTCCAATCCGCATCCGCTTTCATTCCCCGTTCCCAATCCCCTTTGATTGACGGTTGGAAGGCAACTAACGCAATTATCGAACAATGTTTTAATGGTATCCTTACTGCCTCACCATCCCAATTTCCTAAGCCTTTTGAAATCGTCTTCGAAACTTCTGCAAAATTCAGCTTAAACCTCCAAATTTCTGCCCATACAGCCGCAATTTCAGCGATACTTGAAGCCGCCATTCGCCTCCACTCCCATGCACTTAATCTCTAACCATCTCGTATTACAATCTCAATAAAATTCGCAAATCTATACAACCTAAAAACTTCTTGGAGAAAAATTGGGAGTGTTGACAATCTTAACAAAGTCACCGCTCTGCATGAGAACATATAATCCTTCATTATCTGCAAGCGTGCGTGCATCTTCATCAACAACCATCCCTGCAATAGCACCATACAAAACCCGGTCAGAAACCAAGGAAACCAGACGTCTCACTTTTACCATTCCTTCCATGTGCTGTTTCACATCCTCCACCGTAACACGACTTTTACATTCAACAGCAACCGCTTCCTTTTCGTTAATAACAATCATGTCCACTTCAACCCCTTCTCCCTTACGCTTTGCTCGCACCCGCTCACAAACTTCGTGCACTTCAAGTCCCCGTTCTTGAAAAAGTTTTATTAACGCCGGCTTAACCATCTCCTCGACAAACTCCCCAAGCCGATTGCCTAAGTCCCCAAATCGCTTCGACAAACCCTCCACCGTCTGCTTCAATTCCTGGATCTGCTTCCCGGTCTCCTGGAATTTTTTGTCCGTTTCCTGGAACATTTGTCGAGTCTCCAGGAAGGTCTGCTGCATCAGCATCCAAACTTTCTCGAAATTAAGCGATTCGTCCATGTCGAAAAGAATACTTAAAAACCAATCTCCGTCAATCCTCGATTTCGAGCTAAAGGAAACAACACCTTCTTTCTTATTAGACTGAATGAGTCTCAGCAGAACAATCGGAATTAATTTTAGGTGAACTTTGTCCAAGGTAGTATAAAAAGAGACTCAAGCTCCTTGGATTATTACAAATCACCTTTAAGCCAAACTCTAATTTGAGACAACCCGCAGATTCGTAGGTGGAGAGAGACGAATTTGCGGTGCACCTCGAAATGTTTCCACTATCCCCTCTACACGCACTATTTTCCCAACAAGATTCCCCAATTTTTCTAATTCTTTTTCTTTCTCCTCGGCAGTAGTAAAGAGGACCAAAGCCAAATCTCCTCTTTGGTTACCATCAAAGTTTGCGTAAAGCACATTTCCCGATCTACTTTGGCCAATGTTGACGATTTTCCCTTCAACCACCACACGTCTCCCGACCATTTCCAGCAATCTCTTTGTCTCGTTAGGCATAAATTTTGAAGTTTCCAAGTCAACTTCCGAAGCATTTGGGACACTTTTTCCTGAAAACACCTCGCTACTTCCCTTCTGATCAAATAATTGGCTTTTTTTTGATCCTTCAACATTTGGACGTTGAAGGAAAGCGTAGCCCAATCCGATTGCTGCAATAACCAGCAAACCCACACCTACTGCTCCAATGTGCCAAACACTCTTCCCAATTCCGTTTTTCTGTCCCTTGGACGGATAAACTGCTGAAGTGGAACTTCGCATAATCGCCTGCAGAATTCCCAAAGCTTGCCGACTATTTGCTGGACGCTCACTTGGTAAGCGAGCAAACAAACGCTCCACCCATGTGCAAATTGGCTGGGGTATATCGGGTCTCAATTGAGCAAGTGGCTGGTAATTGTGTTGCAAATGCGCTGCCATTACCTCCGCCGGCGACTGACCATCAAAGGGCGGACGACCTGCTAGACACTCGTAGAGCACACACCCCAACGCATAGAGGTCTGTGCGGGCGTCTAATTCGTGCTGTTCAAATTGCTCCGGTGCCATAGTGTGGATAGAACCAAAAAGCGCCCCTGACTGGTCCGTGCTTTGTTCCATTGGCCTCGGGCATAGTTTCGCGAGCCCAAAATCAAGAATTTTGACAACTTTGCGCCCGTGCGAATCCTTTGCTACAATGATGTTCGAAGGTTTTAAATCCCGATGCAAGAGTCCTCGTGCGTGAGCAGCAGCAAGCCCCTCCAAACACTGCTTAGCAACATCTAAAAAATCATCATAACTCAAAGGCGATTCCATCAAAATTTTATCTAACGTCTGTCCTGGAACAAACTCCATCACAAGCCATGGTTGGTCATCCTCCAAGAAGCAATCATATACCGTTACCACGTTTCCATGTTGCAAAGCAGCCAAAGCTCGTGCTTCGCGGATCATTTGCTCCGCAGCTGAAACAGTCCCTGTCAAATCTGCTCGTAATCTCTTTAGAGCTACCCATCGGTCGAGACAAGTATCGTAGGCCAAAAATACCTCTCCTAGCCCTCCAGATCCTAAACTGCGTTCGATCGTATAGCGTTGAGCCAAACGTAAATCTTTCTCCGCTTGCATACAAATCGTCAAAAAGCACTGACCCCTCCGTTATTCAAGCAAAAATTCCGTAACAATTTCTGAACAACTTCAACATCCAATCCGGATAAAACCTTCCCATGCAATAAATGATCTCACCTTTGTTCAGAAATCTCTTGTCGGGAGCGAATTACTTACGAATTGACTTACTTGCTCCCCCACCTCCGTTTCCCCTCCCATCGAAATAAATGTCAAATGCCACGAATTTTTTACAAAAGTCAAATACACAAAATTACTAGAGTAAAAAAAACTAGCCCGCCGTCGAGGGGTATCGAGGCGGGCACAGCGGGAGGGAAATTTTTTTTATATTAATTATTATCGGATTTTATCAGACAAAGTTTAATAATGTTAACCTTCTTTTTTCTGGTTCCGTTTCCCTGGAGGAGGGGGTATGGGTATTAAAACTAGTTCTCCTCCGGCTTGTTCAAGTTTTTGTTTCGCAGAACCGGAGGCAAAATGGACATGAACAGAAAATTTTTTGGTTACATTTCCGCGTCCAAGGAGTTTGATTGCATCAAATTGGCCCCGAACCAAACCTGCTTCACGAAGTGCAGCTTCGTTGATGGTAGCTCCGGTTTCAAAACAGCGCTCTAAGTCGTCCAAATTTACAATCGCAATTTCCTTCTGAAAGCGATAGTTGCTAAAACCACGTTTGGGAAGACGGCGGAAGAGCGGCATTTGACCACCCTCGAAGGAGGGTCGAATTGTCCCACCAGAACGCGCTTTTTGGCCCTTGTGGCCGCGACCACATGTTTTTCCATGACCAGAGCTTTCTCCGCACCCCAAACGTTTCGTTCGATGCTTCGCTCCAGGACGTGGTTTAAGATTATGTAAGCGCAGCGGCGATTTAGTTGTTGACATAACTTAGCAGTAATTTTATCAATTGAGGGATTAATCTTCCAAAGTTAAGTTTACTCCGATTGTTTATTTGTGGCTGGGTTGGAGGATTCATTTGGCGATTTGGAACGAATCTTTTTACCGCGAATTTGAAATATCTCGTTACGATGGCGAAGTTTGAGCAATGCGTCGAGGGTCGCTTTGACAACATTTGCAGGATTTTTTGAACCGAGGGACTTCGCGAGGACATCCCGAATACCTGCGGCTTCGACAACAGCACGAACACCGCCCCCAGCAATAACACCTGTTCCAGGGCTTGCAGGCTTAAGCAAAACACAACCACCACCAAAGTTTCCAATCACCTCATGCGGGATGGTATTGTTTGCAATCTTGATTTCAACCATTCTCTTATGTGCTGCGTCAGTGGCTTTACGAATTGCATCGCTTACTTCATTCGCCTTCCCAAAACCTATTCCAACTCGACCTTTTTGGTCTCCTGAAACTATGAGAGCAGAAAAGCTGAAACGGCGTCCTCCTTTTACAACCTTCGCACAGCGATTGATATAGACCACTTTGTCATGAAATTGGGGAGATTCCGTTGTAACTACCTGATTTGGAACCTGTGGATTTTCGCGGTTGCGCTCTCGCGATGTTGTGCGATTGTTCCGAGCAGCGATTCGTTCGATAGGATTGCTCATAATCTTTCGAAATAATTTTAAAATTCCAGGCCAGCAGCTCGGGCTGCATCTGCCAAAGCTTTTACTTTACCATGATAGAGAAAGCCGCCACGGTCAAAGACGACCTTGCGGATATTTTTTGCGAGGGAGCGGTCCGCTATTATCTTACCGATCCGCTCTGCCGTTGGAATATTTGCTCCCCGTTTAGGAAACGAACGGAACTCAGGCTCTAGGGTGCTAGCCGCAGCAAGTGTATGACCTGCAAGGTCATCGATAACTTGGACAGAGATATTGCGTCCGGAAAAATGGACACTTAAGCGAGGCCGCTCAGCTGTGCCTTGAACTTTCTTGCGGATACGACGATGGCGAATTTGGATTTTTTCAATTCGTGTGCTCATGGCTTATTGGACAGTTTTGCCAGATTTACGGCGGATTTGCTCCCCTACGTAGCGAATACCCTTGCCTTTATATGGCTCAGGTGGATAGAAATTCCGAATATTCGCTGCTACCTGACCAACAACTTGTTTATCTATCCCTTCAACCGTGATTTTTGTGTTTTCGGCTATAGAAATCTTAACATTTTCGGGGATTGGGTAGAGAATGGGATGGGATTTCCCGAGACTCAAATTGAGCGTTTTACCCTGGACCGCAGCACGGAAGCCCACTCCATGAATCTCCAACTCTTTCCGATACCCGTTAGAAACGCCAACAATCATATTTGCAAGGAGAGCGCGTGAAAGCCCGTGAAATGCTTTTGATTGGCGAGAATCATTAGACCGAGTAACACATACAGAGTCTTTCTCTAACGCAAGAGAGATCCCGGGCGGCAAATCCCACTCAAGTTTGCCTTTTGGCCCCTCGACAGTCACATGTCCCTCCGCGGAAGAAGTTACCTTAACCTTGTCAGGTATTGGAATTGGGCGTTTTCCTAAACGTGACATAAGCCAAAAATTCTTTCTAATTTTTCTTAAATTTATTTTTTTGCAAGTGATTATTTAGAAAATTTTTACCAGACATAAGCCAAAAGTTCCCCACCAACATTTCTGCGACGAGCTTCATGGCCTGTGAGTATCCCTTTTGGGGTTGAGAGAATTGCTATACCCAAACCTCCGAGAACACGGGGAATATCCCGTGCACCTACATATTGTCGGAGACCTGGTTTACTTATTCTACGCACGCCAGCAAACGCGGGAACTTTATTGACATACTTAAGCCGAATTTTGAGGGAGAGGCGTGGCCCGTCGGTCTGAATAGAGAAATCTTCGATATACCCTTCAGCTTTAAGAATGCGAGCAATTTCGCGCTTCATTTTTGAGAACGGAACACTGAATTCCTCTTTTCTAGCAGCACCTGCGTTACGGAGACGAGTTAAGAAGTCAGCGATCGGATCGGCAAGAGCACTCATACGGGATTCCTATTTACGTTTTGATTTTTTTTGCTTGGGTTGCGAATCGGGAGGAGCAGGGGAAGCGGAAGAAAGATTTGAAATCTGCTCCTGAGTAGGAGCTGAGGAAGACTCTGGTTGATCTTGATGATTTTGTTGCTCTTCTTGATTTTGGTGGGTTTGGTGCTGTTTACGAAGGGCAGCAACACGATCTGCAAACGGCATTCCCATTTCTTCCAAAAGACTCTTGGCTTCTGCGTCCGATCTGGCTGTCGTTACAATTGTAATGTCGAAACCGATTGTTCGCTTGACTCGATCAAGGTCAATCTCAGGGAAAATCGCCTGGTCTTTAATCCCGAGCGTGTAATTACCTCGCCCATCAAATGATTTGGTAGGGACTCCGCGGAAATCCCGAATGCGTGGCAGGGCAGTATAGATAAACCTCTCTAAAAATTCATACATCCTCCTTCCACGCAGTGTAACTTTAGCTCCAATAGCTTGTCCCTTCCGAAGTTTGAAATTAGAAATGCTTTTCTTAGCCAAGGTGCTGATGGGACGCTGGCCTGAAATCATAGCTAAGTCCTCGCGAGCTATTTCGAGGGCTTCCTTTGGGTCGGGAGCCGAACCAATCGAAGTGTTGATAACCACCTTTTCCACCTTCGGAACTTGGTGGATATTTTTATAATTGTGCTTCTCGATCAAACGTGGCACAATTTGCTCTTTGTAGCGTATTTGCAGTTCGGATTTTTGCATAGTTTCTTCGTTGAAGGCGGGAAAGTTCTTTCATGCCAACTTTCCTTTGCCTTCAAGAGGTTAGTCTGTTATTGCTTTGTTATTCTTCGTTCTGTTTTTGAGCGTGATGATGTTTATCGGAACGTTCTATCAACTTTACGTTCGAAATGTGAATGGGACCTTCCCGCTGCACGATAATCCCATTGGGATGTTCTTGGGATTTGCGCAAATGTTTTTTAATCATGTGCACCCCTTCCACAATCACCTGCTGCTTTTCAGGAATCACTTGAAGAACTTTCCCCCTTTCCCCTCGGTGATTGCCAGAGATTACTTGAACAATGTCACCCCGCCGAACATGGAATTTGGGTTTATTCATAGTCGCATTTTAAGCTTAAAGCACCTCCGGAGCAAGGGAAATAATTTTCATAAAGTTTAAGTCGCGAAGCTCACGCGCAACAGGGCCAAAAATTCGAGTTCCCCGTGGATTTTTGTCTTTGTCAATTATAACAATTGCGTTGTTATCGAAACGGAGGTAGGAACCGTCGGGACGGCGAATCGGATGTTTTGTGCGCACGACGACAGCACGGACCACGTCGCCTTTTTTCACAGTTCCGCCGTGGGCGGCTTCTTTGATGTTACAGGTAATGATGTCGCCAACGCTAGCAAAGAGAGTTGGCTTGCCAATAACACCAATCATCGAAGCGACACGTGCACCCGTGTTATCAGCAACTTGGAGTAAAGAGCGAACCTGGATCATGGCAGGATTGGCAGTTGTAAATTTGGTTTAGTGTTTTAAAATTTCGACGAGGCGCCAACGCTTTAGTTTACTCAGGGGGCGAGTTTCAGCGATTAAGACGCGATCGCCGATTTTGGCTTCATTTTTTTCATCGTGAGCAAGAAATTTAGAAATTCGTTTAACGATTTTGCGGAAACGAGGGTGCGGGACGCGAGTAACAACTTTTACGACGATAGTTTTGTTCATCTTGTCCGAAACCACCTCGCCAACACGTGTTTTTCGCAGATTTTTTTTACGGGTTGGTTGATCCGCAGATTTTCGCTGGCTTGATAAGGTGTGGGCAGAAGTAGAATCCGTAGGCTCTTCTTTAGAAACTGATTCAGGAGGAATTTCGCTCATAGAAAATTAAGAATAGGTTCTTTCTTTACTTATTGGCTTTTTTTGATTTCTTTTGTTCAGGAATGGAATTGCTGGATTGGGTAGTGGAGGGAGCTTGAAGGCGTTTGAGTGAGAGAGCAGTTTCGATCCGAGCTAGGTCGCGACGGATTTGGCGAAGGAGATGCGGTCGCTCGAGTTGACCGCTGGCTTGCTGAACCCGCAGGTTAAAAAGCTCTTGCCGTAATTCATAGCGGCGGGTAGCTAGCTCTTTCGGGGTAAGGTCACGAATTTCAGACATCTTCATAGTGATGAGGCTCGGGGAAAAGGGTTAGACGGCGTGATGACGAACGAGGAAACGTGTGCGAACGGGAAGCTTGTTAGCAGCCAACCGCAGGGATTCTCGGGCTAGAGATTCGGGGATACCATCCAATTCGAAGAGAATATTTCCGGGTCGGACGACAGCCACCCAATATTCGGGATTCCCTTTCCCCTTGCCCATGCGGGTTTCTGGGGGACGAGCAGTAACTGACTTATCGGGAAAAATTCGGATCCATAGTTTGCCTTTCCGCTTCATGTTTCGAGTGAGTGCGACACGTGCAGCTTCTATTTGGGTATTTGTTACCCAAGCACGCTCGAGGGATTGAAGGGCGTAAGCACCGAAATCAATTTTGTTGCCACGGGAAGCAGTTCCCGCGCGGCTTCCGCGTTGAGTTTTGCGGTATTTGACGCGTTTCGGCATTAAGGGCATAGTCGTGACCTCCTACTTGAGCTTGGTAATTTCAGAAAACTAATAGGTGTGATTACTTATTTTCGCTCTGCGAACCCTCTTTTTCTTCTGGTTTGCAAATCCAGCATTTGACGCCAATTTTACCAGCGACGGTATTCGCTTCTGCAAAACCGTAATCAATTGGGATACGAAGGGTATGGAGTGGAACTTTTCCTTCGAGATACCACTCAGAGCGAGCAATTTCCGCTCCCCCCAAACGCCCGGAGCAGCGAATTTTGATACCGAGCGCGCCAGCCTCCATGGCAAGCTGAACGGATCGCTTCATAGCGCGGCGGAAGGAAATACGGCGTTCGAGCTGAGCAGCGACGTTTTCTGCGACGAGCTGGGCATCGAGGTCGGGACGTTTGATTTCTACGATGTCAATTTTGACTTGTTTGCTTCCGGCAATTTCGGAAATTTCTTTCGTGAGGGATTCGATTTCTTTGCCTTGGCGGCCGATTACTGTTCCTGGGCGAGCTGTGTAGATAGTAGCGCGAATACTATTCCAAGCGCGTTCTATAATGATTTTGGAAACCGCGGCTTGTTTAAGTTTATTTTTAAGAAGCTCGCGAATTTTGTAATCGGCAATAACAAAGTTGGCGAAATCCTTTTTAGGAGCATACCAACGGGATCGCCAATCACGGTTGACAGCAAGCCGAAAACCAATCGGATTTACTTTTTGGCCCATAGGAAGTTGGTTAAGTTAGAGGTTTAAGCAATGGTTTTTTGATTCCCAGAAAGTTGAGGAGTTGACTCTGATGTTGACTCTGATGCTGATTCGGAAGTTGATTCAAGAGATGATTGAGAAGCTGAAGGGGAATCGGATTTTTGAGGGGGTTGTGGACTTGGTTGTGATGGTATTTCAGTTTTCGATTCTGTTTGAATTGGTTCAGAGGACGAAAGTAGGTTTTCAGTTTGTGGGAGTTTCGCGGAGGCGCCTTGGACAGAAGGTGTAGAGTTGGAAGGCTGTTCCGCTTTTTGCGGACGAGCCTTTTGGATTTGGCGGGGATGCGTGAGGTTCAAATCGTCTGTAAGGGTGATACGGATGTGCGCAGTGCGTTTGCGGATTGGGCTTGCGCTGCCTCGAGCACGCGGAATGTAACGTTTGAAGGCAGGTCCATCGTTGGCTATAGCTTCGAGGACGATGAGTTGTTCTGCTCGAAGATTATGATTGTTTTCAGCATTTGCAATAGCGGAATTAAGGGTTTTGAGAAGTAAACGTGCAGCTTTTTTGGGAGTAAAGCGGAGAAGGTTAATGGCATTTTTTACTGGAAGACGGCGGATTGCACGGGCAACATCGTGCACTTTCGAGGGAGAAATACGAGCATATTTGTAAGTTGATTGAACAATCATAAGCGGAACAGGATAGCTAATAGGAGTTTTTCTGTCAAGTCTTATTTTCTAGCTGTAGTTGTTGGTTTCTAGCGAAAGTTGTTGGGTTGATGTTTTAATCGTTTGGTGTTTTTTTTAATTAATTTGTTCCAGTTATTGAGTGATGACCATTATTCGGTCGCCGGGTCGTGGAAGATTTGTTTCGCGGGACAAGCTCTGAACGATGGCGCCGCAGATTCTTTCACGGACATCTACGGTAAGGGCAGTCCCAATGAATTCTGATCCCCGAAGAATGCGGAATGGTGTTGCGATGCGAACCCCGTGACGCGAACCGATATTTACGATGAGGAGAGAAAGCTCTGGTTTTACTTCAAGGACAAGGGCGTTGGTAAGGGATGCTTCAACGGGTAGAGCCTCTTCGATACCTATTGCAGGCGCTCCGAGCAGCTCTTGGATTTGGCGTAACTGAGCCTCGAGGTCAAGGCGCAGGTCAGGAGGCACATTTGTTGCCTCTTGGAGGAGAGCGATTACGGATTCAGAAAGGGCAAGCAGAGCGGATTCGAGTTGGATGGAGCGTTCCTGCTCATCGCGGAGGTCGCGTGCATAATTCAAGAGCTTATTCTCCAAGCTCTTTGATGAGGTATCCAACTTGGCGATGCCGAGGGATTCGAGTTGAGTTAGGAGATCTCGGTTATGGCGGCGGAGAGCTTCTGCTTCAGCGTTTGCGTTTGCGAGGCTTTGGGAGAGTTCGCGGATGGTATTTCGGAGGTCAAGGATGGTTTGGCGCATCTGGTATTCCTCGAGCGTTGGGCCAACAGGCAAATTGAATTTAAGATTTGGAGTTTTTTCAATAATGGGACGTAAGGTTGAGTAAAATCGAGGAAATTGGAGAGGAGGTGGCGCCAAAGTGAAATTGGCCTGCAAGTTGGGGTAAGGTATGTAGGCCTCTGGCGGAAGCTGATGGGCCATCGTTATGGAGCTTGTCAAAGAGCGATTTCCCTGAGCTGCGCTTGGAGCAGCAGGGAGGAGGGAGCAGATGAAAATGGCAATAAATTGCCAAACCCACCTGCGAGAGAAATTATTTGGTAACTTTCGCGGTATGGGAGCCGTGTTTTTTGAAAATGCGAGTTGGGGCGAATTCGCCAAGTTTATGCCCGACCATGTTTTCTGTAACGAAAACTGGGATGAAAGTTTTTCCGTTGTGGACATTGAAGGTATGTCCGACAAAGTCCGGAGTGATCGTGGAGCGACGGGACCAGGTTTTAATTGGTTTCTTGATTCCCGACTCGTTAAGTTTGTCAATTTTATCGAGGAGTTTCCAATCTACAAAGGGACCTTTTTTAAGCGAGCGACCCATAGGCGATTCGTTAAGGTTGTTGTTATTTTTTCCTGCGTTGAACGATGAAACGATTGGAAGGTTTGTTTTTCTTACGTGTTTTTAAACCTTTTGCGAGCTGCCCCCACGGGGAAGTAAGGTGCTGACGACCACCGCCACCTTTTGATTTGCCTTGGCCACCACCATTCGGGTGATCAATAGGGTTCATTGCCATTCCGCGGACGGTTGGACGGATACCGAGCCAGCGGGAGCGTCCAGCCTTACCGCTGGAGATATTCATGTGGTCCACATTGCCAACCTGGCCAATGGTTGCATAACAATTTTCATGGATGCGGCGGATTTCTCCAGAAGCTAGTTTAACGAGGGCATACCCCCCTTCGCGGGCGTTGAGGATTGCAGAAGTTCCTGCGGAACGAGCTAACTGGCCGCCTCTCCCGGGAACGAGTTCGACATTGTGAATTTGTGAGCCAAGGGGAATGCAGCGAAGTGGCATTGCGTTGCCAACAGCTGGTTCGACGTTTTCCCCAGCGGCAACTTTCATTCCGACTGAAAGGCCGACAGGAGCGAGGATGTAAGCTTTTTCCCCATCGGGATACTGAATGAGTGCAATACGGGCAGAACGATTGGGATCATACTCGATTGCAATTACTTCTGCCGGGGCATCACGGCGGGCCCGTTTAAAGTCAATGATGCGGTATCTGCGCTTGTGGCCGCCCCCCATATGACGGCAAGTCAAGCGACCTTGGTTATTACGTCCCCCTGTTTTTTTCAGGGGCTCGGTTAAAGATTTTTCTGGTTTGGTTTTTGTGATTTCCTCGAAGGTTGGGAGGATTTTGAACCGCATCGAGGGAGTTAGTGGACGGAAAGTTTTTAGGGCCATACGGAAAAGAGTGGGTTGAATTTTTGTTAGAGATGTTAGGCTATATCAATCTTTTCACCTTCTTTTAGGGTGACGATGGCTTTTTTCCAATGAGCCGTTCTACCGAAGTCGGGACGGCGTTCGCGTTTCTTCTTACCGAGGAAGTTGGCGGTATTGACTGCTATGACGGTTTTTTTGAAGATTCGCTCGATAGCTTTTTTAATCTGGATTTTGTTCGCTTTCGGATTTACACAGAAAACATATTGGTTGTGCTTCTCCGAAAGAATGGTAGCTTTTTCGGAGATGAGGATATTTTGGACGATGTCGAATTGGTCGGTCATGGGTTGGCCCTTTTTGAGAGTGTTTCGAGAGCGTCTTTTGTGACGAGAATTTTGTCGAAAGCAAGAAGTTGTTCCGTATTGACATCGGCAGCCCGAGCGAGAGTAGCATAAGGATAGTTTCGGGCTGCAAGGAAGGTATTGCTATCGAAGGAATTAGCGATAATAAGGGCTTTGTGCGAAATGAGAGAATTCTCACGGAGGAAAGCCACGAAGAGTTTCGTTTTTGGCTGTGGAACGGAGACTTGGTCAACGAGGAGGACATCGCCTGCGAGAATACGCTCGCTGAGGGCCTTGCGGAAAGCGAGCTTTTTAACTTTCTTGGGAATGTTTTTTGAGTAATCTCGTGGCTTTGGGCCGAAAACGACGCCCCCTCCACGCCAAATGGGAGAAGATTTGTAGCCGGCTCGAGCACGCCCTGTTCCTTTCTGGCGCCAAGGTTTCGCACCGCTGAGTGCAACTTCGCCTTTGGTTTTGGTGCAGGCTGTGCCCGAACGGCGGTTTGCACGGTAAGCGACAACGACATCGTGGACTGCTTGTGTGCCTTTGCCGTTTTGGATGATGGGGATATTAGCGTTTTTTGCGGCTTGAGGAGTAAGGGTCGTAGCACTCATGGAATGCGGTAATTAGAGGTTTATGATTTTGCCGGCAAGGGTTTCTTCTTGGCAGGACGAATGATGACATAAGAGCCTTTCGAGCCTGGAACTGCACCACTAACAACGATTGCGCCGTCTTCCTCGCGAATTTGAAGGATACGGAGGTTTTGGACCGTGACGCGATCACAGCCAAGGTGGCCGGGCATGCCCTGATTTTTCCAGACTCGGCCAGGAGTGGAACGATTGCCGATGGCCCCCGTTCTGCGATGCATCATGTGGCCGTGGGAGGCAGGCTGTCCGGCAAAACCATGTTTCTTCATAACACCTGCGAAGCCTTTTCCCTTTGAGGTGCCAATAACATCAACGAATTGGCCGACGGAGAAGGTTGCAAGGGGGAGGTCGCCAAGTTGGAGGTTCTTAGCTTCGTTTTCTGTTAAGCGAAATTCTCGGATAAAGCGTTTTGGTTCGGAATTAGATTTTTTGAAGTGACCGAGGAGGGGCTTTGAGGTGCGGGAAGGTTTCTGGGAGTCGAAGCCGACCTGAGCAGCCCAATAACCATCGGTGGCAGGAGTTTTAATTTGAAGGATGCGATTGCCGGCGGCTTCAATGACAGTAACTGGAATGACACGGCCTTTCTCGTCGTAGATACGAGTCATTCCGAGTTTTTTTCCGAGGAGGCCAATGCTAAGGGTAGGGAGGCTCATAGAAAGATGCTAAATTTTGATGTTGATGTCAACGCCAGCAGGAAGGGTAAGTTTGCGGAGTTCGTCCACAGTTTTGGAAGTGGGCTCAACGATGTCAATGAGCCGCTTGTGGGTGCGGATTTCGAACTGTTCCATGGACTTTTTGTCCACGTGCGGGGAGCGATTAACAGTAAAACGTTCGATGCGGGTGGGTAAGGGGATCGGCCCTGCAACTTTGGAGCCTGTGCGCTTGGCAGTTTCGACGATCTGGGCAGCGGAAGCGTCGAGGATTCGATGGTCGAAGGCTTTGAGGCGGATGCGGATGCGTTGTCCAGTCATCATAGGAGGAAAGTGGGTTAGTTTTTGTTTTCGAGTATGGCAGCGAGGATTTGTTGAGGGACTTGTTCAAAGTGAGAAGGTTCCATGGAATAAGAGGAACGGCCTTTTGAGAGGGAGCGGATAGCGGTTGCGTATCCGAACATTTCAGCCAGAGGAACTTCTGCAGTTATTGTGCATAGGCCGTTTCTGGTTTCCATGCCGTTTATGCGGGCACGGCGACGGTTGAGGTCGCCCAAGATGTCGCCTTGGAATTCCTCGGGTGTGATGTTTTCGACTTTCATGATCGGCTCGAGGAGGATAGGCTTTGCCTTTTTGAGCGCGTCTTTGAAAGCGAAAATAGCGGCCATTTTGAAGGCAATTTCGCTGGAGTCCACTTCGTGGTAGGAACCGTCAACAATGTCCACGTGGACGTCAATAACTGGATAACCGCCGACAACGCCATTGAGGAGGGCTTCTTCAAGGCCTTTGATAACTGCGGGGATGTATTCTTTCGGGATGGTGCCACCGACGATTTTGTTTTCGTAAGTGAAGCCTTTGCCGCGCTGATTGGGGGAAATTTTGAGGATAACGTGGCCGTATTGGCCGCGGCCGCCAGTTTGTTTAATGAATTTACCCTCGCCGTCGGCAGGAATGAGGATAGTTTCTTTGTAAGCGATTTGGGGTTTGCCGGCGTTTGCTTCAACTTTAAATTCGCGCTGCATACGATCGCGAATAATTTCGAGGTGAAGCTCGCCCATACCTGCAATGATGGTTTGGCCGGTTTCTTCGTGAGTATAGACGCGGAAGGTCGGGTCTTCTTCTGAAAGGCGTTGGAGGGCATTGGCCATCTTTTCCTGATCTTGCTTAGTTTTGGGTTCGATGGCCATGGAGATGACCGGATCTGGGAAGGATGGGGGTTCGAGAAGGATGGGAGCGTCTTCAGAACAGAGGGTATCGCCCGTAGTGACATTTTTAATTCCGACGATTGCGGCGATGTCGCCGGAATAGCAGCAATCAATTTCGTCGCGTTTATCAGCTTGCATCTGAACAATTCTGCTGATGCGTTCACGTTTGCGGGTGCGGGGGTTATAAACGATATCGCCTTTGCTGAGCTTGCCTCTATAGACGCGGAAGAAGATAAGTTTACCGACGTAGGGGTCGGACCAAAGTTTGAAGGCTAGGGAGCAAAAGGGGGAATTGTCGTTAGCTTCTGCGTAACGGGGTTCACCCGTTTCGGGGTCTTGGCCTTTAGCGGGAGGTATGTCAAGTGGACTTGGTAAGTAATCAATAATTGCGTCGAGGAGGTATTGGACGCCTTTATTTTTGAAAGCAGAGCCGCCGATGACTGGAACAAAACGGTTGGCGATGGTCTGACGGCGAATTGCGGCCTTGAGGTCAGCTTTTGTGATTGGTTTTTCTTCAAGAAAGAGTGTGCCGATTTCGTCGTCGAGGTCGGTCATCTGGTTAACGAGGTCTTCGTATGCCTTGGCTGCTTTCTCTTTGTATTCGGGAGGGATTTCTGCGACTTCGTAGGTGGAACCAAGAGTATCGTTGTCGCTGTAAATAATTGCTTTTTTGTTGATAACATCAATTTGACCACGCAGGTTATCCTCAGAACCGAGTGGGAGAAGGATTGGCCAAGCGTTAGCACCGAGCTTTTGGCGCATGCTTTCGATTGCAGCTTCGAAGTTTGCGCCTGTGCGGTCCATTTTATTGACAAATGCGATTCGGGGAACGTTATATTTTGTCGCTTGGCGCCAGACGGTTTCGGACTGCGGTTGGACACCGGCAACACCACAGAAGACGGCGATTGCACCATCGAGGACGCGGAGGGAACGCTCGACCTCGGCTGTGAAATCGACGTGTCCTGGGGTGTCAATGATATTGATGCGCATTTTGGTGCCTTCGAAGAGCTTGAATACATCGGTTTCTTTGCGCTGCCACCAGAAGCAGGTGGTTGCGGCGGAAGTGATGGTGATCCCACGTTCGCGTTCCTGTTCCATCCAGTCTGTTACGGTGGTGCCTTCGTGGACTTCACCGATTTTGTGGATCATTCCGGTATAGAAAAGGATGCGCTCGGTGAGGGTTGTTTTGCCTGCGTCAATGTGGGCGCAGATACCGATGTTTCGCGTGTGTTGGAGGGGATAAGCGCGGTTAGGTGAATTCGGATTGGCTGGTGTTTCAGGCATAGGTAGGAATCGTCGGAATCAGGCGTGATTTTTGGGCTTGGCTTGTTATGATGGATAGTTCGTTGTTTTATGTAGGATGAGGCGAGGTTATTTGGTGTTTGTTTATGGTATTTGTTTTGGTTGTTTAGTTTAGTTTGGGTTGGTTTCTATGTTTTGTCTTCGATTAGCTTTTTGAAACTTTGGATCAGTTATAGCGGAGTGTTTGGGTTTGGAATTTGAGTTGGAATGGATTGTTTCGTTACCAGCGGAAGTGAGCAAAGGCGCGGTTGGCTTGGGCCATTTTGTGAAGGTCGTCGCGTTTTTTTATGGCGTTGCCTTGGCCTGCTGCAGCATCTTTAAGCTCTTGAGCAAGGGCTCGGATCATGGGAATTCCTTTTCGGTTTTTCGCGAAATTAACGATCCAACGAAGGGCAAGGGTGATTTGGCGTTCGGGCGGGACTTCGACGGGAACTTGATAGGTAGCACCGCCGACACGCCTTGATTTGACTTCGAGTTTGGGGCGGACGTTTTCGACAGCTCTGTGGAGGATGTCGAGGGGGTCAACGGAGTCGGTGCCTTCGCGGGTTCGGTCTATGGCTGTATAGACGATTTTTTGGGCGAGGGTTTTCTTGCCACGGCGCATAACAGTGTTGATGAGCTTTTCGACAAGCGGGCTGGCGTAACGCGCATCGGCTACGGGCTTCTTTTTGATGGCTCTTCTTCGACGTGCCATAAGTTTGCGTTGGATGTGGGTTTTCTGTGGGACTGAGAATCGCGGTCAGCTAATAACTCAAGATTGTTTATTGTTTTGGTTGGGTTTATGGAAGTTTTCTGAGTTGATGGAGATAGGTGGGTTTGATCGGTTATTTTTTGCCTTTAGTTGGGGCTGCACCTTTGGCCCCTTTTGCGGTGGCCTCTTGGCCTGGTTTGGGACGTTTGGCGCCATATTTAGAACGACCGCGCTTGCGGCCTTCGACACCGAGGCTGTCGAGCGTGCCCCGAATGATGTGGTAACGGACACCGGGAAGGTCTTTGACACGACCGCCACGGACAAGGACGATGCTGTGTTCCTGGAGGTTGTGTCCTTCCCCCGGTATGTAGGCTATGACCTCTTGGCCATTTGTGAGGCGGACTTTTGCAACTTTCCGGAGGGCGGAATTAGGCTTTTTGGGGGTGCGTGTCATGACTTGGACACAAACACCGCGGCGTTGTGGGCAGCCAGAAAGGGCTGGAGATTTCGATTTGGAAGCGACTTTCTGGCGTCCTTTTCGGACAAGTTGGTTGATTGTAGGCATCGGATGAAATTAGCAGAATTTGTGTCGGGTGTGGTTTGTGTAGGTTGTGAATGCGCAAGAGAGCGGGCGCAGGCCCCGTTGGAAAACCGGCAATTGTCAGCACGGCCAATTCCCCAGCAATGGGATGAAAGAACCGCGCTGCGAGAGATTTGATCGCGCAGGACTTACTTCCCCTGCATGGGGCGGGAGGAAAAGCCTACCGTTTTTTTGAGCAAATGCAATGAGTTTTTTTGAAAAAAACTGAAATTTTATTTCGGAGTAAAAAATGTGTGAATTTTTATAAATAGGACTTATTTATCCATAAATAATGATGTGGTTTGTTTAAAAAATGACAAAATCATCTACAAATATAAAAATTATACACGTTTATCAATAATTAAGCGGCAGCGCCAGCGGAGTTGCCGAGAGCTTCCTCTTCGGGCGGGAGGAATGGGCGGAATCGGTTTTTGTCAATAGCTTTCATAAAGGCTTCGTGGGGGCTGACAATTCCTTGGACGAGTTTTTCCCAGATGGCGTCGTCCATAAATTGCATGCCTTCGGCTTTGCCACCTGTTATGACGTCCTGGAGTTTTTGGGTTGCGCCTTCGCGGATGATGGCACTAACGGCATTGTTGGCAATGAGGATTTCATTGACTGCGACACGGCCGGAACCATCGGCTTTTTTCATGAGGAGCTGAGCGACGACGCCGCGGAGGGAAGCTGCGAGCATGGTGCGGACCTGGGATTGTTGGTCGGCAGGGAAGACGTCGATGAGACGGTCAACGGTTTTTCGGGCGTTGTTGGTGTGGAGGGTGCCGAAGACGAGGAGGCCTGTTTCAGCGGCTGTAAGGGCGAGGGAAATGGTTTCGAGATCACGCATTTCGCCAACGAGGATGATGTCGGCATCTTCGCGGAGTGCGGCTTTGAGGCCAATGGGAAAGGTTGGAGTATGCTCGGGGACTTCGCGCTGGGTGATAATGGAACGTTTGTTGCGATGGACGAACTCAATGGGTTCTTCGATGGTAACGATGTGGCGGGCGAAGTTGGTGTTGATGTAGTCAATGAG
>JAOAAX010000004.1:6603-59295 GCA_026418675.1 Chthoniobacterales bacterium | reverse complement strand
GAGCAGCGAGAGTTGTGGATTTGCCGGAGCCAGTTGGGCCAGTAACAAGGACGATTCCTCCGCGCATTTCACCGAAGGTTTTGATGACGGGTGGAACGTTGAGTTGTTCGAGCGTAAGGATGCGGGTTGGGATGATGCGGAATACGGCACCGTAACCGTTGGCCTGTTTGAGGTAATTGCAACGGAAGCGGGAAGATTCGTCCATTTCGTAAGCGAAGTCGAGGTCGCCAGATTCTTCGAAGCGCTGCCAGCGTTCGGGGGAGCAAATTTCGCTGAGCATGTAAGCCATTTCATCGCCTGTGAGGGGTTCTTCGCGGATGGGAAGGATATCGCCGTGGCGGCGGATTTTGGGAGGTTGGCCTTGAGCGAGGTGGAGGTCGGAGCCGCCAGCTTCAATAAGGACGCGAAAGAATTGGTCAATGTAGGCCATGGAGTTGTTTTTTTGAGAGGGTGTGGTATTGAAAAGTTAGGTTTTTCTAGGAGTTTGTTGTTTGAGTTGGAGGGGGGAGAAAGGTTTTTTACAGGGGAGCAGGTGGGGTTTACCTAATTCCGAGGAGTTGGCGCATTTGTTGCTTGGATTCGGCACGGTAAAGAGCTTCCTCTTGAGTGATGAAACCAGCAAGGCAAAGCTCAGCAAGGGAATCGTCCATGAGCCGCATGCCAAGTTTTTTTCCAGTCTGAATGACCCCCGGGAGCATGAAGGTTTTGCCTTCGCGGATGAGGTTGGCAACGGCTGGTGTATTGACAAGAATTTCGAGAGCCAGGACGCGGCCCGTGCCATCGGCACGAGGGACGAGTTGTTGGGAGATGATGCCACGGAGGGATTCACTGACCATGATGCGGATTTGGTCACGTTGGTCAGATGGGAAGACGTCGAGGATGCGGTCAAGCGTGCGGGCAGCATTGGAAGTGTGGAGGGTGCCGAGAACGAGATGGCCGGTTTCCGCAGCTGTAATAGCCAGGGAGATGGTTTCGAGGTCTCGCATTTCACCCACCATGATAACATCGGGGTCCTCGCGGAGAGCGCCACGAAGGGCCGCAGCAAAGGAACGGGTGTGGGTGTGGACTTCGCGCTGGGTGACGTGGCAATTGCGCGAGGGAATGACGTATTCGATAGGGTCTTCGAGAGTGATGATATGGTCGTGGCGGGTGCGGTTGATTTCATCTATCATCGCAGCTAGAGTGGTTGATTTGCCGCAACCAACAGGACCAGTAACGAGAACAAGGCCATTGTGGAACTGAGTCAAAAGTTTTAAGGAAGGAGGAAGGCCAAGTTCGTCCATGGAACGGATTGTGGAGTTGATGATGCGGAAGACGAGCTCGTAGCCGAGGCGTTGGCGGACGACACTCGTGCGATAGCGACCTTCGGGATTGGCATAGGCGAAGTCAATGTCGCCACGTTGAGCGAGCTGTGATTTTTGCTGGTCGTTCAGGAAGCTCATTGCAAGCATTTCAGTATCTGCAGCTGTAAGGACAGGAGCCTGGAGCCAAATTGGCTCAAGTATGCCATGGCGGCGCCACATCGGTTGGGAATTGACACTGAGGTGGATGTCGGATGCCCCAGCCTGCTTGCCTACTGAGAGATAGAAGTCAACGTGGGGAAGGGTAGAAAGCGGTGTGCCATCGGGGGCTAGGTGGAGTTGAGGGGGTGACTGGAATTCAGTAAGCTGGGCGGTCATTGAGAGGAAAGGATCTGCCGGAGGGTGTTGGAGGTGGATTTTCCTTGGACAAGAGGAAGGATGTGAATGGAAGCGTTGATTTGGCGAAGTGCTGCGGATTCTTCAGGGTCGAGGGAAGATGGAGAATAATCCCCGCCTTTGGCATAAATGTGGGGACGTGAACTAAAAATGACTTGGGTGACACGAAGGGTAGGAAAGATTGTGACCGCATCAACGGAACGAAGACGTGAGAGGACAGTGTAGCGGTCGAGTTGGGGATTTATGGGGCGCGACGGACCTTTAAGCGCTCGAACACTTTCGTCGGAATTGAGCGCTACAAGGAGGAAATCACCAAGGGCGCGAGCTTGCTCGAGGTAGAGAACATGGCCAGAATGGAGGATGTCAAAGCAGCCATTGGTGAGAACGAGACGTGAGGAGTTTGGGAAATTGGCTCGCCATGATGGAAGTTCCTCAACTGGAATCAGTGGGGCAAATGATGACATTATTTGCGTTGTTGGGGGATTTTCTTGGGCTGATTGGAGGGAGGTTGTAACTGGAGTTGGAGCTGAAACCAAGGGGATTCCCAAGGACGAAGACTAAGAGCCGTGCGTGCAGCAGCAACTTCGGCTTCTTTTTTGCTTTGTCCAATACCGCGAGCAAGTTCTATACCACGCCAGAGAACACGGCATAGAAATTGTTTGGAATGCTCAGGGCCACTTTCTCCAAGCATTTCATAGGAAGGTGCTCCAGATTGATAAGCCTGGAGACATTCTTGGAGTTGGCCTTTCGGATTGATGGATTGAGGAGCTTCGTGGATTTTGACAAGTAAGTCTTCGGCTTCGGTTAGAACAAAGCGTCGAGCAGTTTCAAAACCACCATCAAGGTAAATAGCCCCGATAAGAGCTTCAAAAGCGTTAGCAAGATTAGATTCGCGAGTGCGGCCGCCGTTGAGCTCCTCGCCACGGCCCATCATGAGATATCGGCCAAGATCGAGGCGCTCAGCAAGGCAACGTAGAGCATGGCGTGAGACGATTGCAGTGCGCATTTTCGTCATTTGGCCTTCGTTCAGATCAGGGAAGAGGCGGAAGAGATGCTCCGTAATGACAAGCTGAATAACAGAATCTCCAAGGAATTCGAGGCGTTGGTTGTCAAAGGGGTAATCGCGGCGTTCAAGAGAAAGGCTCGGGTGGGTCATAGCTTCAGCCAGAAGGAGGGAATTCCGGAATTTGTAGCCAATACGAGCCTCCAAGGGGTTCATTAGGCTAGGCGGGAGAGCGTAGCCTTCGGGAAGGGATGAGTTTTGTAAGGACGTGGTTTTAGATTTTTGCTGTGGTGACGGATGAGTCACAGCTCAATGGTTTGACCAATTGTAGGGAGTAGGAGGTTTACCCCAACTTTATTGAAAGCTTCCTTGGCAGCGGAATGGTCAATTTTGATGTAAGGGAAGGTGTCGAAATGAACCCCGACAACGGTTTTAACATTTAGGAAAGTAGCGGCTTTGGCAGCGTCAGCCGGCCCCATTGTGAAGTTGTCACCAATTGGAAGCACAGCAAAACGGAGCTGAAACTCTTCTCCTACTAGTTTCATGTCATACGTTAGGGCCGTATCGCCACTGTAGTAAAAGGAGCCTTCTGGAGTTGTAACAATGAAACCTCCAGGGTTTCCTCCATAAGAACCGTCAGGCAAACTGCTGGAATGAATCGCATTTGTGTATTTTACTCGGCCGAAGGAAAATGAAGCTGCTCCGCCGTGGTTAAGAGGATGGCCATTCTGAACCCCTTGCTTTGAAAGCCAATCAATTATCTCCCAATTTGAAATAACAGTGGCTGAAGTGCGCTTGGCTATTGAAACAGCATCGACAATATGATCGGCATGCCCGTGCGTGATTAGAATTGCCGTCGGTTTTAGTTGGTTAACATTTATGGAAGCAGCAAGAGGATTCGGTGTAATGAAAGGATCGAAGAGGAGATTGTAACCGGAAAACTCAATTGAAAAACAGGCGTGGCCAAAATACGTGAATTTCATATTGACAAATATGCTAGCCCCGAGGCGTTGACCTGTCAAAGAATAAGAAAAGGCTAGTAATCTATTAAAAGGATAAATTTATCACCTTTGAGGGTTTAAATTTATACTTCTTAGTCTTTTTAACTGGTATGTGTTATTTTTGGGTAGGTAGGGTTTGGAGTGAGCGGTTAGCTGCTTCAAGGAAGGGAGTAATTTGCTTAATGAGGTTGCGAAAACCAGTGAAGTCAAGCTGTTGCTGACCGTCGGAGAGAGCTTCAGCAGGATGGGGGTGAACTTCGACAAGCAAGCCATCCGCCCCAACCGCAACCGCACCGCAACAGAGTGTTACGACAAGCTCAGCACGACCACAACCTTGACTTGGGTCAACAATGACAGGAAGGTGGCTTTCGAGTTTGGCGATTGCTACAGCGGAGAGGTCGAGAGTGTTGCGAGTGTAGGTTTCGAAAGTGCGAATACCACGCTCGCAAAGAAGAACTTTGGGGTTTCCATGAGCAAGGACATACTCAGCAGAGAGGAGCCACTCTTCGATACGTTGGGAAAAACCACGTTTGACAAGAACGGGTCGGCCCGATTTGGAAGCAGCAATCAGAAGTTGGAAATTTTGTGAATTTCGGGCACCAATTTGGAGTATATCGGCAACTTCCGCAACCCGCTCAACATCGTGCTCGCTGAGGACTTCCGTAATGATTCGAAGTCCGGTAAGTTCTTTAGCTTTTGCTAAAAGCCGCAGTCCTTCCGGGCCAAGTCCTTGAAACTCGTAAGGTGATGTGCGAGGTTTGTAAGCGCCACCTCGAAGGAACGTCGCACCACCTTCTCGCACTGCTTCAGCAGTGGTAAGAAGCTGTTTCTCGTTTTCGACTGAACATGGTCCAGCCATGATGGTAAATGCACGCCCCCCAATGGGAATTGAACCTGCTTCGACAATGGAACCATCGGGATGTGTTTCTCGACTCGCAAGTCGGTAACGTTTCTGGACACGGAGCACGCGCTCAACTTGCGGAAGCGCAAGGAGTGATTCGAGATTGGGATGAGTATTCTCGTCGCCAATAGCAGCAACCACGCTTTGGTTAACACCGTGTATTGGAGCCGGAGTGTAACCGAGAGCCGCAACTTCTTGGATAACTTCATCTATTTTATCAGGAGAGGTATGGGGACGAATAACAACAATCATGTGTAGGAATACAAAAACTAAAAGTGGAGGAGGAAGTTAAGCGAGGATTTAATGAATGGGCAAGTTCGGATTAGCTTGGGCAGGGCAAATCTTTTTGAAATAATATCAGTTATCACTTGTTATAGATTACTTAAAAGTAGGCGAAGTGAGTGTCCGTTTAACGATTTTTTTATTCGTTGTTTTGATTATACTTTGCTTGCTTGCAGTTTATTTGGATAAAGAAGGCATTTATTTCGGAGAAAAAGCTCGCTCAGAATTCATCGATTTTTTGGAGCCGGAGGATGTGCAAGCAATCGAATTAGAGCGACGCGGAGAAATTATTAAGTTGAGTCGCAGGGATGGATGGTGGTGGCTTATTGAGCCAATTAGCGATGCCGCAAATGAAGAATTAGTAGAACGTCTTATTTCAGCACTACAAACAATTCGGATATTTGATAGATTAGTCGGAAAAGACGTGGAGGGAAAAGTCGGTGAATACGGGTTAGACAAAGCAAGTGTTATCATTCGGGTTTGGGGAGTTAAGAAAAATTGGTTTATAATGTTTGGGAAGCAAGGTATTGGGCAGGGGCGAGTTTTTGTTCAAGTAATGGGAAGAAAAGATATTTTGCTAGTAGGTGACGAAGTCTTGCAACTGGCACATTTGCCTCTTGAAGCTTACCGGGATCAACGTCTCGCTAGAATCACACCAGAGATCGTAGATGAAATAAGAATAGTTAGAAAAGATGAGGATATTCGTCTGCAACGGCGAGGCTCTGATTGGGATTTTTTACGTCCTCTGCGAGCACGAGCAGATCGAGAACAGGTTAACGAACTTTTAGAAAGGTTCTTGGGAGCAAGAGTATTAAAATTGGGGCCCGCCGCAACCAATTCGGATGAGTGGTTTTCAGAAGTGCTCTTAGTGAGTTTTTCAAAAGATGAGCCCCTTAGTATTTCTATTGGAGAATACCAACAAACTCAATTAGTAAAAGTTTGGAACAAGAACCGTAACTTAGTTGGGTTTGTCCATGAAGAAACACTAGAGCTTTTAAAAGTTTCGGTCGATCAATTAAGGGCTAAGGATTTACTAGGTTTTTTACCAGATTTGGTAGATCGGATCAAAATTCGACAAAACCCCAGTTCGTGGGAGTTCGAACGAACCGAAAAAGGATGGCAACTGATTTCTGATAAGCAAAACAAAAACGACACTCTAAATACTGACCTTTTTAATAAATTATTTGAAATTTTGAATGATAATCAAACCGATAAGTTTTTTGTGCCAGGTTCTTTGAAAGATAAATTAGGGGAAAAAAACTGTGATTTACAAATTGAATTCTTTTCCTTTACCAGGGAGAACACTCCCGAGGAGTTTGCAGGTCTTACAAGACTAAGAAAATTATGCTATTGGAAATTAAACGAAACTGAAATTTATGTTACGTCGGATGAAGACGCTTCGCCGAGACTCGTGAACATCGCAGCATGGAATAGGTTAGTTAGCTTCCTGTCAGAAATTGATTTAAGTCTTTCAAGGCAATAGGAGCAATGAGAATTGAAAAAGTTGGGGAGAAGGTTTTTTGCTGGCCATTTTTGTGTTTTTTTTTATGGATGATTGTAGGAATAAGTGGTTGTAATCGCCAAGACGAGACACATCCGACCGGCAAATGGGAGTTTTGGGGAGAAATCCAACCCGGGGTTCGAGGAATCGTGCGTGTCGAAATCCAGAAAGGCCCATTTTTAAAATATATCGGCTTCCGTGAAAATACAACCCCACTCTCAGAAACATACTCGAAACAAATCATTTTAGATATGGAAAGAATTTGGCGAAATGCTCCAGAAGAGCTTGTGCAGTTTCAAAAGGATGGTTTTTACGGTTATGGCGGAAAAACGGATGGAGTCCTTTACTTTTCGTGGAACAAAGCTAAGAACACGTTGCAGTCTGCTAAGGAGGATTCAATGGGGATTGAGTTGAAACCGGTGAAGGATTTCCGTCCTTTCCGCTTTCCTGTGAGCCCTGAATAATAAAATTAGGCAAGTTTTTTGCCTGAAACTCACGAACAAGATCAAGAATAACATCCAACATGAGGGGATCAGTCCCTATTGCGCTTGCGTAGTAAAGTTTTTTATTATGAACTAAGTAAGGATTTCTGCGAAAAACTTCACGCTTACTTGCAGGGAGGGAAGCTTGAGACTCTATTCCCATAAGAACAGGGATGTCTTCATAACTATGCAAGCCATCTGAAATAAAAAAAGGGACAACAATAACATTTTGAAAAGATGTTAATTTGTGCCAGTCGCTAATTAAGGGGGGTTCTTCCATGTAGGCAGCAAGGACTTCTCCAAAAATTCCAAGCTTGGAGATTGTGCTGACTTGTTGCTTAGCAGCCCTAGCAGAGTTATCGTTCAGTGCAGTTCCGTGAGCTACTATAATTAAAGAGGTTTGAGAGAGATTTAAATCTGGTGCGATATTTTTTGAACGTTGGAGGAGAACATCGGTCATGCTCGAATGGCTACCAACAGGATTGCAGTAATAATAGTTTTTACAAAATCGCTTGGTTATCGGGCCAGTCAAGCCTAGCTCTCGAGGTATAATGGTTTGAGTAAAATAACCTTCACTTATAAAAACTGGAACAACGAATACATGAGGCGTTTCAATCATGTAGTGCACTTCCCGCATGCTCGGCTCTTCTTTCCAAAAACAGCACAAAACTTCATCGAAGATTTTTCGTGCGCGCAAACGTCGGGCAAGTTCTTGCGTAGGGAAACTTGAATCAGGATTGAGTGTCGATCCATGTCCTACCAGAACAAGAGAGACATTGAAACTAGAATGCATCGCTTTTTTCTCCAAACAAGTATTCAATACCAAAATAGTATACTTTTTTCATTATCTTTTTAATCAATAAAAAAAGCACTTCTCTAGGAAGTGCTTAAATGAGCTATCCAAATTTAGTATTAAATTAGTATTTAATTAATAAGTGTCAAATGAAAAAAATAATTTTTTTTCTTTATTACATCTCAATAGTTGCAGCTTTTTTCATCCCACTGAGTGGCTGCGAACCAGATGACCCAGAGATTTAAAAAAAAATGGCTGGATTGAGGACAAAATTATCTATTTCTCAAGAAGAAATTGAAAAACTACGCGCAGAAAATGCTGCTCTTTCTCGAAAAGCGGAACAAGCAAACCTCTTAGATCTTGACTCTTTGCAATCAAATTTATACAATCAAAGGGTTAAATTAAGGCAACTCCTCAACGAAACTTTTCCTAACTTCCAAATTGTAACATTCTCCATAGGGACAATCGAAAAACCATTGAATACTGAAACACCTTATCGTGCTAGCTTTTCTTTTACACTTCGCAACAAACAAAACGACGAATTTGGTCCTTTCACCATTTGGCTCAAAGCAGACAGGAGCGGAAGCTGGGTCCAGCCATCCAAGCGGGATTGGCTCCCAATTTTTGCCGAACTCAATTTACTATACATAAAACCTCAATCTCAATCCCCAACCAAAACGACAAACATTAAGCAAAATCCTCAACAACTTGAAAACGACGGCCCAACAACAATCTCCATTGATTGGGGCGACTCACCCCAAAAACATTCCATACCACTCACTAACAGAATCCCGAATCCTCAACCCATTCGTCAAACTCCTAACCAAAGTGGACAAATTTCTGTTGAATCTGTTCCCACATCAACACCTAGTAACACAGTTCTTCCTCAAGCCCAAGAAACTCGCCAAATCCAGTGGTAATTTTTCCCAACCTCACTCACGAGTTAATTCGATAATTCTTTAACAACCTTAATTCCCTATTCTCGTGCCATGAATTTCTTTGAAAAATTTTCCTCACTTTTCAAGACAAGTGACCATTCATCAGTTCAGCATTCGCCTACTTTTTTGCCCCAACCTTCTCTCTCCGAGTTTGCTCAAACCCTTGTCGAAACATCTCCCGATTGGGAGTTGTGGTTAGATACCAACCTCCAATTACTTTTTACAAACAAAAAATGCTTGGATTATACCGGTTACACCCAAGACGAATTCCATAAGGATCCCTCTCTATTCCTCAAAATCCTCCACCCAGACGACAGAAAGGACATCTCAAATCAACTTCAAAAAAATTCTCCCACACATCAAACCTTCTCTCTGCGATTCCAAAAAAAAGACAAACAAATCTCTAATGTCGCTTTTATCAAAATAACTATTCAAGAAAAACAACAAAAATCTCCCGTTTATCGTCTAATTTCAAGAATAACCCCCAACACCCCAACTCCAGTCTCCCAAATTGATTTAAAAGACTTTTTCCTCCTAATCTCAAAAGTTACAAACTCTCCAATCCTTTTGCTCGACCAAAATTTCACCATCCAGTTCGCTTCTCCATCCGCATTAATTCTCCTGGAAAAAAATCAAAGCGAACTCCTCAATTCCCCTTTTACCAAACTCTTCCCAACTTCCTCTCAACTCGACCTTAAAAACCTCGTAACAAGCTCAGCCCAAATCGAATATGAGTTGCCCTCAAAGAAATCTATAAATTTACTCCTATCATTTCACCCTATTCCCTCTCCTACTCTCTCTTATCTCCTTATCATCAATGACTTATCAAAAAAAAGTCAAAATAATCTCCAACTCCTAAAAAACGTTGATCGCCTGCGCGAAGCAGAACGCATTGCTAAGCTCGGTCATTGGATCATCGAACTCTCTACCGGTAATCTCGAGTGGTCTGAACAAACCTACCTCATGTTTGGAATCCCAGTCGGCACTCCTGTAAATGCGGAAACTTTCTTCTCAACAGTTCATCCCGATGACCGTGAACTCGTTCGGAAAGCATGGCAAAATGCTCTCGATTCCGGCCAAACCTATGAAATCGAACATCGCATAATTGTTGACGGCGAAGTTCGCTGGATGCGAGAACGAGCTGAAACTTCCAGAATAGAAGAGGGCAAAATTGTCGGAACTGTCCTTGATATAACAGAACAAAAACTCACTCAACTCTCCCTCCAACGCGAGCGCGACCTCTTTAATTCCGGACCAGTTTTCACAATAGAATGGGCAAATCAACCCGGATGGCCTGTCCGCCGTGTCTCTTCAAACGTCTCTTCAATTTTAGGATACTCCCCCGAAGAACTCACTGCTGAGAGTTTTCGATATAGCTCGCTAATCCACCCAGAAGACCTCCCCAGAATTGAACAGGAGGTCCAAGACCACA
This sequence comes from Chthoniobacterales bacterium, assembly GCA_026418675.1. GTDB lineage: Bacteria > Verrucomicrobiota > Verrucomicrobiia > Chthoniobacterales > DYNR01 > JAOAAX01. Next base: position 49,265 of record JAOAAX010000004.1, on the reverse strand, counting down.
TTCAGAATAACAACAACTTCTACGAACAGTATTATCGCATGCGCACCCGTTCGGGGGAATATCGTTGGTTCCTTGATCATACGCGAGTTCTGCGTAACGAAAAAAACGAAGTCATCGGGTTCCAAGGCTATATACAAGACGACACACCACGAAAGTTAGCAGAAGAAACTATGCGCCTACACGAAGAACGCTTTCGCAAGCTTTTCAACATAGCCTCAATTGGCATGGCTATTACTGACATTGAAACAGGCCGATTCGTTGCTGTTAACGATGCTCTAGCTCAAGCTACAGGTTACTCAAAAAAAGAACTCACACAAAAAACTTTCTGGGATATAACTCCACCCGGGTATTCCTCTGTTGACAATGCTGCCCTTCTATCCCTCCAACAAACCGGCCGCTGCGGCCCTGTTGAAAAAGCCTTCCTTAGAAAGGACGGCTCACAAATTCTCATCACCTTCCATTCAATCCTTGAAACTGACCAATATGGAAATCGTCTCGCATATTCTTTCATCGAAGACATCACACAAAAACGCCGTTCTGAGCAACAAATGCGACTTCTTTCAAGTGCTGTCGAACAAAGCTCCTCTGCAATCCTCATTACTGACATCACTGGCAAAATTATTTATGCGAACCCTGCACTTTGCAATATGACTGGTTATTCACCCCATGAACTACTTGGGAAAAATCCCAGAATTTTTAAGTCACCAAAAAATCCCCCTGAAATTTATTCCCAACTTTGGCAAACTATACTCAGCGGTAAACCTTGGCACGGTGAGCTCATTAATCGCCATAAAAACGGAACCTATTACTGGGAATCCATCCGTATTTATCCAGTTTCGGACAACAACAATCTAATCACCCATTTCGTCGCTATCAAAGAGGACATAACTAACCGCAAACGAGCTGAAGCCCAATTACAAGCTTACAACCTCGAACTCGAAGCTGCCCTTGCTGAAGCAAAAATCCAACTTCAACCAAATCCACCTCTCCAAGAACACCCCCTCTCACCCACTGAATCACCACTACCCAATCCACCCCAAAACAAATAACGTTAGCTTCTCCACTTTTTACGAATCAAATATCAAAAAATGTCAAAAGCAGAATACCCAGACTTTCGTCTACTTGGAAAGCAAAACTCTCAATTCCCTACCCATCCCGACGCATCCATATTAGAAACTTTCCCCAACCGTTCCCCCAACCGCGATTATTGGATCACATTGGATTGCCAAGATTTTACCTCCCTATGCCCAGTCACTGGTCAGCCGGATTTTGCTCAAATTAAAATTCGTTACATCCCCCACGCTTCATGCATTGAAACAAAATCTCTCAAATTTTACCTTGCAGGATTCCGCAACTACCCTGCATTCAACGAGCAAATCGTAAACAAAATTTTAGATGACCTTGTCTCCTGCTGCCAACCCCGCCGAATGACTGTCATTGGGGAATTCTCAGCCCGAGGAGGCATACAGCTTACCGTAGAAGCCACCTACCCTTAATTTTCTACCCTTCCGAAAACTAAACAGACCCCGCTCCCCCAAAAACCATACGACAGCGAGATTGTATATCTCCCTGGAATCCTCTCGCCGCTTTTAAGAACAAGCCCCTCTGGCAAATCGTCTCTCTTTTTCTCACAATTCCAATTCACTGGAGCAACTCCAGCACGTAGAGATTCAATACATACCGCTGCTTCAAGAGCTCCCGTTGCTCCCAGGCAATGCCCAGTAACGGGTTTCGTTGAGCTCCATTTGGCTTTCTTGTTACCACTACCCAAAAATTCCCACAAAAATTCCACCTCAACATCGTCATTCACTCGAGTCCCCGTCCCATGGGTGTTAACATACCCCACTTCATTAAACTCAATACCTCCCCGCTCCAGAGCAACTCTTGTTGCAATCCGAAGAGCCCTACCCCCTCCAGCCTCCACATGTTCACAACTTCCTTCCGAAGCAATACCCCACCCAGCTAACCACCCTCGCACGCCCGCCCCTCTCCTCTTTGCTCCTTCCTCCCTCTCCAAAACCAAAAAAGCCGCACCCTCCCCTAAAATCGTCCCATCCGCTTCTGCACTGTAGGGACAGCAGACCGGCGCAGGCGGCAACCTCCTATCTAAAATTCCGGCCGCAAGCATCTGCCGAACCAAAAACGGATGTAGTCCTGCATCGCTTCCACCGGCCAGAACTACATCTGCCTCACCAGCCGCAAGCAAACTCGCACCCAAGGCAATCGCGCATCCACCGCTCGCACACGCATTAGCCAATGTCAAACCCACACCACGCGCACCAACCACCCCTGCAACTGCACCATGCAAACTCGCCACACTCGTCTCCGCAGCAAAACCAGGCCGCACCTTGCCCCCCTCCCTCACCTTCTCACTCAACTGCCAAATCCTCTCCATGGGGCCACGCCCAGTCCCGGCACAAACCGCTATTCTGTCCGGCAAATACCCACCACTTACCAAGCCAGCATCTAGCCACGCACGCTCTGCAGCCAACAACCCCAGCTTCACCATCCGATCTGCTTTACCCTCCCGCCGAATCTTCCCAAGCATCTCTCCGCGCACCAATTCTTCCTTCACCGCAAAACATGCCACTCGCTCACCCCTATCAATCTCAAGCACCTCCACCCCAATCGGCCCCCTCATCACTTGCTCAAATAGTTCCCTCGAACTCCTTGCCCCACTGGCCACAACTCCAACCCCTGTCACCACAATCCGTTCTCCCCCCCTAATCATCCTGTATAATAAAAACCAACATCGCCCCTCTTTCCCATCCAAACCACAACATCCCCCTTGACATCACCCAGCTAACTTCTTCTCCAAAATCTCACTTACCACGCTTGGGTTCGCCTTCCCCTTTGAAAGCTTCATCACTTGTCCCTTCAGAAAGTTTATTGCCGCCGCCTTACCCGCACGATAATCCGCCACAGGTCCTGGATTATCCCGAATCACCTGCTCGCACAGAACCTCCAAAGCACCCACATCACTCAACTGCTTCAACCCCTTCTCCTCAATAATTTGGCTAGCACGCTTCCCCGTCGCAAACATTTCAGCAAAAACCTCCTTACCCTGCCGTCCACTGATCACCCCGCTTTCAATCGTATCCACAAGCTCCAAAAGTCCCTCGGGCGAAACTGGACAGTCCCCAATCCCCTTTCCAGCCGATGAAAGTGCACTCAACACATCATTCAGCAACCAATTCGCTACCGCCTTGGGCTTCTTTGAGCCTGCTGCCGCACGCTCGAAATAAGCTGCAAGCGCCAAATCATCTGCAAGCACCCCCGCGTCATACTCACTTACGCCATACTGCTTTACAAACCTTTCCCTTTTTGCCCACGGCAATTCCGGCATCCGCCCTCTAGCTTCGGCTACAAAGCGTTCCGTCTTCACTGGCATCAAATCCGGATCCGGAAAATACCGATAATCATGGGCAGACTCCTTCGTCCTCATCAAAACCGTCTCCCCTTGTGCATCATCCCACCTTCGAGTCTCTTGCTCCAATCGGCCTCCCCCGCACAACACCTCAATCTGCCGCCTGATCTCATACGCCAACGCCCGCCTCACCCCACTTATCGAATTCAAATTCTTCAACTCCACCTTCGTTCCAAGCCCCTCATCCCCAACACGCCTCACCGAAACATTCACATCACAACGCATCTGCCCCTTCTCCATATCCGCATCGCTTACCCCACCATAAACCATCACCTGCTGCAAAACTGTCAAATAAGCAAACGCCTCCTCCGGCGTTTCGATATCCGGGCGCGATACAATCTCCAACAAAGGAGTCCCAGCTCGATTAAAGTCAATCCCGCTTGCATTCTCTAAGTGAAAACTCTTCGCTACATCCTCCTCCAAATGAATCCGCACCAACCGCACCTTTTTTCCCGGATTTGCAATCGCCTTCTGGGCATCCTTCGGGTAGGCAAGCGTATGAAGAGGAACCTCCCCACCTAAACAAAACGGCATATCATATTGCGAAATCTGGTAATTCTTTGGCATATCCGGATAAAAGTAATTCTTCCGATCAAACTTACATACCGGCCCAATTTCACAACCAAACATCAAGCCAGCTAAAGCTGTCAGCCGAAGTGCCTCCTCATTCATCACTGGCAATGACCCTGGCAAACCCAAACACACCGGACAAACATTCGTATTCGGCTCAGCACCAAATTCCACCGCACACCCGCAAAACATCTTCGTCCGCGTCTTCAACTGAACGTGCACCTCCAAACCAATCGTCGCAACATATTCTTCCTTCTTTTTCATAACATCGCTCTCCGGCTACATCGCAAACTTTCAGCTGACAACATTTTCTGCATGACAACAAATCTGTTCAATCTTTAATATTTGCTTATAACTTTTTTGCTTACAACAAATTCAAAATTTCCGATAATCAAATCATCTTAAGCTAAGTTTTCCTTCCCATTCATTAATGGATATAAATAAACATTTTTACTCATATCCATTCTATCTCATTGTCTTTTTTATAGCTTTTTTGGGGATTAATTTATCATCTTTACAGGCTCAATTTTCCCCTTATTCGTCAAACCGACAAGACCCCTCCACCATTCAAAGCTCCGATTCTTCACAACAATCTAACTCCACAGCCGAACCCACCAACTACTCAAACTCCGAATTTGCTGTAGTCCCTCAAAACGACAACGGCCTAACCTGGGCTGAAGAACTCCGCCGCCAACCCGCCAAATTCTACAAATTCGACCGCGCTCTCTTGCGCGATGTCCTCCGCTTCCTCGCCGAAGAAGCAGGTATCCCTTACATCCTCGCTCCAGAAACTGTCGCAGAACCCCGCGATTCCAACTTCACCGAGGACATTGGCATCTCCGTCGGCATCGGCAATGCAGCCCAGCCTACTTCTTCTGACCAAGCCTCCCAAGGTTCTGCAACCGAAAGTTTCCGCGGCCAACGCAAACTCCCCTCTGATGCCATCTCCTATGACTCCCTTGTCACCTTCACCATGCGCGCAAGTCCCTTCGTAGTGCTCGAAGCCGTAGCAAAAGCAAACGATATTCAAGTCCGTTATCAAGATGGTGTGTGGGTAATTAGCAGAAGCCCAGAAATGTTTTACCGCCGTCGTGTAGAAGAACGCCTCAAAGTCCGCGACGAGCTTGCCCGCTTGCAGGCAACAGCAATGGAACAGCAGGTTCAGTTCCAGCGAACCCTCGAGCGTATTAGCGGAACCGAGCTTGTCCCCCGCACTTACAAACTCCGTCACATATCCCCACTTCCTATCACAATCACCGGCGGAAGTGGTGCCACCGGCGGATCAACAGCTTCATCCCCGGGAAGCATCCCCAACCTCGCAACTCAAAGTTCTCAGCTTATCTACACAACCGATATACCAACTATCATCCGCGACATCCGCGCCATCCTCGGCCTGCCTGTTGATATTTCTTCCTCCTCTTCACAAACCCAAGTCGCAAATACAAACCAACAACAAAATCAACCACAATCTCCACAAAATCTTGCAACTCTCTTAAACGGCACCACAACCCAAACAAACTTGAGCTCCCAACAACAAACATCTCCCTCAACACAAACCTCCCGCAGTTTCGAAACAGCCGTTAGTTACATCCCAGAATCCAACTCCATCTTTGTCGTCGCGACCGAAGAACAACACCGCCGAGTCGCTTTGTATCTCGCTAACGTTGACCGCGAGCAACCCCTCGTCGCCATCGAAGTCAAATTCTTCGAGACAACGAAAGATCCAAGCAAAGACCTTGGCGTAAACTGGGCTGGAACTTTCGCCGAAGGCGGCCTTGGCTTCCGCCTCTCCGATGCCAGCATCGGCAGCTCCTCCGGCCTCGGCCGCCTCCAATACGCCGAAGGCGTTCAACGCGGCGATCCAGGCTCCGGCAGTCCAATCCCCGGCCTCTTTAATTACCGTCTCGTTCGCAATCTCCAATTCGAAGCACCTTACACCGCCGTCCTCAGCATGAGCGATGTCGCATTCGCCATCAACGCATTTATGCAGGACCGCGAAACAAGCATCGTCCAATACCCACGTGTCCTCACCGTCAATAACCGCGAAGTTGCAATCTCCAATGCTGTCAACCAGCCCATCCTCGGCTCAAGCCAACAATCCCAGAGCAGCGGCACTACTCAAACTACCAACACCATCAACTACCTACCTATTGGAACTCAACTCAACATCCTCCCACAAGTCATGGAAGACGGTTCAGTAACCATGAGCGTTTCTATCACAATCTCAAGCCTTATCGGCGAAGCCCGCATCAATACCGGCACAGGCGAAAATTCCTATCCCATCACCTCATCTCGTATCTACCAAGCGACACTCCAGGTCGCTAGCGGCTACACCCTCGCCGTAGGTGGTCTCGAAGAAGCTCTCGACCGCAGGGACCGCAGCGGCATCCCACTCGTCAAAGACCTCCCAGCCGTTGGCTACCTCTTCAAAAATAACACACGCAAACAAAATAAACGCAACCTCATCGTCTTCATTACCCCAACCATTATCAGCAACTACAGGCAAACCGCCGGTCTCCCTGACCGACCACAAACCACACTCCCTCTTCATGGAACTGATGCCCCTCCACCTCCAGCCCTCCGACCAGATGGCTCGCTCGTTGGTGGCCCACAAGCTATCCCTTCAGCCATTTCTTGGCTCCAATATCAATATAATTACTACAAACAACTCGAACGCGAAGCTCGCATCGAACCACAAACCCTCCGCGAAATCCGCAGCATCATGAACACAGCACTCCTCATCCAAAGCCAAATCCCCACTCTTATATCCCAAAACCCCTCCCTCGCGCCTTCCCTATCAGAACAAGAGGAAAACCTAGAGTCCATTATCCGAAATTTCGGCCGCCTTATCCCTGCTGCAAGACGCAAAATCCTCTACCCTTAATTCACCCTCCACATCCAAAATTTACTCCCCGCAAAAAATCTGACCTACCCGTTTTTTAGATTGCTTGCATTTTCCCTGATCAAAATAACTTTTTTTACACCTTCTTCCCTTTGCATTCGCTCATTCTGTGCAATTTTTTTCACCCACCTTTTCAAAAAAACAAAATGGAACATCTCAACGAAGAAATCTGGACTGTCCCCTCTCAACTCCTCGATAGAATCGGTCCTTTCCAAGGCATTTGCCTCACCCCACAGCTCTACCTACCCGAATTGCTCAATCCTCAAAACGCAAAATTCCTCCCACGTTTTGTTGCCGAAAACGACCCTACCTATAAACAACTCATTCCATATTGCATCTTCACTTTTGAAGATAAAGTTCTCCGTTATTTCCGTGGCTCCTCTGGCGCCGAATCCCGCCTTCATAGACTCGCCTCCATCGGCATCGGAGGCCACATTAACCGTTCCGACCTTCAAGACAACTTACCCGACAAAATCACCTACTACCGCGCACTCTATCGCGAACTAAACGAGGAAATCTCCACCCCAAACAGCTTCGCATCAGAAAAAATTATCGCCCTCATCAACGACGATTCAAATCCAGTAGGCCAAGTTCACCTCGGAATCGTCCACAAATTCTCGCTTAACTCCCCGAAAGTCTCTTCCCGTGAAGCCGATCTCATAAACCCCCAATTCCTTACCCCTCAACAAATCCTTCACGACCCATACCCACTCGAATCTTGGTCCCAAATCCTCCTCCAAAATTGGCACTCCATTAATTAATTATTTAGACTAATCTATCTCTTTTTTCAGTCAAAATGCCAAACTCCGCCGAGGACAAAAACCTGCGGCGCCAACTCTACAAAACTTGGCTCCTCGTTGGCCTTATCCACATCGTTCTCCTAATCCTATTGCTAACCTTCTCCAACCAATCTAAACCAACTCCCCAAAACATCATTTGGCTCGATTCCTCCACCCTACCCAATCCACCAACCCCAACCCCTATTCCAAAAATTCAACCTGACAATCCACAAATAACAAAACAACAACAAAACATACCAACCCCACCCCCTCGCCTCATTAACACAAAAAACGAACCAGAATCCGAAATTCCCCTCCGTTCCCCTACCCCTACCCCTACACCTACACCTACACCTACACCTACTCCTACTCCTACTCCTCCCACTGTTCCAAAACCCACCCCATCTCTAACCCCTACTCCCCAACCAACTCCCACCCCAACTCCATCTCCAACCACAAAAATCGCACCAACCCCAAACCCAAAGCCCAAACCCTCCCCGACACCCTCCCCAACCAAAAAAAATTCCCCCACCCCAAAACCTACTCCTAAAGCTACTCCTAAAGCCCCTCCAAAGTTATCTCCATCTCCAGTCCCCACTCCCAACCCAACATCAACCCCAAAACCAACACCATCCCAGTCTCCATCTCCTTCACAAATCAAACCGGAGTCACTTTCCCCTTCACAACCAACAAACGCACCACCCCTCGCTCGTCCTGTAAAACCTGCCCTCCCAGTCCAAAACTCCACCTCTTCAGCTTCAACCGGACAAACTGGTGGGAAATCTACCTCCGACCCTTCCCGCTTCGCCCAATACCACAAAATGCTCCACGACCTCTTCTATACCACCTGGCAACAGCCTACCTCCCTTTACGGCGTCGGGACAAAACTCACCACAACCGTCGAAATTACCATCCAGCCCAGCGGAGCAATATCCTCCTGGCAGATCATCACACCCAGTGGAAATTTCGTCCTGGATGATTCAGTCAGAAAAGTCTGCGAATCCATAACCCAAGTCGCCCCCCCACCACAAGAACTCACCCAAAATGGGCCATACCGCGTCCGTATAAATTTCGAATTAGAATAATTCTCATTATAAATGGAACAGCAAAACTTCATTCCAAACTGGCAAAACGCAATCCGCTGGCTCTATGACCAACAACAACGCGGGATCAAAGTAGGACTCGAAAACACTCGCCGTCTCCTCAACGCTCTTGGCAACCCCCACCTCTATCTCCCAGCCATTCACGTCGCTGGCACTAACGGCAAAGGCTCCGTCTGCGCCTTCACCGAATCCATACTACGCACAGCCGGCCTTAAAACGGGCCTCTTCACATCCCCACACCTTGTGGATTTTCGGGAACGCATCCGCTCAAACGGCGAACCCATCCCAATCCCAGATGCTACAGAAGGTATCTTAACCCTCCGCAATCTAACCCAAAATTGGACAACACCACCCACTTTCTTCGAACTCACTTACGCTCTCGCCATCTGGTATTTCTCACGCCAGAAATTGGATGTTATTGTCCTAGAAACCGGCATGGGCGGACGCCTCGACTCAACTAACGTTTGCCACCCCATCGCTTGCGCAATCACACCAGTCGGCCTCGACCACCAACAATGGCTCGGCGATACAATTCCCAAAATCGCAGCGGAAAAAGCCGGCATCCTAAAACCCAATATTCCTTGTATCCTCTATCCACAAGTTCCAGAAGCCGAAGATGTTATCATCCATACCGCCCGCATCGTGGGCGCTCCCATCCACCACGTTAAGCATCCCTGGCCACATCCACTCCCTCTCGCCGGTCCACACCAAAAATGGAACGCCGCCACTGCTGCCCTCCTCGCACAAACAGCCTTCCCCTCCATCGGAGAGTCAACCATCCAAGCCGGACTTGCCAAAACCCAATGGCCAGCTCGTTTCGAACGCCTCTCCGACCGCATCATCCTTGATGGCGCGCATAACACACACGCCATCCATGCCCTCCTCCAAACCTGGCTCGATCAAAAACCTCTTCAGCCAGCCACCATCATCTTCGCTTGCCTTAATGATAAAAACCCCGCTCAAATGCTCCACATCCTAGCTCCTATTGCAAAACGCTTTATCTTCCCTCAAATCCAAAGTCCACGTGCTATGCCCCCATCCCAAATCGCCCACCTAGTCCAAAATCCTATCCTCACACCTTCCACACATCATGCCATCCAAGCCGCCCTCCAATTCCCAAACCCCATCGTCATTACCGGCTCTCTCCACCTCGCAGGAGAAGTTAAAGCCATCTTTGCAAATTCTCAAACCCCAATCCCCACTTCCCAATAGAAAATCGAAATAATTAACTATTTACCTCCACCTAATCATTTTCTACTAAAAAATTAAACAGCTTGGACGATATTCTGCTTATAGCTTGTCCACAACTAAACACTAACCTCAACTAATTTTACTCCTATGCCAGGACTTCAACTTTCAGGTTTAGCAACAGGTTTCGATTGGAAAAGTGTCGTTGACCAACTCATGGAGGTCAGTCGAACACCAATTAAACGCCTCCAAAACGATCAGAAAAACCTCAATACCCAAAATTCAGCCCTCACGGAAATCCGAAACCTCATCCTCCAGCTCGATACAAGCCTCAAATCTTTAAACACGGAGACTTTTCAGACAAGGTCCACCTCCGTCTCCGGAAACAGCTCATGGACAGCCAGCGCCTCCGCAGGCACTTCCACCGGTTCCTATACCTTCAACGTTACACAAATCGCCACTGCTGCCAAACAAATCGGAACATCCGACATCGCCAAAGGCATTAGCCCCACAAATTCCGTATCATCTCTCGTCCTAAGCAATATCAACACAGCTCAACCAGTTACTGCTGGTTTTTTCACTGTCAACGGCCAGCAAATCACAATCGCTACAACTGACACACTTCAGGATGTCTTCGATAAAATTAGCACACAGACCGGTGGTGCCGTAACGGCTTCTTATAATGCTTCTACTGACCGTGTGACTCTCACAAGTAGCAGCACCATCACCCTCGGAAGCTCCGCCGACACTAGCAACTTTCTCACAGTTTTCAAACTTTTTAATAATGGATCCAATACTATAACAAGTAGCGACAAACTTGGAACTGCCAAAACAAACGTCCCCCTCACGCAAGCTGGCTTCAACACATCCATTACTAACGATGATGGCTCGGGAAATTCAAGCTTCAAAATCAATGGCGTCACCATAAATTACAACATCAACACCGATAGCATCCAATCCGTTATCTCCAAGATAAACAATTCCTCTGCAGGTGTAACCGCTTCCTACGACCCCGTCGCCGATCGCTTCATCCTCACCAACAAAAATACTGGTAACTTAGGTTTGACAATCGAAGAATCAGGCACTGGTTTCCTCGCCGCAAGTGGCTTATCTTCAGGAACCTTTCAAGCGGGAACTAATGCAGTTTTTACAGTTAATGGTGGAAGTTCTATCATTAGCACCTCCAACAAACTCGATGCCTCTTCTCACGGAATTACAGGTCTTTCTGTAACTGTAGATTCTACAGGCACTAACACAGTTACAGTAACCAACAACACTTCCGACGTTAAATCAAAAATCGAAGACATTATAGCAAAATACAATGCTGTCCAGTCCGCAATTGATAAATACACAAATGTCACTGTTTCTAACAACAAAGTAACCTCTGGCCCTCTAGCAGGTAATTCCAACATCAACGAAATTTCAAGCAAGCTGCGCTCCTTTATGTTTAATTCCCTCACTGGGATATCTGGCAGCATAAAAAAACTTGATGACCTTGGAATCGATTTCTCAGGAACCAGTTCCTCCAGCCTTACTGTAAAGAATCCTTCTAAACTGCAAAGTGCACTTACTAATTCCTTAAATGATGTCTCAAATTTCTTCCTTGACCAAACCAACGGCTTCGTTAAAAAACTCACCGATTACATAAGTAATATAACAAACACAGGTGGTTCCCTATACACTCAAATTGATTCTATAAATAAACAAAACAAAGACATCAATCAACAGATCGAAACCATCGAGAGGCAACTAGAGTTTCAGCGAAAAATGCTCGAAAACTCATTCATTCAAATGGAACAAGCAAGTTCCTATTATCAAAAACAAGGGCAAATGTTAAACTCAGCAATCGTTCAATTCAGAAATAGTCGTTAATTAAAAAGCTCCCCACAAATAAAAGGAGGACTAACCTATGATCCCAACATCATCAATTTCAACCACAACAAATCCAACCCCTGCTAATACGATACCTTATAATGCCATCGCTCAACAGGCAGCAATCGGAAGAAGCAGCACCTCCCAATCGAGTTCCACTCCAGAAACTTCCACGAGCAAATGGGTGAGTCCAACAGACCAATCAGAGCGCATTCAAGAACTCTTCGATGACAAAGACAAAGAAGACCAAAAGCAAAAAGTCGAAGCCAAAAAGCAATACATTCGCGAATTCGCTTTGGCAGAACTCCTAGTTCTTAGACCAGAAGTGTTAAAAAAAGGCTCCGCTTATCTCAAAGATCCCAATTGGCCACCTCTAAACGTTGTTAATTGTCTTGCTACCATGTTTATCCACGATTTCTACTTGAATTCTTCACAAAATAGGGAAGAATAAAGGCAAGTTACTTTTACCATGCCAACAGCAACACCCGCACAACTTTACAAAAAAGCCGCAGCTTTCAGCGCTACACCTGGCCAACTTGTCCTCATGCTCTACGACGGCGCCTTGCGCTTCACTCGCCAAGCAATGGAAGCACTCGATATCGAAGACTTCGTTCGCTCTCAGGAAGTTCTCAACAACAACATAATTCGCGCTCAAGCTATCCTCACTGAACTACAAGCCACACTCAACTTTGAAAAAGCCGAGGAACTCTCCACTCTCCTCTACCGTCTCTACGATTACATGCATTCAGAGCTTTCAAAGGCAAACTTGGAGCGATCCAAACAACCTCTCGAAAACGTCCTCCGTTTCTTAGGTGACATCCGTGATGCTTGGGCTCAAATGCTCGTTCAACAGGGAGAAGCCACTTTGCCAGACCGAGGTTAACCCGCACTGTAAGTTTGATTGTCTCACCCTCCTCCACAACCAGTCAGAAACTGGTTCAAAAAGCAGAAGCTCTCCTCAATCTCATTGAGCAGGATACTTCATTAGAATCGTTCCACCTCGATCAACAAAACTTCGATGCTCTAATCCAAATTCTTAAACGACAAGACGAAACCATTCCCGCGTTTCTTTCCCTACTCAACCACAAGGACTTCCCTCAAAATCAAAAGATCGCTTTTCTTGAAAGAATAACAGCCGTCGCTAACTTAAGAAGCCGGAACGCAACTAAACTCCAAGTGCTCACTATTCAACAAAATTCAGAACTCTTGAACCTTCGCTCAACTATCCGAAAACTCCTAGACTGGAAAAAAAGTTGGATTCAACCTAACACAAAACAAAGCTCTTCAACCATTTTTGCTTAAGTGAACTTCACAGCAAACTTCAGCTAGCATACTAGTCTTCCAGGAGAAAATTTTTCTCCTCAACTTCCAGTTGCGAGTTGGCGCAGCCTAAGAATCGTATCCTTCAATAACGCAGCTTGTTGCTTCAAATTCTCCGCAGCGGCAGAAAACTCTTCCGAATAGGAAGCGTTCTTTTGGACCACTTTATCCATTTCATTTACCGCCACATTCACTTGCTCTATACCTTGGCTTTGCTCCCGGGAAGCAGCGGCTATCTCCGCAACAAACTCATCAACAACACGAATTTTTTGAACGATTTCGTCCAAATTCTTTGCAACTTTATCGCTAATCGTTACTCCACTACTCGCTTTTCGAACACTGTCTTCTATTCTTTCTGCTGTCTCACGAGCAGCTTCTGCAGACCTCTGCGCTAGAGCTCGAACCTCATCAGCCACAACTGCAAATCCCATCCCTGCCTCCCCAGCCCGAGCAGCTTCAACCGCTGCATTCAATGCAAGGATATTCGTCTGGAAAGCAATCTCATCAATTGTTTTGATGATCTTCGAAATATTGTCGCTTGCGGCTTGTATATCCGCCATTGCCCTATTCATTTCAACAACACTCATAGCCCCCATCTCAGCAGCTTCCCAGGCTTGCCGCGAAACCTCACGCGCACTCTGCGCATTCTCCGCATTCCTCTTCGTCATCGAAGCAATTTCCTCAAGTGAAGCACTTGTCTGCTCAAGGCTAGAAGCTTGCTCCGAAGCCCCTTCCGCTATCGTAGAACTCGATTGCGCTATCTGAACCGATGAATCCGTTAACTGTTTTGAACTCTCAGCAAGCAGCCAAATTGTCTCATTCAATCGGAAGCTAATTTTATTCGCCACAAAAAGCGCAACCAAAATAATTCCTACCCCAATCGGCAAAATCCACATTAACGACGCTAAAATCCCTTCGCGAGTAGGAGTGTCAATATTACTTACGGGTGCAGTTAAAAGATATACTCCTTTTCTTTCCCCTGGCTTCCAACCCTCCATCTTAAAACCAAGAATGTCTCGCCCATCTCCCGATGGACTAAGCGAAGGATCACCATGGCACGACATACAACTCTCCGTTAATATAACCGGTCTCGCATAAGCTATAAGACCAACTTCTCGATTTACTTCAAAGAACTCCTTTTCTTCTGAACCTTCTAGCCTCCTTAAAATCTTTAACTCAAATTCACTACGAGGCCGATTCTCTTCATTCCGGGCATTCTCTCGAATAATTCGAAACTGGATGTTTGTTTCCTTTATTGCTTCTCGAATCGCATTCCAAGCCGCTACAACTGGAACGGTCTTATAAATCAAAGTGTTACGATAGTTATCAGCACCAATCGCATTAAGGTTTTCTTTAAGACGATGTTCAACATCAAATGCTCCTGCCTTGCCCAACTCGGACATAAAGTTCGTTACAGATTCACCCTGAACGAGTATCCCACGCATTTCCTTCCAAAGCCCCTCCTTAACAGTCCTCTCAACAGTAACAGCTAAAATCCAAAACCCAATGGATAAAACCGAAATAATCGAAACAAAAATCAAAAACAGGAATTTCCCTCTGATCGTTGAAAATAATTTCATAAATAATTAGATATCAAAGATTAAATAAAGATAAAAACATCTTTTTTTATCCAAAACAAAAATTTGACTTTAATCGAATTTGTTCTAGACTGACTATGTATGAAAACATCCCTCCAAAAAACCGGCTTTACACTAATTGAGCTTCTCGTCGTTATTTCTATAATCGCTATTCTCGCTTCACTATCACTACCAGCAGTCACCGGAGCAATTGCAAAAGCTCAGATGAGTCAAGTCCTGAGCAATATGAAACAGCTTCACCTTATCACCCAACAAATGGCCCTCGAAGCAACCTCCACAGGTGACTCAACAATCGGATGGCCAGGCGACATCGGTGGAAAAGGTGCATGGGAAACCCTTGTTAAAGAAGAACTTGGTGCAGATGTTTATAAAAAACTCATGTCTGCTCCGGGCAAAATGAATGGCGATGCGATTAATGTCCTCGAAGTCAAAAGCAGTCACCCGGCCGATACTATTTTCCTCCATACTGTAAATTGGTCAGGAGGATCCCTCAGCGGTGATCCTTTCGGCGAAAAAGGTGCTGTTATTTTCCAAAAAGGTGGTTCCGGCGTCATCGTCAACAAACGTCAAGCGAGCAAACCAGAAATCACAGGCAAAATGCCACAAAATTAATTCTTTTCTTATTCAAACCTTCCCTTCTTACTCTTAACCCCCCATTGGGATATGAAAATCTGCCGTTTGCTGACAAACGGGGGGATGCTTTGTTGGGCAGCACGCTTGGAAAATGGGAAATTTTGTAAAATCCCAAACCCGTTTGACCCAAACTTTCAATTTTCCACTACTGAAGAAATAATCGAAGGCAAACTCCTAGCCCCCTTAGATCCTCCCAACATCCTCTGCACGGGCTTAAACTACCGTAAGCACGCAGAAGAAACAAAAGGAACTATCCCCGATTACCCTGTCCTTTTTCTCAAAGCTACTAGCTCCATCATCGGAGACGCCGACCCAATCCAAATCCCGCGCCACTTGCCAAGTAGCCGCGTAGATTACGAATGTGAACTTGCAGTTATTATAGGCAAACCTTGTAAAAACGTTCCAAAAGAACAAGCACTCGATTATGTCCTCGGCTACACCTGCTCCAACGACGTCAGCGCGCGCGATTGGCAAATAAAATACGGAGGATCCCAATGGTGCCGAGGCAAAACCTTCGATACTTTTTGTCCACTCGGCCCATGGATTGTTACTAAAGACGAAATTCCCAACCCGAATAATCTCCAAATTCGCACAATCCTCAATGGCGAAGAAATGCAAGCCGCATCCACTAGTGACATGATTTTTTCTGTCGAAGAATTAATCTCCTTCTACAGCGGCAGCACTACACTCTTACCCGGAACCGTAATTCTTACTGGAACACCTCAGGGCGTCGGTATGGCTCGCAAACCACCGCGTTGGCTGCAACCCGGGGACCTCGTCCAAGTCGAAATAGAAAAAATAGGCACCCTCTCCAATCCCGTTATTCAGGAGCCTTAGCTCATCCCTACACTCTTCGTGGATCTGCCAAACTCTATCCATCCCGACTTCCTCCTCATACAAGAAAAGTTTGACCACGTAATCAGTTCCCCTCTCACAATCCATGAGCCTTCCCCTTCTTACCCCAAGCTAAAAGAACACGAAATTCAAGCAAAATTTTTCGCAGGTGAATTTGGTAATACCTGGAAAACTGATTGCGGAAAAAACGTAAAAATTTTTTCCCCAGGCTTTTGGAACCGAGAAGCAGGGCCAGATTTTCATAATGCGATCGTTTCTTTTAATTCTCATCCCCCCACTTTCGGAGACATAGAAATTGATATCGAATCCAAGGCATGGGAGTCCCACCAACACCACATTAATCCAGACTTTGAAAACGTAATTCTCCATTTCTACTTCATCCACCAAGGTCCCAAATTTTTTGCTAGAACCCTCTCAAACCGTCACGTTCCGCAAATCCAATTACCCCTTGATCCACAACACAATCCCCCTCCCTTTCCAACATCAAATCCTTCACCGCTCCAAAATCCAGTTGAAGCTATTGAAATTATCAAATTCGCAGCTCTCTACCGACTGCTTAAAAAAGCAAAAAAATTTTCCCTCCGTTCTGCACTCCATGGCCACTTAAACGCCCTTTATCAATGCCTAGCAGAGGGGCTCGGCTATAAGAGGAACTCCCTTCCTATGTTACTTCTAGCTCAAAAAACTTTACACATTTCAGCTAGCCATCGTGAGTTAGAAGCTATTCTTTTTGGATTAGCCGGCTTTTTAGATAACAATATCACAATTAGAACTTCATCCGAAAACTACCTTTCCTCTCTTTGGAGCTATTGGTGGAAACTTCGTGACGAATTTTGCAAGCTAACCCTGACCACCGATTATTGGAAATTCAGCAGCACACGCCCACAAAATCACCCTCACAGAAGAGTCGCTGCACTCGCAGCTATCCGTCAAATTTTGCCCCCCCTCTGGCATGCAATCGAATCAAATAAAAAAGACCTCTTTATATCTTTACTAACAGACCTATACCACCCTTTCTGGTCTCATCATTGGAGCTTTTCATCCGCTTTCTCTCCTAAACAGTCCGCTTTAATTGGTAAAAATAGATGTATTGATCTTTTGGTAAATATTTTCTATCCCTGCCGCATTTGCTTAGGAGCCGACCCAACTTCCATCACCTCAGAGCTTTCTTTAATCTCCACTCCATCTTTACCTCAAAAAATTAAATCAACAAAAGAATGGCTCTGTCCCAATATTTTAGATAAGCAACTACATAATGCCTGCTTTCAACAGGGCCTTTTAGAACTAGCCAACGATTTAAGAAACAAAACCCCACCTCTTGAATTGGGGAAGCTTCTTCCGCAAGATATTACAAATTAGAAAATTAGGTATTTTTTCTTTTTGCTCGCGAGAGGATTCGAACCTCCAAGGGTTTCCCCACACGCTCCTGAGGCGTGCGCGTCTGCCAATTCCGCCACGCGAGCAAATTATTTATTTAATTCACGCGGAGCCTACGGGGCTCGAACCCGCAACCTCTGCCGTGACAGGGCAGCGCTCTAACCGATTGAGCTAAGGCTCCCTTTTGTTTAGCCTTAACTCGATTAAAAATTATGTCTAGCCATTTTTTTTTGTTGCTTTCTTACGAAGTCTAAAATTATTATTTACTCCGAATAAGTTAAAAATATGAAAATCAGATATCCCAATCTTTTAATAGTTTCAGCTCTCTTAGCATTAATAACGCCAACAGCCTTCTCCCAATCATCCTCTGCAGAAATGCCATCTGGGGGTGGAAACCTGTCACCTTTAAGCAATTTTGCTCGTCGCCCGTTTAAAGTTAATATCAGCGTGCGGGAAGGTTTCGACGATAATGTTAATACAACTCGCTTCAATCGCCAAGAAGCCTTTTATACAGAGTTCGGAGCAGGTATTAAGTATGAATTTGGCAGCCCACGCCTAAAACTATCATTAGACCTCGGCGGCGGCTTGACCCTCTATAACTCTGATAGTATTGATAACCAAGCCCGTTTGAATGGTCTCTTAAGCTTAAATGCAATTTATCTCGCTACGGAAAGAGTCTCTTTTTCATTTAACACTGAAACAGGCTACTATTCCCAACCTAACGTCCTTGTTCCGGGAACTAATATCAGTCAACAAGGAGATTATTTTGCATCCGCAACAACTTTAGGTATGCTTGTTCAGTGGTTGCCTCGTTTCTCTACTATTACAAGTTATACATTTAGTCCCATTTTTTACGTCGAGGAAAGTCTTAATGACAACCTTGGCCGCATCCAACAAACAGTCTCGCAGTCGTTTAATTTCCTCGTAAAACCCACTACAACAGCCGTTGTCGAATACAGAATTAGTCCAACCACTTACTTTAAAGCCGACCTCAACTCACTCGATCAATATGCCTTAGTCGGTTTTAACCATATCTTCAACCCACGCATGACTTGGAATGCACGTGTCGGTGCCCAATTTAATATCCTTCAAAATCCTGTCGATGGCCAAACATATTACTTTGGCCCTTATGGCGAAACCGCTTTTGCTTACAATTATGGCGAAGTTTCTAAACTCAGTTTCACGCTGCGTTATGGCACTGAAGCCTCAGGTTTACAAAACGTCACTCAACGTCAATCTTTGCGCACTGGTCTCGGCATAACCCATGGAATAACCAAAAAACTAGTCGCCTCAGGTGGCGTTTTCTATGGTGTAAATTATTATGATCAAGGAGATGTGATAGATTCTTACTTCGAAAATATTCTTGAGCTTACTGCTGGTTTAGAGTTTGAATTAAACCGCTTCTTAAGTTTCAACACCGGTTATCGTTTCACCGGTGTCCTTTCTCCAGAAAATCCAGA
Source organism: Chthoniobacterales bacterium (assembly GCA_026418675.1). Taxonomy (GTDB): domain Bacteria; phylum Verrucomicrobiota; class Verrucomicrobiia; order Chthoniobacterales; family DYNR01; genus JAOAAX01. The sequence goes on along the minus strand of JAOAAX010000004.1, from coordinate 30,181 downwards.
TGGCCAATACACTCGAGACATCGTGTTTGTTGGCTTAACATCAAAGTTCTAATTATACTTTTCTTGGATCAGTTCTTATGATCGGGGAGCTACGGCTCCCCGATCTTTTTAAGTTTTTTCCCAAATCTGCCTTGATTTCCCTTCGCAAATAATTAAATTCAATTAGAAATGCAAAACCCCAATTCAGAAACAACCCTCCACTTCTTAGACTACGTCCGTATATTACGTATACGATGGCCATTTATTGTCCTCGTATTCATTACTGTAGTTCTTACAGCAGCTATTGTTACTTATTTAACTCCCAAGGAATATGCTTCCACCGCAAAAGTTGAAATACGCCAGGGCGACTTTCTAATGCGAATTTTCTCCCGAGGTCAGGATATGAGCCCAAGTTTTGGGCCCCAACGTGGAGATCCTCGTTTCCTCACCACTCAATTTGAAATCATTCAAACCAAGGAAGTCCTTTATCCCGTTATCCAACAACTAAATTTAGTCGAAAAGTGGGCAGGTGAGGGAGTTTCTAACATTTCTGAAGCTTATAATTATCTACGTTATAAAATGCAAGTCAGGGACTTGCGTAACACTGACCTTATTCAAATTACTGTTTTTAGCACAAGTCCAGAATTAGCAGCAAATATTGCCAATGCCATTGCAGACCAATACAGAAAAGTCCGAATTCAACAAGTCGAAGAGTGGGTCAATCGGAGCCTTGTTAATCTTCAAGCGGAAGTCGAAAAACAACGTGCTGAGGTTCAACGTTTACGCGATCGTGCTGCCGCTATCCGCGAAAAATATGGTATCATTGACCTCAACCCCGACCAAATTGTCTCCGCTCAGCAACCCGCTAATCAAGTCTATCTCTCCATTGAAGAAACTGTTACTCAGGAGCGGCTGCGGGTTGCTTCACTTCGCTCCCGTTATCAGCAACTCACAACTTTAAGCGACCAAGACATCCTGAGAAGCTTGGCTACTCTTCAAATTGATGACCCAACACTCTTGAAGCTTTTCCCTCAAATGCAGGAAGTTCAAGCGGAAGAAGCTCGCCTCCTTAATGCTGGCCTCGGACCCAATCATCCTACTATTCGTTCCCTCCGTGGGGCAAGAGCAGAAATACAACGCCAGATTGATATGCAACTTTCTGCTTTGCGCAACACGCTCGCAAGCCAGCTCAAAATCGCAGAGGAATCATTGCGCGGATTAGAAAACGAACTACAAGCTGCAAAAGCTGAACATCAAGGAAATAAATCCGCAACTGTTGAATATATCGAAGCTAAAGCTGCTTATATTCAAGCCCTTCAACTTCTCGAAGCTGCTGAAGAAAGGTTAAGCTCTGAACGCATGCAACTAACTATGCCACAAAGTCCCGCTATTGTCTGGGAACAAGCAGAACCGTCACCCTATCCTGCACGTCCACGAGTCCTTCTTAACATGTCCCTCGGTATCCTTCTTGGTCTCATGCTTGGGATAGGCACAGCTTTCTTCATGGAGTATCTTGATACAAGTGTTAAAACCCTGGAAGAAGTCGAAAATGAATTGGGCCTGCCTGTTTTAGCGGTCATTCCACGCAACATGAAACTTTTACCCAAAACTCGCGGGTTAGATGTTGATTCCGAAGCATATAGAATTTTAAGAACAAATGTAGAATTTAACCGAAAAAATCCTGATGCAAACGTCTTTACAATTGTCAGTGGTGGCGCTGGTGAAGGAAAGTCAACAACAATTGCAAACTTAGCTTTTACCTTCGCCCAAGGAGGTTATAATACTCTCATTATTGATGGCGACCTTCGCAGGCCCGCACAACATAAGATCTTTAATATAGAAAACGATGTCGGTCTTGCTGATTATCTTAATGAAGACCGTCCTTTAGAAGAGGTAATTAAACATAGTAACGTCCATGACAATCTTTACATTATGGCAAGTGGTCATCAGCCATCCGATGTAGTTGCTCTCTTAAGCAGTCAAAGTATGGATGCTCTACTATCAGAAGTAAAAAAACGATTCGACGTAATTTTTATCGATTCCCCTCCAATTCTTGGCGTAAGTGACGCTTCTGTCCTTTCTTCATTAGCAGATTTAACCATTATCGTCGTTCAACATCGTCGTTTCCCCCGTTCCATGCTTGTCAGAGTTAAAAATGCAATCCTTAATGTCGGGGGCACCATCCTTGGTGTTGTCCTAAATAACGTTGATATTCGCCATGACCAAACCTATGAATACTACACCAATTACTATAAATACTATAGCAAGCCAGGTCGTGGTTCTACCACAAGTAAACCTTCACCTGCTAGATCATCAACAATCTCTTCCCAACAAACCCATCCTGAACTTGTTTCCAGATCCAAATCTCAAGTAAATGATTTTGAGTATTGATAATATGAACAGAGTCTTTGTTCTCTCTATAATTTCCCTCTTAGCTTCTTTTACTTTGTCATTAGCACAAAGTGCCCGTTTTCGTCCGGGTGACAAAATCGAACTCCGCATAGGAGGTGTCCCCCCGGAAGAAATTCAAGCCGTCTCTGCTGTTTATACTATTGACCCAGAAGGATTTATCAATCTTCCACACATTGGTAAAGTCCGCGCCGCCGGCCTTGTTTTGCACGAACTCCAATCAGCTATTGAAAATCGTTACCGTTCTGAGCAAATTTACACACGTCCAACCATTATCATTAACCAACAGTTGGGCGAACGTTTTGTTAATGTTGATGGCGAAGTAAAGCAGCCCCAACGAGTCCCCTATACAGAAGATATGACACTCCTTGCAGCCATCAATGCCGCAGGCGGTTTAAGCGAATTCTCTGATCGAAGAGTTCAACTCAGTAGAGGCGGAGAAAAACAAATTTACGATATTCGTGAAATCAGGAAAGACCCCAGCAAAGATCCAAAGGTTCAGCCAGGGGATGTTATATACGTCCCAAGAAGCTTCTGGTAATTTAAGTGCAGATTCAGGTTTGCGAAAAAATAATCATTCATTCATTAGAGATATTGTCTCGTATTGGTGTCCCAAGCGAAGAACGCTCTTCCCCTCAGCGCCTTTTAATTGATGTCGAAATTTTTCCAAGCAATAGCTTCGTTTCGATTGACGATTCAATAGAAAAAACAATTGACTATTCACAAATAGCTCTACAAATAACAACACTGGCTTCCCAACGACCACGAAACCTTATTGAAACACTCGCTTGGGAATGTGCTAAACATATTTTCGATAATTTCCTCGTAAACAAAGTTACGGTTAGAGTAAGAAAATTTATTTTACCAAATGCTGATTTTGTAGCTGCTGAGGTTACTATTTCAAATCCAACTCCTTCCGTTAAATGATCTCTCAGTTGGAGGCAATTTTATCATCTGTCAAGGACGAATTATCTTCTAAAAAAGCAAAAAGGCCCCTCCGAGAAATCCGTTCCATGCTCAAGGATGCTCCCCCAACACGTCCCTTCCTCTCCAAATCCCAATACACTTCCCTCATCGCGGAAATAAAGCAAAAATCTCCCAGTGTTGGCCCAATGCTCCCTCAAAATGTCGCTAATGCACTCCAAGTCTATGCTAATCATCCTCAAGTGCATGCTATTTCAATACTAACAAATTCTTATTATTTCGGCGGTTGCGTTGAAGACCTTCTAAACGCAAGAATTTCTCAACGCAAGCCCTTGCTCAGAAAAGATTTCATTATTTCCGAATACCAAATACTCGAAGCTAGAGCTTTCGGTGCAGATTGTATCCTCTTAATGGCTTCTGTGCTTGATCAATCCCGTCTGAGAGGCTTCTTCAATCTTGCTCGTGAGTATAACATGCAAGCATTATTTGAAATTCATGAAGAATCGGAAATAAAATCATTACCATCCGATGCAACTATAATCGGAATTAATAGCCGTCGCTTCCGTTCCAATCATGGTTTTTCCGGTCCAGATTCCTTCTCCGAAAAAGATTTCAGCATCCACCTCGATGCATTTGAACTTGTTGAAAAACTCCCTCAATCTTCTATTAAGGTAGCAGAGAGTGGCATATCCACTCAAAACTTGAAATTAGTCGTATCTCGATTTAATGCCTTACTTGTCGGAACTTCCTTCCTCCGTGATCCCAGAGGTATTCAAGTCGCAGTCGATGAATTTGCAAGAGAATTACAAAACCTACAATTTTCAAATCCTTGATTGATTTCCAGCATCCCATAGCAACACAAAATTTGATAAACTGGTTTCAAGTTAACAACAGAAAATTTCCCTGGAGAGAAAATTTTAGCCCCTACTCCGTAACTGTTTCAGAGTTCATGCTCCAACAAACACGGGCTGAAGCAGTTGTTCCCTATTTCTTGCAGTGGTTAAATGTATTCCCCGACTGGAATTCCTTGGCCATTGCTCCAGAAACAAAAGTGCTATCCCTTTGGCAAGGACTAGGTTATTACAATCGCGCCAAATCCTTACACAATCTTGCAAAAATTATTGTCTCAAATTTCTCCAACTGTTTACCCTCTGAAAAAGATCAGCTAATTCAACTACCCGGAATCGGCCAGTATACAGCCGCTGCTATTCGCGTCTTTGCTTTTAACCTTCCAGATGTCCCCCTCGATGCAAATTTACTTCGTATCTTTGCCAGAATTTTAAATTTTCAACAGTCTATTAACCCTTCCTCTGCAAAAAAAATACTTTATAACTATGGTTTGGCTTCTATTCCAAACATCACATCGCCTCGAATCTGGTTCTCTGCACTCATGGATTTGGGATCCTTAATCTGTTTACCCCAAAATCCGATATGTTCAGCATGTCCACTCTCCGTGATTTGCCAAGCTCAAACCCCCTCTCGCCTACCAGTTAAACCCAAAAGAAAACAAATTATTACAATCCTGGAACACAGAGCTATTTACTTTAATAAACAACACATTTTTCTCCAAAAATCAGACGGCCCTCGCTGGAATGGATTGTGGATCCTTCCAACACTGGAACCAACCCCTTCCGATACACCCGTCGCAACTCACCGCTATTCAATAACCCGCTTCCATGTTAATATGAATATCTACTTGCGTCCAACTCACAACTTCCCTCCTCCAAAATTCTTGTCTCCTATTCCTTATTCACTTTTATCAAACATCCCCTTACCATCTCCCCACCGCAAATCCCTCGAAATTTGCAAAAATTTCGTTTTATCTCAGTCCTTACAATGATTCACTCCCTAAAATATTTTAATCAAAATAAATCACTCAAATATCATTTACCTGACAAAACAGGCCACTTTGGACCATACGGTGGAACCTATGTCCCAGAAACACTTTTCTCTGTGCTTCAAGAACTTACACAAGAATACAGAAAAGCTAGAACAGATCCAAAATTTAAATCTGAGTTGAATTCTCTTCTCTGCGAGTATGCAGGAAGACCCACCCCTCTTTACTTTGCATCTCGTCTCTCTTCATTTCTCGGCAATATAAAAATCTACCTCAAACGTGAAGATCTCCTTCATACTGGAGCACACAAAATTAATAACGCACTTGGCCAAATTCTTCTAGCTCGCAGAATGCGAAAAAACCGAGTTATTGCAGAAACAGGAGCTGGTCAACACGGCGTTGCCACTGCCACTGTCGCTGCTCGCTTTGGAATGGAGTGTGTAATTTACATGGGAGCAACCGACATGCAACGGCAAGCTTTGAATGTCTCCCGCATGCGCCTCCTCGGAGCAAAGGTAATCCCAGTTACCGCCGGGCAAGCAACCCTTAAGGAAGCTATTAATGAGGCAATGCGTGATTGGGTCACAAATGTCAGAACAACTCATTATATCCTTGGTTCCGCATTAGGTGCCCACCCTTACCCAATGATTGTCCGTGATTTCCACAGAATAATCGGCATCGAAACACTACGACAAATTAAAAAACGGGAAAAGCGACTACCAGATTTCCTTGTCGCATGTGTCGGCGGCGGGAGTAATGCGATTGGCTTCTTCCACCCATTCCTAAAATTCCCTTCGATCCAACTCATTGGCGTAGAAGCCGGCGGAACAAAAATCAGCCCAGGTTTTCACGCTGCCCGCTTTCAAGGAGGAAAGCTCGGTATCCTTCATGGAACTAAAACTTGGTTACTCGCAAACGACGATGGCCAAATTCAACTGACCCATTCCGTATCCGCAGGGCTAGACTATGCAGCTATTGGCCCAGAACACAGCTTTCTCCGCGACCTTGGGAAAACTCACTACGATTACGTAACTGACGATGAGGCCCTCGAAGCTTTTCATCTTCTCTCAAAACTCGAAGGCATAATCCCCGCTCTGGAGTCAGCTCATGCAGTCGCTTGGATCATTAAAAATGCAAAAAATTTGCCTCAAAACTCATTGGTTATTGCTAACCTATCTGGCAGAGGAGACAAAGACGTCCAACAAGCCGCAGAAATTCTTGGTTTCTAACTACTTTTAACTACTTTTATTCACGGGGTATTTCTAATCTTTCCCCTGTTTTCTTATTGATCAAAATTGCTTGATTCTCAGTCGCAGACTCCAAACGATACTTCGTCTCAGGATCAGCAGTTAGCGAAAATTCTTGACCAATCTTTAAATTTTTTACTTCTTGTCCATCAATCAAATTGACCAAGCTAACATAAACAGTAGGCGAATCAGTAATCTTACCATTGACGAGAATAATCTTATCCCCTGTCAATTTATTCTGAACTACCAACTCTGACACATCCCTCTCCAAACCACTATTCGGATCAACCTCTTTTTTAGGATTGTATTCAACTACCGTATATTTTTGACCAGAAATTTCAATTTGCTCACCCTTTGAAACCATTTGAGTTGGTCGCTTTGGATCGGGTTGCTTAGTCTTTTCGTCAATGTAATTGATCGAAAACGTATTCCCTTCATCCATTGTCCCACTAAATTTCAAAAGAAAAGGTATTACCGTATATTCCTTCATCCTTAATTTCGTCCACCTAGGAGGAACAGAATTTACATCATTCGGATTTGTCCCAGCTCGATATTCTTCCAACACAGTGAAACCATCGTTGTCAGGATCAATCTCAAGAACATCACTCCTCGAGTAGTCCAAATTATACTTCAGAATCCAATCATTTGGCACAGGAGGATGAAGAGGTGTATCCCCTTCCATTGGATCAATCAACTGATTATCTTTAAGTATATAAATTCTTGAAACAAATAAAGACCCTTCATAAGTATTCCACTTCGGCTTCTTATCCAAATTCTCTGCTGCTCGTTCCAATGAAGCCAACTCTGCTTGCCGTATATTATTGTCACGAGGTTTTGGACTGTTCCGATCAACAAATAAGTCCGCAAATGTAAATACTTGTATCAAACCATACCCACTCACTCCGATTGCCACAAGAGCAAATATCAACAAAATTATCCCATCATAGTGTTTCTTTACCCATTCCATATTTTATTCCGAAAATAAATTCATTAAGTCAATAATTTCAAAATGTATCTGAAAAGTTACTAATTCCCGCCCCAATAAAATGTTTAATTTTTCTTTTTTAACCGATTTGCTCTCATTACTATTTCCAAACAATGCCTGATATTGCTGATCACCTGAAATCGCGGAAGTATCGCTCCGCTTCGGTGGCCCCTGTTGGGAGGAATTACTGACACTTATCGCCCGTAAAATCATAAAATCTGGACAATACAAAAGCTCATTTACAGCTTTTCTTACTCGTGAATACTCACCCGTAAAAACAATTTTAAACGGGGAAAATCGCAAAATCTTCCTGTCTTGATTTTCTCCCTGCGTATTTCCTTCCTTCTCAACTGCAAGCTGTTCCCTCTCTAAATTTTCAATCTTCCCTACTCCACATTCAATCAACTTTTCAATTATCCATTTCAATGTTCGCACTTGCCGGGAAAGCTGAGGAGCAGCTTCTGCAGTTGGCAAAACCGTCTTGTATTGATTCATCCCCAAATAAAAATCCTCAGGCAATTGAACCTTGGCATTTTTCGCTTTCTTCTCTATTTCAGAAACGATAACCCGTAATTCATCTTGAAAATTCTGTGGCGTTATATCTTGCGGAATCCTACCCATTAAACTATGCACCTTCTCCTCTACGTTACGCAAAGCTTGTTCAAAAACCCTAATTGAAGCTACCTTTGCTTTAAGATTCTCTTCACTCGGATATGGGCTCGAATTTTGCAAGCGGTGCAACTTTGCAACTTGCGCCGTATAATTATCCCACTCCTCCGCAAAACCAACAACCGCTTGACTCAGAAGAAACCCCAACAAAATAATTACCAGAACAAAAACTACCCCAACCCATATCAGAAAAGGATTATCCCTGAAAAACTTCATGGCAGACTTATCGGCTTAGCTAAAGGTAAAACAAAAGAATAAGTATAAGCCCAATTCGTCCCATCCGGCTGTGTGCGGAGCATATTGTTTTTGACTTCCTCATTAACCACAAACAACGGACTCTGGGCAAGATTATCAACAAACTGGTCAACTATGCCAACCATTGCTGGATTCTCTAAATACAAACCATCTATCCTAATCGCATCAATCATCGGTTTTTTATCATCTTGTGGAGATGGCTTGCCCGTTGCTTGCCCCCGTCTTCCAGAAACAGAAGCCTTCGGGGTAGGTGTCGGAGTGGGTTGTTGACGACCCCCTTTTGGCTGCACAACTTGCACTCTCACACCATCCAAGTTCACTGGCACCCCTCCCGATAATGGCGTTAGCTTTGTAACCCACAAATACCTCGGAGGCAAATATTTACCTAATTCATCTAGAATTTGTATCCATAGAGTCCTTTCCTCCGCTGCTAAAATTACTGGAGCTGCCAAAGACTGTAATTTCTGAATCTTCTCCTCCGCCTCTGACAAAGAATTTTGTATCTTCTCCAAACGTGAGACATCTTTGTTAACACCAACCGTAACCTCCGCAACTTTAGTTGTTGCCTGATGAAAAAAAACAACAAGAGAAACAAATGCAGCAGTCACACAAAAAACTGCAGCTATTAGAGGCAGTTTCCTTTCTGAAAACTCCAATTCCTGAACTACCTTTTTCGGTGTTAAATTGATTTCAACTGGACACCCTCCTATCCCTCTTAAACCTAATCCTACTATTTCTCCTAAAGCGGGAATCTTACCCTCAATAGCCTTCCGAACTTGCTCTGAACGAACCACAACATTCTTGAGTGGATTGAAAAACTCCACAGGCATTGGCAGTTTCTCTGCAAAAAACTCTAACATATAGGGCAAACTCATACTTCTTCCAGCAAGAAATGCCCTTACAGGTTGGCTCCCACCATGGTTTGCTCGATAAAAGCTAATCGAACGCGTTATCTCAGCATGCAACCGCGTCATCGTAGTCCGTGCTATCTTGCAGATTTTCGCTTCTGCAGGATCGGTTGGGTCCGCGTATGCTCCCCCTAAAGCAACAAATCCCTTCTCCTTCTTTAATGCTTCAGCAACCGTCACTTCCACTCCTAACTCCTTCCCAACATTCACCGAAATCGTATTCCCGCCAATCGGAATCGTCCTAGTAAAAACTTTCTCCCCTTCTGCAAAAACTAAATTCGTTGTCCTCGCCCCCATGTCAATAATTAGCGATGCACCCGTCAAATCTGAATAATTAAAACGATATGCATTATATAATGCCATCGGTGAAATATCTATTCCATATGCCAAAACTCCTGCCTGTTCACACGATGCATAAATTTCCTCCAGTTGATCTGTTTTTATCGCTACTAATGCCACGTCCCAATTAGCGTCCCGCACCGCACCCAATATTTGATAATCCCATACAACCTCCGCAATCGGAAAAGGAACATTCTGCTGAGCCTCAAAACCAATTACAGACCTCACATCCTCAGCCGTAGATCCGGGTAGTCTCAAAAAACGAGTAAATACTGACTGCGAAGGTAAACAAAAATATGCCCTCAGCATCTTGGGCAAATTCAATCCGCTTCTCAACTCCCCAACCGCTACTTTAATTTGCTCTAGCCGTGTCGCATCCGCAGCGGGGTCCGGCATCAACTCATACTCCCGATACCCTGCAAGTGCCAGTCCACCATCCGCCAAGTGCTCAAACTCCGCCATTGCAACCGTCTGCATCCCTAAGTTGAGCGCATACGTCTTCTTTACTGACATATTAAAATTTTATCTCTTTTATTTCTATGGAACTTTACTCACTCCGAAATTTTCTCCTCCTCATAATAGTCCCATGCAGCATTAGCAAATGGCGTCTTCCATCGCGGTAACAACAAATTCTCTACAACCTTAGTAGTTGGATCAATTTTCTCCCAAAACGGCATATTCCGATAGTTCGAGTAAAACGCAACTACCTTACCTCCTCGCACAAGTTCCATACCAATAGCAGAAATTGATGGCAACACACTCGATGGAGGACGCCCACGGAATAACCTCTCTAGAGCCCTTGGCGAAACAAACATCCCTGCCTTCATATCCTTCCCCTGCCCAACATTCAAAAGTGTAACCTTCCCTTTCAGAAGTGTTCTTTCTTCCTCGCGACTCACCTTCGTCTCAAGCATAACGTAAAAAACAGCTTCAATCTCCTCCAGCCATCCAACCTCCTTATCTTCAGCCGTCGAAGCTTGCCAACTAAATGCCCCCTCCACAAGCAACCACTTCGTCCTACGCTGAGTATTCATTTTCCCTCGCAAAGAATCATCTCGAGGTGAATCTACAAATTCAGCTTCAACCCGACGAATCTCAAACCCAGGGTCCAAATTCCCCACCTCTTGTCCTAAAACATGCCCAACAACGAAACAAATAAGCAAAACTGTAAGGGAGGAAACTGTTTTCATTTCATCTTATCTTGTATCTTATCACAAATCTAAACAAGCAAAAAACTCACTAAATTTTCCCCAATATACCTTTTAACCAATGAAACCTCCTTTTCTCTCCCTTTGCTTAATTGTTCGCAACGAAGCATCCAACCTCCCTCGCTGCATCGAATCCCTGCGCCATTATGCTGACGAAATCCTCATCGGCGACACCGGCTCCATTGACGACACCCCAAAAATTGCCGCTTCTCTCGGTGCTTCTGTCCACAATATCCCCTGGCAAAACGACTTCTCCGCCGCTCGTAACGCACTCCTCAAACTCGCTAAAGGGCGCTACATCCTCTTCCCAGATGCAGACATGTTCCTCGCCCCACAATCCACACAGGCTCTCCACGATCTCCTTAACCACCTTCGCTCTTTACCACCAGATCACCCCCATCCTCCTGCCTTCCGCCTGCTAGTCAATGACTTAGAACCATCCGGAAACCATGGAATGTCCTATCTCTTCCTTCGTCTTTTCCCTAACCTGCCCTCTATTCGCTTCCGCTGGCCAGTCCATGAACAAATCGAAGAATCTATCCAAGAAATCAACCTACCCATCCACAATACCAACATAACGCTCCTACACACAGGTTACATGTCCCAACCTCAAAAACTCGAAAAACAAAAGAGAAATTTGTCCATTTTATACAAAATACTTGCTCAACCATCTCCTCCGCCCATCCTTATTTTCCTTGCCGCTGGGGCCAAACTCGACATAGGCGAGCCAACAGCCGCACTATCCCTCTACCACAAGCTCCTCCTACAAACAGGCACAGATTCCAACCCGATTGCAAATGCTGCCATCGTCCGGGTCGGTTCCTGCCTTGCTCAGCTAGGCCGATGGCAACAAATTAACCTCCTTGAACAACCAGGCCCTAAAGAAACTTGGCATCCCGAACTTCTCGTCCTTCGCGGCCAAGCCGCTCTCAAAACAAACCCATACCAAGCAAGAAATTGGTTCGAGCTTGCCCTCGCCTCCAAACCCGCACCCCTCCTCCCTCCCTACTCCGACATTGCCATCCGTTCAGAAGCAGCATCTGGCCTCGCTACATATTGGAAAGTCCATGCAAAAAAATCAGAACTCGCAATCGAAATTCTCAAAAAAGCCATTTCAGCCTGTAACACCAACTCCCAATTCACGTTAGATCAACTGCACCATCTCTATCAAAAATTTAGTATCTCCCTATCAAGTTTCTAATAAACTCCATTATTTCTATTTTTCCTTGTTATTAAAAAAAACTTGAAATATTTTTTCATGGATTTTTAATTTCCCTTGCTTTCTTCATCCAATTCAACATTCCATTGAAGGACAGACAATTGTTTAAGCCTTTTCATAAAAATCGCCTCACCAATTCCCTTCGGGGGACGCATACTCCCCGCTCTATTTTTACCACTCAAGCGTTCAGCAGAAAAACTTTCCATTTCTCCTTTTTCATATCCATCTCCCTCTTCTACTCCCTCTTCACCAATTTCCTGCTTCCCTCTTTGTTCTACTGTTAGATCCACATTACCTTTTTTAGATATTTGCATCTCTTTTTCTTGCCTACTTGCGGCCGAATTTTCGTCCTCCTCCTTAGAATCCTTCTGGCTCTCTCCATCCGAAACAACCTTACTGGCGCTTGTCGGTTCAGCAACAGATGCCACAACATTCGGCGCAGGCAAAAATGGCCTCCCCTTCACAGCTCGCTGAAATCTTAAAACTCCCTCCGTTATCCCCATCGCCAAACGCTGCCGATATGACGGATGCGCAATAAATTTCGCATCCCGTGGGTGATTCATAAATCCCCCTTCAACCAAAACAGAAGGTATCTCGGTCTCCCGAATCACATGAAACCTCGCACGCTTAATTCCCCGATCAGGAAGTGGGCAAAATCGCAACAGAGAACTGTGAACCGCTGTAGCCAACAGGATATTCTCCGCATCCCTTGCATGTCCTGGATATCGCGCAACCGCATTTACTGTCACATCTTCCTCTCCCATCGACGGCACCCCACGCGGCGCTAAAGCAAACGTCTCAATCCCAGACGCTACACCACTAACACTCTTGTTAAAATGAATACTGACAAAAATTGCATCCTTATGCCGATTTGCAAATGCAGACCGTTCCTCTAAAGGAATAAAGTAATCCCCGCTTCTCGTAAGCAAAACCCTAAACCCCCTCTGTTCAAGCAAAACTTTGGCCCTCTTTGCTACATCCAGTGCAAAATCTTTCTCCCTTCCATATGGTCCAACAGCGCCAGCATCGTGCCCACCATGCCCTGCATCCAATATCACAGTCCGAACTAAAGTTGCATCTCGTATCTTCGATGGTCGCAAAACAGGTTCAATTATCTTCGTCACATCCATCGCAGAAAAAAAAACAATCCCCTCTCTCCCAACCAACGGGAAACACAAAACATACTTCACACCATCTAGCAAAACCTCTTTCGTATTTGCTTTCCCCACAAGTTTCCTACCATTACTTACAAGCTCAAACTCCCCCTCCCCAACCCATGCCAACCTCATCCCATAGAACCTGGCCACATCCTCCACGGGAACATACCTCCTTCCCTCGTGAATCACAACATTCCACAAAGGCGCAGCAAACAAATCCACTAAACCCAAGAAAAACAAAATAAAAATTATAAAACTCCTAAACCTCCAAAAAAAACACATCCTCTCCATTTCACTTTTCACTCGCCCTCCAACCTCCAGCTAACAACTCCATCAATCTATCAAGCCACTTCCCTCCCCTCCCCTCAAACCATCGCAAAACCATATAACCGATAAACAGAGCCAATAATAATGAGACAACAATGTCAGATAAATGATGTGCCCCAAGCATAACCCTCGACATCGCAACCATCACCGCACCCACCATCAAAACCAACCCAACCCACGGAACAGCAAAAAAAACTGGTGAGGCAAAACCAAAGGCAGTCGCCGCATGACCGCTGGGAAAGCTGTTATACCCCGGAACACCTACAGTCAACCTCCCCTCATGCCACGGACCAAAGAAACCCGCACCAAGCTTTGCCTCATCACGTGGCCGAACCCTGCCAGTGGTTAGTCTCGATCCATTCGCAATTATACCCGTCAAGGTTGAAGCCACTATTGCAGCAGCAATAACCTCCGCCGCACGCCTCTTCCTTCGCACCAGAGCCAACACAAGCAATAAACTACCCGTCACAAACAACTGCGGCCAATCGCCATATTTACTCACTGCTCCCCAAAATTGAGCTGCCCGGCTTCCCCGCCAACTATCCCCTTGCCACTCTAAAACCATCCTCCGGACACTATCGTCAAATATAAACGAAAACCACACAATCCACAAAGCTATTCCCACAACCAAAAACCACTTCCCAAACACCACCAGCCTCCTCCCCCATTCACTCCACCTTACCTCCTCTTTAAATTTCATCCCTCCTACTCCTCTTTCCCGCTCCCTCGAGGCAATTCAACACTAGGCAGATGAATCTGCGGGACAACTTCTCTCACAAACTCCTTCAGCCTTTCCATCGTCTCAGTTTCTGTTAGTCCATTTTGCGTTAAACCTCCTAGAACAGGTGAACTCACTATCACATAGGCCCAACGATGAACCCGATTGTAGAATAACAAGTCCAAATTTGAACGCAAAATCCTCTCAAGCTGACTATTGGTCGTAAGACCACTCCCAACATACCAATACAAAAACAACATCGTCATAGTCTTTCTCCCAACCCCGGGCACATTCACATCTCGGGCCAGCCGTAACTTTTGAACTTTCAAATACCTTCCATCTCTCAATTCTATCCGCTCAGGCTGGTTAGAAAGAATATTCCACCCCTGCCCAGGCAAACACGTCTCCGGCCGATGAATGCTCCGCCTATCTCCTCCACTTAAAACAATCTGCAATATGATACTATTTCCTCGCTCATCATTGTATGCCCGCTTTGCAAATTGAGTATCCTTGGGAAGTATAGTCAGCTCCGCTTCACTCACTTCCACATCATGCCCAGCCATTCCCATTACACTCCCAGGTAAATCCATAACCACCCCAGCTTCCGGCACAACCACAGCTCGAGCGGTAAAATCAACAACAACGGATACAAACAGGCACAGCCCTATAAAAATCGCTATTATTATCCAGTTTTTAGCGCCAAAATCCCTCTTACCCTTTTCTTCTCCCAACCCACCTCCCACACCCACCACCTTCAATTCTTCGCAACCACTCATAAAACAAAATCCTCCCAATAATATAATTTACTCTCAATAACTATCCTTCTCCCCTCTACGTGTCATTTTTTCCTTCCTTTTTCCCCCTTCTAAGGATTTGCCCACATCCTCCCCTGCATTATCTCGATTCAATCCATCATCTAAAGACAAACCCGCACCACTCTTCTTCATCCTCATCAATCCTCTAAAAAATTCCACCCACGAAAAGTTCATTGCCCAGCCAATTATCAACATCCCACCAATCGCAACCATAAAAACAAAAAAACCTGCAATCATATGATAAGCTGAGGGCTCATCAATCCCCTTTCCAATCGCAAACTCCGTCCCAAATACCAACGTCCCAACTGTCAGTAACAAAATCCGAAACAGATTCCCGGCTATCGCCAGAGGAATCGAACTCAGAAAAATCAACAAATGCTTCCACCACTCTCGAAAGGTAAAAAAACCATACAACGCCGAAACCATCATCAACGCAAACAACGATCGAATCCCACTACAAGGATCCGCTACATCCACCGAAAACCTCTCCCCAGCCTTCAACCCTGCAATTTCATCCGGCGCAGAAACAATCGCCGTCCCAACCTTCATCGCATCTATCCCAATCCAATTCAGCACTTGAACACTCACCTCTGACATCACCAGCCGCAACGGAAACGCTAAATACGTCTCCAAAAAAATTAACGGCCACAGAAAAAACAAAAATAACCACGGAAAAAGCAAAGCCAGAAAATACTTCCACCCAAACCCCAACAAAATCCATGCACACACAAGTATCTGCATCGCGGCATATCCTATGTAATGATTGTCCACCCTCTCCCCAGCCCAATATAATAAAAGCCCAACCCCAAAAACCGGCCATCCAATCCACGCCGGCTTTACCTCTAACCCCTGCAAACGATCCCTCAGCTCATACACGATAAGCGCAACCGCTAACGGCACAAACGCACAGTGCTCCCAATCCGGCGAACGCCAAAGATACTCCATCAAATGCGCCAAACTTAGCCGCGCAAAACCATATCCCGTCGCATAGGGAACCACACCCAAAAGAAAAACCAACACCGTCGCAGGTATCCAAACATACAAAATCCGGTCCACCCGATCCCATTCCGAACCCCCTCTATTCGCAGCTCGGCCCTCCCCTTCCATATTCTCGCACCTCTCCTCATTATTCATACTCACCATCTCCACTCTCTAGACCAATTTAAATTCTCTTCCAACCTCAAAAACACACACCTCCACCTCACGACAATCGCCGATCCTTCCCTGGCTCCATTTCAAAGTCCAGTATAGTCCATTCCTTTGTATATGGCTTTATTACTTCCTCCAAAAACTGCACATGCACCGGATGTTCCGCATACGACGCAAGCTGATCCGTCGAATAAAACTCCGCAGCAAAAAAAAACGGCCATTCCGCGTTATCTTCCAAATTCCGTCCACTCCGCACAGACAGCACCTCCGGTATCTTCAAAAGCATCAACCGTGTCTGCCGCTGCATCCACTCCAGTCGCCCCTCATCCACCCCATCAGCCAATTTGCACAAAACCAAATGGTAGATCATCGCGGAGCCACACTCTCCCGCATCTCCGTATCCTCAACGGCTCCATTCCATCGCACCCTTCCGTAGGGCATACAGAAATGCCACTAACAATATCCCAATAAACCCCATCATACTCCAAAAAATCAACACCCCTTCCCGCTCCAAATATTCCCGAAAAACCACAGCCCACGGATACATAAATACGACTTCTATATCGAATAAGATAAACAACATCGCTACAAGGTAAAACTTCACACTAAACCGCGGCTGCTCCTCAATCGCAGGCAACATCCCGCATTCATATGGTGTATCCTTCGCTTTGCTCCTCGCCCCAGCTCGCCCCAGCAAAAAATTCGTCAACAAAGCAACCACAGCAAAACCAATCCCCACCACAACATGAACCAAAGCAGGCAAGTATTCCTCGAGCATCACACCCCACCATTTACCCATAAGCCACTTTCACGACAAGTGATAAAAAACTTCAAAACCATTGCCTCCCCCACCGCCTCCCTATTACAAAATTCACACCTTGAGCACCCTCTCCTCAACTTCCCCATCCATATTCAACCTCCGCTCCTTCTTCCTCTTCTTGCTCCTTTCCTTCTCCCTCGCTGGTTGCGCCATCAAAGATTACGGCCCAGGCGCGGGCTTCTTCAATACCGTCATTCTCGACCCAGGCCACGGAGGCCATGACCGCGGCGCAAGACCCATCTTCGGCCAAAACGAAAAAAACCTCACCCTCGATACCGCCCTCCGCACCAAACCTTACCTCCAGGCCGCCGGCTTTAATGTCATCCTCACACGCTCCTCCGACAAATTCATCCCTCTCGAACAACGCGTCGCCATCTCAAACAAAAAACGCAACGCAATCTTCGTCAGCATCCATTATAACTGGGCCCGTCGCAAAAAAGCTCGCGGCATCGAAACTTATTACCTCTCCCCTCGATCCTATAGACTCGCCGCCCACCTCCAACAACAACTCCTCCAAGCCTACCCAACCCTCAACCGCCAAATCAAAAAAGCTAACTTTTACGTCCTCCGTAACAATACACGTCCCGCTGTCCTCCTCGAACTCGGCTTCCTTTCTAATCCCCTCGACAACTCCGCTATCCAATCCCCAGCCATACGACAGCGCATCGCAGAAGCTATCGCTAAAGGAATCATCAGGGAATTTAAAGGCATAACCCCAAATTTATAACTCCCCTGTCATTTTATCTAAATTGTCATCTTGTCTTAATTTAAACCTTACAACCTTACACCCGGTTTTGAAAATCACATCCTGCCTGCCAAATCCCTAAGCCACCAAATCAAAATATCATCTTCCTCAAACAAACACTTCCTCTTCCTCAAATCCCCATCAGCCATCAACTCAAAGGTCCTGATAGAAGCTGTCCGGACTTCCCACAAACCCGCTCCAGCAGCCCTTGCAATTTCGCTTCGATCTCCTCATAAACTCCGGCAGCTGCGGCATTCGGCTCAACCGCCCCACCCTCTGGCTTCGAAAGTTTAGCTTGAAGCTCTGCAAGAGGTTTCCCCAACCCACCACTCGCCGCTAGCATCGCAGCACCCAACGCAGCAGAATCCGAAACCGAGAGCCGACGAACCTTCGCCTGAAAAACATCTGCCACAACTTGTGCAATCCCGTCGCTCCGCGATGCACCACCCGTCAATAAGATCTCCCTTGCAGATAAATTCATCCATTTCACTCTCATCCTCATATTCACAAATTGACCCTCAACACATGCCCGAACTAAACCTGCCTTGTCCTTCCATCCCATAAATTCCGCACTCCCATCCAACACTGGCTCACTCAAATTCAACTTCGGCGAAATCTCCGGCTGAAAAAACGGCAACATCACATTCCCACCATTACCCGGCTTCGTCTCCTTTAATATCGCATCATTAAATTCCATCCAACCCCATCCACATCTATCACGAACCCGCTCCCGTGCCAGTGAACCATTTACAAAGCACTGCAACGTCATCCACTCCCCACCTGGGTTCCCAAAAACATGTCCAAAACCATCAGGATCAGTATGCGGCCGTTCCATCGCCGCAAAAAAAGTGTCCGACGTCCCAAGACTGATAACCACCTTCCCCGGTTCCGTCGCACCCATGCCAACTAAACTCGCTGGGTTATCCCCAGTAAAAGTCACCACTCTCGTATCAGGACGAAAGCCAAATCTCTGGACAAAATACTCAGCTATTCTCCCAATCACACCATTCCTCTTATCAATCCGCGGCAAACGTCGAAGAAGCTCAGGCGCAGTCGCCTCCAAAAGCTGCAAATCCCACTCCCATCTCCCAATATCCATCAAATTCATCCCTGCACCATCCCCGCGGTCCACGGGTGCAATCCTCCCAGCCAAAACTCCGGCCATAAACGAACTTACCAATCCGATATGCTCCGTCCGCTCATACGCTGCACGCCATCTCTTGAAAAATCTCCGAATTTGCGGTCCGGTAAATCGCTCAATCGGCACGGATCCACTTCGCCGACATACCTCCCCCGCCCCTCCCATCACCTCCCCAATCTCCCTACACTCCTCACTTGTAGAGGTATCCATCCAAATTGGAGAAACTTCACGCGTAAAACACGACTTCAACTGAATCCTTAACGACTTCCCCGGATCAAGCCACCGAAGCTGCCGCCCATAGCTCTTGCTCAGATAAACACTCCCATGCTGCTGCCCAGAACCACTGATCGCCCGGACATTCCTCAAATTAACCTTCCTCCCTAACCGCGCTAAACAAACCTCCAACGCATCTAACCACATCTCCGGCCGTGCGCCTACAGTCCCAACCACTCCCTCTTCAAAATCCCGAATAAACCCATTCGGCGCCCCGTATTCCGGCAATTCTCGTCCGTAGTTCACCGATTCAAGCGCTACAATCTCCGCCTCCTGCGCATCAATCACAAGTCCAGTTAAACTCTGCGTAGATATATCAAGCCCTAAACAAAGTTCCGCTGCCATATTCTCTCAAGTTCTTTCTCTCTGATTTCTTATCCCTAAATCTAAAAAGTTTTTCTTTCAACAAAAAGAGGCGCAGGTCTTTTTCCCTGCGCCTCCTTCATCCGAAAAGCTGTCAGCTTAAAAATACCGACTCCAGATTACTTCGAACATCTCCTGCCGTGCGGAAGGCAACTCCGGCTCAGGGCACCTCCGGGCATAGGCATCGAGTTCCTTCAATGTCACCTTCCCCGCTTCAATTTCAGCCCCAATCCCGACATCCCATGAAGAATACCGCTGCCGAACCATCTTCTCTAATGTCCCATCTTTTCGGATCTTCGCAGCTATCTTCAAAGCGCGTGCAAAGGTATCCATCCCGGCTATGTGCCCATAGACCAAATCAAGCGGCTCGTAAGAATCACGACGTCGCTTCGCATCAAAATTCAGTCCACCCTTCCGAAATCCTCCCATGCCCAGCACTGTCAACATTATTTGTGTCGCCATTGGAAGATCCGTCGGAAATTCATCCGTATCCCATCCCAAATAGGGATTCCCCTGGTTCGCATCAATCGAACCCAATTTCCCAGCATTTGCAGCTACTTGCAACTCATGCCACATCGTATGTCCTGCCAACTGCGCATGGTTGGTTTCGATATTCAGCTCAAAATCATCAAACAAGCCATATTCCCTCAAAAAGTTCAAACAGGCTGCCGCATCTGAGTCATACTGATGGGTCGTCGGTTCCTTCGGCTTGGGTTCTATAAAAAACTGTCCCTCGAAACCAATCAATTTCTTATATTCCACAGCTAAGTGCAAAAACCTTCCCAAGTGATCAAGCTCACGCTTCATATTCGTATTGAGCAGGGTTGTGTATCCCTCGCGTCCCCCCCAGAAAACATACCCTTGTCCTCCCAACGCTTGCGTCGCGTCTATCGCATTCTTAACCTGACTGGCCGCATACGTAAAAACGTTAGCATTTGGAGATGTCGCAGCTCCCTGCGCATACCGCGGATGCGAAAAAAGACACGCTGTCCCCCACAGCAATTTCTTCCCCCTATCATTCTGAAGCCGCTGCAACGCCTTAACTACCGTCTCCAAATTTTCAATTGATTCACTCACCGTCGTCCCTTCAGGGGCAACGTCCCGATCGTGGAAACAGTAATATTCGATCCCTAACAAATCCAAAAAATCAAAAAATACCTCCGCTCGCCGAATCGCATTATCCAACGTATTCGATTCATCATCCCATGGCATAAATGCTGTCCCGACTCCAAAGGGATCACTTAAAGTGTTTCTCATGCAGTGCCAAAATGCCGCCGAAAACCGCAAATGTTCTCGCATCGGCTTCCCCTCAACGAGCTCGTCAGGATTGTAGTAGCGAAACGCTAGATCATTTTTCGTATCGGGTCCCTCATAGCGAACCTTCGGTAGAGTGCGGAATGGGTTCATAGTCCTTAGGCTTTGTTCAGCTTCCTTTCTCTTTTATTCCCATAACAAGGTAAAGCAAAAAATACAAATTCTTACATCCCTGTGTTTTGTTAACAAATAATCATTTTCCTATTGACATATGTCTTTCAAACAACTATTAACCAAAAAACTTTCCTATGAAAAAAATTTCTGAATTTTGCAGTTCCATCTTCTTTCATTCTCTTCACCAAGAACTCCAAAATTTAAGAGAACAGTTAGGTTTCTACAAAGCAGTATTCCAAGCGCTTGATCGCGCTATGGCTGTCATCCAATTCCACCCCGATGGCACTATCATCTGGGCAAACCAAAACTTCTGCAATGCCGTCGGTTATAAATTAGAAGAAATCCAAGGCAAACACCATAGAATCTTCTGCCATTCCGATCTGGTCCAATCCCCGCAATACAAAACCTTCTGGCAACGCCTCGCCCAAGGTGAAGCCTTCGTTGGCAAATTCCAACGCAAGCACCGCAACGGCTCAACAATTTGGATCGAAGCAAGCTACGCTCCTATCCTTGACGAAAACGGTAATGTCATCTTCGTTGTTAAAGTTGCCCGCGATATTACTACAGAAGCCCATCAAGAAGAAGCAAGAAAAGTCGCATTAGACGAAGCCCTCAACGTCGCTCAACACGCTGGCGACGAAACTAAACACGGCGCAAAAGCAACTCACAGTTTAATCGAACGATTCTCTTCCCTCAGTAACAAACTCGAATCCTCCCGCCAACAGGCCGAAAAGCTAGTTTCCGTTGTAGGGGGTATTTCAGAAGTCGCAAAAACCATTCGCTCCGTCGCTACACAAACTAACTTATTGGCTCTCAACGCCGCTGTCGAAGCAGCACGCGCCGGAGAAGCAGGAAAAGGCTTCGCCGTCGTAGCTGAAGAAGTCCGGAAACTCGCTGAAAGCACTGCTTCAGCAACTCGCAGCATCATGGATATCGTGACAGCTGCTCAATCGGAAACTTCTACCATCAACAAAATCATCAACGAAATCATTGGAGAAATTAAAGAAAATATTACAAGTGTTCAAAACGTTGAACAATCCTCAAATGCTATCGCTAACAACCTAAGGTCCTTGGTGGAAAAACTCCAGAATTTAGATCTCTCTCAGCACAAATTGGATTCACAACAAAAGAGAAAACTCCTCCTAACTTCAAAAAGCTAGCTTTCTTCAAAGCCCTTTCACTCTCCAGAGGTGGAAAATTATATTTAAGCCCCCTCGATAAGTTTCCATTTGCAAGCAACTTTTCCAAAAAATTTATACAATTTTGAGTAAACTTACCGCTTATCCCCTCCCTCCCCACATTTAAGCATAGCTTCAAAAAAATCATTCCGTTTAATTAGCAGCCGGCTTTTGCTCGAATCTGCTCGAATCTACTCGAATCAGGCCTCAACCCCCACCATTCACACCCACTCCCTCATTCAATTCCAATCTTCGCAAGGCCACTTGTTCAATTTCCTTAATTGAGGCTATAAGATTCCGGCTATTTAACGATACCCTCAAACTTATTCCCCCCTAAAAGCAGCCCGCAAAGGAAATCCTTTCCCCTTCGAGGCCATTTTCAATCCGGAGAATAGGTTCGGCATCGCTTCCGCCATCCCTCAAGCCAACGACTCTCCCCCCGTTGCGGAGGGCTATTCCGAACACGCCTCTCAAGAACACGAATCGCCGCCGACGAAAACTCACGCAACGCTGGCCCCTCGTGCATCTCCTCCAGAACTTGGAGAAGCCCCCAACCTTGGCCATTGTAACGTTCCGTTGGTGATGTCCCCTCGCCTTTAAAGTTCACATAATCAATCAAAGCATACATCCCAAGCGGTTCCTTCGCAACTCGTTGAAAATTCCGCCGAATCTTGTCCCGGGAAGCAGCCGGCGCTGCTTCAAGCATTACAGGAAAAGCCAACACAAGCCGATTGGCAAGAAACCGCGCCTGTTGCGGAATAGTCGCTACAAGCCATTCCCGAAGCTCAATCATCCTTCTCTGATGGAACGACGCTAGAAAAGCCTTCCGATCCGGCCAGGGGCATCCACGAGCCTTGACAACCCACTCCGGAACATAACCCCCATTCCGCAACAAAAAACCCACAAATTCAGGAAAGCTCTCTCGAAATGGGCCATCCTTCCCCTCCGGATACCAAATAAAATGCCCTATCCCCAACGAGGCAAAACCCTCGCCCTCATTCCAAGCTGTCAGCCCTTCAATTGTGCCAGCGCATTCGTTTTGCCAAATCCTTCGGCCAATTTCAAGTGCTTGAGAATCAGAAAGCGGTCGAACGGGAATCTCTCCCCCCTCCCCTCGCTTCCCCCGGAAAGCAGAAAGTTCTCCTGAAACATTAATTCCCTCCTCAGCGGAAAATTCCACAACTGCGTTCCCCCCTCTAGGTGGCAAAAGTCGCCCTCCCTCCACTCCACAAGCATCCATCCCTACACAAAACCATCCCATAAACGAGAGAAAAACCAAAATCACCCACCTACGACAAACACCAGTCCAAACCCTCATTCCAAAATCTCCCGCAGCATTTTCATCCTCACTTCATGTTCCTCATCCGAGAGAACAGACACAAGCGCGCAACCATCCCAATCCGGAACCTCAACCCAGGAACGACAGCCTCCGTGTTTACGCTCCAAAGCAAACCGCATCGGCGGTTCAAGTCGAAACACCCGAAC
>JAOAAX010000004.1:0-6593 GCA_026418675.1 Chthoniobacterales bacterium | reverse complement strand
CCGCCGCTACATGCAAACCTTCCTCCTCCCCATACCCAAAACGTTCCTCCACTACTTCATCCGCAAGAATGTGAAAATCGCGCAGAGCTTGAAGCTTCGATCGCTCCCGCAAAACCCAGCTCCATTCCAACGTTGCTGCATAGCAAATCTCCATCTCCCCCTCAGGCTCAGGCGGTAACAACGTCTCCGCCGGCAATCGCGTTTTCTGCACCTGCTCGTGAAACCACGTCGGAAACAATCCAAACTCCTTATATCGGAAAGAAAAACCCTCCCGCCCTTCCGCAATCCCTCCCTTCCGAAGCAAAATGCACTGCTTCCCCTCCCCAAGTGCATTACAAACCAAAGCCCACTCTTTGAACGCGTATGCCATGACTTTACTCTTTCTCCCGTTTCTCTGCTAAGCCAAACTATAAACTCTCCCCTGCCATCTGCAATGCTACTCAATTTCGATATTCATGTCCATTCCTGGTATTCCGCCGACGCTACAGACTCCCCGGAAGAACTCATTCTAGCAGCTCGCCGCGCAGGCCTCCACGGCATCGCAATCACCGACCACGATAACTGCCAGGTCCACGATTACTTGCAAAAACGCGGCCTCGAACGACCCGACGGCCGCCCCGTTGACGACTTCCTCATCCTTCCAGGAACAGAAGTCTCAACTGCAGAGGGTCATTTGCTCTGCATTGGCGCAACTCTGCCCACATTGCGCGGCGAACCCTCCGCCAACGTCCTTGAACAAATCCAAAAACGCGGCGCAATCGCCATCCCAGCTCACCCATTCGATGGCTGGCGCGCAGGTATCCCCTCACAAATCCTCGACTCCCTCCCCTTAACCACCATCGAAACCTTCAACGCCGCAGTAACTTCCCCTATTTTTAACCTCAAAGCCAAAGAATATGCGCGCCGCCGCAGCCTCGCAGCAACTGCCGCAAGCGATGCACACCACGCCTCCTCCGTCGCAACCGCCTTCATCTCCCTCGAGCTCGACGAATTCTCCCTCAACGCCGTCCTCCACGCCCTCCGTAACCCCGCAGCTATCCATCGCACCGAGCGCTACCTCACCCTCCGCCAGGCCATCCAGAAACACCTCGCAAATTGGTTCCGCTTCCTAAAGCAAAAAAAACCCTCCTCTCTCTCCACTCACACCTCTTCCACTCCCATCTCATGATATTTATATCCTTTTCTTACAACATGCTAAACAACCAATAATTAAGCTCCGTAAAAAGATATTCATATCATTTACATATCATTTAATGTAACACCCATTTCCTCCTAATCCCCTTTCCAATGGCCGAAGCCGAAATCCGCTTGCTCCGCCTCACCTGGAGACGCTTCCTCTGGGCCGTCCGCAACCTCCTCTCCTCCGACCGCGCCAACCGCGCCGTCACATTCGCCTCACTCCTCGCTGTCGGAATTCTCCTAATAAACGCTCTCAACGTCCTAAATAGTTTCGTCGGCCGCGACTTCATGTCCGCCATACAGGCACGCGATTTCACCGTCTTCTGGCAGAAAGCCTTCCTCTACGCACTCGTTTTCATCCTCTCGACACTCGCAGCAACTCTCTTCCGCTTCTTCGAAGAACGCCTGGGCCTCCTCTGGCGCGAACAACTCACCTGGTATTTTATTGATAATTATCTCCAGAATAGAACCTACCTCCTCATGGGTGCAGAGGGTGTCGCCAATCCCGACCAGCGCATCACCGAAGACGTCCGCGCTTTCACTTCCACCACCCTCTCCTTTGTCCTCATGTTCTGCAACGCTTTCATAACAGTCATCAGTTTCTCCGGTGTCCTTTGGTCCATCAGCCCCCTGCTTTTCGCTGTAGCCATCACTTATGCAGCCATGGGTTCCCTCATCACAGCCCTCCTCGGCCGTCCACTCATCCGCCTCAATTACGCCCAACTCGACCTCGAGGCAAACCTCCGCTCCGACCTCATCCACTTGCGCGAAAACGCCGACTCCATCGCTCTTGCCAGACGCGAAGGCCGCTTCCGCACACGCCTCCACGGCCGCCTCCAGGACGTCGTCAATAACCTTCGCCGCATCATCGCCGTTAACCGCAATCTCTCCTTTTTCACAAACGGCTACAACTACTTCATCCAACTCGTCCCCGTCCTCGTCATCGCTCCCATGTTCATGCGGGGCGAAGTCGAATTCGGCGTCGTCACCCAATCCATGATGGCTTTCTCCACGCTCATGGGCGCATTCTCCCTCATCGTCACCCAATTCCAATCCATCTCGGCTTTCACAGCCGTCACAACTCGCATCCATCTCCTCTCAGAGGCTATGGAAAAAACCGTAGCTTCCGCTCCACTGGACATCTTCTTCGAGCAAACAGAGGGAGAAGTCGAATATCAAAGCCTCACACTCCGCTCTCTCGATAGTCGCCGTATCCTCCTCTCCTCGCTCGACCTCACCCTCCCATCAGGCGCCCAACTCGTCGTCACTGCACAGGACGACCTCCAAATGCTCGCACTCTTCAGAGCAACCGCCGGCCTTTGGCCTTCGGGCCAAGGCAAAATCCGCCGCCCGGGCATCGAGGACGTCCTTTTTCTCCCCGAAAGGCCTTACTGGCCTCCGGGAATCCTCAGAAACGCCCTCCTCCGCTCCGGTCGCGAATTAACGACCTCCGACTCAGAAATCCTCGCTGTCCTCGATGCACTCGGCCTCAGAAAAACTCTCGACCGCGTCGGAGGGCTCGACACCGAGCGCGACTGGAATGCCGCTCTCTCCATCAGCGAACAACATCTCTTCTCCATCGCACGCCTCACACTCGCCAATCCAAAAATCGTTTTCCTTGACCGCCCCGGCTCATCCCTCCCGCTCCACGCAATCTCCGGCGCCCTCGAACTTTTCCGCCAACGCTCCATCTCCGTCGTCCTCATGTCCGCCAACGGCGAAACTTCCCTGCCTTTCGACTTCTTCCTCGACATCCAGAAAGACGGCCAATGGCTCACCGGTCCTCACAAACCCGAATACTACCTCGAACATCCCCGCACAGCTTCATAGATCCGCCAACTCACCAATAAAATTTCATGATACACGAATCGAAAAAGCTCATCCTTCTCGGCAATCCCGATGCCCTTCATGCACAAGTCTATCCCTGCGGCACAATCCGTTCCCTCCACTACCGCGACATCCAAATCTCCCTCTGGCCCGGAACCCCTTGGGAACCACCCGTCTCCGGCTTCTTCCTCCGTCCGCGCATAAACCGCTCCCCAAAAACCTCCTACTACCTCATCGGTCCGGGCAAAATCTGCGGATTGCATACAATCATTTCCGGCCCAGACTCTCTCCAGACTTCCGGTTCCTCACAGGGTCTTGTTTGGTCAGCAGAGTTCCTTGTCGAAAATTCCACTTCCTCCTTCCTTTGGCTCGCAGATGTCCTCAACTCCTCCAATTCCCCACAAGAAATTGACTTCCTCTTCCTGCACGGCCTCGCCTTGACCGATGAAAACGGCATCCTCCTGAACGAATTCTACGTCTCCCATTACGTCGATCATTTCCCCTTCCAAACCAACGTGTGCGGCTGGACAATCGCCTCCAGGCAGAATCTACCAGCCGGCGGGAGAAATCCCTGGACCCTTTGCTCCTCCCTCGGGAAATCCGTCTCCTTCGCCACCGATGCCCTCCAAACCCATGGCCTCTGGCCGCGTTCCGGCCAGCCTCCACGCTTCCACAACAGAGACCTCCCCAGCATTCGTCACCAAGCAGAACACTCCCTCGTTGCTCTCCAATCAGAAGTTTTCCGCCTCCCCCCAGGAGCTTCCGCAAAATTTGGCATCTGCCTCCTCTACTGCGATCACCACCCCAACCCAAGTTCCCCTGAAGATTTCAACCTCGCCGCCCATGCCCGGCAGTTGGCTTATCAGAAACTCGCTACCTTGACTCCTCCACCGTCAAATACGCCAGAACTCCCCACCACCACCACACAAAACCAAACCCTCTTCACCGCTCCCTTCTTTGAATCCGAAGAACCAAAATTTGATGACATCTTGGTCACTTACGGCGAAAACCTCCGCCACCTTGAAAAAGATCAACAAGGTCTCATCCTTTCTTTTTTTACAGACGACGGCCGCCACATCGTCAGCCAACGCAAAGAACGCGAAGTCTTGCGCCCTCATGGCCACATCCTCCGCACTAACGAAACCTGGGAACCGCTCGAATCCGAAGTATCGGCAACCGCATGGATGGCCGGCATCTTCGCCGCTCAACTCGCTCAAGGCCACCCAAGCGCCAACCGCCTCCTCTCCACTGCGCTAAGTTACCTTGCCCTACAACGCGCCGCAGGCATCCGAATCTGGGTCGAAGAAAACGGCCAATGGCTCCTCCTCGGCATCCCAACCCTCTGGGAAATCTCTCTCACCCGCTGCCGTTGGCTCTACAAAAAAGAAAATATACAAATCGAAATTTCCCTCCAAACCAACCCCAATCTCTCCTCCTTGGATTTCTCTGCCAATGTCACCTCAGGCCCACCCTTGCGCTTCCTCCTAGCCGCTCATCTCGCACTCGACGACCGCAACGGCCGCGGTTCCTTAAACCCATCCCTCCAAATCCACCCCAATTCCATCCAAATTTTCCCTCATCCCAACTCCTTCGTAGCAAAGCGCTTCCCAAACGGCTTTTTTGAGGTCGAAACATCATCCCCCGAATTGTGGGAATTCCGTGGCCCTGCCACTCCTCTCGCTCCCAACAATCCGCAAACTGCCTCAGAGTGGCCTTTCCTCTGCCTCCAATCAGCGCCCACCCTCAACCTCTCCCTCAAATTCCATGGCCGCCTCCTCTCACCAATAAGCCCACAAACGAATACTCAACCCTTCCATTCTTCCATCCACAACATCATCCACATCGAAAATAGATTCCAAAATCCAAATTTCTCAGATTTACAAAAATTTGAAACCATCACTCCTTGGTTCGCTCACAACGCAGCCATCCACTATTTAAGTCCTCGTGGTCTCGAACAATACTCCGGCGGCGGTTGGGGCGTCCGTGACGTCTGCCAAGGAGCCTTCGAATTCCTCCTCGCTCTCGGCAAATTCGACGCCGCTAAGGCAACTCTACGCCGCGTCTTCCAACAACAAAACCCAAATGGCGACTGGCCACAGTGGTTCCTCCTTTACCAACGCGATTGGAACATCCGTCCACCAGACTCCCACGGCGACATCATTTACTGGCCGCTCCTCGCCCTCGCTCAATGGTTAATTTCAACGGAAGATTTCGACTTTCTCGAAGAAAAAATCCACTTTTTTGATTCCGACTCCGCACCCCTCCTCGAACACCTCCAGCTAGCTCTCGCAGAAATCCGCAGAAGGCAAATCCCCGGCACCCTCCTCCCCTCCTATGGCAACGGCGATTGGAACGATGCCATGCAACCAGCCAAGCCTCAACTACGAACTCAGCTCTCAAGTATATGGACCGCTCAGCTCCAGCTCCACACCCTCCGTCTCCTTGCAAATGCCTTCGGGCTCTCCAGCCTGCCACACCTCACCTCCTTAGCCCAAGACCTAAACTCCTGGGCCAATGCGCTGGAAAAACAACTCCACGATCTCGCAATCCACAATGGAATTTGTGCAGGCTTGCTCCTCTTCGAAAATTCCCAAAAACCTCTCCCTCTGCTCCACCCCGATGACAATCAAACCGGAATTACCCTAAGCCTCCTCCCCCTCGCCCACGGAATCCTATGGGAAGTCTTCGACCCACAAACCGCACGCTCACAAATGGATGTCATAAGCCAAAATCTTTTAGCCCCGGACGCCGCTCGCCTCTTCGATCGCCCACCCCCTTACAACGGCGGCCAAATGCGTTGGTTCCAGCGTGCAGAATCTGCAGCTTACTTCGGCCGCGAAATGGGCCTCGCTTATTTCCATGCTCACCTCCGCTTCGCAGAGGCAGCCGCTCACCTCGGCCTGCCAGATGTCTTCTACCACGCCCTTCAGCGTGTCGTCCCTATTGAACTCTCCCGCATCCTCCCAAACTCCCGCCTCCGACAGTCCAACACCTATTTCTCCTCCTCCGACGCTCTCTTCCCAGATCGCCCAACAGCAGAAAAATTCTACGACAAAATCTTCCGCGGCGAAGTCCCACTAGATGGCGGCTGGAGGATTTACTCCAGTGGGCCAGGCCTGTTCCTCTCACTCCTCATACGGCGCTTCTTCGGCCTCACCATCAGAAAAAATTCCCTCCTCCTCGATCCAGTCCTCCCAAAACAATTCGACGGCCTCCAAATCCATCTCCATTTACAAAATTTCTCCTTCCAACTCACCTACCACATCCGCTCCAAAGGCCACAGCATCGAAAAAATCCTCATCGAAAACAAACAAGTCAACTTTCAACGTCAACCCAACCGTTACCGCCCAGGCCTAGCTCTCCTCCCTCTCCCATATTCCCACAACCTTGCATTAGATATGTTCCTCAACTGAAAAATTTTCCTCTCTTTTTGCTTCTTAATTCCTTTTAAAAAAAGCAACAATCTTTGTTTGACTATTTACGGAGAAACGATTAAAGTTGCAAAAAGAAAAATGAAGAATTTTTGTAAGTCATTAATATTGAACAACTTCCCCCCCCACCCCGGTCCGATCCTCCCCCTCTAATAC
>JAOAAX010000050.1 GCA_026418675.1 Chthoniobacterales bacterium | reverse complement strand
CGGAGATGTGTATAAGAGACAGAGTCTGGGAAGCCCATGAAGTGCGCAAACTGCCAAATGGAATGTCCCAGCTACTCATTGGAACTCACCTCATTCATGAAGTAACAAGTCCGCAGGCCTTTGGAATGCTTCGCGACCTCGGCCTAAAAGTCCTTTTTCCCCATCGCACCTTCGCAACAGTCGACCACATCGTCCCGACAGATGAGAGAACGGAGCCTTTCTCCGATGAGTTGGCAGATGCGATGATCAAAGCCTTGCGGCAAAACTGCAAAGAGTTCGGAATTACCTTCTTCGACCTCGACACTGGCAAACAGGGCATCGTTCATATAGTCGGACCTGAGCAAGGTATCACTCAACCAGGAACTACCATTGCTTGCGGCGATTCCCATACCTCAACCCACGGCGCCTTTGGTGCAATTGCCTTCGGCATCGGCACAAGCCAAGTCCGCGACGTCCTCGCTACTCAAACTTTGGCTATCCGCAAACCCAAAATCCGTCGTATCCAGGTGGACGGCCGCCTCTCTCCAGGCGTTTACGCAAAAGATGTCATTCTCCACATTATTCGCAAACTCGGTGTCAACGGTGGCCTAGGCTTCGCTTACGAATACGCAGGTTCAACCTTCGACAACTTTAGCCAGGAAGAAAGAATGACCGTCTGCAACATGTCCATCGAAGGCGGAGCTCGTGTCGGTTACGTAAACCCGGATGATACAACCTTCGATTACTTAAAAGGACGTCCCTATTCCCCAAAGGGAAACGAATGGGATAAAGCCGTCGCCCGCTGGCGCGAGTTCGCTTCCGATCCTGAAGCAAATTATGATGATATTGTCTATTTTAATGCAGCAGAAATCGCACCGACTGTCACTTGGGGCATCAATCCAGGCCAGGCAATCTTCATCCACGAAACCCTTCCACTTCCTGAAAGCCTCCCTGAAAAAGACCGAGCTACCGCTGAAGAAGCCTACGCCCACATGAAACTCCAGCCCGGCAAGCCTATTAAGGGCACAGCGGTAGATGTAGCATTCTTGGGCAGTTGCACCAATTCTCGACTCACCGATCTACAGGAAGTCGCAAAATATCTCCGTGGTCATAAAGTTCATCCGCGCGTCAAAGCCATCGTCGTTCCAGGTTCCCAGGGAGTTGCCGCTCTGGCGGAATCCCTTGGCATTGCCGAGGTTTTCCGCGAAGCAGGTTTTGAATGGCGTGGTGCAGGTTGCTCCATGTGCCTAGGCATGAATCCCGATAAACTCATCGGTGACCAACTCTGCGCCAGCTCCAGCAACAGAAACTTCAAAGGACGCCAAGGGAGTCCAACTGGTAGAACTGTCCTCATGAGCCCCTTAATGGTCGCTGCAGCGGCCGTAACTGGCGAAATTTCCGATGCCCGCGAAGTTTTCGGTATCTGCTAATTCACATTTCCCCAGCTATCCATAACCATTATTCTCAACTCTTATCCAAAAAACGACGTCATTATCCTAATATGCCTCTACACAAAATTACTCAAATCTGCGGCCGGGGAGTTTATGTCCCCGGGGATGATATTGACACCGACCGCATTATTCCCGCCCGTTTCATGCGTTGCGTTACTTTCGATGGTCTCGGCCAATATGCATTCTATGACGAACGTCGATCTCCAGACGGATCCGAAAAACCACACCCGCTGAACGACCCGCGCTTCGCCGGTGCAACCATCCTCTTAACAGGCCGAAATTTCGGTTGTGGTAGTTCACGTGAGCATGCCCCTCAGGCTCTTTACAGACACGGCTTCCGCGCCATCCTCGCAGAGAGCTTCGCAGAAATTTTCTTCGGAAATTCCTTAACTATTGGACTACCTTGTCTTGTTATGTGCCGCGAAGACCTTCATGCCCTTGCTGGCCTTATCGAAGCCGACCCTGTCCAGGAAATAACGGTTGATATAACTTCATGCCGTGTAAGTGCTGCCGATCTCGACTTCCCAATTTCCCTTCCACAGGATGCCCGCAATGCCCTCGTTGACGGACGCTGGGACGCAATCGCTGACCTCCTCGAAGGTATCCCCCTCGTGCAGGAAAAAGCTAAGCAACTACCCTACTTTTTTGCCAACTAGTTTTTTGCTATATCCCGCAGCATGAAACTGACAGATCTGCAGAAAAAGTCCGTTGCCGAATGGATCAAAGCCGGCACACCTCTTGGAGAGATCCAGAATCGCATAAAATCGGAGTTCGGCATCTCTTTATCTTATCTCGAAATCCGCCTCCTCGTGGATGATTTGAAAGTTCCCATAAAGGATCCCGAACCTCCTAAAGAAAAAGAGAAAAAACAAGAGATTAAATTAGACAAAAAGAGCAAAAAAGGAACATCATCGGAGGAAGAACTAGATGATCTCCCACCAAAAACCTCCGGCAAAGTTTCTGTAACGGTGGATAAAGTCACTCGTCCCAATGCCATGATCAGTGGCAAAGTTACGTTTTCCGACGGCCAAAAAGCCGATTGGTATCTCGACCCTCTCGGTCGTCTCGGTCTCGTGCCGGATAAGGCTGGCTATAGGCCTCCACAAAGCGATTTCTACGAATTTCAGGTCGAGTTGCAGCGAGCGGTAGAAAAAGCGGGATTTTAACTCCCATTACCAAGTAGTTAGTTCTCTCTTTTCCATCCCGTTTTTTTCTACGAAGGGAAACGGAGCTTAAGTTTTGTCCCTCAGCTCTTATGCAATTTCCTTTTCATTTATGTTTTTCCTCCTTTCCTGACGAGCTTTCCCCGGAATTTTCTAATGCAATTTTTTGAAATTTTTCGCAAAAAGGACTTCTGGAAAGAGAACCGGGGAGGGCTTTTGGCTGTCGCTCTGGCCATTTTACTTAGCTTGCCAGGGATTAATTGGGGGAAGGTCGAGTGTTGGAATTTGGATCAAATGGGACTGCTGGGATTGCGGAAGGATTTCCTTCCTCGACATTACCTTAAACCCCCACTGCTCACTTACCTTAATCAATTTTTAGTAATTACTCCTCTACGTTTTGTGATGGGCAATATTTTCTCCCTTAAGCAGGAAACTCAGCGGCCCGTCATTCTAATTTTTTCGCGCCTCCTAACGGTTTCTATGTTTGCAGGTTCAGTCTGGCTTGTCTTCCTTCTCCTTAAACAGGCTGGGGTAGGGGAGGGGACCGCATCCGCTGCCGCACTCCTTATGGGCACAAGCTCCGGCATGCTTATTTTTAACCGCTTCCTCACTGCCGATAGTCCACTCCTATTTTGGATGCTCTTAGCTTTTTATTTCTCCATATCCGCCGCCCAGGAAAAATCAAAAGGAAAAGCAATTCTAGCAGGGCTTTGCATCGGCCTCGCTACCGCTATGAAATACAATGGTCTCTTTGTCTGTGCAGCTTTGCCTGCAGCAGTTCTTGCAACCATGGGTTGGAAAGGAATTCTTTGGCGTGGATTCTGGCTGGGAGTAGTAGCATCTCCACTCGGCTTCGCAATGGGCAATCCAGGTTTCGTATTCGATTTCCCTCGTTTTTATCAGGACTTTCTCTACAACCTCTACGTAACACCAGTTTACGAAGGTCAAACCAACAGCCACAGTTACGCAAAGTTTTGGACTTTCTTACCTGAAATTATTGGGTGGGGAGGTGTATTTCTTTTAACAATTGGACTTGTTTGTCTTATTTTATTTTTTTCTTCTTGGCTTCGGCTCTCATCCTCTCGGGTTCTTGTCGTAGCTGCTGCTGCTGTTTTCCTCTTGTATTATTGGAAAATAGGTGGTTTCCCACGTGCCGCTACACGCTTTGTGCTGCCTTCTGTGCCGTTCTTATTGCTTCTTGGTGCGATAGGGTGGGGGAGTGTTTCGAAATACCTCCGTAAAATTGGAGTAGCTGCTTTCGTTATTGTTCTAGGCTACAACTCATTAGCATCCCTTGAAGCTGGTTTTCGTTTCCTCCACGATCCAAGAATGCCTGCTCTTGATTGGATGCGAACCAATGTTGGGGAAGGTGAGGTCGTAGAAAATTCCTACGCACCAAATTGGTCGAAGCTGGCTGGCTTTCGCGGGAAAGTTATAATGATGCCGACCGTTACAGGTCGAGCTTCGCTTTTTCCCGGTATTTTACCTACAAACCCAGTTCTGGAGCGGGGTATCCGCGTTCATGAAACTCCACCGGAGGCCGTTGCTTACTTTTCGGAGGAAGCGCTTCGAAGCCGCAACCCAACCTGGATTGCCTTCACCTCACAAGGTTTTGATTTTTCCGGTAATGAGACCGTCCAGCGTTACTATGGCATGTTGGATGCGGAAGGATGGGGATATGAAAAGGTTTTTGAAAAAACGGGACCGCAAGCCGCTCCGTGGTCCTACCCAAAATCGATTGATTTTCTTGAAAAGAGAATTGTTATCCTCCGCAAAAAGCCCGAATTAGAACAGGCCAAACCCTAACTTTAGTTTTCAGGAGGTCCAATGGGTGGGTGCGGAAACGGTGGAATATTTTGCTGCGGATAAGACGGCAAAACTGGCAGGGGAAAACGTAATTTCAGTTCCTCATCCAAAAAAATTTCTATGTGATAGAGCCCAAACTCGGCAAGTTGCACCCCACCAAAGACATGAACATTCGTTGTATGGGAGTCAAAATTGTCGAGAAAAAAATCCACTTTCGCGGAAACAACTTCTTTCCTGTCGTCAGGTGCCATAATTACGGCGCGTTGAACAAACTTGCCAGATCCTCCACACCATCGCGTCCAGAGACAAAGTTTCAACAAACCAACTGGAACTTTTGGAACAACTATCGCAGGCAAAACTCCAATTAGCGATTGTAAACCTCCTACTTCGTTTCGAACATCTTCGCACAAGAGCGCCGCTTGCAAATCAGGGGGAATTTGCTCCATGAATTTAATCTTTCCTCGTTGGTTGTCTCAGAAAATAAAAAACAAGCTCAAAATTGATTAGCACAACAAAGGGACATCAAAGCAAGCCCATGAGAATCAGGCTGCTGCAAAGGATACCAATTGCAATCCGATAGTAAGCAAAGATCCATAACCCATGCCGGTTCAAATAGCCAACCATCCATTTCACTGCGAGCACAGCAGATAACCAAGAAGTAAAAAGCCCAAGGCTTAACACCTCCCATCCATATTCATTCATCATTACATTGCCGTGCTTTAAGGCATCATAAGCAGTTGCTGCTGTTAGGGTTATCACACCGAGCAAAAAACTGAACTCAACAGCTGCGCAAAGGTTCAACCCAGCAAAAATTCCTCCAAGGATTGTTGCTAAGCTTCGGCTGGTTCCAGGCCACATTGCCACACATTGCGCTATTCCAATGATCACTCCCATCTGCCATGTCATGTCCTCTAAACTCCGACCAGCCAACCCTCTCCTCCTTCGCCACTTTTCCACGAGAACAATTGCAAATCCGCCTACGAACCAAGCTGCCACAATTGGCCAAAGCCCCCATTCCTCACCACCAAAAAGATACCGTTTGATCACTTTCTCCAAGGCCGTTCCTAAAATCGCTGCTGGCAAAAACGCAGCTCCTAAACAGATTCCTAAGCGTGCTCCCATCGGATTCCTTCCCAAAAAGCCTTCCACAACATGCTTTACCCGCTGGGAGTAAAGCCCAAGCACAGCAAGAATTGCACCCGCCTGGATACAAATCGCAAACGCATCCGCAGCCTCACTTGAACTTATTCCCATCGCCCGCTGTGCAAGTAACAAATGTCCCGTCGAGCTCACAGGCAGATACTCCGTAACCCCTTCAACAATCCCCAATACCACCGCTTGCCACCAAGACATTCCCTAATTCACTCCTTCAAAGGTAGTAAACTTTAAGATTCTCCAAATCCTTGATTTCCGAGTTGGCCGTAACAAATTCTAATTGATACTTTATAGCTAGCCAAACCAGCATCCTTTCAAAAACGTCTAACTGCTCCTCGTAATGTTTGAAGTCAGAAAAAGAAGCAGCGATTACAGGGTCGAGAGGCAAAACCTTCCATCCCATTTCCTCTACTGCCCTTGGTAAATCGGTTAAAGAGACCCCTCGAATCGTCACTTTTTTCTGCTGGTGCTTGTAGGCCAACTCCCAAAAACTTACTGCGCTCACATACACTATGTTCTTGCTGTCCTCAAGAATCCGTCGAACTTCTTGCGGGATCTTCTCCGGATTCGACAAACCTAACAACATTACCCTCGTATCCACCAAAAGCTTCATCTATTCACTACACTTCCATTCTTTGCCAAAAATAACTCGCATCGTCCCAGACAAAATCCCCAAACGCCTCGGTTCCCCCAGATTAGGCATTTTCTCCTTTGAAACCAAATATGCCTTCACTCTACGGTTACGCCCAAATGCAACTCCCACAATTTCACCGCGCGTAACACGCTCCAATATGTCTGAAAAATTAGCTTTCAGCTCCGCAACCGTATAAATCTCAACTTGCACAGCCCTATTATTCCTAAATTTAAAAACTTGTCAAATTGTCTATCTTGTAAAGTTTTATAAGTTGAAATTTCACTTATTAGCTAGTTAGTCCCTTATCTTTTGCTTTTCCAACTATTTAGTTTTCAGAGAAAACAGATCAAAGATATTAATATCCATTAAACAGGACGGCTACTCCGGATTAAATTTCTGCCTCTGATCCCACTCATCACTGAGTGATAGTCAAAAAAATTCCCTCCTTTGGGCAAACCTCAAATTGCGCTTTCGCCGGTTTCTTCAGTCCGGATACGGATCGCTTGCTCTAATGGCAGAACAAAGATCTTGCCGTCACCAATTTTGCCTGTTTTTGCGGAGGCAATGATCGCTTTTATTGCCTTTTCAACCATCTCATCAGCAAGCACAACCTCAAATTTTACTTTTGGCAGGAAGTCAACTGTGTATTCGCTGCCTCGATAAATTTCCGTATGCCCCTTTTGTCTCCCGAAGCCCTTTACTTCCGTCAAAGTCATCCCTTCAATACCAATTTCCGTTAGGGCTTCCTTGACATCTTCCATTTTAAATGGTTTTACAATAGCCTCAATCTTTTTCATAACTCGCTGCTCTTTTATACCCCCAAAAGTAAAGTTTGCAAGCATTGAAAGCAGAAAAATGAAGCCAAAGATATGGCGAAGAACTCGATTGGGGAAATTCCTTCGCCACATTCCACGTCCTAAGCATTTACGCGGAAGTTGGTTACATCGAAAGTTTGGCGATTCCCTCCTTCATCATGACCTCTGGCATCCAGAGCCAGTTACTGTTGCAGGCGGATTTGCCATCGGTGCCTTCTGGAGCATGATCCCGATGCCCTTTCAGATGATCCCTTCCGTCATCTGTGCCTTTTTTCTTAAGCGAAATATTGCTGCCTCCATTGTCGGTGTTTGGATAACGAATCCTATAACAATTCCACCGGTCTTTTACTTCCAATTCAAATTCGCTTCTGCTATCTTTGATCTGTCAAATATTCATTGGAAGAATCCCTCCGATCTCCTCCAGTTCCTCGAAAAAGCTCCTCTTATCCTTATTACAACTAGTGTCCTGTGGGGAATCATAGCAGCGGCAATCGCTTATCCGGCTGCTTTCTTCGGTTGGAAATGGCTAACCGATTTAATCCACTCTGCTCACCTTAAGTCTAGAAAAGAAAAATCAAAAAACACCCCAAACGAAAATTATTCCCCTCTAGGATTACCTTCCAACCCACATCAAAATGTGCAACCCAGAGAAATTATCTCACATACTCAGACGGGAGGCGGGAGTCGGAATCGAACCGACGCATAGAGCTTTTGCAGAGCCCTGCCTTACCACTTGGCTATCCCGCCTTCAAAAAACCAATCTAAAACCCGCTCAACTTTTTGCAACTTTTTTTCAAACCCATCTACTTCAAAAGATACGCACATCTCTTTTTTTCGCTTCCTCAATCCCAATTTGTGCTCCTGGCAATTAGAAAACAACGGCACCAGGATATTGCAGAGCCCGATTCAGGACATCTAAAGCCGCATCGCAAATCTCCTTTCCTAGAGCAGAACCAATTCGCGGCGGGCAAACCTCAGCAAAGAGAACCTCATCCCTTTGTAAAACAAAAGGTAGCTTTGCAATCCCTTCCCTTACTTCAAGCCAATGAAGGTAATGTCTCGGTTGCGCTGCTGCCGCTAGCGCTTCCCGCTCAATCCTCGTCAGCGTTACCGGTCCACCCATTGCTTCCCACGTTTCATAAACACTGCCACCTCCTCGGCTTAGCAAAACAGTTATAACCAAAACCTTTCCATTTTGGATCAGTTCATCCTTTATTGGAATCGGTAGAAACCCTTTCCATTCCTGCGAACAACTTAATGGTTCATGGAAATTCCACAACAAAGCGCGTGTCGTAACACATTCGTCCGTTATTAGCGACCCAGCCAAAGCAGGCTTATCTTCAGGCACCCAATTCCATCGCGGCCCCTCCATCCTTCCTAAATATTTAAATGCATGAAAAGCTGCCTTCGGTAGCCCGTCAATCGTCATCAACCCATAGTATTGATTCCGCGGACCAAAGGGCTCAGCCGTAACTCCAGCTTCTTCCATCGAATCATTTAAAGTCCAATAACTAAAAACTTCCACATAGGGATCAATTGCCACTGCATAGTGCAACGCCGCTGCCGCACTAAAAAGACGCGAACAATCCTTGCACCCAACCCACTTCGCCCGCCCTTCTTCATCACAATGCAGTGTATTCCACTCCGTCACAACATTTGGTAAATGCCCAAATCCCTCAGCATCAAGTGCTTCCCGACATGCCCGAAACTCCTCAACCATTGCCATTCCAGGTGGGTGAGGGGAGCCTTCCCTTCGCGGCCACTTCCCGTATTCGTTCATCGGATAGTTATGGGTAGAAACAAAATCCAAAGGGACGCCCTCCTTCCGACACCAGCGCACAAATGGTAAGGCCATTTCCGTCCCCGCGCTGGCCGGTCCTCCAACTCGGAGTTGCCTATCCACTCCCTTTATTCCACGCGCGGCAGAAGCATAAAGTTGATAATATTCTTCCTCTGTCCCTGTCCAAAAATGCCTATTCAAGTTCGGTTCATTCCAAACTTCAAATAACCAATTCCTAACACGTTGAAGGCCATAGCGTTCCACAAAATGTCTCGCTACCGCACCGCACAGTTCCTCCCATAGTTTCCACTCCCTTGGCGGGGTCACATTCATTTTATATCCAAAGAACGCCTGATCACCAGACGCAATCGCGCTAGGCATCGGATTCAACTCCACAATCGGTTCAAACCCCAACTCCACTAAAACGTCGTAAACCTGATCCAATAAACCCCACCGAAAATAGATTCGTCCGTCCTTCTCAGCCCCAACAACTCCTAGTTCGTCGTGAAACGAAGCGTGGAAACGTATCCGCCGATACCCAATTTCCCGTTGAGCATAGCGCAATTGCTCTTGGACAGAAGCACGCAGAATTTCCGCCGCACGTCCAATGCATACCGATTGGCGCCACGCATGTTTCAGTGGCGCTTCCGTCTTTCCTAACTCAATCATGACATTAACGAGTTACTTCATTAGAGCTACAAGAACCCGTTAAAACATCCACAAAAATTAGCCCAAAATTATCCACAAAAAATTCTCGCCTTCTTATGCTTTTTAAAATTACCGCTTCCAATTCACTCCTTCTATATAACAACGCCGAGATATACATAATCTATATTGTGTGATATTATAAGCGGACCCACCTTCCACCCTATCCTCCTTCTCCCCTTACCAAAACCTCCTCCAGAATCACCTCCGAACTCGCCCCCGATGGCAAGTAATTCCGGATCAACAAATGGAAATTTTCCCGATCCACCGGCAATTTCACCCGAACACTCTCCGCGGTTCGCAAAACAGCAATTTTTGCTCGAGTCTCCAGGTTGGGATTCTCACTCCCAACCTCTACTCGAACCAAACCTTTCGCTACCCTCAGGGAAATTTCAGCAATTTGCGGATTGCGGAAAATCGGCAATTCCAAATTAGCACTAACTTTTAATTTTTTGGGGCTTGTTTTTACCCAGAGTTTGCCATCCAGCATACGAGAATTTCCTCCTCCGCCTACCCACCATTTTCCCTCCTTTGTAGCGGGAATCCTCATAAGAACCTCTGAGAATCGATTCCAACTTTTTTCCAAATTTAAAATCACCCAATACGGAATCCCCTCCCTCCCCCCTTCGGCTACTTTTTGAAACTCCACTCCCCGCTCTTCCAGAAATTGCATGCCCATTTTCAACTCTTCTAAATTTGTTGACAATAAAATTAACCAATTCACACAGCTTTGAAGAATAGCTTTTCTGCTTACCTCCTCGTCAAAAGGAAAATTTAAATTCCTTCCTCCTTCTCCCTTCCATTTTGTAAATTCGTGCAAAAAAAAGGACTGAAGCATACGCAAATCTCCACTCCCTTCCTCTCGATACCAAAATTTTAATCCTTCTCCATTTCTTCGCTGATTCTGCAGCACAGAGGAAATCTTCCGCGCTTCCTCAAGCAGAGGGAAATCATCCCCTTTCCAATACCTGCCAAGGGCAAATTTTGAAACCGGAGATAATGCCACCAGGCCATACG
Organism: Chthoniobacterales bacterium; assembly: GCA_026418675.1. Taxonomy (GTDB): domain Bacteria; phylum Verrucomicrobiota; class Verrucomicrobiia; order Chthoniobacterales; family DYNR01; genus JAOAAX01. The sequence continues at coordinate 874 of JAOAAX010000050.1, read as the reverse complement.
TTGTTCCAACCGAAACTCCAACTAAGACTATCCTCCACGGCAATTTAACGGAAAGACCGACCCCAAGAATTACGAGCACAGTCAAGAGAAGGCCGAGCCAACCTCCATTCCACTTTCCAACTACCCAAATTGGCATCCCAAGACTCACCAACCCCATAATACCCCCCCATACCCTTTGTTCCTCTTTCAGTTCAATTATGCCGTTTGCTAACGCATTCCCGACCACCCATACCGTAGCCGGCACTGCAAACGAGTAATAGTAAAACAGCGAAAGCGAATAACCTCCTTTAAAAAGATCCCCCCACGCCAGGAGTCCCACATAACTCAAAACCGCTATCCACCCCCACAAAGTTTTCCCCTTTCGATCCCAGAACCATACAAACCCTAAAGGAATCACAGAAAGCCAAAAAAGATTCTCCCGCAAAACTTGCCCCCATGTCCATTCCGGCTTGGGGATTACTCCCTCTCCCAAGAGTCGCAAAACTTCCAAAGTTGGTTCCCAAATCTCCCAAAACCCATATTCCCTCCAAAACCAGAACATCCCCAGGAGAGTCACTACAAACCCACCTAATCCAAGCCAAAAAAACGAAAAAATTACCCTGCGCACTCTTCCAGCCTCCCACCAGCAAAAAAACAACAGGGGCAGGAAAGTTGCCCCTGCAACTACTGCATGACTATGGCTCCATCCTCCAGCAGCTAGCAGTCCCCCACCCGCAAAACTTCCCCACTTCCCTCCACCACCTTGAACCAATAAACATAACCCAAGAAACAACAGCGAGGCACCAACACTGTCCGTGTAGCCATTTTGCAGGAACCGAATTGTAAAGGGATGCACACACCACGCTGTTGCCCCTAACCATCCCCCTACCTCCCC
>JAOAAX010000049.1 GCA_026418675.1 Chthoniobacterales bacterium | reverse complement strand
AGATGTGTATAAGAGACAGCAATATACGATACGGATAGAGAAGCGAGACTTGGTTGCGCGTAAGCTTGAGGAAAGAGGAATACCGACGGGTATTTATTATCCGAAATGTTTGCATCAGCTTCCTGTTTTTGAGCATTTGGGTTATCGAGTTGGTGAGTTCCCAAATGCGGAACGTGCTGCGGAGGAAGTGTTAAGCCTCCCGATGCATCCATATTTGGATGAAGCAACGCAGGATTTTATTGTTGATTCGATTATCGAAATAGTAAGGGATATTTGAGTAAAAAATTGGGCTAGTAATCAATTTTAGTTGAGCGTATTGAGGGGAGTGCGAAAGAGGGGTTGAAAAATTAGGCGATGTTGCTATATTACTCGCTAGTTAAATAAGAACAGAGAAGGAGATTGAGTTATGATAACCTATCTTTATGAAACGATTCCGACGAAGGCTGGTGAGGAACCTGAGCGGTTTGAATATCGGCAGAGTATCCATGATGAGCCATTGAAGGTTCATCCTGAAACTGGCGTGCCTGTGCGACGGGTTATAACGGGGGGATTGGGGCTAATTAAGACATCGAGGGAGAAGGCTGATGGTGGGCCTTCTGAACCATGCGGGTCGGAATGTTGCTGTTTTAGGGGCTGAGGGGCAGGACCAGTTATAATGGGAATCGTGGGGATGAGGTGGTATGGGAAGGTGGGGTTGTGTGCGAATAAAGGGAGGTGAGAATATTTTTGTGGTAGCTGGTTGGTTGTGAGGTGGCGGAGCTGTGTTCTCAGTTAACAAGAGGGGAAGAGTTGGGGGATGTGGGTGGTGTATCAGAATTGGGGAGTGAGTTCTCTAGGGCTTTCCCTTTTGCGAGGAGGTTGTGGAAGAAGGGGAGAGAGGCTAGACCTACGAGGCCCCAACTGAGAGCGATAAGATAGCCGGCGAGGGAGACACAAACAGCGGCTGCCTGGGGAGTTTGGAACAGATCGCCGAGTAAGGAGACAAAGAGTTTTTCGCGGACGCCGATACCGCCAACGCTGATTGGCATGACGGTGTAGATGTCAATGACCGGCATGATGCCGAGGAATTGGGGGTAGTTAAGGTTGAGGCCAAAGGCACGAGAGGCACAATAAAAGACATTGAAATAGCAAAAAAGCATGAGGGCGGAGTATGCAGCAGCCAGGAGTGTTTTTTTCCATTGGGAGAGGAAGAGGGTGAATTGGGAGCAGGCGTTTTGGAGGATGGAACGAGCTGGGAACCAGCGAGGGATTTTTCCGCTGTGACCGTGTGATGCGAGCCAGAAAGTTAAGAATACAAAGAGGACGGTTAAGAGGAGTGAGAGGAGAGCTATGTGGACGAGGCTGCTAGAGATCGGAGAGGAGGTAAAAAGAGACCAATTAATCAGGATAAAGGAGCAGCCGAGAATTAGGAGGACAGCGAGGCCACAAAGGCGGTCGAGTAGTGTGGAGAGGAGTGAGGAGGTTTTTGTTTCGCCTCTGCCAATGAGGATGAGGGATTTTACGGCATCGCCACCGATGCTTCCGACGAGGAAGGCGTTGAAGAAGATGCCAATGAAATGGATGCGAATGGTTTCCCAGAAGGATAAGTGAATGTTGAGCATTTGGAGAAAGACTCGCCAGCGGAGAGCACCGAAGAGGGATTCGGTGGCTGCGATTAGCCAAGCAGTGAATAGCCAAAATGGTTTAGCATTGCGGAGGACGTCATCTGTTTGTTGGCGGACATCGGGGTGAGAAAAGACCCAGATGAGTAAGCCGATGCTTACGGCTGTTTGAAACAGGAGAAGAAGTTTTTTTTTCAAAGGAGGGGAGGGGATTTGGATTAGTTTGCTTGTAGTGTATTGAGGAAAGTTGCGAGCGGGCTTGTGGGTGATGCAAATTGGCTTTGGGTGGGTAAACCTGCTTCATAAGCCATCCGTGCGGCTTCGACCGCTAGGCGGAAGGCATGTGCCATGCGGATGGGGTCTGCTGCTGTGGCGATGGCAGTATTCACGAGGACTGCGTCTGCCCCGAGTTCGATTGCTTCTGCTGCGTGGCTTGGTGCGCCGATGCCAGCATCAACGATTACTGGAATGTTGGCTTGTTCGATGATGATGCGGAGCTGGTCACGAGTTTGGAGGCCGCGGTTGGAGCCAATAGGGGAGCCAAGTGGCATGACGGTTGCTGCGCCGATTTCTTCGAGTCGTTTTGCAAGGACCGGGTCTGCATTGATGTAAGGAAGGACGACGAATCCTTCTGAAACGAGTGTTTCTGCGGCGCGGAGGGTTTCGATGGGATCGGGGAGGAGGTAATTGGGGTCGGGGTGGATTTCGAGTTTTACCCATTTGGGCAAACCTGCAGCCGCGGCAAGGTGAGCGAGCCGGACGGCTTCTGTGGCATTCATGGCGCCGCTTGTATTTGGAAGGATTAAATAGCGTTGCGGGTCAATGAAGTCTAGAATGTTAGCGTAGGGGTCTTTTTTTCCAGAGAGGTCTGCGCGACGGAGAGCAACTGTAACGATTTCACAGCCACTGGCCAGGAGGGAGTCACGCATGGCTTCGTTGGAGGAGAATTTGCCTGTTCCGACGAGGAGGCGAGAGTGAAAATGGCGGTTTGCAATAATGAGAGGTTGAGTTTGCATGTGAGTAGTGATGGAGAAGGAGTTATGAGGGTAGAGATAGAGGAAAAGTGCTTTTGATGTCTAAAAAGAATTTTGAATTTGTGAAGGGAAGTGTATGTAGGCATTTAGAAGTGAAAGGAAACAAGAATGAGATTGAATGAGATGAGCTGTGGAAGCGCCGGGATACGATTGAGGGATGGGAGAATTTGTGAAGTGAGCGGAAGGTGGTTTGCATTGAGCTTGTTGGAAGGAGGTTTGCTGGACTGGGATATGGGAGGATTTTCTTTAGCCGGAGAGGTTGGGCATGTGGTTGCGTTTTGGTTGAATGAACAAAGAGGAGGAGAGGTATTAGAGGTGCAGGAAGTGGAGAGGATGATAGCTGAGGTTGCGGAAGCTGTGGGAATCTTGCCAAAGGAGATGGGCTGTTTTGAGAGTTTTCAGCTATTGCCTCCACCAGTGGAGATTGAGTTGGAAGGGTTGGCTGAGAGAGCTGGGGATGGTTTTGAATTGGCTTTTTTCGGGCTTTTGAGAAGTGAGGTTGCAAGCGCGTTGAAAGACGGTGCACGAATTATTGAATGCAGAGGGAGTCGGAGGTGTGTGAAAAGGTTGTTGAAGGCGAGGAGTTGGAATAAAAGATGCAGAAAGCTTTTGGAGCAGATTGTGAATTATTTGCGGGGGATGAATTTGCCGCGGGGCCATGGGGCTGTCACAATTGGGGTTTATTGAAATACGGGAAGAGAGTAATTAGTGAAGGATCTGAAGAGGAAAGAAACTGAGCGAAGCTATGACGATATTTGAAAAAATTTGTGCGAAAGAAATACCAGCAAAGATCGTATTGGAAGATGACGAGTGTGTCGCTTTTCATGATATAAATCCCCAGGCGCCGGTGCATGTGTTGGTGGTGCCGCGAAAGCCAATATCACGATTAATCGAAGCAGGAGAAGATGATAGGGAGCTTCTGGGGCATTTGTTGCTGAGGGCTGCTGAGGTTGCGCGGAGGTTGGGTTTGGCGGAAGGAGGATTTCGGGTTGTTATTAATAATGGGAGGAATGCCGGAGAGTCTGTTCCGCATTTGCACGTGCACGTGTTGGGGGGACGGCCGATGAGTTGGCCGCCGGGTTGATGGGTTGAAAAGAAGGGCTTGGGGTGTGGTTTTTGAGGGTGGAGATGAAGCGATGTTGTAAGGCTATACCGATGCAGGAGGTGAAGCTGCTTGTATTGCTTCGGTAGCTGGCGAGGAGATGTGTGAAGAAGATCAGCGTTTGAGGGTTGAATGAAGTGAGAGGTGGAAGGCTAAGGAGGTGTGACAGAAGCTTACCGAGAGGAGCAGTGTGCTGGGGATGAGGGGTGTGAGAGGAGTAGAGAGCCAGAAGAGGTTGGAATCAGTGTTTGGTGGAAAACTTAGGTAGTTTTATGAGAAAAAAAAGGATAAGTTGATCTTGTTTTGTTTAAAAATCTGCGGATTGGCTTTGGGTTATTGGATTGTTTTTTGTTGTGGCAAGTGAGTTTCCTAGTGAATGAGGGGAGAGGGGGATGATAGTGGGGACTTTTCGTAATGTGATATAGGATGAGTTTTCGGGCGCGAAATTTTGGTAGTATAGTTACATGCGTTGTGACTGAATGCGTGGGGAATAGAGTTAGTGAGGAATGGTGGGAGTAAAGTGTGGGTGTTTGGTTACCTGCGGATATGTTGAAATTAGCCGAGGATAAAGGTGAAGGGCGACGGTTCTAAATCAATCCGGTGTCGTTTTTGATGGACGTTGATAGGGGGAAAGTTGGGGGTATTAGTTGATGGAGATTTTGGGGTTTGCGTGGTAGGCAGATAAGCTGTTGTTGGAGGTGTTGCTGTCTCACTTACAGGTGGCTTTTATTTTGATTGGGGATTTATTTTGAGGTGTGGTGGGGAATCGGAAAAAGTAGCAGAAGTAATAGTGAGTGTTGATTAGGAAAAAAAGATATTGGCATTAGGTTGAAAAAAAGGGATCTTTTTGTCATAAATTCTGGTCTAGTTTTTGAATGTAAGTTTTTGCAAGGTTAATTAATGATTCGGCGCTTAAATTTGGGGATGAGTTTATCACTTTTTTGGATAATTTTTCCAATGGTCGAATGGAGGAGGAGCGTTTGGAAAAGGAAGTTTGGTGTCAAAAAGGTGATAGAGTGATAGTTTTTTAGCCTGGGAGTAGCATATCTAATTGAGGTAGTTGTGGTATGGTTTGCTGGTGGGATTACGGTTCCTGTTGAGGTTTTAGTTCTATGGGGAGGATGTGACTACTTGCAGTGATTCGTTGCGCGAAACTTGTGTTGGTATTGGGAGGGACGGTCGTAGTTGTGCTGGGGTTCGGCTTGCCTGTGGTTGTGGTCGAGGAGTTGGTGGATGGTAGAGATTACGGATGGGAAAATGGGGAGTGTGGTGAGGATGATTGTGAGTTGATACTGTTTCTGTCTGGTTCGACAGGAGTTCCGAAGGGTGTTAGTTTTAAGGAAGAGAGGGATGGTGGATTTTTTGGAAAATCTGAGTTTTTGGCTTAAGTCGGGGGGATTGGGAGCGAATAGGGGCGGACGCATCTCTGATGTTTGATGCGTCGTTATTGGATATTTGGGGTAACATTTTCAGTGGGGCAAGAATGCTTTCAGGGGCTGAGAGGAAGTATCGAATGGGAAGAAAGTGGGATACTTTTTAAAGGAGCGGGGTATAATGGCTGTTTTTTAACGCCGACGATACCTATGGGTATAGGCATAGGGGGTATGTAAAGTCGGATAGGGAAAGGAGTGGAAATTTGGATTGGATGAGATGGTATAGTGCGGGGGAGGGAATTGAAGGGAAGAAGTTGGGACGACGGAGGAATTCAAAGAAGTTTGGTAGGAGGATGCGTTGTTTTAAATTCCGGAGACAGGTTACAAGTTTGAGAGGAAGGTTTACGTTAGAATGAGGCGGATTGGGCGGAGAAAGATATGATGTAACGAAAGAAGGGCATAGATCGAGGAGGAGAGATAAGGAGGTAGCTACGGAATGAGTTGCTGGCATATTTGGAGCCCGTTGGAATTTGGATTGGGATGGAGGGGAATTTTTTTGATGCCGGAGGGGATTCGTAGCTAGTCTTGACGTTGATTTTGCGTGAGGAAGAACGGAGGGGTGTGCGGTTGAATGCGATGATGTTTTCGCAACGACCGACGTTGCGCCACTTGGCTGAAATGGTTAAAGCGTAGCAGGAAAAATCTTGTTGTGAGGTGGATAGGGAAGGATTGCGTGAAGTCGTAGTGATATGTTTGCGGAAAGGACTGAAGCTTGCACCGTTTTTTTGTATGTGTCCTGCGAGCTGGTTTTGAAATGTGGCTTTGCAATTAAGGGAAGGGCGGGGTTTCTACGCGTTGGAGGTGATGGGACTTGGAGAGGAAGTTTGGGAAGATCCAAGAATGGAGTTGAGAGGAGAGCGGTTGGCAGAAGAGGTGATAAAGGTCCGACGTGTTGGGATTTGCCTTTTAGGGGGCTATTGGTCGAATGGGATGGCGGCTTTGGAAATGGCACGGAAGTTGATTGAAAAGGGGCGTTAGGCCGGTCCTGTTTTTTTGTTTGATGTGCCTGCGCCATGGCTTCTAAGGGCTGGAAGGTTGCGGAAGATTCTATGGAGGATTGAGAGATATTTGAAGAAACTGCTTGAAGAGAAGTGGGAACGGATTTTGTGGAAGATTGGGGTTAGAAAAGGAAAAGAGAGTTTTGTGAAAGATGACTATAAGGTAGACATACCGAAGCAAGCACGTGAGGAACTCGAGAGGTATGTAGGTTTTTCGAGAAAATTGCATAGAGGAGCAGCAAGGTAGGAGTCTGTGCCTTGGGATATGGATGTTATGTTGGTAAAGTCGAGAAAGATACCGTCAGTTTTTCCAAATTTGCCGGATTTTGGATGGGAAGGTATGTTTCGAAGTTTAGCTCTGTATGAAGTTGCGGGGGATCATAGGACTTTTTTGGAGAACGGAGAACGCGTAGCCGAAATTATCGAAGGGGAGCTAGAAAAGCGTGGGTTGTAGTGGTTGAGGTAATTGAGGTGTTTTTGGGTTAATGTAAATGGCGTTTCTGTTTTTTACATTAGAAGGCTTGAAAAAATGGAAGAGGAGGAGTTAGGTTGCGGAATGTGAGTTATCGAGTTTTTGCCCGGAAATACCGCCCGCAGAGGTTTGAGGAAGTTGTTGGACAAGAGCATATTACGCGGACGTTGCAGAATGCAATTCGGGCAGGGCGTGTGGCGCAAGCATATTTGTTTGTTGGGCCGCGTGGTATTGGGAAGACTTCAACGGCACGGATATTGGCCAAAGCGTTGAATTGCGAGCGTGGGCCGACTCCGGAGCCATGCTGTGTGTGTGTGTCTTGTCGGGAAATTGCTGAAGGGATCAGCATGGATGTGATTGAGATAGACGGTGCGAGTAATAATAGCGTTGAGAATGTTCGGGATATTCGGGAGAAGGCTCAGTATCGTCCTGTGCATGGAAATTATAAAATTTATCTGATTGATGAGGTGCACATGCTGACGACGGGAGCTTTTAACGCACTGCTAAAGATACTGGAGGAGCCACCGCAGCACGTGAAATTTTTGTTTGCGACGACGGAAGTCCAGAAGGTCCCGCCGACGATTCTGAGTCGTTGTCAGCGGTTTGATTTGCGGAGGATTCCTGAGGATGCGATTGCAAAGCATCTGGGCTGGATTGCGGAGAAAGAGGGTTTTGTTATGGAGTTGGCTGCTGCGGAAGCAATTGCTCGAGCGGCGAATGGCGGCTTGCGGGATGCGGAATCGATGCTTGACCAACTTGTGGCTTTTTGCGGGGAGGAAGTTCGCCTGCAAGATGTTTTAGAAGTTTTTGGGTTGCCGGACTCGGAGATAGTGCGTGCGATTGCGATGGCGGTTTTGAAGGCGGATCCAGTGCAAGCGCTGGCATTGGTAGGGAAAGAGGACGAAAAGGGAAGGGATTTGACAAGGCTTTTGGAGCAAGTTACGAAGTTTTTGCGGGATGTGCTGGTTGCCCAAGCTTTGAGGGAAGGCGCGCCAGAATTTTTGGAAGCGGCTGGCTGTGTTAGTCGTGAGAAGTTGATTGAGCTCATTGAACATTTTTCGGAGACGGAGTCGCATTTGCGTTGGGCAGTGAACAAACGGATGAATGTGGATGTGGCGATAATAAAGGCTGTTCACATATTGGAAAGGGCAAGTTTGACGGAGGTTTTGGATACAATTAGTTCGTTGCAGGAAGCGGGAGGAGTCAGTTTGAAGGAAGAGCGAGGGTTAAGTTATGAGCTTGACTCAAGAAATAATAAAAAGGATAGAGAAGTGGAGAAGGGAAAAGAGGAGCAAGCTCCCAAGGATTTTGATAGAGGAGATGCGGAGGTTTTGGGTTTATCTACAAATACACTGAACGAAAAAGCAGAAGGAGGAAGCAAATCGGGGTTTGCCCATGTTGAAGAAACTAATAGGCAAAGTATAAGAAATGAATCCAACCGGTTTAGGGGAGAAGAAATTAAGCGGTGGTCGTCAGTTGCAAAAAGATTGATGGATGTGCGACCTGTTTTGTTTTCTTGGCTTTCGAAGTCAATATTTAAAGTAATTTCGGATGGAAAGTTGATATTAGAGGTTGCAGAATCGGCGCGGGAACAGGTTGATTTTTCTAATAAACTTATTGAGCAAATAGAAGAAGAAATATGTAAGGAATTTGGAGAAAAATTGCAGGTGAAATTGGAGTTTGTTCCTGAGGAGCAAGTTAGAATTCTCCAGGAAGACGAGACGGATCAAAGCACGGGGAAAGAGCTTAATTATGAAAGTGGAGGTAAGGATAAGGGAAAGGATACAGGGTTACAGCAAGATAAACAAGGAGTTAAAGGAGAAGGGGAGGATATTTTTGAGCAAGAAAAGAAAAAAAACCAAGAGGAATTTAAAAATGATCCACTTATAGCAAAAGCATTGGAATTATTTGAAGCCGAAATAGTTAGAAGGAAGCAAAAATGAACATAGCGAAACTCGTTAAACAAGCTCAGCAAATGCAGGCAAAGGTGGCGGAGGCTCAGGAGGAGCTTGCGCGACAGACGTTTGAAGGGAGTGCTGGAGGAGGAAAGGTCCATGCAACGGTCAATGGGGCGGGAGAGGTTGTGAGTTTGAAAATATCTCCCGAAGTTGTTGATCCTGAAGATGTTGATTTTTTGCAAGATCTGATCCTTGCAGCAATACGGGAAGCTTCAGGCAAAGCAAAGGATGCTATGCGGGAGAAGGTTGGGAAATTGACTGGCGGGCTAGGTTTGCCGTTTTGAAGGTTTGCTTTAAGGGTTTGCTTTGGTTTTTGTAACGTTCCGACAATTTTTGACCCGGGACGAGAGTTGATCACTTTCCGGATTTTGTTCCTTATACAAAAAGAGGCCGAACAAATGTTATAAGGTTATTTGGGCTGGTTGCAAGAAGGGAAATTCTGTTTGGGAAATGATTGTTGTTCTTTGTTTGGCTTTGAATTAAGTGATGATTTGCTATGGTAGGTTCAATTTGAGGGTGTGGGAAGCTTTGCGTTCAACTCGAGCTGAGAGCAGAGGTATGAAATATTGTCTGATGTGAGCCGTGCGGAAGACGGTTTTTTCTCTGTCAGATCGTTCTCTCTTCCCATCAATTTGGTTTATTTATTGCAACCTAATTTTTTGTGAATGAAATGTTTATGCTGCGCTTAGACAATGCCGGTTTAAGCCTTTTGTCGCAAGGTATGCAGATTATTCTGTTCCAGCGATTCCAAAGTGACGAGTCTGGGAAGGCAGTTCACCAAGAGCGAGGGCTGTCCAATGCTCGAGACAGTCGGATTTAGCTGGCGCGGTAATGCTTATCGAGGGTAGGTGGGCTTGCATTCTCCCGCTAAGTTTCTTCAGAGTATTCTAGGGTGGATTCAAGCGCCCGCGCCCACGCCGCGCTGATACCACGCACGTGTGGCGTTGCAGGCCCGACAGACCGAGAGCATCACCGGCACTTCCACCAGCACACCCACCACGCACGCTAGCGCGGCAGGCGATCCCGGCCCGAACAGCGTAATGGCCACTGCCACGGCCAGTTCGAAAAAGTTGCTGGCGCCGATGAGCGCGCCCGGCGCGGCCACGTTGTGCGGCACGCGGAAAAGCCGCATCAGCCCGTAGGCTAAGCTCGAATTGAAATAGACCTGCACCAAGATCGGCACGGCCAGTAATAACACGGCGAACCAGCGTGAAGTCAGGTTCTCCGCTTGGAAGGCGAAGATCAACACCAGCGTGGCCAGCAACGCTACGACCGTGATGGGATGAAATCGCGGCAGGAATTTTCGCTCGAACCATGCCTGGCCGCGAAATCGGAGCAGGAGCGTGCGCGTGAGCCAGGCTGCGGCCAGTGGAATGACGATGAAAACCACTACCGAGGTGATGAGGACTTTCGAAGGGACAATCACGTTAGCCACGCCGCAAAGGAACATCACGATTGGTGCGAAGGCAAAGAGCATGATCAGGTCGTTGAGAGCTACCTGCACCAGCGTGTAGGCCGGGTCGCCCTCGGTCAGGTAGCTCCACACGAACACCATGGCCGTGCATGGTGCGGCGGCAAGGATGATCAGGCCGGCGGTGTAGTGGCGCGCCGTTTCGGCATCCACCCATGCGGCGAACACGTGCTGCAGAAAAAGCCACGCGAAAAACGCCATGCTGAAGGGTTTGACCAACCAGTTGACGAAGAGCGTCACTAGCAGGCCTTTGGGTCTCCGGGTTACTCCTGCGAGTGCCCCGAAATCCACCTTGAGCATCATTGGGTAGATCATCAGCCAAATGAGGACGGCGATGGGGATGTTGACCTGTGAACCTTGAGCGAATTCAAGCCGGCTGAGCGCGGCTACGGCGTCGGGAAACGCCTTACCGAGTAGCACGCCTGCCACCATGCAGGCTAGCACCCAGAGCGAGAGATAACGCTCGAAGAAATTCAGCCGCTTCGGGGGGGCAATTTGTGTTGAGGGGATGGAGGCGGAGGTCGAAACGTTGTCGTTCATATTGAGAATTGGTGAGTTGTGTTGGAAAGAGCTTGAATTGGTTCAGCGCCCCCGTCGCCGACGGCCGGTTTGCGTGCGGTGATTTCTAGGCTGGTGATAAAATCGCTGGGCTTTGTTCCCGACGGCAGGTGGGCCAGGATTTTTTGATAGAGCGATTATCGCCAGTCGGCTATGCCGTCCACGTATTCAGGCCGCGACCGGAGTTGAATGTCTTCGAGCCCGGCATCGCGGGCCATGCGCTCGGTCTCGGTAACCAGCACTGCACCGGCTATGCAACCCACCAAAGCTTGCACGCTTTGAACAATGGCCTGGGGCAGCGGTCGCAACAGCGCCAGGTCGCTCACGGCCACGCGCCCGCTGGGTTTGAGCACACGGGCGATTTTGCGCCAGACCCGGGGCTTGTCGGGCGAGAGATTGAGGACGCAGTTGGAAATCACCACGTCCACGCTCGCATCGGCTACGGGCAGGTGTTCGATCTCGCCCAGGCGGAACTCGACGTTGTCCCAGCCGGTTTGCTCGCGGTAACGGATGGCGTTGCGACGCGCCCGGGCGATCATCTCGGGGGTCATGTCCACGCCGATCACGCGGCCGGTTGGACCGACCTTGCGGGCGGCGAGAAACACGTCGAAGCCCGCGCCGCTGCCCAGATCAAGCACGACCTCCCCGGGCCGGAGGGCGGCGAGCGCGTTGGGATTGCCGCAGGACAGGCCCAGGTTCGCGCCTTCGGGCAGCGCGGACAGTTCGTCCGGCGAATAACCGATGCGTTGGGCCAGCGCGTCGGCGGCGGGCGCGTCCGCGCAGCAGGGTGACACGGGTCCGCAACACGAGCCGCCCTCGCGGGCAATCGCACCGTAGCTGGCGCGGACCTGTTCACGAATCTCCCGGGTTTGCATGTCGTTGTTCATCGAATTTGCAGCGCTTTGGAGTCGGAGCACCATTCACCCCGGGTTGTGCCCGGCACGAAGCTGATCGCGCCGGCCGGCGGCGTAGGCCTCGAAGACGCGGCGGATTTCGTCGCGCACGCGCCGGAAC
>JAOAAX010000048.1 GCA_026418675.1 Chthoniobacterales bacterium | reverse complement strand
GGGTAGGGGTGGGGCTAGGGGTTGGTTTCTGGGATATTGGAGGGATTGGAGGTGAGGTATGGGTGGGAATATTTGGCAGAATTCTGACGAGGAAGTCTTTTTCTTTTGTGACTTGCAGGTCAGAAACGGCTATTTTGAGGATTGTTTGGATGGGGAAGGTAGTTTGTGGAGGAAAAAGAGTAAGGATGCCGGAATGTGGGTTTAAGTGGAATTGGAGTAAATTTGAAGATGTAATTGTCCATAAATAGGGTGGAAGGCCGCCGGTGGCGAGGAGTTGAATTTGGAGAGGTATGGCGGAGATGAGGTGTGGGATTTCAGAGGTTTGGATTTGGAGTGGATCCTGGGGTTCGATGAGGAGGAGGAAACCAGCTGTATCCTGTTCGCCGACGGAGTCCGTTACGCGGATTTTGATTTCTGAGGAATAGGTTTGGTTTGGAATTCCGGAGATGAGGCCAGTTGTTGGGTGGAGAGAGAGGCCTTCTGGGAGAGATCCTTCAATGATTTGCCAAGAATAGGGTGGGATGCCGCCGACAGCGGTGAGAGGGGCTTTGTAAGGTTTTTGGACGGAGCCATCGGGAAGTTCTGGGGTGACGATGAAGAGTTGGGTTTGACCGCGGATGATGGGGTTGCCGTGTTGGTCGAAGAGGAGTTGATCGCGGAGTGGAAGCCATCTGCCATGGAGTTGAGCGGTGCGGAATTTTTGCTGGATGCGACGGGCTTCGCGGGTGAGGGGTTTCCCATCTGGGGACCAGGCTACTTCAGGAGGCGGTGGGAGGTAGTTTGGCGGTGGGTTTGTGCGTGGGATATTCGTGCCGGGCCAATGGTTGGGGTTATTCGGGGGGTTTTTTTTGGGTGGGAGGGTTGGTGGGATATTTCCACCGAATCTGCCCAAGAGTGGAGAGGATGTGGACTTTTCTCGGAAGGTGGCTTCGGCTTGGGAGTGAGAGGAGAGAGTTTGGAGTGCGGAGGGTTTTGGAAAAAAGGGACTTTTTAGCCAGAGGAAGGCGAGTGCGGCTGCGGTAAGAAGGGGGAGGACAGCGAATGATAGGAATTTACTAAACTTGCCAAGGCTCATTGGACGGTGGCCCGGATGCGATAGAAGCGGCGGGAGGAGGAAGGGGGGAAGGGCTCGGAGATGGTGACAGATTGGAGAAGCCCGGAACTTGTTTGAGAGATGGAAGGGTTGACGTCGTTGTTGGGGAGGAAGGAGTGGTTATTGGCGGGCTTGGTAGCGATGACTTGCCAGGAGTTTGGCTCTAGAGTTTCGCTTTTTTCGATGTCAAGGCGGATATTGACGATGCGTGGGTCGAATTGAAATTGGATGCCGACGGTAGAATTGGATGTTGCGAAGGGGTGGACGGGCTGTGAATTGGGGGATTGTGGGTTTGTGCCGAGGGAGTATTCGAGGAGGTTTGGGATGGAGTCGGAATCTGGGTCTGCGAGGTCGCCCCAGAGGGAGGATTCCAGGGCTGGGTTGGTGGCATTGGATCCGAAATGGTAGGAACGCCAATTGGAGCGTGGGTTGGGGACGAAGATTTTTTCAACTTCTGCGAAGCCGTAATAGATCTGGAGGGAATTGTCGAAGGCGTCGCGGATGAGGTATGCGATGTAGGATTTGTTGTCTTTGACGAAGGTTGAGATTTGGTAGGTGGTGTTGGCGGCGTTGGTGAGTGGGGATGGGGCCGGAGAGATAATTGTGCTTGCATTTATGGATGGGTCGTAAATTTCGATAGAATTATCTAGTTTCCAACCTGCTGCCCAGATTCTTCCGTAGGGGTCGACAGCGAGGGAGGAAGAGGAGACGAAATCATGGAGGAATTGGCCGTTGGAGAGAGTGAGTGGGGTTGAGGAAGAGATGGCGGTCTGAATTTGGTTAGCGGTGAAGCGATAGACGAGGTCCGAGGGTTCGGAGAGTTCGTAAGTTGCGACGTAGAGGTTCCCAGCGGAGTCTGTGGCGATACCGCTGCTGTAGGTTGAGATGTTGTTGATGATGAGTTTTTGGGTTGAGCCATCGGTGGAGAGGAAGGTGACGGAATGGGAATTGTTGGTGCCGTTGGTGCCAGCGATAAGCCAACCCTGGGAGCCGCCTGGCGAGGGGTTTTTCCACCAGAGACCTGCGTAGTTTTGGAGGGCGGAGCTTCTGTTGATGAAGGTTGTGTTTGCGATGTTTGATGGGTTGAATTCGTAGAGTGGGGAAGCGGACCAACCTCCAGCGCCAAGAAGGGCGATAGTTTCGTTTCTAAGGGTGAGGAAGGAAGGGTCGAAGTTGGTTGAGACGCTGGTGGGATCTGTAGAAGCATCGTTCCACGCGCGTTGGATGCGGAAGCGGCTGTAAGGGGGAGATAAGTAGCGGCCTTGAGCGAAGATGAAGCGGCCGCCTGGGAGGATAGCGAATTGTGGGGAACGGTATTCGACGTCTGTGGGCTGGTCTGGGAGGCGGAAGAATTTCCAGATTGGGGAAGGGGTTCCGTTCATGACGGCGATAGCGTCGAGGTCGAAGCCGCCGGAGCCTGTGGTTGGGTGTGGGTCGTAAATGGGTGCGCTGGTGGAGTCGAGGTCATTTCCATCGCCGCAGACGTCCACGATTCGGACGAAGCGGATGTTTTGTTTATCGAGGTTTGGGTGGGATGGGAGGGTGGCGAGGTCGAATGGGGTTCCGTATCCGCCACGGTATTTTCCTGCGAGGCCGTCAATATTGGTTGGGTCAACGGCGCCGTAGGTTGGGACAGGGGATGGGGTTAGGGAGCGGGAGGGGAAACGGAAGAAGTTGGAGCCGTCGGAGCTTACTTCGACGTAAGCGAGTTCGAGGAAGGTATCGTTGAAGCTATTTTCGAAGACAGCGAAGTCGAAGCCAGGGCCGTCGCGAATGGAGCCGTCGAATTGGAGGGTGATGGAGCCGCGGTCGCCGAGGACGACGACATCGAAGGGATTGCCGATGGCTTTGCCGAGGGCTAGTTCTGGGGTTTTCCAAGGATTTTGGACATTTGGGCCGTAGGAGACATTTTGCCAAGCGGTGGCCCAACTTTGGATGGATGGGTCGTCT
The DNA here is from genome assembly GCA_026418675.1 of Chthoniobacterales bacterium. GTDB lineage: Bacteria > Verrucomicrobiota > Verrucomicrobiia > Chthoniobacterales > DYNR01 > JAOAAX01. The sequence goes on along the minus strand of JAOAAX010000048.1, from coordinate 8,704 downwards.
TTGTGGATGGCGGTGCTGCCTTGTTGGCCTGCGGCTGGAGGGTAAGGACCTGCGAGGGAATGGGCGGGGTTGAGGAGAAACAACCCCGCCAAGATAGTGAGCGTGGATTTTGAGGGTTGAGGCAAGCGTGAGTCTAAATTTTAGCTTTTTTGGATTTATGAGAATTACGGGAATTTAGAGTGCGGAGGAGTGCGAGAGTAGCGAGGAGGGCTATGGAAGCGGTGGAGGGTTCTGGTATGGGGATTGTGCTTGCGAGGGCGTAGCCATAAAGGACGGTATCACCACCTGAGTAACCGCTGCGGTTGAGCCATCCGAGGTAGGTGTTGGTGCCGTCAGAGAAGAAGGAGACCTGATAGTTGGCGTTATTAGGACCGGGGATGAGGGTGCCAGTTTGGTTCGTAGAGAAGTCGAGGACGCGAATGCCATTGATTTGGTAGCCTGCGGCGTAGAGGCGGTTATTCGCGATGTCCACGGCGATTGAAGCGCTTACGCCGAGGTTGCCGAGGAGGGTGCCTTGGGAGAGAGTGAGGGTCGTGTTATTGGAAATCGCGTTAGTGATTTGAGTGTTGGTGAAACGGTAGAGGAGGAGGTCGTCATCGTCGGCGAGATAGACGTCGCCATTAGCGTCGAGTGCGATTCCACCGGAGTAAGTGGAGATGTTATCAATGATGGTTTGGAGGTTGTTGCCAGAAGTGAAGTAAGCGAGGCTAGAGGTGTTGTTGTTCCCGTTGTTACCGACGAGGAGAAGACCGGAACCGTAATTTACGCCCGCGTAATTTTGGCGTGAACCGAGGTTCGTGAAGGTTGTGGAGGTGTTGGAGCTATTGTAGGAGTAGATTGGGGCTGCCCCCCAAGCCCCTGCGGCTACAAACGATGTTGTGATAAATGCGTAATCTCCGGATGGTGCGTTTGTAAAGGAGGTGGTTGCGTTTGAGCCGAAGGAGTTTTGGAGGAAGATTGAACCGTCGTGGGAGTAAATGAATCGGCCATCGGGGAGGTGGGTGAGGGAGATAGTATTCCAACTGACGGTGTTGGGAAGGTTGAGGATGGTCCAACTTTGCGCATAGGAAGCGGCACAAGTTAAGAATAAGATGAGGGCTGATTTGATGGAAGGAGTTTTCATTTTTTCCTTTCTCGTTGATAGTTGTTTTTGAGGTTTGTGTGGTTAGTTTGGTGATTCGGCGGCGCTCGAACGACTGGAGAAGAGGCAAAGGAATTGCCCGCCGAAGCGTTTTTTGAGAGAGCTTCAACGAGAAAGGAAGATAGCCCCCACTCAAGCAGTTGAGCGCTGCCATTAAGCCTGTGCCCAAGGGTATTAATCTTGAGCACGAGGTGGGTGGTTTTCTCTGCTGGTTCGTAGTCGGACTTTTACCGTTGCGCCACAGTGAGGGAATTTCACCCTAGCGGGGAAGAAGTTCCTCAGAAAGGAACAACAACCTCGCTTTGACTTCCCTAAGCCAGCAGATTGGCGTTACCAGTTATATAAAACTGGATATATGGGTTGAAAAAGAGCGGACGCCGTTTTTCGGCGGTTTAATTTTAGATGTTTTAGTAAATAAAAACTTGCTCTAAAAGAGTCAAGAGGAAAATTTGGAGAATTGTTGATGGTTGGATTGGTTTGGGGAGTTGATGAGGTTTAGAATTTTGGAGGACCAAGTTGCGATGGAATGGTCGAAGAGGATTTCGATAGGTTTTGATTTTTTTGAATTTGGTTCGGATGGGAGTGTGAGCTTATCGAAAAGGAAGCCTGGGATGAAGGTGAGTTTGTGGTAAAGGTTAGCTGGGAGTTCAAAAAATTTTACCTTGTGGTAGATTTTTCCGATCCAAGCGATTTTAGGGGAATTTCCCTCCAGGAAAGTGACGAGCCAGCCGCGAGAGTTGCGCGGGATGTTTGGAACTTTTGCGGCGAAGGCAGGAAGGCAGAGTTGGATGGAAGCGGCGCTTTTGGATAGCTGGTGGATGGCGCACTCGAGGTCGAGTGGGAGGGAGGAAGGTGGTTTTTTGTATGCAGGGATGGGTTGGAGTGTAAGTTTTTTCCAAGCGAAATAGATTCTCGAGGAGAGGAGGCGGAAGAGGAAGGGGAGAGTGGCTGCGAGGAGGATGGAGAGAAGGAAGAGGATGGAAAGGAAGAGGATGGGGTTCCAAGCGAGGAGGACGAGAGCAGCGGCGGAGGAGGCGTCTTCGGCGAAGCTTGTGAGGATGTTGGAGAAGGGTTCGGGGGAGGTGTTGATGGCGATGCGAGAAGCGGCCTTAGCGGAATGGAAGGAGAATGCGAGTGTTCCACCGAGGAGAGCGCCGATAATGGAAAGGAGAGGATGGGTGTCGCCAAGAACAGTAAGCGATAGGAGGATTGCGCCGATGGGGCGTAGGAAGGTATGGACGGTGTCCCAGATGGTGTCTAGCCAAGGAATTTTGTCAGCGAGGAATTCGATTAGGAAGAGCGAGCCAGAGACAGTGAGAATGGCTGGATGGGCGAGTATTTGGAGGGATTGGAAATGTGGATGTGGATGTAGCCAATTGAAATGGATGGCGAGTCCGGTGAGGAAGACAGTGAGATAGAGACGGATGCCACTAATTGCGGAAAGGCCGAGGGCTAATGCGAGGAGTTGGAGAGTTTCCATAAGGGAAGGGTTAGTGGTGGAAGGGGGATATGTTTGGTTTGCGGTGAGTTAGAGTAGAAGTTGGCTGGGCGGTGGAATGGAGGTTGAGAGGGTTTGAAGTGTGAGTTGACGATGAGAAGGATTGATGGGGGTGATTTGAATTTGGAGGGATGAAGGTGGGAAGACGTGAGGAAATTTTTCGCCCCACTCGACGAGGACAATAGCATGGGAGAGGTAATCTTCGAAGGCGAGTTGCCAGACTTCGTCCTGAAAGGAGAGGCGGTAGAAATCGAGGTGGTAAATGGGCCATTTTGGGGATTGGTAAGTATGAACGAGTGCGAAGGATGGGCTGGAGACGGAGTCGGAGGAACCGAGGCCGCGAGCGATGCCTGCGACGAAACGGGTTTTGCCTGCGCCGAGTGGGCCGGAAATGGCGATGGTGAGAGGGGATTGCCAAGTGGCAGCCCAAGAAGCGGCGAGGTTTATGGTTTCATTTTCGGAGGATGAGAATTTGGTTTGGCCGAGGAGCCAAAAGGAATTTGCCTCCATGAGGTAAAAATATTTGAATGGGGTGGATGAATACAAACACTCATTGGGCACGTTTCAAACAGTTTTTTCTTCGGTATTCAGATTTGGGCTTTTTTTTGGATATAAGCCGGATGAATTTTCCGGAGGATTTTCTATGTGGGATGGCTGGGGCAGCGGATTTGGCTGTGCGGAACATGCGGGAGCTGGAGCGTGGAGCGATAGCAAATCCGGATGAGAATCGGATGGTAGGACACTACTGGCTGCGGGCGCCAGAGCTTGCGCCGAATGAGGAGATTCGGAGGGCGATTGAAGGGACGCGGGATGGGATAGTGGAATTTGCGAAGGGGATTCACAGTGGGGCGATTCGGAGTGGGAGTGGGGAGAGGTTTACAGATTTGTTGTTGATTGGGATAGGTGGGAGCGCATTGGGACCGCAGCTTGTGTCCGATGCGCTGGGAACGAGAAAAGATGCTATGCGAGTCCATTTTTTTGACAATACGGATCCGGATGGGATGGAGAGGGTTTTGTGCGGGATTGGTGAGCGGCTTCGGACGACGCTTGTGGCAGTGGTGTCGAAATCGGGAGGAACTAAGGAGACCCGGAATGGGATGTTGGTAGCGCGGGCTGCTTATCAGAGGGCTGGCATGGCAGTTGGCCCGCACTTTGTGGCCGTGACGGGAGAGGGGAGTGAGCTTGATCGGACGGCGGAGGAGGAGGGTTGGTTGCGGCGGTTTCCGATGTTTGATTGGGTGGGTGGTCGGACGTCAGTCATGAGTGCAGTGGGGCTGTTACCGATGGCGTTGCAAGGCCTTGATGTGATGGGTTTCCTTGAAGGAGCACGGTGTATGGATGAGCATACTCGCACGGACGACATAGCGAAGAACATGGCGATGTTGCTTGCCTTGATGTGGTATTATGCAGGGGGAGGGAAGGGTTTGCGGGACATGGTAATTTTGCCTTATAAGGATCGGCTGTTGTTGTTTAGCCGGTATTTGCAGCAGCTTGTGATGGAATCGCTTGGGAAGGAGTTGGATTTGGATGGGAATGTCGTGAATCAGGGGATAGCGGTTTATGGAAACAAGGGTTCAACGGATCAGCATGCGTATGTGCAGCAATTGAGGGATGGTCTAAACAACTTTTTTGTGACGTTTGTGGAGGTTCGAGAGCCTGGAGAGGGGGATGAGTTGGAAGTGGAGCCTGGGATTCGATGTGGGGACTATCTACAAGGTTTTTTGCGTGGGACGCGTGCCGCATTGGCGGAGAAGGGAAGGGAGTCGATAACATTGAGTATTCCGCGTTGTGACGCGAGGTCGCTTGGTGCGTTGATAGCGTTGTATGATCGGGCGGTGGGATTTTATGCGAGTTTGGTGAATATCAATGCGTATCATCAGCCTGGTGTGGAGGCTGGGAAGAAGGCAGCTGCACAGACATTGCAGTTGCAGCGGCGGGTGGAGGAGGTGTTGCGTTCTGCCGTGGCTCCGATGACAGTTGAGCAGGTGGGGCTGGAGGCAGGGTGTGATCCGGAGGAAGCTTGGCACATTCTTGTGCACTTGGCCGCGAGCCGGAAGTATATTCGACACGTGGAGGGTAGGAATATTACGGAGGATACGTTTGAGTTTGTACAGGGAGGGGGGAGATGAAGGATTGGTTAAAGTTGGGGGTAGTGTTAGGGTTGATCGTGGTTCTGCTGGCGGTGGGCGCAATATGGTTCTATTTTCTAGAGAAAGATACTCCCGAGCGGAGGCTGCAGAGGCTAGAAAAGTTTGTTGAGAAATATGAGCTTGAGCCGAGAGCAGAGCTAGAGATGAAAATTGCGCAGGAATTTGACGTAATAAATCAGTTTGTTGCGAAATTGCGCGCGGAGGGGAGGGAGATGGAAGCGGAAGTTTTGGAGAAAAGGCTCTTAAACTTGAGGGAGAAGATGGTTTCGGCAGAGCTGAAAAATACTTTTCAAAAGATCAGCGAAGCGTTTGAGAAGATGGGTGAGGCAATAATGAATGAGTTTAAAAGGGTAGTGGGGGTGAATAGAGGGGGATAGATTTGTTAGATGTTTGGTTCTTGGGGGGCTTCGCGCAGGAAAGCACCGTGGGAACGCAAGAGGAGGAGGATACGGCGAAGGGATTCTTCAGGGGGCCACTCGTGGGCTGGGATAGTGAGGTGAGGGTTGGTGGGTGGTTCGTATGGGTCGGAGATGCCAGTGAAGAAGGGGATTTCGCCTGCGCGAGCGCGTGCGTAAAGGCCTTTGACGTCGCGTTGTTCGCAGATATGGAGAGGAGTGCTGATGTAGATTTCGAGGAAGCGGTCTGGGCCGATGATTTCTCGGGCGATTGCACGGTCGGCTTGGTAAGGGGAGATGAAGGAGGTGATGACAAGGATGCCGTTGTCGTTGAAGAGGCGAGCCACTTCTGCGGCGCGGCGGAGGTTTTCGGAACGTTCGGGTGGGGTGAAGCCGAGGTCGCGACAGAGGCCGTGACGGAGGTTATCACCATCGAGGAGTGCGGAGAGGTAGCCGAATTGAGCGAGGCGTCGTTCAAGGAGTTTAGCGATGGTAGATTTGCCGGAGCCGGAGAGACCTGTGAACCAGAGAGTGAATGGGCGGAGGCCAGTGAGAGAAGATTTGACGTTGGGAAGAACGAGTGAGGATTCTCGTTGGATGTTGCGGCTGGCTGGATGGATGCGGGAGAGAGCGGAGCGGCTGTCGGCCGTGGCGCTGTCGAGGATGATGCCAGCGGCGGCGGTATTGTTGGTCAGGCGGTCAATGAGGATGAAGGAGCCGAGGGGTGGGTTTTTTCGATAGGGGTCGAAGGCGACGGGGCGGTGGAAGGTGAGATGAGCGCGGCCGATTTCGTTCATTTCGAGGCCTGGGTTGGGGGGATTTTCGATTTTGCGGAGGGAGTTGACGTCGGTTTTGTAGCGGAGTTTAGTGAGGGTAACAGGGACAGTGAAGGTTCCTATTTTTGCCCAGTAAACAGCACCGGTTTTTGAGGGGGAGGAATCGAACCAAATGAGCATGGCTTCGACGTCGGTGTCATAGCAGGGGAGGTTGTTTGGGTGTGCAAGGACATCGCCGCGGGAGATGTCAATTTCGTCTTCGAGGCAAATGGTTACGGCGAGAGGGGCTTGTGCATGGGAGACTTCTTTGTTGCCGATGAGAATGCGGCGGACACGGGAGCGACGAGCGGAGGAGACAACCATGACTTCGTCTCCAGTGCGGAGGATGCCAGAGGCGATGGTGCCTGCGTAGCCACGGAATTCGAGGTTTGGGCGGATGACGTATTGGACTGGGAAGCGGAGGTCAACGAGGTTGCGGTCGGCGGAGATGTTGACATTTTCGAGGTGGGAGAGGAGTGTTGGGCCTTCATACCACGGCATGTTTTGGCTGCGTTGGACGACGTTGTCGCCGTGAAGTGCGGCAATGGGTATGGCATGGAGGTCGGTGAATTGGAGGCGTGAGGCGAAGTCTGTATATTCGCGGTGGATGTTATGGAAAATTTCAGCGCTCCACTGGACGAGGTCCATTTTGTTGACAGCGAGGACGACGTGGCGAATGCCGAGGAGGGAGATGATGAAGCTGTGACGACGGGTTTGAGTTGTGATGCCATTGCGGGCGTCAACAAGGATGATGGCTAAGTTGCAATGGGAGGCCCCTGTGGCCATGTTGCGGGTGTATTGTTCGTGTCCTGGGCAGTCGGCGATGATGAATTTGCGGCGATTGGTGGAAAAGTAGCGGTAGGCGACGTCAATGGTGATGCCTTGTTCGCGTTCTGCTTTGAGGCCATCGGTGAAGAGGGCAGGATCGAAGGATCCGCCGGTTGTTCCGTGGATTTGGGAGTCGCGAAGGAGGGCAGTGAGCTGATCTTCGTAGATGAGTTTGCAATCGTAAAAGAGGCGGCCGATGAGAGTGGATTTGCCGTCGTCCACGCTCCCACAGGTGAGGAAGCGGAGGAGATCTTTCTGTTCGTGCTCGGCGAGGTAGGATTGGATGTCGGAGATGGCAAGTTGGCGAGCGGATTCAGCGAGGGGCATGGGTGTTTTTGCTTTTTGTTGTTTTTTTGGTTTTGTTTTAGGTGTTTGGTTTGTGGAGTTTGGTCTTGGTTAAGGAGGGAAGGATGTTTTTTTTGAGTGTAGCATTTGGGGTAAAGGGTAAAGTTTAGAAGTAGCCGTCGCGTTTTTTGTCTTCCATGGAGGCTTGGGCGTCGTGATCAATGACACGGCCTTGGCGCTCGGAGGTTCTTGTGAGGAGCATTTCTTGGATGATTTGTTCGATGGTTTCGGCGTTGGATTCGATGGCACCTGTTAGTGGGTAGCAGCCGAGCGTGCGGAAGCGGACTTTGCGGAGTTGAGGTTTTTCGTTTGGAAGGAGGGGGAGGCGGTCGTCGTTAACCATGATGAGTGTGCCGTTGCGTTCAACGACGGGACGTTCGGCTGCGAAATAGAGAGGGACGATAGGGATATTTTCGCGGAGGATGTAGAGCCAGATGTCGAGCTCGGTCCAATTGGAGAGAGGGAATACGCGCATGGATTCGCCTGGGTTGATGCGGGTGTTGTAAAGGTTCCAAAGTTCGGGCCGCTGATTTTTGGGGTCCCATTGATGGAAACGATTACGGAGGCTAAAGATTCGTTCTTTTGCGCGAGATTTTTCCTCGTCGCGGCGACCGCCGCCAAATGCAGCGTCGAATTGGAAGTGGTCGAGTGCTTGCTTGAGGGCTTCAGTGCGAGTGATTTGGGTGTGTTTCTCGCTGCCGTGGTCGAAGGGGTTGATATTCAGTTCGATGGCTTGAGGGTTTATCCAGACACGGAGGTCGAGGGAGAGTTGATCGCGGAGGCGGTCGCGGAATTCATACATCTCGCGAAATTCCCAACGACTATCAATGTGAAGGAGAGGGAAAGGTATTTTGCCGGGGTAGAAGGCTTTCTGAGCGATGTGAAGGAGGACGGTCGAGTCTTTACCGATGGAGTAAAGGAGGACAGGGTTACGGAATTCAGCGACGACTTCGCGGAAGATGTGGATACTTTCTGCTTCAAGGAGTTGGAGATGGGAGAGGTGGTATTCGAGGTTTGGAATCAACATAGGAGCACTTTTTAAAAAGAGGTTTTGTGGATTTATTAGTCAGGAAAGGGGGAGTGGTTTTTATTTATATTTTTCTATAGAAAATTATACAATAGGCAAGAAAAAATTATTTGCAAGGAAACGATCGTAAGTTAGTTTTTTCTGAGTATGAAAAGAAGAGGGATCATGATAGGGGTGTGGATAGTGATGGGAATAGTGGGTGTAAGAGGGAGCGGGATTGAGGAGCCTGTGGCAGTGGTGGAGGGGGTTCGTGCTACTGCGTATAGTCGTGGGATGAAACATAATGGACGATATGAAGATAGGAATGCGAAGGGAGAGCGGCTGAGAATGGATGGGGAGGTGCGGAGTGCAGCTGCGGATTGGTCGCGTTGGCCTGTTGGGACTTTGTTTCGGGTTCGGGAGACTGGGCAAGTTTATGTTGTGGATGACTACGGGCGAGCGATGGTGGGAACGAGTGGATTGGATTTGTGCAAGCCGACGGAGGTGCAAGTTGTGCGATGGGGTG
>JAOAAX010000047.1 GCA_026418675.1 Chthoniobacterales bacterium | reverse complement strand
GGTTTACGGAAGCGGACTGCAAATGTCACGATACTGCGTTGGTTGTGGGCGCCGTAACGGCTTATGGCTTTTGAGCATGGACAGAGTGTGGTGACGGGGACGATGACAACGAGTATGAAGTCGAATTTGTTACCGTGGAGGTTAGCCTGAAGTCGGACAGTATAATCCATAAGACTTCGGGCGCCAGTTACAGGAGCAGATTTTTCAAGGAAGTAGGGGAATTCGAATTCAAGGTGAGCCGATTCTGCATGGAGTTTTCTACGCAAGGATTCTAGAATTTCACGGATATGGTGGATATGGAGGATGGGGCCGTGGGAATTGAGGACTTCTAGGAAACGGCTCATGTGTGTTCCTTTGTGGTTATGAGGGAGGTCAACGGTGAGTTGAACAGTGGCGATGGTGAACTGGGTGGAGTGTTCGCGGTCGCGAACTTGGATGGGGTAACGGAGGCGGCGGACGCCGACGCGGTCAATAGGTATTTGACGGTCATCCGGCTGGCTTTGAATGTCGTGCAGGTTATCCTGTGTCATGCCAAGAAGATACGTGATGGGATGAAAGCTGGGAGGAGGTTTTTGACGAACAAATGGGAAGGAGGATTTATCGGGTGAGGCGTTCGAGTATAGCGGAACCCATGCCGGAGGTGCCGACGAGTTTGGCGTTGCCGTGTGCGATGTCGCGGGTTCGGAAGCCGTCGCGGATGGTTTCGCGGACTGCATTTTCGATAGCGAGGGCTGGCTCTAACCAATTGAAGGAGTAACGAAGAAGGAGTGCGAGAGAAAGGATTTGAGCGATAGGGTTAGCTATGCCTTTACCAGCGATGTCGGGAGCGCTGCCTCCGCTCGGTTCATAGAGGCCGAAGCGGGAATTGGGAGAGCGATGCTCGCCGAGGCTTGCGCTTGGGAGCATACCAAGGGAACCTGTAAGGATAGCCATTTCGTCGCTGAGGATGTCTCCGAAGAGGTTTTCTGCGAGGAGGACGTCGAAAGTTTTTGGGCGGCGGATGAGCTGCATGGCGGCGTTGTCAATGTAGAGGTGTTCTACTTCGACATCGGGATAATCTTTTGCGACTTCGTTAACGATTTTTCGCCAAAGGAGTCCATTTTGTAGGACGTTGGCTTTATCGACACTTGTTAGTTTTTTTCTTCGGCTTTTTGCCGCTTGGAAAGCGATGTGAGCGATTCTGCGGATTTCGCTTTCGCGGTAGAGCATGGTGTCAATGGCGATAGTTTCGTTGCCTTGTTGGAGGATGGCTTTGGGTTCGCCGAAATAGATACCGCCGGTGAGTTCTCTGACGCAGAGTATATCGAAACCGCCATCGACAAGCTCTGTGCGGAGGGGGGAGGCGTGTGTGAGTTCGGGAAAGCAGATGGCTGGGCGGAGGTTAGCGAAGAGTCCGAAGTGTTTGCGGAGAGGGAGGAGGGCGGCGCGTTCGGGCTGTTGGTTGGGTGGAAGGTTTTCCCATTTTGGGCCGCCAACGGAGCCGAAAAGGATGGCATCTGCTTGTTCGCAACCTTGGAGGGTTTCAGGAGGAAGGGCTTGGCCGCATTCGTCTATGGCAATACCCCCGACGAGGAAATCTTCGGTTTCGATTTGTAGGTCAAAAATTTCAGCGACGGCGTTGAGGATACGTTTTGCTTCGGTCATGACCTCTGGGCCAATGCCGTCGCCGGGGAGGATTGCGATACGTTTTTTGAAGCTCATAGGGAAGGGATAGGTAAGAGGCAGATGGGCTTGTTGCAATGAAAAATGGGTGAGTGGGGGTTTTTTGTTGCTGCTGAGAAGGAGCTGTGGGATAGTTAAAAGATGAAAATGTTTTTTGCTTTATCGATGCCGGGATGGCCGGAGATTCTTGTAATTCTCTTTCTTGCGCTTCTGTTATTTGGAGGGAAGAAGTTGCCGGAACTTGCGCGGGCACTGGGGCAGAGCATAAATGAATTTCGGAAGGCGAAGGATGAATTTGATCGCGAGATGGTGCGCACGGCAAAGGAGCTTGAGGTTCAAGAGGCACCGGAGAAGAAGGAGCATAAGTCTTCGTAAGTCCGGAACGCTTATTTTGGGAACATTAAAAGGACATTAAAACAAGGGGGGCAGAAAGAGTCGGTTTTTGTTGTGTTGGGTAGGAGTTTGAGGTGTTTTTGGGTGGGGTGTTGTGGGATGGGTGTTGTTTTTTTTACTGGGTGTATTTTGTATTTTTTTTCGTGTTTTGGTTATGCTGAGGAGAGGGATGGGGAAGCGGAGAGTGGGGAGAGAAAGACAGGTGATGTTCGAGTTTTTGTGGTTTGGAATGTTCAGAATTTTTTGCTTGAACCGAGGAGGGATGAGAATGGTTTTTTGATTCCACAAAAAAAGGATTATAAAATCCAGAAGATGGCTGAAGTTTTGGTGTCGCTTGGGCCGGATTTGGTAGGCTTAGCGGAGGTTGGTGGGGATGCGGAGGTGGAGGAGCTGTGTCGAATGATGGGAGTAGTTGGAGCAGCATTGAAGTTTCGGAAGGTGTTGGATGGACCAGACAAAGCGAGGAAGCTTGCTTTTTTATCACGAGAACCGATTGTTGCAGATAAATCTGTTGGGGTTGTGCCGTTTGAATTTGGTGGTGAGATATGTGCTATTCGACGAGGAATAATGGATATATCTCTCTGTTTACCATCTGGTAGAGTTGTTCGTTTTGTTGGTGTTCATTTGAAATCCCAACGGAAGATGGATGGGTTTGATCCGATGAGTTACCGGATGAGTGAGGCGAAAGAAATCTACAAGCATGTAAAGGAGGACTTGGATGAGGACGAGCGGCAAGCGGTTTTGTTGTGGGGAGATTTCAACGCGTTGCCGAATGAGCCTGTGTTTCGAATTTTTGAGATGGGTGGTTTGCGTGCGATACGCTTGTTGGATAAGCGAGGGGAGGAGTGGACGCACTACTGGGAAGAGGGAGGGGTTTATTCACGGTTTGATTATGTTTTGGCAAACGTTGCTGGTAAAAGGTTGATAGACCTTGCTGGTAGTAAGATTGCTTGCGAGACTGAATGGCGTGAAGTTTCGGACCATCGTCCATTAGTAGTTCGAATATTGTGGAATTAAGAGTCCAGATTGTAAAAAACTTGATTGTCTTTTTTTTAATGAGTGGAGTAGTATTTGCCGAGGGGAGCGTTGAAGCGGATTGGCACTGGAGAGAAATAGAGAAGATGGAGAGTGGGCCGAGAGAGAAGGCAAGAACTGTAGAGGAAGCGCGGATTAAGACGGAGCAGCATTTGAGAAAGCACCTGGAGTTGCTAAACGTTTTTTTGCGGAAGTTTCCCAAGGATGAGCGGAGTATTCGTGCGGAGCTCCGAGCTGCACAAATCCGGGCATCACTTGGGACATTGACTGGGAATTTGAGCCTGTTGAGGGAGGCTGAAGAGATGGCACGGGCTGTTGAGTTGCGGGAAGTTTTGGATGAAGGAGTTCGCTCGGAAGCGGCTTTTACGCGTGCTTCGATAGTTTTCCTACGAGCGAGAAGTGAAGGGGGAGCAGCGATTAGTGAAGCAATTGGTGTGGCGCAAAACTTTCATGTGCGGTTTGGGGGAGATCGGCGGGCAGCCCGGCTTTTGGTTGAGGCGGCGGAGGTATGCAGAGGAGATTTGCGCTTGCGAAGGAGTTTATTGGAGGCTGCGGAGAAATCGGCGAGAGACGAGGCGACCCGTGCTCGAGCTAAGGATGAGTTGCGGCAATTGGGGTGGCTGGGCAAGGAGGTGAGTTTGAGGTTTCCATTGGCAAGTGGAGGGGAATGGGATTTGAAAGATTGGAGGGGAAAAATTGTGTTGCTTGTCTTTTTTTCTGTTGATTCACCACAGAGTCTCATTTGGCTTAAGCGGTTTGGGAGTGAGGTTGGAGTTTTGCAGAAGATGGGCGTAGGAGTTTTTTTTGTCCAATTGGGTGGGAAGAAAACAGGGACGGAGGGATTGCTGCGGAGTATGGGGTTGGTTCAACCAGTTGTTTATGTTCAGGAAGGTTGGGAGAGCCCTGAGGTGAGGAAGTTAGGGATCAATGCAGTTCCAACGGTTTGGCTTTTAGACGAGTGGGGACGGTTAAGGAGCTTTGACGCTCGAGAGAATACGGTTGGATTAGTAAGGGAAATGAAGCAGGGAGGGGGGAAAAGATTTGAGGGGATGGGATTATGAAGTTTGGTTCGTGGTTTTCGAAGGGGGGTGAGGTGAAGCTGAATCGGGTTGAACGTTTAGCGGCGAAGCGTTGGGTGAAAGAGAGATTGGTGCGGATGTTTCCTGAATTACGAAACGATCCTCAAGCGCTTGAGGAGCTGTATCGTGGTTTAAGTTTGGAGCCTCGGCCTGGGATCGGGAAAGGCGGAGCGCCTGTTTTTGTGGTAGTTCTGCCGGAGAAATTTGAACTTTAAATTATTGGTGATTCCTGGGGACGGCCGGATTCGAACCGACAACCTGGCGGTTATGAGCCGCTTGCTCTGCCGTTGAGCTACATCCCCTGTTGGAAGAATTGGAAATGTTATGGAGTGCGAGTGCTGAGGTATTGATGGAGGAAGAGATAATTTAAAGTGTAGGTTAGAAGATGCAAAAGGAAAAAGGGAGTGGCTATTTTTTCTTTTGGTTCATTTTTTCGATTTCGCGCCAGAGGCGCATCTCTGCTGGAGAAATATTTCGCGGCAAAGTTGGGATGAGGCAAACGATGAGGTCGCCGCGAAGGTTTGGGGTTTCGGTGGGCAAGCCGAGACCGGCGAGGCGGAAACGTTGGGTAGCTTGAGTGCCTGGCGGGATTTTAAGGCGTGCTTTGCCTTCGAGGGTTGGGATTTCAACTTCGGTTCCAAGGACTAATCTATAGGCGGGTATTTCGAGGTCGTAGAAGAGGTCGGGACCAACAACACGGAAATCGGGGTGTTTTTGGAGTTTGACGCGCAAGTAGAGGTCGCCAGGGGGACCACCGTTTTTTCCTTCCTCGCCAACACCTGCGAGTCGGATTTTTTGGCCTTCGCGGACACCTTTGGGGATTTTGACGAGGTAGGTTTCTGTTTTTCCTGTTTTTGTGCGACGGAAGGAGATGGTTCTGACAGCACCATGGAGAGATTCTTCGAGGCGGACAAGGAAGTCGGCTTCGATGTCCTGGCCGCGTTCGGAAGCCGAGGAGAAGAAATTTTTATGGCGTTTTTTGTGAGTGCGACTGGAACCAAAGAGGCGCTCGAAGAAATCGCTGAAGCCAGTGCCGTTGACCTGGTAATCTTGTTGGGAGGGAGTATCGGTGATAGGAGCTTTGGGGGTATTATTAACGGATCCGTTTGTCTTTTGCCTGGATCGTATGTTGGAGATTTGGGCGGTGAGGTTTTCGAGATTGCGTTTGCGGGTTTGATAGGCGTCGTATTTACGGCGTTTTTCTGGGTCGCCGAGGACCTCGTAAGCTTCATTAATTTCTTTGAATTTTTCTTCTGCCTCTTTCTTATCAGTAGCGATGTCGGGGTGGTAGAGACGTGCGAGGCGGCGGAAAGCTGCCCGAATTTCTTCTTGGGTAGCTGTTGGAGGGACACCTAGTTGTTGGTAGTAATCCTGGAAGTCGTTAGTCACGCTGAGAGATTAGCCAACGAGGGAGGGATTATTCTTCGAGGGGTTTTAGAACGACGGTTTCAACGACTATAGAGTTTGAGTCTTGGGTTGAGGATTTTTGAGAGGGAGGGGAAGTGTGTTCTGTATTTTCGGTTTTTGTTTGTGGCTGAGTGAGTGGGGAGTCGGAAAAGGGGAAGTCGTCACCAGGTTGAAAGAATTCTTGAGGTTGATGGGATTTCGTTGCTTGTTGAGGTTGAGGGTCAGAGAAAGGAAAATCTGGGCCAGGCTCAAAGAATTGGGCTTTTTCTGTTTGATGGTGTTGGGAGGATTGTTGAGTTGGTTGGGAAGAGGGGGGTGAGGCAGAGAAGCTAGCACCGATGCAGGCGAAAGCGATGGTTTCGACGAAGGATTCGAGATTTTGGAGGTAATCTTTGCCTGGTCGGAGAGTGAAGCCTGTGGGTTGGGAACCATCGGCGGGGAAGAAGGCTCCCCTGAGGTAATAATCTTGTGGTTCTTCAACGATGCGTGCGTTGACTTGGCCGATAGGAATAGAGTTCCAAGAAATTTTAATAGAGATGGAGTTGTTAGGGAAATTAAGGAAACGAATGATTTCTGAGCGGTCACCTCCAGGGAGTGAAGAGACTCTTTTGTGGAGGCAACGAGCTAAATCAGAAGCAAAATCCATTCCTGTTACTTTCATAAGTCCCTTGATTCCACGACCTCACGGATTGCATCTAAAAGCATTTTGGAACCATAAGGTTTGCTCAAGATTTTTTCGACGCCGAGGGATTGTAGTGATTCGATTTGGCCCGGGGTGGCCATACCTGTTGTTGCTATGATGGGGGGCGGTGAGATGTTGAGTTTTTCAGCTTGCTGGCGAATTAAAGAGATTAACTCCAGACCGCTCATTTCTGGCATAGCGACGTCAGTTATGATGAGGTTAATTTGATTGATGTGGTTGCGGAATAAATCAAGAGCTTCGTATCCGTTTTTAGCGATCAGTATTTGGTGAGAAGCTTTTTCGAGAGAAATTTTTAGAACGGCGAGGACTGCGGGCTCGTCGTCAACGAGGAGAATAGTCAGGGACTTAGTGGAGTGAGGGGATAGTTTTTTCGGGGTGCTTGATAGAGGAGATGAATGCTGTGGAGAAGGGGAGGTCTGATCGGCTTGGGGTTTTTGAATTTTTTGTAGTGGGAGTTGGAGAGTTAAATCTGATTGGCTGGATGATTGGGGAGTATCGGAAGATGAGCGGTTGTGGATAAAATCGGATTTAGAAGTATTTTTTACAGGCAAGTAAATGTGGAAATTTGCACCTGATGTATAGGAAGGATCGAGGTAGAGAATGCCTTCGTGTTTACGGATTATTTGGTTGGTTGTAGAGAGGCCAAGACCTGTTCCCTTTCCAGCTGGTTTTGTCGTGAAGAATGGTTCAAGAATTTTATCGCGGATTTCGGGAGGAATTCCAGGGCCAGTATCTTTAATTTGGATACGTATATATTCTTTTGCTATTTGAGTATTTTGTGGACAAGTTGGTAATAAATTTCCAGGGACGACATCGACATGAATTGAGAGAGAACCTCCATTGGGCATAGCGTCGCGTGCGTTGATACAGATATTGATGATCGCCTGGTAGAGCTGAGTTGGGTTTCCATGGAGGAGTTTACTTTCTTGTGGCCATTGGCAATCGAGGAGGATGTTTTTTGGGAAGGCTATGCGGATGAAATGTTCGACGTCGCTGAGAAAGTCTTCGACGTAGATGTCCTCTGTTTCACCTTCGACCCCGCGAGCGAAGGTGAGGATTTGGCGGATCATTTTTCCTGCCCGCTCCAGGTTATTGAGTGCGGTTTGGAGGATAGAGTGGCTTTCTTCGTCGAAATTTTTTTCTGCGAGTAATTGGAGGGAAATGGAGATCGGCTGAAGGATGTTGTTCATGTCATGGGCGATACAACCAACCATAGTGCCGATGCTTTCAAGACGTTGGGCTCGGAGTTCGCGTTCGCGGGAGATATTTTTTTCAGTTATGTCAAGATTTGCGACGAGGATGCCTTTAATTTCGCTATCAGGTCCACGGAGTAAGGACCAGCGGCTAAGGACGGTTAGGTGGTGGCCTTCTGCATCAATTTGCCGCAATTCTCCTATCCATTCGCCTTTTTCGATGCAAGTTTGCCAGGCTTTGGAGAAGGCATGGGTATCGGAGCGGATGCCTTGAGGCAGGTGTTTACCGAGAACGTTTTCTGCTGGGAGGCGGTAAAGACGTTCGGCTGCTGGATTCCAAAAAGTGACGATGCGCTCTAGATTGAAGAGGAAAATGGCATCATTAACTTGGTTGAGGATTGTTTCTTGGATATGAAGACGATCGCGGGATTCAGCTTCAAAGGAGCGATTTCTTAGAAAGACAAGGAAACCGAATTTGTTATCAGCGAGAAAAATAGGTTTTGCGTAGGCGAGGAATTGGGATTTTCCGAATAAGGGTTTTTGAGGAGAGGCGAAGGTGGAGAGTGTGCGGTTTTCAGCCTGAACCCTTGCGAAGAATTCAGCGCCGAGAGAAGAACTCTCGAAGAGGTCCCAAATTGGTTTTCCGCAACAATCGGCTGGTGGGAGACCGAGGAATTCAACGATTTGATAGTTGACCTGGATGACTTTGCGTTCGGAATCCAGGAGGAGGATGCCCGTATTGCTGTCGTTGAGGAGATCAAGGAGTTGGTTACAGAACCAGGGGATGGAGGGAAAGAATTCGGAATTTATGAGGAAGCTTTTTTGTTTTTGGATGTCTGTGGAGATTTTTTCTAACCAGTTAGAAATTTCCGTTAGGGTTTGAGGGGGATTAGTTTGTGGAGGGAGTTGAGGATCGAGGCAAGTTTTGGAGAGTGTTTCTAGTGGGAGTGAAGAGACATTCGAGATGTCAACAACCTTAAAGAAAGGGGTTATTGGGGGCTGATGGTTTAGGTTAAAGTTTTCAGAGACGGCAAGAAGCAGAAAGGTGTTAGGGGAAAACTCCCAGAGTTCTTGAATGAATTTGGGTAATTCGGGACAAGTTAAGTCAGCACAGATGATGAAAACAGCTTTGAGTTGGTCGGAGGAATTTTTGAGGTTATGGAGAAGGGCGCGAGTAGAATTAAAATCGAATACAGATGCGATTTGTTTTTTGGGGATGCCGAATTTTTCGAGGACTTCGAGCCATTGAGAAAAATTGAAGGAGTGTGGGCGGGGACGGCACCAGAGGAAAATAGCCTGGAATGGATTATTTAAGTTGCTTTTTGCCTGAGGTGCTTTGGAATTAATGCCCTGTTGATCGAGCCGAATTGGAGTGGGGAGCATGATTCGTGTGTGTTAGATGAAAATTTTGCAAGGGTGAGAGGAGGCCAAAAAGGTGGAGAGATAAAGAGTATAGTTTTTGGTTATAAAAATATAATACAGAAAGTCTTTTATGTTGAGGGATTCGGAGGAAGGTTTTCGGAAAAAGAGGGATCGGACTGAAGGCGGGAAAAGACATCCTCATTCCAGTTTGAGTGGAATCGGGAGAGATATTTGTGGATTGCAGTAAAGGCAATCATTATAGCGTTGTCGGTAAGGGAATTGGGAGGAGGGTATTGGATGGAGATATTTCTTGGTGCAAGCTCTTGAGAGATGCGTTCTCGAAGACGGGAATTAGCGGCAACTCCACCGCTGATAGCTACAAGATTGACCGGGTAGAGCTGGATGGCTCTGGTGATTTTTTTGACTAAAACATCTACGATTGCTTCTTGGAAGGAAGCGCAAATGTCAGCTAATTGGGATGGGGAAGTGGAAGGATTTTTTTCGATGTAGCGGCGGAGGGCTGTTTTGAGTCCACTGAAGCTAAAGTTAAGGGAGTTGTCGCTGAGCATGGAGCGGGGGAAGTTTATGGCATTTGGGTTACCGGATTTGGCGAGGTGGTTGATTTGAGAGCCACCTGGGTAGCTGAGGCCGAGGATTTTAGCTGCTTTGTCGAAGGCTTCACCTGCGGCGTCGTCCAAGGTTTTGCCGATGATTTGGTAATTATGGAATCCGTGGACGAGTAACAGCAAAGTATGGCCGCCACTTACGACGAGTGCCAGGTGTGTTGGGATAGCGTTTTGTCCGATGAAAGGAGATAGGATGTGGCCTTCGATGTGATTGATTGCAAGAAAGGGTTTGCGGATACTAATGGCGAGGCCTTTTGCGAAAGCCATGCCGACGAGAAGTGCTGGAGCGAGCCCCGGGCCGATTGTTGCTGCGACGGCGTCGAGTTGAGAAGGCTGGATTGCGGCTTGAGTTAGGGATTGCTGGACAAGTTTGGGTAGGCGCAGGAGGTGTTCACGGGAAGCTATTTCAGGCACAACACCGCCGGTGTTTTTATGAATTTCTGCCTGAGAAAAGAGGCAAGAAGAGAGGATTGTGGAGAACCCCTGGAAAACAGCGACAGCAGTCTCGTCGCAAGAAGTTTCGATAGCCAGTATTAATGGTTTTTCTGATGTGTATGTCAATTTATATGAAAATTTTTGAACGTAAGAAGAAAAGGTATGTATAAAAAAGACAAATATATCCTATAGTCTGGTTTTAATTTGTGTTATTCTCGAGTAACTTGTTTTTGGCGGAAATGAGTTTTTGGTAGAGTGGCTTGAGAGCGTGGGGGAGAATTCTCGTTTGAGCGATGACTGGCATGAAGTTTGAGTCTCCTAACCATCGGGGGACGATGTGGAGATGTAAATGATCTGTTAGGCCTGCACCTCCTGCCATACCTAGATTGAGTCCAATATTGAAACCGTCAGGGTTGATAACAGCTTTAAGTAGTTTTTGGGCGAAGATGGTGAGGTTCCAAAGGTCGGTAATTTCGTTTGGATTAAGGTCCTCCATCCACGCTACTTTACGGTTTGGGACACTCATCATGTGACCGACATTGTAGGGGTATTTATTCATGATGAGGAAGCAGGTTGAGTTGCGAGCAACAACGAGGTGGGCTGCATCGTCTTGAGTTTGGGCGGCTTCAAGCAGGAAGTCCTTACCGCTGCGATGTTCGGCTTCGTAATATTCGACGCGCCAAGGAGACCATAGGGATTCGAGGTGGTATTTTAAGGACATAATTGTTGAATGGTTAGAGTTGGTTAGCCGAATGTGAAGTGAGGATTGGTGGGAGCGGGATGCGATAATGTTAAGAAATTGGTAATGAGGGTGAATTTTTGGTTAGTGGCGAGCACCATTTTTTGAGCATATCTGCGAAGTTTTCGATACGGACAGGTTTGGGGATATAATCGTCCATTCCTGCTTGGAGGCAGATTTCTTTGTCCCCGCGCATAGCGCGTGCGGTCATTGCGATAATTGGGATATTTTTATTGAGGACTCTAGAGTTTGCGTTGCGAATTCTGCGTGCAGTTTCTAAGCCGTCGAGTTCGGGCATTTGGACATCCAAGAAAAGGATGTCGTAGGGAATGGTTTCGAGAGCGCGCAGAGCCTCGTAGCCATTGGCGACCGTGTCTGCACGCGCACCGAGTTTTTCGAGGAAACCTTTCGCTACGAGTTGATTTACGGGGTTGTCTTCAGCGATGAGAACTCTAACTGGAGTTGAGGAAGTATAAAAAGTTGGTATGGAGGAGTGAGAGGGATTATGGAGGTAGCTTAAGTTTGGATAAAGCGCGTCGCAGATAGTGTAGAGGAGTTCTTTGATACGGATTGGTTTGGTGAGGTGATGGCGGATGTTGAGTTCCTTGCAGCGTTTTGATTCGCCTGGATTCCCAAGACTTGTGATAAGGACGAAGGGGATATTTTGGAGAGAGGGGTATGATTTTAAGTTTTGTGCAAATTGGAGTCCATCACACTGTGGCATTTGCATATCTGATAGGATGATGTCAGGAGGGGATTTTTGTGAGGCGAGCTGTAAGGTTTTTTCTAGAGCGGATTGAGCGTCTGAGAATTCATGGACCTGCATTTTCCATTGTTGAAGGCGGATCCGGATGATTTCTCGGTTAACGGGGTGGTCGTCAACGATGAAAGCTACTTTATTTTGGAGGAGCTGGGAGATTTTCTGGAGGTCTTTTGGAGAATTCAGTGGTTGAGACTGAGGTAAAATGATGTAGAACCAGAATTTTGAGCCTTTCCCTTGTTGGCTTTCGACGCCGATTTGGCCGTTCATAAGTTGGACGAGTTGTTTAGAAATAGCGAGGCCTAAACCTGTTCCGCCGTATTTTTGATGGTTTGGTGTTTTTATTTGGCTGAAGCGCTGGAAGAGGAGGTGAATTTTTTCGGGAGGAATGCCGATACCTGTATCTTCAATTGTAAATTCTACTTTTTGTGTGTTGTCTGAAATTTGTGAAGAATTTGCGCGGAGTATGATGTGGCCGTGGTCAGTGAACTTGATGGCGTTAGAAGCCAGGTTGTTCAGGATTTGGCGAAGGCGGCCAGGGTCGCCCAGGACCCACTGAACGAGGGATGGGGGAAAGGCGTTACAAAATTCGAGTCCTTTGGAATGTGCGCGGACAGCGAGGGTCTCGGAAGTTTCCTCTAGCAGTTGGTGGAGATCGAAAGGGGTTTGTTCGAGTTCAATTTTTCCGGATTCGATTTTGGAGAGGTCAAGGATGTCGTTGAGAAGGCCGAGTAGAGCTTCTGCAC
>JAOAAX010000046.1 GCA_026418675.1 Chthoniobacterales bacterium | reverse complement strand
GAGATGTGTATAAGAGACAGGGGTAAGGCGGATCGATGCCGGCTTACAAAAGGGCTTGTGGAGGGGGTGTATTGCATGATTGATGGAGAGAGGGAGAGTTGCAGGGTGGGGGAGCTTTTTTGGGGTGAATGGTTTGAGAAAGTTGGGGACTGTTGGTGGAGCGAGTGAAGGATGTTGGCGTGAGCGGCGTCTGGCGGGCGCGAGGACATATCTGGGATACTCGGCAAAGGCCGGTGGTGATGGGGATTCTGAATTTGACGCCGGATTCGTTTTCGGATGGCGGGAAGTATCGGAGCGTGGAAGAGGCTGTGGAGGCGGGGTTGCGGATGGTGGAAGAGGGGGCGGAAATCCTGGACCTTGGTGGGGAATCAACCCGGCCTGGCGCGAAGCCAGTTGCGCTGGAAGAGGAGCTGCGGCGGGTAATACCCGTGCTGGAGCGGTTGCGGCCGCTGACCAAGGTGGCAATTTCGATAGATACGTCGAAAGCGGAGGTGGCTCGCCAGGCATTGGAACTGGGAGCGGATATAGTGAACGACGTGACGGCACTCAGGGGAGATGAGAGGATGCTGGAGGTTGTGGCTGGATCGGAATGTGGGGTGGTGCTGATGCACATGCAGGGGAGGCCGGAGACGATGCAGATTGCGCCAAAGTATGAGGATGCGCCAGCGGAGGTTTTCGATTTCTTGCAACAGAGGATGGAGGAGGTGGAACGTGCAGGAGTGATGCGAGAGCGGATTTGCCTGGACCCGGGGATAGGATTTGGGAAGACGCAGGAACATAACCGTCAGATTTTGAAAGAGGTCGGGCGGCTTGTGGGGATTGGCAATGCGGTGATGATTGGGGTTTCGAGGAAGTCGTTTCTTGCTTACGCGGTTGGAGCGGAGGCAATCGCGGACCGCTTATGGCCGGGCGTGGCTGTTGCTCTCTGGGCGAGGAAGCAAGGGGTTGGGGTTTTTCGTGTGCACGACGTGAAGCCGCATGCGGAAGCACTTAAAATTATGGATATGATTATCAATTATGCTTGAGAGAGCGTGGAACTTTTTTTTAGAGAACTGGAACAGCGGGGTAGAGATATTAATAATCGCTACTGTTATCTATTATGGTTACTTATATTTGCGCGGGACGCCTGGCGCTCGGATTTTGATGGCGTTGGCGATATTGATATTGACGCTAACGCTAATAAGCCAGTTGCTGAATTTGGCTGTGATTGGGTGGATGCTGCGGAGTTTTTCGGTTTTTCTTGCATTGGCGCTTGTGGTGATATTCCAGCCGGAGTTGAGGAGGGCGCTAACGGAGCTTGGGTCGCATCCGTGGTTGGGAGGGAATCGCGGGCAAACGGAAGCGCTGGATGCAGTTACGGATGCGGTTTTTGAATTAGCGAGCAAGGGGTTTGGTGCTTTGATTGCATTGGAGCGGGGGATTTCATTGCGGCAAATAGCGGAGTCGGGTGTCGAGATTGATGGGAGGTTTTCGTCGGAGCTGGTTTTGACGATTTTTCATCCGAAGACGGTATTGCACGATGGAGGGATGATAGTGAAGGGGGGGCGGATTGTTGCTGCTGGGTGTGTTTTTCCGTTGAGCCAACGGGAGGATTTAGAGAGGAATTTGGGATTGCGGCATCGAGCTGGGTTAGGTTTATCGGAGGATACGGATGCGGTTTGTATTGTTGTTTCTGAAGAGACTGGGCAGGTGAGTGTTTGTGCTGGTGGGCGGATTGAGCGGAAATTTACACCGACGACGTTGCGCAAGCGGTTGGAAGAGTTAATACTTGGTAAGGAGAATTCCGGCGATCATGAAAAAGGCGTTGCTAAATAATTGGAATGTGAAGCTGGTATGTTTGGTTGTTGCAGCGGTTTTGTGGTTTCTTATTCGCGAGAACGTTGGGCAGAGCTATGAGCGGGAGAGGCAAGCCGGCAAGGGACAGTGGGCGCCGGGTCAAGTTGTGCCGTAGTGTGCAAATGGAGGATGGGAGATTTTTGAAATGGATTTAGGATTGAAAGTTTGGGGGATGGTGGGTTAAAGTGAAAGGGCAGAAAGGAGCTACGAGATATGGCAGCGAGTTCGACGATGAAGTTGGCAATTGGAACGGAGATGCCTGGGTTTGCGTTGCGGGACGTTGTTTCAGGGGAGATTCGGAAAGCGGATGATTTTTCGGATGCGAAGGCGTTGTTGGTGGTATTTCTTTGCCGGCATTGTCCGTATGTGGTGCATGTTCGGCCGGAATTAAAACGGATAGCGGAGGAATTTGAGGGGGAGGGATTAAAGGTAGTGGGGATTAGCTCGAATGACCCGGTGAGCTATCCGGACGATGCACCGGAACGGCTTGCCGAGATGGTGGGGGAATGGGGTGTGCGGTTTCCGATTCTGTTTGATGAGACGCAAGAGGTTGCGCGGGCGTATGACGCCGCATGCACGCCGGACTTTTTCCTGTTTGATGGGAGACGCCGGCTCTACTACCGTGGCCGGATGGACGACAGCACGCCTGGGAATGGGCGCCCCGTGACGGGAGCGGATTTGCGGGCAGCTATTCGTGCGGTGTTGGCTGGGGAAGCGCCGCCTGCGGAACAGCATCCGAGTGTTGGGTGTAGTATTAAGTGGCGAAAGTGAGGGAAAATGGATGGTGGTTGTGAAAGGTGATAAGGTGGTCGTGAAAAATTTTTCTTGCGAAGAGAGGGGAATTTGAGAGATTGTAGAGAACTATGGCAAAAAAATCTTGGATTGAGAGAAATAAACGTAAGGCAAAGACGGTGGAGAAATATGCTGCACTGCGAGCGGAATTGAAAGCGAAAGGTGACTATCTTGGGCTTTCGATGTTACCGCGGAATGCAAGCCCGACACGGCTTGTGAATCGGTGTGCAATTACCGGCCGGAAGAGAGCATATATGCGGAGGTTTAAGATTTCGCGGATAACGTTTCGCGAATTGGCGTCGCAAGGGTTAATTCCGGGGGTGATTAAAGCCAGTTGGTAGGTGGTTTTAGGTTGATGTAGTTTATACGAAAAAGGGAGGGAGGGGTGAAGGGCGATGCCGCTTTACGAATATGAGCCAGAGGGAGGGGAGTGTAAGATTTGCGGAGGGAGGTTTGAGCTGCGGCGTCCTATTGACCGGCCGCCTTTGAAGAACTGTCCGCTTTGCCGTAAACCGGTGAGGAAGGTTGTATCGCTAATAAATACGCCGAAGTTGACGAAGCCTTTATCGGTTGCGGAAGCGAAGAGTGCTGGATTTGCCGTTTATGAGCGCCGGGAGAAAGGCGTTTATGAGCGGCTTTGAGAAGTGGAATTTGTGATTCGTAACGAAGGGGTGAGAGGGGTGGGGGATTGGGGAGAGCTGGCGGAATTTCTTCCGGTTGGTTTGGTGGCGTTGGTGCTCCTCCACGGGTTTTTTGTGGCGGCGGAGATAGCGTTGGTGAAGGTGCGGAAGAGTCAACTTGAAGTTGCAGAGGAGGATGGGGATCGGCGAGCGAAGATTGCGAGCGAGTTGGTTGAGGAGTTGGATGATTGCCTGGCTACGACCCAATTTGGGATGACGATAACGAGTTTGGGTTTGGGGTGGTTTGGTTCGACATATCTTGCTCATTTTTTGGAACCTTTGCTTTTGGTCTTAACCTGGGGTGAGAGGTGGTTGACGCAGGCGATTGCGTTTTTAGTAGCGTTTGGAATTCTTGTATATGCGCACATGGTGTTGGGAGCATTGGTGCCGAAGTCGTTGGGGATTCGGCATGCACTGCCAGTTGCCTTGGCATTGGCTCGACCTTTGTCGTTGTTTCGGAAGATGTTCCGTTTGCTGGTTTGTTTACCTTCTTTGACGGCGAAGTGGTTTTTGCGGAGGGTAATGAAGACGGAGCTTGCATTGGCTACAGAAACTGTTGCCAGCGAGGAGGAATTGCGGGTGATTTTGGAGGAGAACCCGGAGAAGGGAGGAAGTAGCTCGCTTGAGCGGGAGATAATCCGTAACGCTCTAGATATGAAGAACTTGGTTGCTTGCGATATAATGACACCGCGTAGTGAGGTGGTTTTTCTGGATTTGGATGAGCCGTTTGAGGAGCAGGTTGCGTTGGCGATACAGTCGCGGCATACGCGTTTTCCGTTGTGCCGTGGGCATTTGGATGATTCGCTGGGGTTGGTTCATATTAAGGATTTGCTTGCATTGGTGCGGGAAGGGAAGCGTGACTTAACGACTGTGAAGCGGGAATTGCATCATGTTTCGGAGATGATGCCGCTGGAGAAGCTCTTGCGGTTTTTTTTGTCGAAGCGTGCGCATTTGGCGGTTGTGGTAGATGAATACGGGAGTGCGTTGGGGATTGTGACGCTCGATAACGTTCTTGAGGAGTTAGTTGGCTCAATCCAGGATGAATTTGATGCAGGGGAGAGAAATTTTGTGCGTCGGATAAGTGAGCAGGAAATGGAGGTTGATGGGGCGATGCCGCTTTACGAATTGCGCGAAATGATTGGGGAAGAGCTAGATAGCACGGAGGCGAGCACGATAGGAGGGTATATTACCTATCTGCTAGGGCATATTCCCCAGATAGGAGAGTCAGTGGAAGTAGCTGGCTACCAAGTAACAGTAACAGCGAGTGACCCGAGGAGAGTTTTGCGCGTGCATTTTCGGCGGATGGAGGGGAGAGAGAAGCCTCCAGCAGAGAGTCAGGAGAGGGGAGGGACTGCTGCTGGAAAGAAGGAGAAGGGTGTAATGGGAGGAAATTCGCTGCTCCGTTTGGCCGGAGAGACGAACAAGCTGCGAAAGAGGTCGGATTGAGGAGGGGGAAGGGTTGCGGGGATTAGGTGTGAGGGACGATTCAATGGGTTAACCTCCTGCCCACGCTGGTTTCTGCTGGAGGTGGAAGAGGCGCTCACCTGCCTTTGGGACGAGCAGGATGCCTTGGTCTTCGCGGTCAGCGAAGTCTTCGATGCGGATGGAGTCTGGATTTCGCCATCCGAGGTTGATTTGGTGGCAGACTTCGGGGGGGATGCGAGTTGCGAGTGTGACGAGGATGCGACGTTGTTCGATACCATTTTCGTAAGTGCCGATGCCGTGGACGTGGGTGGAGTGAGCGAGGACGCCCCAAGGGTAGTGTTTGAAGCGGTCCCATTGTTTAAGGAAATAATCACGACAATGGTAACCGATTTTGCGAATGAGGTGGCCGTGTGTTGTGGAGATTTCCTCGAGATGGGGTGCGTAGATGATCAGCTCGCCACCGTCTGCGACGACCGGCTCGAGCTTATACATACATTTGCCGGCGACCCAAAGTTCGTCATACATGGGTGGTGCGCAAGAGAGGACTGTGTGAAAGGGGTGGGGTTTTCGGGTTATGTGAATCTGGGCGGAGAGGTCGCTTGCGCTGTCCCAGGCTGACTCCGGAGTTCCGAAAAAAAGACCAGCGAATCGCTTCTCGTCTACAACAGCGGCGAAGCAGAGGCGTTGACGGGGGATGAGAGAGGCTGCACGGTCAACAACTTTTCGGACAGGAGTCCATTTGTTACCGATGATCATGGGGTTAGTTACGACAGCTCCGAGCCAATGGAAGAAGTTGAGGATTCGCGGTCCTGCGATACCGGGGAAGAAATACTTGTTGCCCCCGGAGAAACCGACGACTTCGTGGGGAAAGACTGGGCCGATGACGAGGAGGATGTCATAATTGCGGTAAATGGAATTAATTTCGACCTGGACATCCATGGAAAAGAGGCCGCCTGAGAGGAGATTGATTTCGTCGGCGGGGATGGTGCCGATGTGTTCGAGAGCGGCAGGGTTGTTCCACTCGTGATTATAGAAACGGACGTCGGAGTATTTTTCGTGGCGTTGTGATGGTGTTATTTCAAGGCGCTGACAGATGGCAGATTCGGACAGAGGTGGGTGTGTGCCGAGAGCGATTATGAGGTCGAGAGCTTCTACGCGACGGTGGAGGCGTTCGTGGATGCCTTTGAAAAGAGGGCCGATGGGTGCAGTGCGAGTGGCATCTGGGAGAATGAGGAGAATGCGTTTGTTGGAGAAGTCGTCGGATTGGAGGGCACGGTCGAGGACGGAGTTTATTTGGTCGTTGGTTAAGGAAGCGTTATTGGGTGCGATTTCGAAGATGGGATTCATCTCGTTTTGGGTAAGGGGAGATTTTGAAATGGTTGTGAGTTTGCGGTGGTTTGAGGGAGAGGCTAGATGGTTTGGGAGAGGAAACCGCCGTCAACACGGATGTCAGTGCCTGTTACGAAGCTGCTTGCTGCGGAAGATGCGAGGAAGATGACAGCGCCTGCGAGTTCGTGAGGCTCGCCGAAGCGTTGCAAAGGGGTGTGAGCGAGGATGGAACGAGTGCGTTCGGTTGGGGAGCCGTCATCGTTGAAGAGGAGGCGGCGGTTTTGCTCAGCGGGGAAAAAGCCTGGGGTTATGGAGTTGACGCGGACGCCGTAAGGAGCCCATTCGCGAGCGAGGAAACGCGTGAGACTGAGGACAGCGGCTTTTGCTGCAGAGTAAGCTACGACGCGTGAGAGAGGGATGTGAGCGGAAACGCTTGCGATGTTGATGATAGAACCGCGGCGCTGTTGGATCATAGCCTGCCCGAAGACCTGGCATGGGAGGAGAGCCCCGCCGACGAGGTTGAGGTCGAAGTTAGCTTGCCAAGCGGCTTGTGGGATTGACTCGAAGGGGTTTTCTGGAGTTACAGTTGCTGCTGGGTCGTTGCCGCCGGCGGCATTGACGAGGATGGAGA
Source organism: Chthoniobacterales bacterium (assembly GCA_026418675.1). Lineage (GTDB taxonomy): Bacteria > Verrucomicrobiota > Verrucomicrobiia > Chthoniobacterales > DYNR01 > JAOAAX01. The sequence continues at coordinate 6,433 of JAOAAX010000046.1, read as the reverse complement.
CGTGGCCGAGGGAGGAGCGGATGAGTTGATGGGCATTTTCTAGGGATTCGCGGCTGAGTGCGTTGGTTTCAAAAAAAGCGGCATTGCCGCCGATGGCGAGGATGGCGTTGACGCATTTTTCGCCACGTTCGCGGGAGCGGCCGCATACAGCCACGGTAGCGCCCGCTTGAGCGAGAGCCTGAGCCATAGCACTGCCGAGGGCGCCGGTGGCGCCGATAACAACGGCGATTTCTCCTTCGAGCGAAAAGAGTTGGGTGAGTTTTTTCATGTCGATGTGCGTTTGGTTGGGGAGTAGGGGAGAAGGATTGGTTTGATTGGGAGTTATTCGGGTGGGGGATTTTATTGATCCCAGAAAGGGAAGTAATTGCGTGCGTTTTGGTAGCAGATGTTGCGGATGAGGTTGGAGAGGAGGTCCATGTCGTTTGGGATGAGGCCGTTTTCGACGTCAGTTCCGATGATGCGGCAAAGGAGGCGGCGGAAGTATTCGTGGCGTGGGAAGCTGAGGAAGGAGCGGCTGTCGGTGAGCATACCGACAAAGTGAGAGAGGAGGCCGAGGTTGCTGAGGGCGTTGATCTGCCAGCGCATGCCTTCGAGCTGATCGAGGAACCACCATGCGCTGCCCCACTGGATTTTGCCGGGGTGGGAGCCGTCCTGGAAATTGCCGATCATGGTGGCGAAGACGTAGTTGTCGGAAGGGTTGAGGTTGTAAAGGATGGTTTTGGGGAGAGAGCCTTCGCTGTCGAGGGAGTCGAGAAAAGCGGCGAGGTTTTCTGCTTGGGGCCAATCGCCGATTGAGTCGGAACCTGCATCAGGCCCGAAGGAGCGAAGGAGGCGGGTGTTTGTGTTGCGGAGTGCGCCGAGGTGGAGCTGGAGGATCCAGCCGCGTTTGTAGTTCCAGCGGGCGATGTGCTGGAGGACGAGAGCGGCGAAGCGGTTTTGATCGGAGGGGGGGATGGTGAAGCCTTTGCGAGCTTGATGGAAGAGGGATTCGGCTTCGAGAGGGGAGCAAGGAGGCCAAGGGCAGTTAGGGAAGGAATGGTCGGAGAGGCGGCAACCGCGGACGTGGAAGAATTCGTGTCGTTTATGGAGAGCTTCGAGGAAGTTTTCGAAGGAGTTGCAAGGGGAACAGGCGGCTTGCGAGAGGCGTTCGAGGTATTCGTTCCAGAGTTGAGGATGAGAGAGCTGGAGGGCTTTATCAGGGCGGAAGGTTGGGAGGACTTTTGTTTTGCATGCGGGATTGGCTGCGATTTCCGCGTGGTGTTCGAGGCCGTCGGCAGGATCGTCGGTTGTGCAGATGACATTGACATCCATTAAATTTAAAATATACTGGACATTAAAATCATTATTTTGGAGAAAGTTGGAGGCTTTTTCCCAAATTATTGGGGCGGAGGATTCGTTGAGGATGTCGTGAATTTGGAAGAAGCGGCGGAGTTCGAGGTGGGTCCAATGGTAGAGTGGGTTACGGATTGTGGCGGGGACGGTTTTTGCCCACGCGAGGAATTTTTCGTAGGGGTTAGCGTTGCCTGTGATGTAATGTTCTGGGATGCCGTTGGCTCGCATTGCGCGCCATTTGTAGTGGTCGCCTTCGAGCCAGAGGGAGGCGAGGTCTGAGAATCTGCGGTTGGCAGCGATGTCAGCCGGAGGTAGGTGGGAGTGGTAGTCGATGATGGGGAGTTTTTTTGCGACTTGGTGATAGAGGGAGCGAGCGGTTTCAGTGCAAAGGAGGAAGTTTTCGTCGAGGAAATTCATCTGGAGTTTATTTGGAGTTAATTGGAGTTAATTGGAGATTGGTTAGTGAGCTGAGGAGTGGTTGGAGTGGGAGGGTAGTGGGAAAAAGCTGGGAATTGGGTTTGTGTTTCTTGGTCTGTGAGGTAGCAAGCTGGGTCTTCGGCCCATGGGTTACCTGTGCGTTGCCAAGCTCTGACGCGGAATCCGCCGCCGCAGATGGGTAGCCAGAGGCAAGAGGAGCAGCGGCCCTGGACGGGGCGGGGTTTTGAGCGTAAGCCGAGGAGGATGGGGTCTTTGGATTCGCGCCAGATTTGGCTGAATGGGGTATGGCGGACGTTGCCGAGGTTGAGGGAGTGCCAAAATTGGTCGGGGTGGACGTTGCCCTGGGAGTCAATGTTGGCGATGCCGATTCCGGAGCTGTTTGCTGCGCCGCCGTTCCATTCGAGCATTTGGCGTGCGCGAAGAGCGAGGGAGGGGTTATTTTTTTGGAGGTAGAGGAGGAGATATGCTGCGTCGGCCGGCTGGTCAACGGTGAGGACTTCGCGGGGTGAGCCTTGGTGTATCCACTTTTCGACACGGTTAATGATTTTGTCGAGGGCTTGGCGAGATTGCTGGTGGGAGAGGGAAGCGAGGTCGGAGCCGCGGCCGCTGTAAACGAGGTGGTAGAAGCAGACACGGGGTATGTTTTCGGATTCGATGAAGTCGAGGATTTGGTCGAGTTGGGAGAATGTTTGGCGGGAGAGAGTGAGGCGTAATCCGACTTTTTGGCCGACCTGCTGGCAGGCACGGAAGGCGGCGACAGCGCGATTGAATGAGCCGGATTTGCCGCGGAAGTTGTCGTGGGCTGGGCCGATGCCGTCGAGGGAGATGCCGACGTAGGAGAAACCGATGGAGCGGATTTGCTCTGCGACGTGAGGGGTGATGAGTGTTCCGTTTGTGGAGAGTGTAAGGCGGAGGCCGCGTTGTGCGGCATAGCGGGCGATGTCGAAGAATCTTGGGCGCATGAGGGGTTCTCCGCCGGAGAGGAGGAGGGCTGGGATTTTGAAGTCGGCGAGGTCGTCAATGAGGCGATGGGATTCGTCGTCGGTCAGTTCACCTGGATAGAAGCGGAGATCGGAGTCGGAATAGCAGTGGATGCAGTGGAGGTTGCAGCGGCGAGTGATATTCCAAACGACGACTGGGCGGCGATCGGTTGCAGATGGTGGGGCGCCGTGGCCGCGTCCGTAACGGAGATTATCGGCTGGTTGTGTTGTAAGGGAGAGGAGGGAGGTGAGATTTAGCATAAGTGCGGACCGCTAATATTCGGATATTTGGAAATTTGAAAGGTTCTAATGAAGGAATTAGAATTGGAATAAAGTTGTGGAGTAAAGGGATAGGTGTTTCTGTTGTTTATTTAGTTGGATAAGAAAGTGGGTGTGATGGAAGTATTAGGGGGTTGGTAGGAGCAGAGTGGCTCGGGTGCAAGGTAGTCGCCAGTGAGAGCATAAGCTCGTGAGCGGGAACCGCCGCAGATGCTACGGAATGGGCAGTAACCACATTTGCCCTTGAGGAGATTGGGGTTGCGGAGGTCGCGGAAGAGGGGGGAGTTGCGGTAAACGTCGAGGAGGTCGTGAGTTCGGACATTACCTGCTGAGATGGGGAGGAAGCCACTGGGGTAGATTTCGCCAGTGTGGGAGATGAAGACGAAGCCACGGCCATCGGCGAGGCCGAGCATTCCTGGGGAGTTGGGTTTAGCGAGATTGCGTTGGAGGAGGATGCGGCGGTAGTGGTGGCCTTCGGTAGTTTTGATGTTGAAGGGGAGTTGTGTGGAGAGTGTGGCTAGTTTTTGGAAGAGGTCCTCGGTCTGTTGTGCGGAGATGAGGTCGTTGGATTGGGCGCGTCCGGTTGGGACGAGGAGGAAGATGCTCCAAGTAGTCGGGTTTATTTGGAGGAGGATGTCTGGGAATTTATCGATTTCGTGGAGGTTTTGGCGAGAGATGGTGGTGTTGATTTGGAGGGAAAGGTTGGCATTTTGAGCGGCGTGAATGGATTGCCACGTGCGGTTCCACGTTCCTTGGAGGCCGCGGAAGGAGTCGTGTGAGTGGGGAGACGTGCCGTCGAGGCTGAGGGAGATGGCTTGGACGCCTGCGGAACGGAGGTCGTGGAGGTTGGCGCGGAGCCAGCGGGGCGTTGCACTTGGGCTGATGGCGACCCGGAGGCCGCGTTCAGTTGCTGCTTGAACGAGGTTGAGGAGGTCTGGGCGGGCCATGGGGTCGCCGCCTGTGAGGATGAAGATGCGGGGCTGGGCACGAGCTACCTGGTTGAGGAGGTGGAGTGCAATTGAACCGGAGAGTTCGAGGGGGTGGCGATTAGGGATGGCTTCCGCACGGCAATGGCGGCATGCGAGGGAGCAGGCGCGGGTGATTTCCCAAATTACAATGTAGGGGAAATCATGCCAGGATGAGATTGGGGAAGGGGAAGATTGTGTCGGGGATGTTTCGGTAGGCTGGAGCACAAGATCTCGTAATAGTTCATTTTTTTGCAAAATGGAAATTTTTTAAAGGAGGGATGATGGGGTTGTTTTTTTGAGGAGGTGAGGGAGAGGGTTGAGGATGTTTTGCTGGAGGTGTGAGTTGTGTTGCTTTTTGGAGAAGGGAATTTTTTTCTTCCAAAGTAGGAGGGCGTGCCAGTGGATGAGGAGGATAGTTTTGGCAGTGACGAATGGGCAAAGGAGGGTCTGGCGGAGGAGTTCTTGAGTAGTGAGGGGACGTTGTGTGCCAGTGAGTGTAGCGCGAAGAATGGTTGAGGAGGAGGAGGGGGAGAGAGTATTGACAGAAATGCGGAGGTGTTTTTCTGGAAAATGGATATGAAAATCGAGAATATCGTCGAGTGAGGAGAAAGGGGAGATGTAGAAGAGTTTTGGTTGGCGCGCGTGGAAGAAGGAGGGATTTTGCTCTGAGGAAGGGATGAGGTAGAGTTTTTGCTCGCCGAAGGTGTTGGTTACTTGTGCGATGGCGACGGGAGGAATTTTTTGCTCGAAGAAACAAAAGAAGATGGAGAGTGGGTTGAAGACGTAGCCGAGGAAACGGAGTTGGGCGAGGAGGTAGGATTTGGCTGGAGGAGGGAAGTCGTGATTCTGGAGTGATGAGGCGATAATTTTGGGGAGGGTGGAGTTATGGTGTTTGCCGAAGTGGTCGCGAGCACGGAGGGAGTAGATGGCAGGGGATTCAATACCAAGGAGAGGGATGCCGAGGAATGTGCGTTTTGGGAGGTGGGGTAGTTCTGCGAGGTCGAGGAAGAAGAGGAAGGTGCGGTGGAGGAGTTCGTGTTGTTGAGGCAGGAAGCGTTTGTGCCAGAGGGTGCACTGGTAGAGGCAGGAGTGAGAAGAGGGAGGTTCCATGAGGAAGGTTGGAGGAGTTCCGAGGGAAATTACGGCAGGGGGGGGGAGGAGGGTGTGTTTTTACTTGAGGGGCCAGAAGATAGGGATGAGGATAGAAGCAGTTAGGAGTAGGAGGAGATTGAGAGGGACACCAATACGGAGGAAGTCGGAGAATTTGTAACCACCTGCGCCAAAGACATAGGTGTTTGTTTGGTAGCCGACAGGGGTGCAGAAGCTTGCACTTGCAGCGAACATGACAGCGACGATGAGGGGGCGAGCGGAGATGCCAAGGGATTCTGCGATTTCGATGGCGATAGGAGTCAAGACAATGGCGACAGCATTGTTGGTGATAAGCTCCGTGAGGAGTGTGGCCAAAAGATAGACAGAAGCGATGAGGACTTGAGGTGAGGTGTTTTGGAAGATTGTTGCCCAGTGGTGAGCGATGAAGGTTGCAAGGCCCGTGTTTTCGATCGCTTTGCCGATAGCGAGCATGCCGATAATGAGGAAGAGGATTTGCCAGTCTATACTTGAGTAGACTTCGTCTGAATCGAGACACCCGAAGAGGACGACAAGGATGGCAGCGATGAGAGCTGCCGTAAGGATAGGGATAATTTCAAAAGCGGAAAGGACTATGACGGCTGCAAAAGCGAGAAGAGCGAAGGGAGCTTTGTGATAGCGATGAGGGCGATGGGTGGTTTCGTTGAGGCTGAGGAAGTCGTCTTCCTCGCGAAGGTGAGCGAGGTTTGGCTCTGGACCTTCGATGATGAGGGTGTCGCCAAATTGGAGTGGAATATCCTGAAATTTTTCGAGGAGGTTTTGGCCGCGTCTATGGAGGGCGACAGCGACGACGCCATAACGGCGCCGAAGGCCGAGTTGGCGGATGGTTTTGCCGATCATGGGTGAGTGAGGGCCGATGATGGCTTCGACAAGGCGGACTTCGGAGGAGGAGGAGGAGGGGGTTTCGTCGAAGGAGAGGTCACCGCTTTCACGGATGGCTGCGACGTCTTTTGCGGAACATTTGATGATGAGGATGTCTTTGGATTTGAGAGGGAGTTGGTCTAGAGGGGTGTCTGTGACACGGAGGCCGTTGCGGATGACTTCAAAGAGGAGAGCGGAACGGCTTTGGCCGAGAGGGGTTTCTGGGAAGGTTTTTCCGATGAATTTAGAGTTAGGAAGGACGATTGCCTGCGAACAGAAGCTGCGGGTGTCAGCACTTGAGAGGAGCGAGGAGAGGGTATGACGGGTGGGTAAGAGATAGGGAGTAGCAAAAAGGAGATATAGGGAACCGACGAGAGCATAAAGGATGCCGAGGCAGGAAATTTCAAAGAGGGCGAAGGGAGGTTGACC
>JAOAAX010000045.1 GCA_026418675.1 Chthoniobacterales bacterium | reverse complement strand
AGATGTGTATAAGAGACAGCCTGTAGGTTGGCCAGGAGGATGCTGCCCGATTTGAGGGGGAAAGTATCAAGGAAGGGAGTATATTGGGAGATATTGAAGCTTTTACTTGGGATATGAAGTTGCAGCTTGTATTTTTTGTATGAGATTGATTAGGGAAGAGATATGAGCAGAAGAAGGATAGGATGTTTGGGGGTTTTGGTGTTTTTAGTATTGTGTGTGAGTTTGTTTTTGAATTTGCTGTTCATTGGGATATTAGTTGAGAGGGGGGGAGTCGGTAAAAAGATTACACGACATAACCGGAGTTTGTATTTTAGTGAGGAGGTATTGGTGGAGGGGTCGAAGCAAAAAGTGGTCGTAATTCCGTTGGAGGGGATGATCGCGTATGATGTGATTGGGACGAGCGGTTATTCGATGGTTGAGGAGTTTCGTATAGCTTTGGAACAGGCTGCTGAGGATCCGGATGTTGTGGCGGTTGTAGTTTCGGTAGATTCGCCGGGTGGAGAGATAACGGCTTCGGATGTTATTTATAGTGCGATAAAAAAATTTTCTGAGAAGAAACCGATATTAGCGTTTATAAATTCGGTTGGAGCGTCTGGTGCTTACTATGCATCGTGTGGGGCGGATTATTTGATGTGTAATCCGACGACATTGACTGGAAGTATTGGTGTTATAATCACGACATTGAATTATAAAGAGCTATTTGGGAAGTTGGGTTTGAAGTCGGTGGTGTTCAAGAGTGGGAAGTTTAAGGATATGCTGAGTGGTGGTCGAGACATGACACCTGAGGAAGAGAGTTATATCCAAGGGCTTGTGATGCAGAGCTATGAGCGTTTTTTGAAGATCGTTGCCGAGAGCCGAAATTTAAAAGCGGAGAGTTTAAGGGATGGAGCTGCAGATGGGAGGATTTTGAGTGGGGAAGATGCTCTTAAGGAGAAGCTTGTGGATGATGTTGGCTATGTCGAGGATTGCTACGAGCAAGCTATGGAGCTTGCAGGGGTAAAGGGGGCGAGTGTTGTGCGATATGAGCCGAGCTTTCGCTTGAGTAGGTTTCTACAACTTTTGGGTGAAAGTAGAGTTGGGAAAATTGAAATGAAAGTTTTGCCGCAGAGCAAATGGAAGTTAGAACCTGGTAGGGTTTACTTGTTGCCAGAATTATTTGTCGAGTAGAGAGAGTCGATGAGTTCGGCGGTTCAGTGGTGGTTAGGGATGGGTGCGTGTGTGGGATTGATTTATACATGGATTGTTTTTAAGCCGATGATTCAGGGAGTTTTTTTTCGGGGAATGGGGAGGAGGGAGGTTCGGTGGGAATTGCCGGAAGTGATGGCAGTGGTTATGCTTGTATGTTTTTTGTTACTAGGGTTTGCTCTTGGGGAACAAGAGGAGGAGAAGGTGACTGTTGATTTGATCGTTAGGGGAATATTATCTTATATTTTTTTGCTTTTTTTTATTTTTTGTTGGTTTTGGTTCAGGAAAAAAGAGGTAAGAGATTATTTAGGCTTAACTTTTGGAAAGACTAAATTATTGGATTATTTCAAGTGGGTTTTGGGGGTTCTACCTCCCGTAATGTTTACTCAGTTTTTGGTAACGATTTTTGTTGGCAAGGTTGAAGCCCAGGCAGCGATACGTTTTTTGGCGGAGAATTCGGGATGGTGGGAGAGGATGTTAATTTTATTGTTGGCAGGAGTAATTGCGCCAGTTGTGGAAGAGATTTTGTTCCGAGGGTGGATTTATGGTGTTGCGCGTGACTATGGGGGGAAGTTTGCTGCGATGGTTGTGACTTCTTTGCTTTTTGCTTTAATTCATGACCAAGCGATGTATTTTTGGGGGCTTTTTGTTTTTGGGCTAATGTTGGTAATTATTTATGAGTATACAGGGAGTTTGTGGGCATCGGTGGCAGTCCATTCGGGATTTAATATGATTTCGGTTTTTTTAACGATTCTTTGGCCTGAATTAGTTTTGGGGACATGAGGTGTAAGGTATGGGGATCTTATAGTTTGTTGGAATGGAGATGAGTTTGACTTTGGCAGATTTGGGGGAAAATCAGATACTCGAATGGTTAGAGAAGAAGTTTAAACCTAGTAGGGATGTAAAAATGGGTATCGGTGAAGATTGTGCGGTTGTGCGGATTGGAAGAGAAGAAGTGACGTTGAAGACAGATTCGATGGTTGAGGGGAGGCATTTTTTGCGTGAACATCCCTCGCGATGGGTGGGCTGGAAGGCGATGGCTCGGCCATTGAGTGATTTTGCTGCAGTGGGAGCAGAGCCGAAGTGGGCGATGATAGCAATAAGTTTGCCAAGGAATTTAACAAGGAGTTACTTTTTGGGTTTGTATGGTGGGGTTAAACGGTGCGCAGAAGAATTTGGGGTCGAGATAGTTGGGGGAGAGACGAGCGAGTGTCCGGACCGGATTGTGATGAGCGTTGTTGTGGTTGGGCAAGGAGGGAATTGTCGCCGTAAGTCTTCGCGGGAAAATGATGCGATAGTTGTGACAGGAGAACTTGGTGGTTCTTATAAAACGGGGAAGCATTTGCGTTTTCGACCGAGGATTAGAGAAGCGAAGTGGCTTACTCGAAATTATGAAATTACTTCGATGATGGATATTAGTGATGGTTTGGCGATAGATTTGCCGCGACTGGTTGTTCGTGAGGATTTTGGTTTTTGTGTCAGTTTGGAGAGGATACCCGTGCGAAAGGGTTTTACGCTTGAGGCAGCATTGAAAGATGGAGAAGATTATGAGCTTCTTTTTACAGTATCTCCTAGGGATTACGAGAGTTTAGAGGAAGGCTGGAAGAAGATGTTCCCACAGATTGCGCTGACAAAAATAGGTTATGTAAGGAGGAATGGGAGCAAAAGTTTTTCGTTAGTGGGTTACCAACATTTTGTTGATTAAATAAAATAATGCGATACGATAGCGCAATTTCATGTTTCGACTAAGTTATCATTTGCCAGGGACACCACCGGGGACTCTGCTTTCCAGGGAAGATGCAAGGGGACGAACCAATTTGAGTTTGTTCAGGTATAGTGTGAGTGAGTATGTTGAAATTCGGGAAGCGAAAGTTGAACAGATTAATGAAATTAGGAAACCTAATTCGATTTTATGGGTAAATGTTCAGGGATTAAAGGAGGTCGAGATAATACAAGGGGTGGGTAATTTATTTGGTCTGCATTTATTGGCCCTTGAGGATGTGATGAACTTCGGACAAAGACCACGGGTTGAGTTTTTTGAGGACCATTTGTTTATAATTAGCTCGATGGTGTATTTCCGAAGTGAAAATGAATTAGCTACGGAGCAGTTAAGTATTTTTCTCGGTAAGGATTACGTTGTAACATTTCAGGAGGAAAAGGGTGGAGATTTTTTCGAGAGAATTCGAGAGAGGATTCGATTGGGGAGGGGTTATATTCGAAAAATGAAAAGTGATTATTTAGTCTTTGCTCTATTGGATGCAATTGTGGACAGCTATTATCCGATTGTGGAAAGCATAGGGGAAAACCTTAGTGAACTAGAGGAGAAATTGCTAGTGAACCCTTCGAAAGAGGATTTAGTGAGTTTGCATGAGTCGAAGCGACTTTTGATGGAAGTTCGGCGGCAAGCATGGCCGCATCGAGAAGTATTTGCGAATCTGTTGAGAGATGATACTGGGTTGATTAGACGCGAAACGCGGCTTTTTTGGCGGGATTGCTATGAACACACGACTCAGATTTTGGACATTGTTGAAAATTGTCGGGATTTAGCTGCTGGCTTAATGGATATTTATTTGTCATCGGTTGGTTTGAGGACGAATGAGATCATGAGGATTTTAACATTAGTAAGCACATTTTTTATACCTTTGACTTTTTTGGCTGGAGTTTATGGAATGAATTTTGATTTAGAGAGTCCGTTTAATATGCCTGAATTGAAGTTTCGGTATGGATATTTGTTTTTTTGGTTTTTTTGTGTTTTAATAAGTTTAGGAATGTTTGTTTATTTTCGTAAGAAAAAATGGTTGTGAGAAAAGGGAATTTATTAAGGGTTCTACTATGGAGTTTAATATTAAGTCTCGTATTTGCTGTTCGTGGGGAAGCGAAGAATGAGCGGGAGTATATTATAGTGAGCGGGGGCCCTGCTTTGCATGAATGGGAGAAGTTTAAACCGGATTATCACGATCGGTGGTGGGGGAATTTCATTCGTCCTGCGAGGGTTCGGATTCAGGAATTGCGAGCTGAGCATGGTGCAGGTGCGAGAATCACGTGGTTAGTTTACCGTCGTGGTTATGAGCGCAGGGCTGAGCGAATGAGCGAGCCGGCAATTCTTTCTAACATACTCTCTGTAAGGGATCGGTATGGAGTCAATCTGATATGGTTTCGGAGGGGGGAAGAGGTGGTTGCGTATTTGAACTCTGGGCAGCCACGAGATCGAGTAAAGATTGCGAATTTTGAGTATTTTGGGCATTCGAATCGAGCCTGTTTTATGTTTGATTACAGCAATGAGATTGATAGTGCATCGAAGTCGTGGTTACATGAGGACGAGTTGTGGAGGTTAAAGCGTGGAATTTTTACAAGGGATGCTTTCATCAAGAGTTGGGGTTGCCATACAGGAGAAAGCATGAGTAAGAAGTGGCGGGCTGCTACTGGACGCAAAATGATAGGAGCGATAGGAAAAACTGATTATTCGAAAATGTATTTAAACAATTGGCGACCTGTATTATCAGCTGGAGGTAAATGGGCATGGTGAAGATAAGTGAGGGAACTGTCCCTCCTAGAAAAAGTTATTGCGATGAAGAGTTTGATTTGGTAAGGAAGCAGGCATGTATAGTTGGATTGCGTGGTTAGTAAGTTTTGCCCTTGTTGGGATTGTTACGCTTATGGGGCAAGAGGGCCCGTTTAAGGTTGAGCCAGTAATTTTACCTGGTTTTGGGGAATATCCGATTGAGATTAGGGCGAGTGGTCAGACTCGATATGATGGGGTTGTGGCTGTGGCGGAGGACAATGTGCAAGTGCACTATGGGGATGTTAGCATTTATGCTGATTATGCAGAGTATAATCCTGAGACACGCGATATTTTTCTTTTTGGTAACGCGCGGATTTATTCTCCCGATGGATTTTTTCGCGGTCAAAGAGCGGTTTATAATTTGGAAACGAAGCAATTGCGGACATTAGATTTTGTTGGCGAATTTTACCCGCTACGATTTTCAACGTTGTCTGTTCATGCACCGTCGTTTAGGGACATTCGAGCGACGGATGTAGTTTTGACGGGAGATGATACATCTGAAGCTTCGTTTCGGATTCGCTCGCGGGCTGTTCGTATTTACCCGAATGACCGTATAATTTTTGAAGATTCAACGCTTTATTTTGGGGATATACCGGTTCTTTGGCTTCCTTATCTGTATTCAAATTTGGATGAAACAGGTTTTAATTTTTTGCCTGGTTATCAAACTCAGTGGGGAGCTTTTCTTTTGACTTCCTATGGTTTTCCTCTGAGTGATAAGGATGATTTTTTTGGTAAAATTCTTTTGGATTATCGCACGGAAAGAGGGCTAGCTTTAGGATTTGATGCGAAAGTTCAATTTGGCCCTGAGGATCGAGACCGAGGGAAGTTTGAATCTTATTTTGCATGGGATGAGAATGCGGAATTGGGGCCGACGGGTGAACGATCGCAGGCTGATACTCCGAATAGGGAGCGTTACAGGGTTTCGTGGAAACAAACACTCTATTTTACGGAGGAACTTTTTGCGAAAGCGGACATTAATGTCCTGAGTGATCGTTTTGTTCTTGAGGATTTTTTCCCTGCTTTAAACCGAGTGGATCCTCAGCCGGACACAAATGTGGTGTTCACCAAGGAGTCAGGAGGATATGTCCTTGATCTTGTTACTCGTTTTCAAGTTAATGAATTCCAACAGACTACGGAGCGGCTGCCAGAATTTACTTGGTCAATTCCTAGGACTCAAATTTTTAGTTTGCCTGTTTACTATTCAGGGGAAACGTCTGCTGGATATTTCCGAAGGATGTTTTCTGAGTCTGAGAATGAATTAGGATTTAATGATTTTGATACGTTTCGTTTTGACACCTTCCATCAAGTTAGCTTGCCTGTTCGATTGTTTGGTTGGTGGAATTGGACTTCGACTGCAGGAATCCGGTTAACTTACTATAGCGAGAGCGGGAGTTTTTTGGATACGCCGGCTGTTTATTCTTGGCAACCGTGGGGGTGGGCGCTGGTGCGACCTGCATATTCCAATTTTGATCGTCCGGTTACCGTTCAAAGCTCACCATTAAATATTCCAACGCCTGACTTGGATACACAGGGGGCAGTTTTTCGGCCAATATTTCATTTTACCCTTCACCAGTCTTTTAAGGTTTCGCGGTCCTTTGAAGGGATCCAGGCACGTTGGGTTGGGTTAGATGGACTGAAGCATGTGTTGGAGCCTTATACGACGGCTTCGTTTGTATTTAATGCTGGGCCTTCGCCTAATGACATACTGCCATTTGATCGGGTGGTTCCGACGACGCAGCTTTTGCCGATTACATTTCCTGAATTTACGGCAATTGATAGTTTGGATACTTGGGCGATTGTGCGGCTTGGGGCGAGGAATTCGTTGCTGACTCGGCGGTCGAATGCGACGTTTGAATGGTTGAGTTTGGATACTTATTTGGATGTGAATATCGAAAATCCTTACTCAAACAGCGATGTTTCAAATTTGTTTAATGTTTTAACGATCCAACCTGTGCCGTGGTTACGCTTTTCGCTTCGTTCGCAACTGCCATTGGTTACGGATGGGTTTCAGGAAATTGACTGGAGGGCAGACTACCAGCCGATACGTGAGCTATCGGTAGGTTTTGGGATGGCATATTTGGAGGACAATCCTTTTTTCCAAGATAGTAATCAGATGACAGTGAGTTTGTATTGGCGTGCAAACGATCATTGGTCGTTAAGTGCCTATGGGCAGTATGACGTGGAACATGATATCATGTTATATCAACGGTATATGGTGCATCGGGACCTTTCGAGCTGGATTGCGTCTGTGGGTGGGCAAGTTTTTAACAATCTTGATGGGGAAACAAGCTATGGTATAGTTTTTCAGCTTACGCTGAAGGATGCGCCACAGATTATGCTGCCGTTTAGTTTTGACGTAGCTGGGACGGCCCCTCTCTCTCCCGGGAGTAGCAACTTGGAGTAAAATGGAGCCGAAGTTTTATATTTTTCAGCATTCGGAGAATGAGGGGCCAGGGACAGTTGTAGAGATTTTTGGGGAACATGGGGTGAAGTGGGAGGTGGTGCGTTGTTGGGAATTGAAAGGGGAAGAGGGGGAGAGATTTGAAGATGCGACCGGGGTTTTGATTTTGGGTGGTGGAATGAATGTTTATCAATACCGGGACTATCCTTGGCTTTTGGAAGAGAAGGCGATACTGAGAGGTTTGTTGGGGCGTGGGGTTGTGGCTATTGGGATTTGTTTAGGGGCACAACTTTTGACGGATTTGTGTGGAGGGAAGGTTGTTCAGAATCCGGTTTATGAATTGGGGTGGTGGCCGGTGGAGTTTACGGGAATTGCGCGGAAGATATTTCCTGGACTTACGAAGGAAATTACTACGTTTCACTGGCATGGGGATCGGTGTATTCTTCCGCAGAGCGCGGTAGTTTTAGCTCGGAATAAGAACTGTCCCGTTCAGGCTTTTCTGCTTAATGAGAGGATACTTGGAATTCAGTTTCACCCAGAAATGAACAGGAGACTAATAGAGGATTTTCTAAGTGGGGATCCAAATTCTCTCCCTTGTGGGCCTTTTGTTCAGAGTGTGGAGGAGATTCGTGGGAAGGCAGAGGAATATTTGCCGGTTGGGCGAGAGGTTTTGGAAACGCTTTTGGGGACATTTTTGAAGCTAAATTTAGATATTGAGCGAAAATAAGACGTTATGGAACTGACACTTGTGATTTTAGCAGCTGGGATGGGGAGCCGATTCGGTGGGCCCAAGCAGGTTCAACCCGTAGGGCCTTGTGGGGAAACGTTGTTGGACTATTCTGTTTTTGATGCGATTCGGGCTGGTTTTGGGCGTGCGGTTTTTGTGATTCGAGAGGAGCTTGCCTCGATATTTCGCGAGCAAATTTTCCCTCGCTTTGAGGGGCGGATTCGATGTGAGATGGTATTTCAAAGGAACGATGATTTACCAAGTGGGTATGTGTATCCTGAAGGGAGGGTGAAGCCATGGGGGACAGCCCATGCGGTGCTTGCGACGAGGAAGCAAGTGAAAACGCCGTTTTTGTCGTTGAATGCGGATGATTTTTACGGACGGGAGGCATTTCAAGCGATGGCGGAATTTCTGGGCAAGTTTTCTTCGAAGGATGGACCACCCTATGAAGGCTCGCTTGTGGGGTATCGGTTGCGGGATACGCTTTCTCCGCACGGGACAGTAGCTCGAGGGATTTGCAAGTTTTCGGAGCAGGGCTATCTGACAGAGATTGAGGAGATGACGAAAATTGGTTTTACAGCGAAGGGAGAGATTGCAAATCAGCCCGCTGAAGGGGTGGTTCAGACGCTGCAAGGGGATGAGTTAGTTTCAATGAATTTCTGGGGTTTTCCGCCTGAGATTTTTGAGCTTTTGGAGGGAGAGTTTTTGGATTTTCTCCGGGAGAATTCGACGAGCGTGGGGGCTGAATTTTTGCTGCCAACTACGGTTCAGAAATTGATTCAGCGGAACTTGCTTCGGGTTCGGGTGTTGCCAGGTGGGAAGAATTGGCTAGGGATGACGTATGTTGCCGATAAGGACGCTGTGGTGGCGCAGATTCGACAGTTAACGGAAGCAGGGGAGTATCCGACGCCACTTTGGCCGTGAGGGGAGAGGTTGTTTCCGTTTTTGGGATGGGTGCGTTGAGTTAGCGATGGTATAAGCTTCGAGGTAAAGGAAGTGTGGCTTTTTGGAAGCTAAGAGTTGAGGGCGAGGTTGTCTCGACGAATGATGTGGTGCGTGGAATGGGGCCGTGGTGTGCGGTGGTGGCGAAGCGCCAGACGGGTGGCAGGGGGCGGTATGGGCGGAAGTTTGTATCGGACGAAGGGGGAATGTGGCTTTCTGCGGTTGTGCCAACACCTGGGGGACCACAGGCATGGGTTGGGTATGCTTTAGCAGTTGGCTGGGCTTTGCTATGCTATCTGAGGAGTATTGGGGGTGGATTGCCGACGGCTCGGCTTCGCTGGCCGAATGACATTCTTGTCGAGAAGAGGAAGCTTGCAGGGATTTTGCTTGAACAGCCGAATGAAAGGGAGTGCATAGTAGGAATTGGATTAAATGTAAGGAATGATTTGACCTGTGCTGAAGGGGACCTTGCAAGGACAGCGATTCGTTTAGCTGATTGTATTGCCCCACAGATACTTCCGTCGTTGGAGGAGTTGGTGGAGGGGACTTTGGATGCTATACGTTACTCTTGGGAACGATTTTCTATGGGTGGTCTGGCAGGGTTGAAGGATGAGATAAACGGATGTTGGGGGCGGATGCGGCGGGTTCGGCTTGAGCTAGCCGATGGGAAGGTAGTTGAAGGGGTGATGGTTGGAATTGATGAAGTTGGTGCGATTCTGGTTTCGGGGGATGAGGGGACGGATTCGTATGCGGCGCACAAGGTAAAACAGCTTTTTGAGGTGGAATGATGGGGATTATTTTTCAAGACTTTTGCGGATTCGATTTTCGACGGATGTGTAGAAAATTCCATCGTCCAGGATTTGGTGGGTTGGGCCTGAGGCGATGATTTTCCCGCGTTGGAGGATAATAGCTCGGTCTGCGATAGCTGCTGCCAGTTCGGTATCTTCTGTTGCCAGGAGTATAGCGGAGCCTGCGGCTGCTAATTCGCGGAAGAGGTTTTGGGCTTCGGAATACCAGCGGGGGTCGAGTTCGCGTGTTGGCTCATCTGCGAGGAGGACTGCGGGTTGTGCGAGGAGAGCAGAAGCGAGGAGGAGTCGTGCTTTTTCGCCACCACTGAGATTTCTAGGATGGAGCGGGAGGAGGTTTTGTAGGGAGAATCTGCTTATGATTTGAGAAAGGTGGGGAGTGTCAAATGAGTTGGGTGTCAGGGTTTCGAGGACGGAGCGGACGGAGTCTTGCCAGAGTGCGTCTTCTGGTTCTTGTGGAATCCAGAAGGCTTTGGTTGGGAAATTTTCATTTAGGAGGGTGGAGGGAAAGTTTCTGTGAATTTTTCCTGAAGTTGGTTCGAGGATTCCCAGAGCAAGGAGGAGGAGGGTTGTTTTGCCTGCTCCGTTTGAGCCGAGAATGGCGACGATTTCACCAGAGTAGATGGATAAATCTTTTATATTTATGACAAAAGAATCTTCTTTTTTTGAGTAGATGACGTTTTGAAAAGTTAGGACTTTAGGTTTGCGGGGCGGTTGGGGGATGTGTGTATTTTTTTGGTAAGGCGGTGGTGGATTATTTCGGAGGATTGCGACCGCATCGGGAAGGGTTAAGGGGCGTTCTGGACGGTTATTCTGAGCGAACCACGATGCGATTTTTGGGGAGAAGCCGAGGTGGTGGATTTGTGGGTTTTGGACAAAGATAGCTGGTGGTAGGTCAAGACAGATTTTTCCGTGATGGAGGAGAGCGGCGCGGTTAACGATTGGGAGGCACGGGTCTATGCGATTTTCGAAAATGAGGATGGTGAGGCCTAGTTCGTTGCGGATTTTTTCGAGGAGTAGAGGGAAAAGGTTTGCTGTTGGTGGGTCCAAGCGTGAGAGAGGCTCATCGAGGACGAGAACATCGGAGGCGGAGGTGACAGCAGAAGCGAGCATGACTTTCTGGAGTTCTCCGCCAGAGAGTTTGCGTGGATTTTTTTCTAAGAGATTTTCGAGTCCAAAAATGGCTGCGATTTCAGCAACTCTGCGGCGGATTTTTTCGGGTGGTAAGCCGAGATTTTCGAGTGTGAATGCGATTTCGAGTTCGACCGAAGAAGCAAGGGACTGTGCGTAGGGGTTTTGCCAGATGGCGCCGATTTTTGAGCAGAGGTAGCGGCGGTCGAGGGAAGGAATTTCTTTTCCGCGGTAAAGTGCTTTTCCTTGGATTTGGAGGTGTGAGGTATCGTCGAGGGAACCTGTCAGGAGGCGAGCGAGTGTGGATTTACCGGAGCCGTTTGTGCCGCAAATGAGGACAAAATCGCCTTCATGGACACAAAAATCCAAATTATGGAAGAGCGTCAGATTTTTTGCAGGGAAGGAAAGTGTGAGATTTTGGATTTGGAAGATGGGGGTGATAGGTTTTGGCATTGGTGGGGGGATCAGTGGGTGAAGGTGTGAGAAGAGGATAGTTTGGGGAGGGAGGGAAGGAGGGTTATTATTAAATAGATAAATTTATCTAAAAATTGTATTTTCGGCAGAGGGATGAGGAGGAGAGATATTGCCAAGAGTGGGCTAATGAGGAAGAGGAAATGGGAGGGGTGAAAGGGGGGTGGGTAAGCGGAGGTTCGTGGGGAGAGTCCGAAGCCACGACAGTGGAGGGACAGGGAAGTTTGGACGGCATCAGCGAGGGTCTGATCGAGGAGGGCAAGCCAAAGTTTTGTGGAGAGGAGTATTCGGAAAGAAGTGAGGGGGTGGTGAGGAAGGCAGAATTTGTAAGCGAGGAGGATGCGTTCGGAGTTTGAGAGGAGCCTAGGGAGAGTAGCGAGGGTGAGGAAAATGAGCGTGCCGAACTTTGGGAAGAGAATCGCGATGGAGCGGGCTAAGGAGTCGGGTGGAATGAATTTTGGGGTGGAAGAGCCGAGTGCGAGGATAGCGAGGAATTTAGTGGCTTGGATGGAACCTTGTTGCAAGGAATCGAGAGTAAAGGGGCGACTGATTGGCCAAGAGATGTGGAAGAGGATGGTTTTTCCTCGTGTGTCGAAGAGGAAATGAAAGGAAGTAATGATGACGAAGAAGATAGAGGCGGCGAGGAGGGCGGAGCGGAGTTGGCGTGGGGAGAGGGATGGGATGGCAAAGAGGAGGCAGCCTATGGAGGCGGCGAGCGCGGTGGGTGGGGGTGTAGAGAGTATAATTCCACACCAGCCAGCGAGGAACGAGAGGCCAGCAAGTGGATGGGGAGTGTATTTGAAAGAATTTGCCACGAGGGAGGGGGAGCAGATGAGGGATTACTTTTATGGAGAGGAAGTGGCTGAGATACGGCGGATCCAAATTCGGACAGCCGCATCTAGATCGAAGCCGGAAGTTGGGCTTTCGCGGTTTGCGGCATTGGTTTCCTGATTGTGGTGGATGGGTTGTTCGAATTGATCAAGCATCCAGAGGTGGCCTGTGGATTGGATTTTTACGAATCTTACCCAATCCAAGCCGAGGTCGGAGAGGTCGAAGCTATCGCCGCCGGAGAGGTTAGGGTCAGTTGGGTCTGGCCAACCGTTGTTGGAGAGGACGGGGTTGATGCCGGCGAAACCGCGGCTGTAGGTGAAGGGGTGGCGGAGGTTGAGGGAGCCGTCGGTGTTGTAACGTGGGGAGAAGTGAAGAGGGAATTGGAACCAGAGTTGGCCGTCCTTACTGACGGAGACTGCGGCGGGTTCCATGAAGCGGCGTTCTGGGTTGCCACCGATGTAGAAGACGTTTTCGAAGATGGTGAAATCTGGGCCTGGGCCGTTCCAGATTGGCTGGACGAAGTCGAGGAGGATTTGGCCGCCGTAGGGGGAGGATGCGCCGTTGTCGTTGTTGGTGGCTGCACCGAGGGAGACAACGTCAAGGGAGCCTGCCATGAGACCTGCTCCTTTTGGCAAACCGAGGACGATGTCTGGAAGTAACTGGGATTTGAAGGCATTTGGGTGCAGGAGGGACCAAGTGGGTGCGGATTGTGGGGATGCTTCTGCTGGGGTGGGGAGCGTGAAGGAGAGGAGGATTGGTTCGACTGGGATGTCCTCCGGGGCGACTGGGAAGGCAGCATAGAAGATAGGAGTGGCGGGGGGGAGGTTTTGGTCTATGAAGGTTGTGTTGGAGCCGAAATAGACGGCGTCGCCGTCAAGCGGGGAGGTTGGAGGGGAAGAGAGTTTGCGGACAATAACGACGTTTTGAGCTGGTGGAGGTGGTGGTGCCCACTCTAAGGCCTGTCTCTTATACACATCT
>JAOAAX010000044.1 GCA_026418675.1 Chthoniobacterales bacterium | reverse complement strand
ATGTGTATAAGAGACAGATGCGGGCTTACGTTATTATTGGAAGTAATAGTGGGAAGTCCTTTTTACTCACTCCCTTTTTGTTCTCCCCTTTCTAACTCTTTTAGAAAGAGGGGAACAATAGTAAAAAAGATTGTACGCATCGTCCTTCTCTTTTTCAAAAGAGAAGAGATGCGTTTAAGTCCTGAAAAGGACAAAGAAATTAAATGTATTTAAATTAATAACCATTCTCATAAAATAAATACATCTCAAATCAAAAATTCTGCCGCACTTTTTTAATTAAATATACAGAACTTATCATTACTACTGAAGCAAGTATAAATGGATATGCTTCATTAATATCATACAAAAATCCACCTATAGCAGGTGCGACAGCACGGGCTAATGAGTTCAAACTCTGAAACACTCCTAATAAAGAACCTGATTGCTGCGGCGGCACTCTTTGAGACAGCAAGGATGTTATAGAAGGCGAGATTAACCCATTACCCATTGAAATAAAAAACAACAGCACAAAATTCAAATACAAAACATTTTGATCATTTAAAAAAATCAAACAAAATATAGACATACTCATCAATGCAGATGCTACAATGATAATAGAATGTTCATTGTATTTTTTTAATAACAATTTCAATCCTATTGTTTGCCATAAAATACTGACTATTCCAATAAATCCAAAAAACCAACCTATTTGATGATCTTTTAATAAACAATGCTCTTTCCAATAAACCGTTGAAAGCACTTGAAATATACTAAATGCGGATATAAATATAAATCCATACCAAAGATATTCTTTAATCACAGGAATAGCGATAAAGTTTCTAATATTTTGAATCGGTGTAAATGCTATCTGCTTATTTTTATCTCTTTCTTTTAATGATTCATTGAGTAAGAAAAAAGCAGAAAACAAATTGATAAAACACAGAAAAGACGTAAAAATCCCTACATACACTATGCCGTGTTGTTCATCTATACTTTTTAAGTAACCACCAATAGGCGGACCTAATACAAACCCTAAACCAAATGCCATACCTATTAAAGCCATTCGCTTAGTTCTTTGTTCAGGGGGCGTAATATCTGCAATATAGGCCTGTGCCACAGAGATGTTAGCAGAACCAATGCCTGCAATAATTCTACTCAAAAAGATCATCCACAATTGATTAGAAAATGCTAATAACAAATAACTCAATGCATTCATTAATATCGTAAACATTAAAACAGGACGTCGTCCTATCTTGTCACTCCACGCCCCAAGATAACTCGTCATTAAAAAATTCATCAGTGAAAACGACCCTGCAATAAGCCCAGTAACAAAAGTATTAGCCCCTAAATGAATAACATAATTTGGAAGAATAGGAATAACAATTCCAAACCCCAAAAGATCTATAAACACCGTTAAAAATATAACTATCAGGCGAGAATTCATTTAATACCCAAGTATATTAAGCATTGACTTATAACTTTGCTCTTTTGCAAACAATTTAGTAGTAATCTCACCATCTTCATCTCTATCTATCAAAACGTGCTTTGGTGCAGGAATTAAGCAATGTTGAATACCTCCATAGCCCGACAATTCTTCTTGATATGCTCCTGTATGAAAAAATCCAATATACAAGGGATCTTTATCTTCTTTTGTAACTAATGGCAAAAATACTTGGTTAATGTGTGCCTCGCTGTTGTAATAATCCATACTATCACAAGTAAGCCCTCCCAAGTTAACAGACACATAAGGTCTATCCCAATAATTGATTGCTAATAAAATAAACTTTTGACTAATTCCCCACGTATCAGGCAAGGACGTGATAAACGAACTATCAATCATATACCATTTTTCACGATCATTCTGCATCTTTTGATCTAACACCGAATACAATGCCGCTCCACTCTCCCCTACTGTAAAAGATCCAAATTCTGTAAAAATATCAGGTGTATCAATTTCGTGTTGATCACAAAATAATTTTATTTGCGAAATAATTTCTTCAATAATATAATCATAATCGTATTCAAAAGATAAAGAAGTCCGAATAGGCATACCACCCCCTATATTCAAAGCATTGATCGTAGGACAAATCTTTTTTAATTCCAAATAAACATTTAAACACTTATTTAATTCAGTCCAATAATAAATCGTGTCTTTAATTCCTGTATTAATAAAAAAATGCAACATCTTTAACTCAAATCTTGAATCATTTTGAATTTTATTTTTATACAAATTCACTATATCGCTATATCTAATACCCAAACGAGAAGTGTAAAACGGAAAAGATGGTTCTTCTTCTGTGGCTATTCGTATTCCTAATTGACACTTATTAACTTTAAGATGTTTTTTATAATAATCAATTTCATCTAAATGATCCAATACAGGAATCACATTAAATCCATCATTGATTAACTCTGTAATCAATTGCTTGTACTTTTCGGGCTTAAAACCATTGCAAACAATATACCTTTGCTTATCCAACTTTCCCTGTTTATACAATTCTTTAATAATATAAATATCGTACGCCGAAGAGGTCTCAAGATGCGCATCACTTTTCAATACCTCATCCAATACAAATGAAAAATGAGAACTTTTGGTACAATAACAATAATAATAAGTCCCTTTATAATCCGCCTTTGCCATTGCTACATTAAACATTCTTCGTGCCCTTTGAATCTGCTCTTCAATCTTTGGTAAATACGATATTTTACAAGGCGTCCCATATTGCTTTATAATATCCATCATCCGAATACCATTAAAATACAATTCATTGTCTTTTACATCAAAACCATCTTGAGGAAAATGATGCGTTTGTGTAATCAAATCAAAATAAGTGGAAGCCATTGTATTCGTTTTTTGTATATTTACGCTGCGAAAATAATCAAAAGAACTTTCATCCCTACCAAATAAAATTTATCCAACATTAAACAACTTCTTAAAATAACCCCTTTCAAACCTATTACCAATCCGAATTTTAAAAACATAAAACTTCAAAACTTTTTCAATTATTTGGGCGTGCCCCTCGCTCAGTGGCTGTGCCACTTCGCTCGGGTCGGGCTGCTACGGGCTTCGCTTTCGCTTCGGCAATCCTCGCCTTATCGTCATTGCGAATGAAGTGAAGCAATCTCAAAAGAATGACAACTCACTCAATAAGAGATTGCTTCGGGCTTCGCCCTCGTAATAACGACCTCAACCGAAGGCGAGGCAGTGCCGGCGGTTCGCTTCGATCACCGCCGCCCTCCGCATCCCTCACGCGAATTTAGTTAAAAGTTGAAAGTAAAAAGTAGAAAGGTTTCTTACTGCCAAAGGGGATAATTTCCCCAATCTCACAAAAAATTATCTCTACTTTAAACTTTTCACTTTCAACTTTCTACTAATAAAAGGGGGTGAGTGAATAAAATAAATTAAACCCAAAAAATATTTTTATGGCAAAGATAGAAATAAAACCCATCAGAATTGTAGAAGTCAAAAGTGAAATAGGCGCTGGTACTCGTGGTGCAAGTTTAGGCATAGATGCCATCAAGATTGCCGCACTTGACTTTGGTAGTCCCTTTTTCAAAAAATACAAATCTATTGAAATTCAAAATGAAAATCATTTGCTATTAGAACCTGTAGTAAATGATTATGCCAAAAGAATCAAAGGCATCTATAACTTAAACGAACGATTGGCCAACCAAATCAAAAAAATCTTATTAGAAGGCGAATTGCCCATAGTATTAGCCGGCGATCATAGTTCGGCTATTGGTACTATTGCGGGCATTAAAATGGCTTATCCCGACAAACGTTTAGGTGTAATTTGGATTGATGCACACGCCGATTTACATTCTCCTTACACTACACCCAGTGGAAATATGCACGGAATGCCACTGGCTTGTTCTCTTGGCGAAGACAACCTCGACCGCCAACAAAACAAACCCGATGATGAAACAATTGAGTATTGGGAAAAACTCAAAAATTTAGGGGGTATCAAACCCAAAATTTATTATTCCGACTTGGTATTCATTGCCCTCCGTGATTTTGAACCCCAAGAAGAATATCTTATTAAGAAAAACAAAGTCCGTGTTTTTACAGTTGCCGAAATCCGCAAAAAAGCCGTAGAACGTATTGCCATAGAAGCATTAAATTACCTTGACCATTGCGATTTGATTTATGTAAGTTTTGATGTAGATAGTATGGACTCAAGAATTAGCAGCGGAACGGGAACGCCCGTACCTAATGGCATCACCGAAAAAGAAGCAGGCAACTTGATTTATTATTTAATGAGAAGTAAAAAAATTGTTTGTTTTGAAATGGTGGAAATAAACCCTACCCTTGATAAAGAAAACCTAATGGCAGAAAATGCTTTTGAAATTTTACAAAAAGCCACCAACCAACTCACTCAGGATTTTTAAATAGAATTTGGTGAACAAACCCAAAATTTAGTGGTACTATTCAGCACTTCAAATTTAACCACAATAATTAGTTGAAAGTTCAAAGTAAAAAAGTAAAAGGTATTAAAACACTACATATTTAACCCCTTCAGGATTATTAATTTTATTAACAACAATAAAATAGATTACTTTGTTTTTGTATTAGAAGTTAATTAATGGAACCTTATTGTAGTTCAGAACAGATTTTTTACCCTAAAGACCTGAAAAAATTTATTTCCAAGTTAATGTGTTATCAATATTCTATTCGTTTACTTTTTTCCTAACATTGATTTTGTATGGAACATCTTATTACGATCTTAACTCCTATCATTTAACCAATAATATAATGCAAGCCAATACTTTTCTTACGACGCATAGCGTGTTTGGTAATTAAATAGCCAATGCATATTAAATTTCTCAATTCACATATTGCCTGACTGATAGTTGTTTTTTCATAAAGGGCTTCATTTTCTTGATAAAGTAATTCTAATCGATCCCACGCTCTCTTTAAACGAACACTACTTCTTACAATGCCAACATACGCCGACATCACTTGTTGTAACTCTTTTCGGGCTTGAGTTATCAAAATCATTTCTTCTGGTTGCGAAGTCCCTTCTGCATTCCAATCAGGGATATTATCAGGAATTTTAGCAGAATCGATTTTCAAACGACTGTCTTCAGCAGCATTATGAGCAAAAACCAATGCTTCTAAAAGAGAATTGCTTGCTAATCGGTTGGCTCCGTGTAATCCTGTACTGGCACATTCTCCAATAGCATACACTCTACGTATTGAACTTTGTCCGTTTTTATCTACTTGAATACCCCCACATAAATAATGCATTGCAGGGGCTACAGGTATCATATCTACAAATGGATCTATACCAATACTCATACATTTTTTATAGATATTTGGGAAATGATTGATAAATCCTTGTCTATCAAGATGGCGACAATCCAGATAAACAAAATCATCTCCGTGTATTTTCATCTCATTATCAATAGCCCGAGCCACTACATCTCTTGGGGCTAATTCTTTCCTTTCGTCGTATTTTTCCATAAATGCTTCTCCTTTTCTATTTCGTAAAATCGCTCCAAATCCTCGAATAGCTTCTGTAATCAAAAAACTTTGTTCATTATTTCTTCCTTCATACAAAGCAGTAGGATGAAATTGTACAAACTCCATATCTCGCACTAAACCTTTTGCTCTGTAAAACATTGCAATGCCATCACCTGTGGCTACCGATGGATTGGTCGTTACAGCATACGCTTGTCCTATGCCACCTGTTGCAATTACTGTGATTTTCGAAAGTATTGTACATATTTCGTTTGTTTGTTTATTCAAAACATACGCCCCATAGCACTCTATGTCCGTTCTTTGCGAGGTTACAATTTCTCCTAAATGATGTTGTGTAATAATATCAATAGTAAAGTGATGTTCTAATATCTGGATATTAGGATGTTTAAGTACGGCTTCTAATAAGACCCGTTCTATTTCCCACCCTGTAATGTCTTTGTGATGCAAAATTCTCTTTTCTGTATGCCCACCTTCTCGAGCAAGATCATAATGTTCATTATCTATTTTATCAAACTGTGCCCCTAAGTCAATCAATTCTTTTACACGTTTTGGACCTTCCATAACCACCATTCTTACCACTTCTTCATCATTCAATCCTGCACCAGCAATCATTGTATCTTGAATGTGTTTTTCAACACTATCATTAGACATATCCCATACGGCGGCTATTCCCCCTTGAGCATAACGAGTATTGCTTTCTTCTTTTTTATCTTTAGTTACTATTAATACTTTTCCTTTGTTGGCTACTTTTAATGCATAAAATAATCCTGCTATCCCAGATCCAATCACTAAAAAATCAGTGTAAATCTTTTTTGTTTTCATACCTTAAAAAATTAAATCAATATATGCTTTGAACAAAGATGGTTTTACAACCAATGTAAATAAAATGCCAAAAATACCGCCCCAAAAATGGGCTTCGTGTCCAATTCTATCGTTGGGCATTTTTCTTTTACTCATATAAAAACTAAATATCAAAAATAATAATCCCAACACCCAAGCAGGCATTGGAATAAAAAAGAAATACAGCCACTGAAAGGGATTGATAATAATAAAACTAAAAATAACGGATTCAATAGCCCCACTTGCTCCAAGAGAAGCATAATGAGGATTGTTCTTATTCTTAAAATACTCAACAATTGAAGAAGCATAAATGCCACCCGTAAATAAAATCAAAAAATAAATTCGTCCTAATTTTTCTCCAAAAAGAATAGGATAATTATGTTCTTCTAAAATAGTTCCAAATGTCCATAACATCCAAACATTCAAAAAAAGATGCAAAAAATTAGCATGGAAGAAAGCATGACTTAAAAAGCGATAATGTTGTTTGTAATTTTTAATGAGATACGGTGAAAACAAGTATTTTTCAATAATAGAAGGATTAGAAAAACCTATTAAAGAACACACTACAATAAACAAAGATAAAATTTTTGTAATCATAAATAACTTTGCGACAAATGTACATAAAATTAAAGGGAAAAAGGATTCATACAGGATATTTTCAAAAATATGATTTTTAAAAATCACTACTATATTTTTTATTACTTTTGTGCCACCATTATTTTAAATAAAACTATAAACAAACTATAAAATTATGAAAATTTTAGTTCCTATTGCTCAAGTGCCAGACACTACCGCCAAAATTTCATTTACAGACAACAATACTAAATTTAATGCTACAGGCGTTCAATTCATCATTAATCCGTATGATGAATGGTATGCCTTAGTTCGTGCTCTTGAACTCAAAGAAGCAGGACTGGCTGAAAAAGTTTCTGTTATTCACGTTGGCTTGGCAGATGCAGATGCTACTATTCGCAAAGCCCTGGCTCTTGGTGCTGATGATAGTTTTAGAATAGATACAGATCCCGCCGATGCCTATGTGGTGGCTCAACAATTAGCCCAATTCATTAAAAACAATCCTTATGAACTCATTTTAATGGGTAAAGAAACAATTAGTTACAATAGCGGCGTTGCAGCAGGTATTTTGGCAGGATTACTGGATTATCCTTATATTGCAAATGCCAGTAAATTAGACATCAATGGTAATACAGCAGTGGCTCATCAAGATATAGAAGGAGGGTATCAGGTAGTAGAATGTGCTTTGCCCGTCGTTATAAGTGCTAATAAAGGTATGGCAGAACAAAGAATTCCGAATATGAAAGGCATTATGGCAGCGAGAACTAAACCTTTGCAAGTGATTCCTGCATATCCTGTGAATATCACTACCAAATATGAACAATTTGAATTAGCCCCCGGCAGATCTGCCTGCAAATTTATTGACCCCAATAATGTAGAAGAATTAGTTCATTTACTTCATACAGAAGCAAAAGTTATTTAAACACAATAAAAAATAAATATATCCTTAAATTTAAAAAATTAAAAATATGTCAGTGTTAGTATTTGCAGATGCTTCTAATAATGGAAAAGTAAAAAAAGCATCTTTTGAAGCCACTTATTTTGCCAGCCAAATAGCCCAACAAACAGGCGGCAAGTGTGTAGTATTATCCCTTAAAGCTGATGATGATAGCAAACAAAAATTAGCCCACGCGGGGGCTCAAAAAATTATTAATATCACAAATGATATACCTGCTATTTCTGATGTTTCAGTAGCAGCAAAGATACTATTAAAATATACTCAAACCGAAGGCATTAAAGACGTTGTTTTACCCAATGATATTCAAGGCAAAGCAGTAGCATCTTATTTAGCGGGCTTGCTTAATACAGGAATAGCCCCTGCTGTAACTTCTCTTGTCAGCATCAATGGTTCTACCTATGTATTTAAGAGAAATGTATTTTCAGGAAAAGCGTATGCTCAAATAAGTATTAGCAGCGATAAAAAGGTCATTACATTGTTGCCCAATTCCTTGCAAATTCAATGGAATACACAAAATATCGCAGAAATTAAAGATATTACAGAAAATGACAATTATACCCCACGAGTAATTGTAAAATCCGTAGAAAAAACTACAACGGGAGGAAATATCCCATTGCCCGAAGCAGAAATAGTAGTAAGCGGTGGCAGGGGATTAAAAGGACCCGAAAATTGGGGCATCATTGAAGATTTAGCCAAAGCATTGGGGGCTGCTACTGCTTGCTCTCGTCCTGTGGCGGATGCACATTGGCGTCCACATCACGAACACGTAGGACAAACAGGTATTGCTATTCGTCCCAATTTATACATTGCTATTGGAATTTCTGGGGCTATTCAACATTTAGCAGGGGTAAGTGGTAGCAAAACGATTGTGGTCATTAACACCGACAAAGAAGCCCCTTTCTTCAAAGCCGCTGATTATGGAATAGTAGGCGATGCTTTTGAAGTAGTGCCCAAACTGACTGAAGCCATAAAGAAATTTAAAGCCAGCCAACAGTAAAATTAGAATGGAGGGATATTGTTGGCAATCCGTTATGGTAAATATAAAACAACCATTGGGACTAAATATTGATAACCCTTGCAAAATCATAATCCCTAAAAAGGCAACATTAAAGTAATGCCAACCTATTTGGTTAAAAACGATTTTGGACATTAAGCATAATAATTAAGAAACTTGAACATAAGTATCATGGAAAAGAAGGTATTAATGAACATTATAGGCATATCTACGGGACAAGGCGGACAGCATAGCAATAATTATTTGTTGTTATTAGAAGAAATGAATGGAAATAGAAGGTTGCCTATTGTAATTGGTGTTTTTGAAGCCCAATCTATTGCTATTGCTCTTGAAAAAGTAAAAATTCAAAGACCTATATCGCACGATTTATTCAAAAATTTTGCAGATGCCTTTCATATCAATGTAAAAGAAGTGCTTATTTACAATTTAGTAGAAGGCGTATTTTATTCAAAATTAATATGTACAGATGCTACGGGTGAAATTGAACACGAAATAGATGCTCGTACCAGCGATGCCATTGCTATTGCGGTACGATTTGATGCCCCCATTTATGTATACGAATTCATTTTGAAAGAAGCAGGGTATATTGTAGATGAAAATGATAACATTACGCCCATTCAATCTCATACAGAAGAAGAATCAGAAGAAAGTACGAGTGTAGAAAGCAAAACCAGTGAAGATGTGTCTGAAAATTTAAAGACATTGTCTTTAGAAGAATTGCAACAACAGTTACAAAAAGCCATCAATGAAGAAAAATATGAATTAGCCGCCAAAATTCATCAAGAAATTGAAAGGAGAAAATCGTAATGTTTGTCCTAATGTTTTTTACCATTGAAGTAGTGAGATGAATAAACAAATCCTAAAAATATACTTAACGCACTTTGTACTGGCGGTCTTGTCTGTTGTGTTATTTTTATGGGGTATTTCTTATTATTTAGATTCTTATACCAAACACGGCGAGTACATCCCCACCCCAAATGTCTTAAAATTGCCCGTCAATCAAGCCATTGAAGAAATTACCAAAAAACATCTTCGGTATAAAATAATAGATAGTATTTATCAACCCAATGAAAAACCAGGAATAGTAATTAGTCAAAACCCTGACCCATCCACATCTGTAAAAGAAAACAGAGTGATTTATTTAACCATTACAAGTTTTCAACCACCCCAAATAGAAATGCCTAAATTAGTAGATTTGAGCGAAAGGCAAGCATTAATGATTCTTAAAAGTTATGATTTAAAACTTGGAAAAATCACTTATGAAGAGGCCTATTGCAATGGCTGTGTAGTTAAACAATTATACAAAGGAAACTACATAGAACCTGGCAAATACATTAAAAAAGGCAGTGTGATTGACTTGGTAATAGGACAAAAAGGCCATGTTATTAAAAACGATACAATAAAAACAGATGAAAATTCGTTAGAAAATTCATTTGAATAATTTCCAATGCAAATATCCTATCCTATATCAAAATTATTTATAAAAAAACGTTTTCAATATAAATTTTATTTATTGCCGTTTTTATTGATAACTATTTTTACTTTTCAAAGTAAATCACAAGAAGAGTTTGTTTTGCCTTTATCTACCAATATCAATTATTACATTAAAAATCCTTTTTTAGTTCCATCTACAAATACTATAAATACTCAAAAAACATTGAGTACCAGTTTATCTCTGCCTTTTTTTGATGATTTTTATTATGCCTATAAACAAACTTATCCCGATGCTTCAAAGTGGCAAGATTCATCTGTATATGTAAATTATGGCTATGCAAAATATCCTATATCATTAGGCGTTGCAACTTTTGATGGATTGAATAAACGAGGATTGCCTTACAAAAACATCATTTCATCTACGGCTTCTGAAGATGCTGATACATTGACATCGCAACCTATTAATTTATTGAGTAATGGTTCATATACTTATACACCTGCAGATAGCGTTGCATTAGTATTTTACTACCAAAGAATGGGAAATGGTGATAACCCTGAAAGTAGCGATTCATTGATTTTGGATTTTTACAAGCCCGCCCAAAATATTTGGCAAAAGCGTGTATGGTCAATTACAGGAAGTAATATCGCTCCTGTGAATGATAGCACCTTTACAAAAGTACATATTTACATCACAGATACAGCGTATTTTCATGATGGATTTAAGTTTCGTTTTAGAAATAAAGCCACTCCCGTTGGTTCTGTAGATCATTGGCATTTAGATTATATTAAGTTAGATAAAAATCTTTATACAACGGATACAATCATTGATGATGCGGCATTTTATTATATGAGCACGCCCCTATTAAAAAATTATTCTGCAATGCCTTACAATCACTTTAAGCCATCAGAAATGGCAAGTAATATCCGAAATTGCATCAAAAACAATAATAAACACACTACTAAAAACGTCAATTATCAATTTAATATCTACGATGGAAGTTATAACTTTTTATACAATTACAATGGTGGAAGTGCGAATGTTGCACCCGGCGTTAATACTGTAACAGTGCATCAAAAGCCCACTTTTTCTTATACTTTAAATCCTACAGATACAACACGTTATTTTACAAAACATTTTATCAACACAATGCCTGATACTTGGGCTTACAATGATACTATTATACAATGTACGCCACTGACCAATTATTTTGCTTATGATGATGGACAAGCAGAGTTAGGATATTACTTAAAATTTTTTGGCACTCAAGTCGCACAACGTTACACCTTAAATGTTCAAGATACTCTCCGTGCAATGGATCTCTTTTTTATTCCTGTAAATAATATCAATATCAACAACAAAAATCTTTTTCGCATAGCCGTATGGTCAAGTAATAGCGGACAACCTGGCAGTTTAATTTATAGAGATAGTTTGATGGATCCAAAATTTTTAGATTGGGGATATAATTATTTACCACGTTATTACCTTACCAAGCCATTAGTATTATCGCCTGGCACTTACTTTTTTGGCATTCAAGTGTATCCACCTTCTTCTCAATACACTGTAACTATTGGACTGGATGTCAATTACGACCATTCTAATGCTACTTATTACAATAGTACAGGAACTTGGTATCCTTCGTCTGTAAAAGGATCCTTGATGATGCATCCTGTATTTGGTGATAGTGCAAAAGCAGTAAGCGTAGAATCATTGACTTCTCATAAAAACTATTCTTTTACCTTATATCCCAATCCATTAGATGACTCAAAAGAACTTTATATCCAAACAAATTATACAGGAAAATTTAGTATTAGGATACTTACAATGCTTTCGCAAGTTGTATACAGTGAAGATAATTTATTTGAAAATACTCAATTAACATTACCCAATTTATCTACAGGCGTTTATATTGTTCAAATAATTAGTAAAGATGGTATTTGGAATAAGAAAATTATAGTCCGATAATGCAAGATTATTGGTTTGATATTTTTGAAATGATCACTACTTTATGCACCTAAAAATTTATTATAGTCAGTTTTAATGCATGTAATCAAAAAAATACTTGTATACATTTATATTGGATTAAAAAACATTTTTCACTTAAGTTTTTTTATTAGCACAGTATTATTGTTTGTTACTTATTATTCAGCGTATTTGCATCCTGATAGTTTTATTTTATTGCCCTTATTATCTTTATTATTTCCTGTATTTTTATTCTTAAACATCTTGTGGATACTATTTTTTGCTTTCTTTTTTCATTTGAAACGACTTATTGTATCAGTTCTTATTCAATTGTTTTTTTTGAACGATATTCAAAATTTTTATGCTATTAATTGGAAAGAAAAACCACAACATCCTGAAAACACATTATCAGTATTATCCTTTAATGTCAAACTTTTTGATTTATACAATTGGCAAAATAATCATCTTACACGTCAAAAAATAATGGAGTATTTAAAAAACAATCCTGCTGATATAATGTGCTTTCAAGAGTTTTATACTTCTGAAGATTCTAATGATTTTAATAATCTACAAGAACTGAAAAAATTATTTCCAAATTATTACTTTCATTCAGAATATTTTGTAACTCTTCGTCAAAATGACCATTGGGGATTGCTTACTATTTCTCGTTATCCAATTATTAAAACATCTGTTATTGAATTTAATAATGCCAAAAATAATGGTTGTATCATTTCTACTATTGCCTTTCAAAAAGATACTATTCAAGTGATCAACTTACATTTGCAATCTTACAGTTTATTCAAAAAGAAAAAGTGGCGACCCCATCAAAAACCCGATGATGAAAATTTTTTTGAAGCACTGGACAGCACTGCCAAAGGTAAAAATTTTATTGATAAAATTTACCAAAACAATAATTTAAAGACACAACAAGCAGAAAGTATTTTAAGGATTGTAAAAGAAACCCCATATCCTACATTAATTGTTGGGGACTTTAATGACATTGCACATTCGTATTTGATGCGTCAGTTAAAAAAACAACATTTCAAAGA
The DNA here is from genome assembly GCA_026418675.1 of Chthoniobacterales bacterium. GTDB lineage: Bacteria > Verrucomicrobiota > Verrucomicrobiia > Chthoniobacterales > DYNR01 > JAOAAX01. Next base: position 346 of record JAOAAX010000044.1, on the reverse strand, counting down.
TGCTTTTGCAGAAAAAGGCAATGGCTTTGGATTTACTTATCACGACAAAATTTATCTACGCATTGACTATATTTTTCATAGCGAAGATTTCAAAGCCCTTGATTTTATTACAGAAAATAATAAAAACACAAAGCATTTAAGCGATCACTATCCTATACGATGTTTGTTAGAACTGAAAAAGTAGAAATGTAAAAATATTATAACTCAACTTATTAGGAAAAAATTATACGTGGTCCCGGAGGGAGTCGAACCCCCAACCTTCTGATCCGTAGTCAGATGCTCTATCCAGTTAAGCTACGGGACCTTCTCAAAATCAGCGGGCAAAGGTAATAAGAAAAATTGATTT
>JAOAAX010000043.1 GCA_026418675.1 Chthoniobacterales bacterium | reverse complement strand
CTGCGAGGGAGGAGGGAGGGGGAAGGGTTTCCTGGGAGAGCCAGGTGATGGGTTTGTCCCAAGCGATTTTTGGAGGCGATGGGAGGGAAGAAGAGGTCGAGAAATTCGCGCAGGTAGGTCTGTAGCGCGTCCTTCCACCCGAGATCATAATCAGACCGAAGTGTTTCATTCATAATCACTTCCCATGGGGAGGGTAAAGAATTTTAATAGCAAAATGGGAACTTAAAAATTCAAAATTGAGAAACCAGAACTTGTCCTCGAAGAGCAGAGAATCTAAAGGGAACTTGAACCGAAGTGAAAATGAAAACAGGAAATACGGAGACTTTCCTCATTGAAAATCCCTTCAGCATCGTGCGTTTAATTTAAAGCTGAAAATGGAGTTTTTTTTTTTTAAGAGATTCTATGATTTCTTCTCCCCAAGTAAAAAAAACAATACTTAAAAGGATAATCCCAACAATTTCTAAAATTGGCCAATACATTTCCAATCGCAGAGATTCCGAAGCCTAAAATATCAAATTTCGCTTAACCTGGGAATCACTTTTTTGCTCTTTGTTAAAGGATTCTCTGGCGTGTTGGAGAATTTAAGTAATAAAAAGGACTTAAACGTCAAAAATAATGGACAGAAACGACGGCGTGACGCAAAAAGTAGGATGAAATTAATTTTTATTGTTACGTAACGTTATCTTTAACATACAATCTTCCATTACATTTGCATGGTGGCATCCCGCACTTTGGGCATTGGCTCTCTCTTTGCATACTCTCTTCCCTCCACCATTCTGGGAGTTCTGCTATCATTCGAAAACCTGCTGCTTGGAAGAGAATCTCAGAATTTGGTGTTTCGTTTGAAATCCAAGCGACCGCAGCAAGGCATGAACAGCCTTGCTGAAACAGCCACTGCATACCCATTCTCAAAAGATGTTTCCCAATGCCTTTCCCACGAAAGTCCGGGTGAACTGCGCTAAATGCTAAAAAACCTAAGTTTTGGGGAAGGGTAATATGAGCTAATTTGGATAAACGTTGCTCAAAGTTTTGACGCTTCTGCCCTTCTTTTAATAAATAATGCCCCCGAATACCAATAATCCTTGTCTCGGAAAAAACTCCTAAAAGTTGAGAATCCGTTGAACGAAGCCAATCCTCTAGAAGTTCTTCCTTTGTTAAATAGTTTTTTCCAAGTGCACTCTCAATAATTTCTAGGATCTGTCCGTTGAATGCAAAATCCTCGAGGTGCAGTTCTCGAAACAAAAACATTCTATTATAAAAAAATATATTTTATTAAATTTGAATATATTAAAAAATTAAGTTATAGCAATAAACTTTCATCAATTTCGACAAGTTTTCTCCATTTTTTTGCGTATTCAGGATCATAGCGTTGATCTTGGAAGTCAAACATAACTTGACGATGGTCTAGGATTTTCTTTACTTTTGGCTGTAATTCATGCCAGACCTCCCTCACCAATCGAAGATAGCTGGTTTCTTTTTCCCAAAGAGAGGCGTAGGATTCAACGAATTGGGAAGCATAGGTTGGAGTTGCTTTATCATTGGGGAACCAAATTTGCTGGGTTGGAAGTTTTTCTTCCAGAAGCATTGGGGCCATATAGAGGTTCTGAAGCATAGCTAAACGGTATTTATCTGCTGCTGCTTGTTCTTTTCCTGCGTGATGAAGAGTTAATCCCCAACCAAAATAGAGGATTGGATCAACAAGATCTCCGGGGTAATTCTGTTCGTAGAAGAGAAAAAATTCTTCAGTTCTTTCCCAATCTTCCATGGAGAGGAGAGCCATCGGCAAGTAAATCCGAACTCCCTGGTGATCTTTTGGATTGAGTTTTAGGATTTGAGAGAGAACTTCAACAGCTTTTTCGAGATTTCCTAAGTGCCATTGGGTCATTGCTTCTCCGAAACAGGCCCGAAGATAGGGTCTTGTAAGAATATCCTCCCACCAGAGAGGCATCTTGTTTTCCCATCGTTCCGATTCAAATTTCTTCGCGAAAAAGTAAAAGTCGTGAGCAATTTTCCACTCCGCTTTTTCGCTCATGAGGTCTCCTAATTCCACAAGAGCTGGTGAAAACTTGGGGTCTCTTTCTAGGATTTTCCGAAGACTCCGTTCTCGCACGCGAGCGGATTTCAACCAATTGAGAGATTCAAAAATTTTTTCTATTTTTTCATCACCTAATTCATTTTCAAATATGAACTTATCTAAATATTCACAAAAACCCTCTGGATGTTTTGGCATTTCTGATTGAGACACGAATTCGAGCTTTATTTCAAATTCTTGTGCAAATTCTTGCCATGCCTTTGGTTCCCATTCTTCTACTTCTTGGACGTAGAGGATTTCGGGAGACCCATGTTTTTCGATGATGTCCTGAACGAAATCTTCTGCAAAAGTTTGTTCGGGTTCAAAGAGGGGTTCTGTATTGGCTAGCACAGAATTCTTCTCATTTGTGAGCAAGAGAAATGTGGGGAAACCTGCGAAGTCGGGGGGTATTGGAAGAGGAACATCTACCTCAATGACATGGAGATACCATGTTGAGCGAACAGGATAAATTTGCTGAATCATCTACTAGTCAAGAACCCAGTCAACGGGAACTCGTTGCTGTTGGTTTTTTCTGTCGCGATAAAGCAAAAAGCCGTTCTTTGCACCGAATTCATGCAACATTTTTGTGACTTTAACATCGTAGCAGCAATATTCCGCGATTTCCCTCCACTTCCCTTCCCGATACCATCGGACAGCATCGAGCCCGTCTGCAATTTTTCCTACTCCGAGAGTTGCGTTAGAGAGGGTGTCCAAGCCAACTCTTCTCCCGATTCGCTTTTCTATATCAACGAGCAGATCTAACGTTCGCAAGCAGCAGCGCAGATCAAGAATTGTATAGCCCATTAAAACGCCATAGTCAAAGTCAAGGAGATTAAAACCTACGACAAGATCTGCTCGCCGCAATTCTTCGATAAGCTCATCAACTTTCCACTCTGGATAGATGTGATATGTTCCTCTGTGTGTGCTATAAGTCACTCCTAAGGACATTTTCAGCAAGTCCTTTCGTCCCCACCCTCCAACTTCTGCAGAAACATTTTGCGTCTCTAAATCAAAATAGACGATATTTTTTGTCATAGCTCCATTTAGTTGGGATTCCCTGTAGGATGCAAATAAAAAAACTTGAATAAAAAAATCTCTCTGTTCTAGTAAGCCCCCCCCCCTCCTTTTTTTTTTAGTAACATATTAATATTTGTTATTTTAAATGAATTGTTATTAAAAAGGTTTTTTACGTGATTAAAATTAATTAATGTTTTATAGTAACATTACGTAATACTCATTATTTATGCTTTTATTTACATAAAAACAAGTTGACGTGTTTTTAAATTGGGTTATCATGTGATGCGTTATGAGACCTGGAGTTACATTGGAAGAGGTTCGTTCTGCTATCCATCGGATTGTGCAGCGTGGTCAGAATCCGAGTGTCCATGCGGTCCGGCGGGAACTAGGCCGAGGAAGTATGACAACTCTTTTGCGATTAGTCCGTGAAGTTAAAAGTGAAGGAGAACACCATTACGCGAATAGGGAAATACGAACGAAGAGAGAAAGTAATGAAGGGGGTATCAATAAAATTTCTAAATCAGCCCCCCCTTCCCTTCTGGATGAGGATCGTCGAGCTTTATTGCGACAATTGGAGAAATTAACGGAGGCGACACTTTTGATTGTTCGTCACTTGGGCACACGGTAAGATTTGTTTTCAATGCAGTCCCCTTACTTGCCGGATTTGGATTTTTTTGGTTCGCAGATTATTGGCGATCGGAAAGAACAACAGGATTTCTTTCTTTTGGAGTTTGTATCTCCTCCGGCAAACAGTGAGACTGGTCTATTACTTTTAGTAGCAGATGGAATGGGGGGATACGAGGGGGGGCGGGAAGCGGCCCAGCGTGCTGTTGAAGGTTTTCTCAACGGATTTAATAATCCCCGTGCATTGGAATTTCGCCCCTCCCCTCCCCAGCCTCATTTAGTGGAATTACTCGGACTCGACAAGAAAAGCCAAACTCAGTTGCTGCTTACAACGACTACACCTCCCAATCCAGCTACGAAAAAGGACGCGCAAGCTCTCGCGCGGGGATTACAAGGAGCAAACGATGCAGTGGCAGCGCTGATACGGACGAATTCGGAAAAGTATTCTCAGTGTGGGACTACGATTCTCGCGGCTTTAGTTACCTCGAAGCATTTGTTGTGGACAAGTGTTGGGGATTCGCCGCTTTTCCTTTGGCGGAATGAGCGACTTTCCCGTCTAAATGCTGATCATTCTATGTTGCCGGTTTTAATTGCGATGGCGAAGGCGGGTGAAATTACCCCCTCTGAACTTGAGACGCACCCCCAGCGCAACATGCTCCTTTCAGCTGTTATTGGAGATGTGATTGATCTTGTTGATTCTCCGTCTTGTCCGGTTCTCCTGCGGAAGGGCGATATTCTGATTGCGGCAACAGATGGCATTCTTTCACTGAGGAAGACAGCGATTTCCTCGTTATTACAAAAATACCAATTCCGCACTGCTCGAGAGATTGTTCGTTCCCTGCTGGACGCAGTTGAAGCCTCGCATTTCCCCCATCAGGACAATACCACGATTGCTCTTGTAAAGTTTAGGGAATCTCCCTGCTAGAGGGTAATTACAGTTTTTTTTTGGCTTGAAGGAAGGTTTATCGCAGAAAAATTCGTATTCTAAAATAGCTTTTAGGCATCCTTTATTGATGAAAAAAGTATTTTTTTGAGGATTAATTGAATAGGTATATTTTTAACTCTCGTGAACAAATTTCGGTTTTGTTAAATTTTGTTAAGGTTTGAATTCGTGGTGGATGTTGATTTTAATTTAAGAATCTTTTATCCCCTTAGTATGATTTGGAAGAATTGTTACAAAATAACCAAAATTGTTAGATTTAAAGAAACGTTGAATTGACTAAAATTTTAAAAGTTGTTGACTTATATCGGGGACTGTAATCAATAGAGTGCTTGATGAAGAAAAAAGGTATCATTAAAGTTTTTAAAAGGGAGATGTAAGTGGTTTTATTTTTCTTTGTAGTTTATCTTGGGAATGAAATAGCGATTTCTTTTTTATTTGATTACACATATGACACGGGTGAATTTATTACAGTCGAACGGAAAAATATCGTTAATTTAGCTGCTTCAGCCTCTGCTAATTTAACGATTTCTCGTGATGCTCTCATCCCTGGAGGAAGTAACCCATGGAATTGGACATTTAACAATCCCTCAAATAACTCAACAGTAACAATAGATAATCCGAGTATGAGTGCGGGGGGGCGATCCGAATTTATATGGGAGCTCGAAGTTTAGGGAATACAACTTTGGGTTTAGGGGGAAGTGTGGGATGGGCGGCTTCGGGGAACTTGACTTGGTTGAACTCAATTTCTTCGACGAATACAGCTAGTGCATATAAACCTTTTGCGGGAGTTCTCTCTCTCTCCACTGATTTTACGTGGTATTCTGGAGAAAGCAGTTCTGTTCCTTCTGGATAGTTTGACTTATATTCTGTGGTTCTTCATGAGTTGGACCATGTTTGGGGAATTGGCCTCTCAACAGTTCAAGCTTGGAACAACTTAATAGATAGTGGAAATCTTACATTTACAGGGACTCAGGCAATGAATGTTTATGGTGGTCCAATTTCCCTAGGGTCTAACTTAACAGATTTCTCCTTACCAAAAAGAAGATTAGATATTAATTCTCGATTATAGGATGTTTGGAATTTTGATGGGCAGTGGCTTTAGGGAAGGAAGAGAAAAATCGGATGTCTCGAAGTGTCATTTTAGTAGGGGGGATGTGGGTTTATTGGGAAGGCTTGAGCAAGTGAATTGTTACAAAATGGTCATAAAGTTCGGATTTTTGATCGGCCTAGGACGAAGCTGATCTGTGGAGTGGATTTTATCCTGGGGAAATTGAAAGCGAGGGAGATTTATCTTCTGCATTGGAGGGGTGTTCCGTTCTTGTCTATTTGGTTCCTCAGACGGGGTTATCTCCTTATTTGGATCCTGATCGAGTGGCAATAGTTCGCAACTTGGACCTCCTTTTGTTGACGCTTGAGGTTGCACAACATCCTGGGATTCGGAGGATTGTTTTGTTTTCGTCTGGAGGGGCTGTGTATGGGATACCGGAGGCAATACCCATTCCAGAAGATCACCCTTTACGTCCCGTTTCGGCGTATGGAGTTTGCAAGCAAACGATGGAGAGTTACTTGGCGATGTTCGCGAAGCAGCATGGGTTGCAGTAGTTGATAATTCGTCCTTCGAATGGGTATGGATCTGGACAGAATCCATTGCGCAAGCAAGGAGTGATAACAGTTTTTTGGTCAAAAATCCAACGTGGGGAGCCGCTTGAAATCTGGGGGGATGGGACGGCAACGAAGGATTATCTCCACGTGAACGATCTTGCAAGGGCGACAAGTTTGTTAATTGCAAAGGGGTGTGAAGGGATTTACAATGTTGGGAGTGGAGTTGGAACATCTTAATGGACATAATTCTTCAGTTAGAAGAATTTAGTGGGAAAAAAGCTGAACTCTGTTATCTGTTATCTTCCTCCCCACAAAAATGACGTCCAGCACTTCGTCTTGGACATAACAAAACTTCAAAAAGCCATTCACTTTTCCCCTAATTCTAAACTAAATTTAGAATATTTAAAAAATAACATGGAATTTAGATAATTTTTTATGTAAGAGGAGGCTTTTCCATTTTATCCGGTAATTTTTTATCAAAAAAAATGGAGAATGTAGAGTGATAAATCTTAAATGAGATTTATTTGCAATTGTTATTCATTTTGATAAGAAATTTTCGAATTTGAGCAGAGAGAGGAATAAATTAGGATTGGAACTAGTTTTAGGAGAAAAACTTATAATTTCTTGTGTATTTCTTAGGCAAGTGATTTATTTTCATGTAGTTAAAATTATTTTTGCTTCTATAGCTTTATGTTTGTAATTTATTTATTTTAAAGAAATTGTAAAAAATATTTTAAATTACCTTTCTTTGTTTACTGGTTCGAGTGAAGAGGCTCAATGCTCCGGAGGAAGCTTGGTGGAGTGATTTTTTAATCTCGGATTTAATTTATTGGATTCCAGGGCAGTTTGTGTGGGGAGGAAATCTTTTTGAGGTTGCCAACGGGGCAGTGCTCGGTGGCATGGCGGTAGCAGGCTTGGCTTTTTATTTGTGCGCTGGAGGGTTGGGAAGCAATCCTGTTTTTTGCGTCGGTGGGCGGGATTTTGTTTGGTTTGGCACCGTATGGGTTTGTCCGGCAGTAAGAGCATTTGATGCTGACATGGTATTTTGCGGTGCCGATAGTGCTCTCTGTCGTCTTGCGGATTTGGAAAGAGCAAGCATTGTGCCTGAGGAAGGTGGTTATTCTGAGTCTTTTAGGGTTCTTTGTTGGGCTGTGGAATCCGTTTTATTTTTTTATGTTTTTGGTTCTACGAGGGGCTGTTGGGTTGGGGAAATTTGCTGCGCAGAATTGGGGGTTGGTGTGTGTAAGCGTAGCTGGTGGAATTTCTGGAATAACAGGTTTTTTTATGCAAAATTTAGACACTTTCCTGTTGTGGATGCAGGAGGGACCAAATCCTGCTGCTGTTTCGCGTGATTTGTGGTGGATGGTGAAGTTTGGGATGTATTTGCCGGACATGGTGTTACCGAAGTTTTATATTTGGGAGGAGTTGCGGCATTTTGGAGGAAAGTTTTACCACTACAAGATTCCACAAGAGCTTGCTGGGGAAGCGCAAACGGCTTACATCGTTTTTGTGCGGTGATTGCGCTTGGCTGTTTGTGGATGATGGGTTTTGCTCGTCTTCTCACCGGCAAACAGAGTCAGCCGAATCCGTATTTTGTATTGTCCTTGCTCGTCTTTCTTTTTGCTGTGGTAGGCGGGGTCAATTATCTTTTGGGAGCAATGGGATTCCAACTGTTGCGTGGGTCTAACCGGTATTCGATTTTGCTCAATTGAAGAGCTTATGAAGATGAGGGGGCTGGACTGCGGAGGATTCTCATCGAAGGAGGGTGCAAAGAGTTGCAGCAAAGCCCCAGTTTTATGTTGTTTTTATTGCCAGTGGAGGGAGGGCAGGAGCAGTGAAAAGGGCGAAACTTTCTCTCTATGGCGCTTTTATTCTGGGAATTTTTTCTTTGGGTGTGGGATTTCGGTTTTGGGAGTTAGATACAATCCCCAGGATTAACGGCGATGAGGCTTGGATTGGGTGGAAAGCAAATCGTTTTTTGGCGGGAGAGGGTTTAGATTTTCAGTCGAACAGTGCCATTTTATCCAACCCATTTTTTCTTATGCCATCCATTGTGGTGCACGGGCTTTTGCCGCCGGGAGGAACAGCACTTCGTATCGTTGCTGCGGTGAGCGGCGTGTTGGCGCTTGTCGCCAATTTGTTGTTAGGACGGTGGGCGTTGGGGAGCGTTTTTGCGTAGGCTAGCACTTTGATTCTTGCAGTCTTGCCGATGGCAATTGCCCATGCGCGTTTTGGGTGGGAACCTTCACAAATTCCCCCATCTGCAGCACTGGTCGTTGGCTCAGCGGTGATTTTAGCTATCACAAATCGGAAGGTGTGGGTGTGGTTTTTTGCTGCAGGGAGCTTTTTTCTCCTTAGTGTAGTAGTCCATCCGACGGTTATTTTTTTGGCGCCATTTGTGGGAATAGGCGTGTTAGGCCGTTGGTGGCGGCCGGAGGAAGGGGGAATGCGGTTGGTTGGGTTTCTGGGCACTTCCTTTGTGTGTGTTTTTGGCGTAGGCCTCGTTGGGTATCTGCTGGCTCCCCCTTGGGTGCCACCTAAATTTACAGCGCGTGTGGTTTCTCAAGCATTTTGGGCAGACTCTTGGGCGTTTGTGATTGCTTGGATGCGGCAATTTAATGGGCTCAATACGCTGGAGTATTTAGCGGGTTCTTGGCCAGCGGCGCAGCAAATTCTTTTCAGTTTTCAAGAATTTGGGATTGTGTGGTGGGATGTTGTTGCTCTGATAGCTTTTGGATGTGCACTGGGTTCTGTTTGTGCTGCTGTATTGATTGGATTGCGTTTTGGGGATCGAACGGAGCTTCGTGCGGGCGGGACTTGTGCTGGGAACCGGGTTCTTGCTTACGAGTGCATGGTTTTGGGTGATGAATGGAAGCGGCAAAATGGCAGTATGGTTTGACCGCTATGGACTCTGGGTTTTGGTGCCTGGGGAGTGGCTATTGTCATGGGCATTTGTGGCTGTGCGTGAGGCAATCTTGCGTAGCCGGATAGCACGTGGGATTGCTGTTTGGGACTTTTTTGGATTGCTGGTTTGTTGGGGGCTCTTAGCCCATTTTGGGACAAGTTATTTTGCTATCTTTTATCGGAGCGGGGGTGAGGCGCATATCAGTTCGCGGACTTGCTTGACTGGTGAACCAAAGTTTGCAGTAGGTGTTGATTTGCGGAAGTTATTGGAGAAGAGTGAACTAGAGGAGCGTCCGCTGATTCTATCGGGAGATTGGTTTGCTTATTGGCCAGTGGTCTATGCGCTGCAGGGGTGGGAGCGCTCGAAAGGTGAGTTTTTGCGAATACCTAATAAGCTGGATGGAACGCCAATTTTGCCGGAGGATTTTACGAAGGTGGTTTCCACCCGGAAGGTGATCGTGGTGGATTTTGTAGGAGGGAGGCCTTGGGAAACTTGGGAGAAGGTATTTTATTATGAGCAGAATTTGGAGGAGCAGAGGTGCTATTCCGATCAAGCTGGGCGGCCGGTTTTGCGTGTTGGGATTTACAGAATGGGGAGGCTAGCGTTTTAGGAACATGAAAAAGTTTATTTTTGCTTTGTTGCCGCTAGGAGGGGTTCGTTGATAATGAGCGCGATTTTTACGTGGCATGTGATTCGGTGGGCAGAGGCAAATGGGAAGTTGGCATTTCCACCGGATTACGACGAGAGTCACAGTTAGATTGAGGGGGCGTTGCGGCTGGAGGGTTGGAGGAGGGAAGGGTTTGCGGAAGTGTGGAGGGAATTTGTGGAGGTTCGGCCTCACTTTTACGGGCACTACTACTGGACCTCCTTTTTATTTGGGCTTTTTGGTGTGAAGGAAGCTGTTCCCTACTGGGCCAATGGGCTCTTGCTATTTGGTGTTTTGTGGAGCTTTTATTGATTAGTTCCGGTGAATGTGCCTGCTCCGGCCCGTTGGGCGTGGCTGTTTGGATTCCTTAGGCTACCGGTTTGTTTTCATTTGGTTTTTGATTATCGCTCTGAGTGCATGATCGCTCTGAGTGCACGATGGCCGGTCTGCTTTTTATCGGCTCGACGGCTTGGTTGCGGTGGATGGAGGTCGAGGGAAACGAAAAATGGCTGTAGGTTATTTCCGTGGTGTGTCTTGCCCGAGCGGTGGCCATGAAGTCGGTGATGTTCCCCTACCCTCTTGGCATGTTGGGGATTTGTTCTGTTTTATATCTTGCACAGCATCTAGAGAAAGCTCGGAATTTGACGAGGAATGGGCTTTTTCGAGGAGTTTGGTTTCTGGCAATTGTGTGGTTTGTTGTTGTTTTGCCAACGGTCCCGCATTTTGTTTTTCACGCTCGTGCGGTTTTGGGCTATATTAAAAATGTTGCGTTTGAATCGGAGTTTTACCGCCTCCAAGAAGCGCATGGACCTCAATGGCTTTTTCATTGGCTAGGGTATTCGGGCGTTTGACACTTAGGAGGCATGAGCGGGGTTTCGGGTGTGATTTTTTGGCGGGAATTCTTCTGCGGGGGATTCCGTTGGTGCTGCCATATTTACCAGGTGCTGGTTGGGTGCGTCTGGCTTTTGTTACTCTGGTGGCGTTTGGTGGAATTGCGATAAACCAAGTGCCCCAGCCGTTCTTCGGAATGACCTTTCAGCTTTTGCTCGCCGCGGCAGCATTGTTAGCGTTGGCTCATTTTTTTTCGCAAGAAAGGATATATTGGCTGCCACCGGTGTTGTTGGTGGTTCTGGGGCTCATGTGGTGGCTAGTTACGGCGAAATTCTCGTTTGCGTTTCTGCTGATTGGGATTGTGGTGGGGGTATGGTGCTGGTGGCGGGTGCCATCGTGGCGTTTGTGGCCGGGGTGTTTCTGTGCTAGGGCTTTTGCTCTGCTCTGCTGGAAAGGCACTCAAGTGGCTCCTTACCACAATTATCGCGAGCGAACGTTGCTAGAAGCGGGAGAAGCCAGGGGTGCTTGACGGCGACATGGACCTGCGAAAACATGGGATGCTTTAGCTCCTTTGGTAGAAGATTTTACTATCCGGAACGGTAGGCAACCGCAGATTTGGTTTCCGTTTTATGGCTGTGTAGAGGCAAATACGGTCGGCTGGGAGGCGGTGCGGAGCGGGATGCCAATTCGGATGCTGAGGGGAACGGTAAGTTTACCTCCTTCGACAAAGGATATTTTGGAATGGGTAGATTTTCTTGTTTTGCCGCAGTATGGACAGCCGGGGGTAATTAAGACCCCAACGATGTGCGATCAGGAGGAATTCCACAAGAGGATTAAAGAAGAGGCAAATTGGGAATATCCAGCGGAGGTGAGGATTGAAAATTCGGAGTTGATATTTACAGGAAAGTTGGTTTCTAGGGAAAATGGGGATGTTTGGGCGGGTTTTTGTTTTTCGGAATTTTTAGTGGGAAATAGGGTAAAAGGATTTTGCTAGTTTGTAGGAATGGATGTTAGTTGAAGATGGGATTCCAATGATTGTGGAAAGAATTATGGGGCGTGATGGAGGCAAGTCCCCTCCCCTATTTTTTTTATATTGTTTACTAAAATTAAAAAGAATATAATTAGCAAGTGAATTTGGGAGGAGGTGGAGGATGGTATGCCGTAGAAGGATGGAAAAAAGGATGAACAAGGAAGCATAAATGATGGTTATGTAAGCGCATATAACCTTTTGGAAGTGCGAGGAAGCTTGTTGGGGATGCAGATAGTGGGAGCAGCGAGGTGGAGGGTGGGGTTGGAGGGGGCTTTTAGGGCATTTTTTTCAAAGGAAGTTACGGAATCTTCAAGGAGAAACCAAAAGAGAGCGTGTTTTTTTTGTGCTAGAGTGGTAGTAACGTGACCTATCTAAGAAAAGGCGCAAGCGATGGAGAAGGGGCATTTTGAATTAGCGGTCCGCGGGAGACTTGTTTCTTGTTGCTTGTTGCTTAAGAGGGGCTGCAAATGAGAAGGGATAAAGATTCCGAGGGAAGGAGGCGAGGAGAGGGAGGCATGGGTTTGAAAGCTTTGAAGGAAGGGGAAAAGTGTTGGAATGAGGGTTAGATTGGGAGAAGTTCTTTTTGGGGAGTAATTATTGATTAGCCAACCGATGAGGATTGCTAAGGTGGTAGCGCTCGTGATTCTGGCGTTACCGATTTTGGGAACGAGCACTGGGAGGGAGAGGATAGCTGCAAGGATGCTCATGGCTGATTGGGAATAAATTTTATGCGATGATTTCTGAATGAGGTAAGTTTTTTTCGAAGCGATTTGATTAGAAGAGGATACGTAACTTCGAGAAAATGAGTGGTTTATTTAAATAAGCTCGTCTGATTATGAGGGGAGAAGCGGGCTGTAGTTAATGGTTGTGTGCGGATGTTATTTATTTCAAAGGATTTGTTTTCGAGTTGAACTTCTGGTGAGAGCGGTTTTTCTCTGCGGTGGGAAGATTTTCGGTTAGGTTAAGGTTTTGCAAAGTAGCGATTTAAAAAGTCTGTATCGCTAATTTTGGGAAATGCGGGGTGTAGAATGAGGTGGAATTTTTAGTGGGTGTGGAATGGTTTTGATGTTTTTAAGATTTTGGAAATAAGAACGTTGTGTCTATAGAAGAGATTGGTGGGGGTATTGGAGCGGGAGGGAGAGGTTACGAGCTAGTGGGATTTTGGTGCGAAGATATGGAGGCCTGCGGCAAAGGCGGAGAAGAGGCGGGAGATTTCGTTTCGGACGCGTCGGAATTCGGAGAGGACAAATTCTTCTGAGCCGATGGCGTTGCCTGGGTCGTCGAAAGGCCAATGGTAGCGGTTGACTTGCCCTGGAAAGGTTGGGCAGGCTTGGTCTGCGTGGCCGCAGACTGTGATGACAGTATGGACGGGTTTGTTTAAAAATTCTTTAAAACTTTTTGAGGTGTGGGTGGAGATGTCAATACCGATTTCTTTCATAACGGCGATGGCTTTTGGGTGGACGAATCCGGCTGGGTTGGAGCCTGCGCTGGCGACTTCGATGCAATCGTTGGCTGTGTGACGGAGGATTCCCTCGGCCATTTGACTTCGGCAGGAATTACCTGTGCAGAGGATAAGAACGAGAGGCTTGTTCATAGTTAGGGGAGTTTTGATTGGGGTGAGTTAGTTGGAGTGTTAGAAGCGAAGGGTTAAGTAGGAAGGGGGGGAGATTCGATGGGTTCGAGGCTGAAATTTATGGCTGGAGCGGAGTGAGTGATTGTGCCGACGGAGATGCGGTCAACGCCAGTTTGGGCGATGAGGCGGACGTTATCGAGAGAGATTCCACCAGTTGCTTCGAGGAGGAGCCCTGGTGGGCGGATGGCGACGCAGCGGCGGATGTCCTCGATGGAAAGGTTGTCTAACATGACGAGGGAGATGCCGGGGATGGAGAAGAGGGTTTGGGCGGTTGAGAGGGAATCGGCTTCGACAGCGATTGGGATGTGGGGCTTTTGGGCTAGGAGGTTTTGGATGTTTTTTGCGAGGTTCTGATGCCAAGAGTCGGGATAGAGGGAGCGGAGGATTGCGAGGTGGTTGTCTTTGAGGATGACCATGTCGGCTAAGGAAATGCGGTGGTTGTAGCCACCGCCTGCGCGGACAGCGGCTTTTTCGAGTTGGCGCAGGCCTGGTGTGGTTTTGCGGGTATCGCAAAGGATGGCATTGGTGCCGCGGATGGCTTCGACGAATTTGGCAGTGAGGGTTGCGATTCCTGAGAGGTGCTGAAGGAAATTTAGTGCAACTCGTTCTGCGGCGAGGATAGCTGCGGCTGGGCCTTCGACGCGGAGGACGGATTGGTTGGACTGGGCCTGTGAGGCGTCTGGGAGGAGGATTTCGACTTTTACCTGGGGTGAGACTTTGCGGAAGGTATCTGCGGCTGTTTGGGTGCCGGCGATGATGCAGGGTTCGCGAGCGAGGATATGGGCGTGGAAGGAGGCATCGGATGGGAGGAAGAATGAGGAGGAGATATCAGCGGTAGCGGAATCCTCAGTGAGAGCTGCGGAGATGGGGTCCCACGTGTTGTGTTGGGTTGCGATAGGGTTCATTCGCTCGGGAGTGTGGGCTCGGCATGGACGGTGGAATTGAGGGCTGGCTGAGTAAAGGCTGTGGAGGGTGGGGGTGAGTTTGGGTGAAATTCGATTTCGAGCAGATTGCACTGCCAACGCATAAGGCCGTGGTGTGGGTTTCCTGCGGCGATGGCTTCGAGAGCGGAGCGTGGGGCGAGGACGGCTGGCTCGATTTGGAGGGAAGCTGCGATTTGGTTTCGGCGATTTCGGAGTTGTTCGAGACGCTTTGCGAAATCGGGGGGCAAGGAGGGGCGGGGGCGTTTTTCGGTCTTGGGCCATTGGTTTTCGGGGATTTGGAGGGCGTGCTCGAGGACGCGTTCGAATCTCTCTCTGCGTGCGGCTGGGAAGCGAGGGGTGGAAAAGGGGTGGCCGAGGACAGCGTTTTCTGCAATACGGAGGATATCGCTATTGGATAGGACGTAGAAGTGGGGGCGGTTCCACTCGCGGGCTTCAGCATCTCGCCAGTGCCAAAGGCT
>JAOAAX010000042.1 GCA_026418675.1 Chthoniobacterales bacterium | reverse complement strand
GGTATTGAGGGGGACGTGGGGGGGAAGGGGGGTGTAGGCTCGGGAGGTTCTGGAGGTGGGAGGGATCTAGTTTCAGCGGGGGTTGGAGGGGCTGTTCAGGCTGTGAGTTCAGCACTTCAGAGCATACGTGGTTATTTTGAAGGGAAGTGGTTTGTGCACTCGTTTGTGGCGACGTATGCGGATACGAACTCTGTTGGGAATGTTTATTTTGGTATGTATGCGATGTGGGTTGGGAAGACGCGGGAGCTATTTTTCAATCGTGTGATGCCGAAGTTTAATTTGAAGACGACACCATATTATATCTTAACGCGATCGTTTGAGCATAAATTCATTCGGGAGACGCGGGAATTTGAGACGGTGAGCGTGAAAATTCGGATCGCTTCCTACAATCGGAAGTTTGTTACGCTTGAGCATGAGATTTATGATTCTGCCGGGAGGCTGCTTGGTAAGGGGAATCAGAGTTTGATGTTTGTATCTTCAGCGGATTATCGGCTGATTGACATACCAGCGGAGGTTGCTGCTGCCTTCATGCAGCATGCTTGATGGTGTAGTTGTTTTTGCTGCGGTGATTTTCTGCGATGTTTGGTTGGTTAGGAAGGAGGCTGGATCGGGAGAAGATGAGTAGGTCTTTGTTGTTTTTGTTTTTCATAACGTTTTTGGTGTTTCTAAGTGTTGGTTGTGAGAGGTTTGGTGGTGATGGGAAGAAGGAGGTTGGGGATGAGAGAAGAGAGGTTGTTGAAGAGAAGGTGGAGGGGATGGAGGTTGTGAAGGATGGGGCTGGAGAGGAGAAGAGACAGGATGCAGCTGGTAGTGAGGTGCAGGGTGGGCAGGGTAGAGAAGAGGGAGCTCCAAAGCAAGAGGAGGGGGTTGAGCGGAAACCGACACCTCCTTCGCGGCCGACGCCAATTCCCTATATACCGAGAAAGGAGGTGTATGTTTCGCAGTTCTATAATGGTGTGGTTGTGGAGGCTGGAGTTAGGGTTCAAACGAGTAACTACACAGCATCGTTGGAGAGGAGAAGTTTGGGGAGTTATGTTCTAAAAATGGATTTAGAAATCCAGTTGCCGGTTGCTGCTATGACCATGGAGCAAATAAGGGCGAACGACCCGGGGCTAGTGGGTGTTTTACCGAATTTGGAGATGTTGTTGGAAGTGGGGCGTGTTTCACCGGCTTTTCAGAAAATATATGACAATAAGGTAGAATATGTTAAGAGGAAGTTATCGAGGCTTGAAGAGATATTATCGAGGCACAATTTCTACGATTGCGATACGATATTGGAGTTAAAGAATCCGCAGACAGGGCGCTTGGCACTAATGATTAGTGCGGATATGGATGTGAATGAGGATGGATCGGATGGGGATCGGAATGTTCGGGTGGAGCCGACATCCGTTTTTTTTCGACCGACGACGAGCTATCGGTGGCCGAAGAGGACGGAACGGCCGAATCCTTTTCTTGGTCCGACAGAGGAGCGATTAGTGGAGGTTAGGAAGCGGATCATGGCGGCGAAGGAAGGGGAGCGAGAAATTTTGAAGAGGGAGGAGCAGAGGCTGGTTTTGTTGGTTCGGGAGCTCAAGAGGTGGAGTTTTCTCGTATCGTCTGTGGATCCCTTTATCGTGTTGCCTGGTTTTTTGTTTCGGGATGGTGGAGGGGAATATCGTCCATCTTTTGGGGATTATGCTGCAGTGGTGCATGGTGAGCGGGTTTATCCCGCGATAGTTGGGGATGCTGGGCCGTCGCATAAGGCTGGTGAAGCTTCACTGCGGATTTGCCGGGAAATTGAACCTGCGACGAGTGCACAGAAGAGGGCAATTAGCGATATACGGGTGCATTATTTTGTTTTTCCGGGGACTGCTGAAGAGAAGGCAGAGCCACCAGATATGGGGAAGTGGAACAGGCGCGTGCAGGAATTATGGGTTGAGTTGGGAGGGAGGGTTGAAGATGTGAGGATGTGGGAGGAAATAGTGCCTCTGTGGCCTGAGGAGGATACGAGGGGTGAGGGGAAATTGGCAGCCACTGAAGGGGAGAGTAAGGCTGGCGTAAGCGGGTTGGAGCAAGGGAAGGTGGAGGGGGGACACGGGGAGGGAATGGTTGAAGAGGAGGGTAGGAAGGGAGCAGCAGTGGAGAGTGAGGGAGCTGAGACAGAGTCGAAAAGGATACCTTAAAAAGTAGGTAGAAGAATGAAAGCTTCATGAATACGGAAGGTATTAACGAAAAAAGCAGGTTCGTTGTATGGGACGTTGCACGAGCGATTGCGTTTTTTAGGATGATGGTGATTCATTTTGGTGAGGGGGCGTTGCAGAGGCTACCGCGGATGGTTGCTGAATGGGTTGGGGTGCCGCTGCTGTTTTTGGGGCGTTTTTTGCGATGCGGGCTTTTGTGACTGTGCTTGGGTTAACTGCTGGGTTTGTGTATTTTTCTGGTTCTTGAGTAGCCCGGGAGGGTGCGTTATGGGAAGATTTTGCGCCGGGCATTTTGGATTGTTGGTGGAGCAATTGTGATAACGTTGCCGAAATGGGTGAATTTGTGGGAGAAGGGAGATATTTTGCCGAAGATTTGGCTATTTAGTTTTTACGGGGTTTTGAATTTCTAAGGGTTGGCTTTTTATATTACCGGTATGGTTAGGGGTTGATTTGGAGGAAGGAGTGGTGGGTTTACGTTGTGGTAGGGGTTGGGATGTGGCTGATAGGAGAATGGCTCAGTGATTTTTGGAGATTTCCTGAGGGTTGGAGAAGTTCACCAAATTTTGAATGAGGGGAGTATCTGCGGATGCATTTAGTTTCGTGGCCTTATGCGTATATGCAACTGATGGGGAATGCGGTTTGTTTGATGCCGTGTGGGATTTTGCTGCGAAGAGTTGTTAATGGTGGTGGGGGGTTGGGCTTCGTATTTCGGAGGCTAATGGGGATTGGATAATGATGTTTGTATCTGGGGCGATATGGGGTTTGGTATTGGGGGAATTGACAGTGGAGGATGTGGTTCGGGGGAAATATAAAGCCCTACCGCGGGAGTGGTATTTTCTGTTTTCGGTGGAGGTGCAATGGTAATTGTTAATTGGCTGGGGGTTTTGCAGAATAGATTTCGGGATGGGCAACCGTCTTGGTGGTTGGTTATGGAAGCGCTAGGACAGTGTGCACTTCCTATTTATATTGGGCAGGCGTTGATTTTGCCTTAATTGAACTGGTTGGACTTTATTGTTCGGATTGAATGGGTGTGGAGGATTGTGATTCCGTTTTTGGGTTTGGCTGTTTACTGTTGGGTGTTAATTATGAGAAAAATGCAGAGAGATTCGGTGTGAGTAAGCACGAGGAGGTGAGTATGGAAAGCGAAATACAAGATTGTTTCAAATTGTTTCGAGGGAAGATGGAAGCTGCTGGATGCCCGGAGGGAGCGATACGGTGTTTTGAGCGTTCGTATCGGGTTTGGCGAGAAGGGGAGAGTGGGGTATTGGGGGAGGGTGAAATCGAAGTTGTGAGTGGGCTTGAGGAGCTTGAGGAGCTTAAGAAGCGTGTGACGGTGGAGATGTCGTTGTTTAGGAAACTGGCAATAGTGAAATTGAATGGTGGGCTTGGGACGAGCATGGGGTTGGATCGGCCGAAGTCCCTCCTGGAGGTTCGTGAGGGGAAGACGTTTTTGGAGCTTATTGTTGAACAGTATAATTATCTGAAGGAGAAGTATGAAGGTATCCGTTTCTTCCTGTTAAACAGTTACAATACGAGTAAGGACACGTTGGAGTATTTGGAGAAGCTTGGGGTTTTTGAGTCGGCAGAGGATGTTGAGTTGATGCAGAATCGAGTTCCGAAGGTGGAGTTGGAGAGTGGGTTGCCTGCGAGTTGGCCTAGGAACCCTGAGCTGGAGTGGTGTCCGCCTGGGCATGGTGATCTTTATACGGTCTTAGGACAAGATAGCTTGATTGACAAGTTGCTTAGCAGTGGGATAGAATATATGTTTGTCTCCAATTCTGACAATTTGGGAGCGACTCCTGATGGGGTTCTTCTGACTTGGTTTGCGGAGAGTGGAGCGCCTTTTTTAATGGAGGTGACACTACGGACTTCGGCTGACCGGAAGGGTGGGCATCTTGCTTTGAGGGGGGGGCGGTATGTTTTACGGGAGCTTGCGCAATGTCCGCCAGAAGATTTGGAAGCTTTTCAGGACATTCATCGTCATCGGTATTTTAACACGAATAATATATGGATCGGGTTACGAGCATTGAAGGGATTACTGGATGAGCATGGGGGTTTTCTGCCGTTGCCGGTGATTCCGAATCGGAAGAATTTGGACCCACGGGACGTTAATTCACCGGAGGTGATCCAGCTTGAGACAGCGATGGGAGCCGCGATTGAGCTTTTTGATGAGGCGAGAGCTGTGGTGGTGCCGCGAGGACGGTTTTCGCCAGTGAAAACGACATCGGATTTGCTTGCGTTGCGATCGGATGCATACGAGGTGAGTGGGAGCGGGGAAGTGAGGTTGGTTGAGTCGAGGCAAGGTAGGCCGCCGCGAGTGGAGTTAGATAAGAATTACAAATTTTATGATCAGCTCGAGGAGTTGGTAAGGGGTGGGGTTCCTTCGTTACGGGAGTGTGAAGTTTTGCGGATACGAGGGAAGGTTCGAATGGCGCGCGGAGTGGAGATTCGTGGGCAAGTTGAGATTGAGAATTGCAGGGATGAGGTGGTGGAGTTGTTGCCAGGGGTTTATGAAAATCAGTCGGTTAAGTTTGGGCGATAAGGGGGAGGGGTGGTATTTTCTGCTTGCAGGGGTTGGGCGCGGAGGGGAAGTTTATGTTCGGGAAGCACGAGTGGAAGGGGTATTTAATGGGGAGGGGAAGGAGAGATGGGTTGGTGGAGGTGGGTGCGTAAGAGTTTTGTAGTGAGAAACAGAGCAGAAGTAATAAGAATATGAGTAATGAGATTGGTGCGGAGAACTGTGGAATAGGGATTGCTGACGGGGCGGTTTCGATTCAGCGGGATTTGCACGTTCTGGGGCATAGGGAATTGCTGGAGCGTGCAGAGCGGATTGGGGCGCGAATACGGCCTGATTCGACGAAGTTGCAGTTATGTTTGGACCAGGCACGTTGCCATTTGGAGCGTGGGGAAAAAGTCGTGGCTGAGGGGGTATTGGAGGTGACGCAGAATCAAGCGATGTTGCGGTGGGGTGAGTTGAACTTCAAGCCGAGTGTGGATGATGCGATGGTGCCGAATGAGATTTTGAAGAAATATCGATTGCAAAGTGGGTTGAAGCTTGGGGTAAGTTTGCGGTTGCCGAGGGATCATCGCGAGCGTGGGCTTGTGGTGGACACGGTAGAGAAGATTGAGGGGATAGATGCGAGGGAATGGGAACCGCCGACGCCATTTGAGAAATTGACTCCGATATTTCCGAAGCGTCGTATTCTGCTCGAGACAGCGGATCGTGATGACATAACGCCGCGGGCGATTGATTTGATAGCTCCGCTTGGGATGGGGCAGAGGGGGATAATTGCTGCGCCACCCCGTGCCGGGAAGACGATGATTTTGAAGTCGGTGGCAAGGACGATTACGAGGAATCATCCAGAGGCTCATTTGATCTTGTTGTTGGTGGATGAGCGGCCGGAGGAGGTGACAGATATGCGCGGTGAGATACGAGCGGATATATTCAGTTCGACATTTGATGAGCCTGTGACGAGGCATGTGCAGATATGTGAGTTGGTGAATGAGAGGGCACAGCGGTTGGTTGAACACAAAAAGGATGTGATTATCTTAATAGATAGTTTAACGAGGATGGCGCGTGGGTATAATAAGATACAACCGGATAAGGGGCGGACGATGACGGGAGGTGTAGATTCGCGTGCTTTGATTAAGCCTCGGAAGTTTTTTGGTTCAGCGCGGAACGTGGAGGAGGGGGGGAGTTTGACGATACTAGCGACGGCATTGATAGAGACACAGAGCAAGATGGATGATTTGATTTTTGAGGAGTTTAAGGGGACAGGGAATATGGAGTTGCATCTTGATCGGACGATTGCTGAGCAGAGGATATTTCCTGCGATTCACATAATGAAGTCAGGGACGCGGAGGGAGGATTTGCTCTACCATCCGGACGAACTTCAGCGGGTTAGTGTTTTGAGGAAGCAACTTAGCTCGTTACCGCCTGCCGAGGCAATGGATTTATTGATCCAAAATTTGCGGAATACGGGATCGAATGCGGAGCTTCTCTTAACCGGGCTGAGGGGAATTTGAGTGCTGTGGAGGGCTTGAGGTTGGCTTATGGGTGGGATGGATAGGAGGGGAGAAGGGCCGGACCGCTAATAATGGGAAATTGAGGCAATGGCTGGGCTAGTGGTTTTGAGTTTTTTTGTAGATGGATGGGGCGATTTCTGTGAGGTGAAGGGGAAGTCCTTTGATTGACTCTGATAGTCCGATGAAGAGGAGGCCATCGAGGTGGAGATAGTTGAGGATTTTGAGGAGTATGAGGTGTTGGGTGTCTTGGTTGAAGTAAATCAGGACGTTGCGGAGGAAGATGACATGGAATTTGTGAGGGAGACCGTAATTAGGGGAGAGGAGGTTAAGTGAAGCGAGGCGGACTTTATTTTGGATTTGCGGGTGAATTTTATAGGTTGTTCCGTTGGTGGTGGTTAGAGGAATGAGAAATTTTCTTCGCCAAAGTGGAGGTAGTTGGGAGATTTGGTTTTGGTCATAGGTTGCGAGTTTTGCTTTTTGGAGGGTGCGGGTGGAGATGTCAGTTGCGAGTATGGAGAAGTTGAAATTGTGATTTGCCTGTGAAGCTGCGAGAACCATGGCGAGAGAATAGGGTTCTTCGCCTGTGGAACAACCTGCAGACCAGAGGTGGAGTGTGGAGTTAGGATGGTTATTGATCCAGGAAGGGAGGAAGTTCTGGACAAGGAAGTCGAAATGAGATGGCTCGCGGAGGAAGAAGGTTTTGTTGGTGGTTACGTAATTGAAGAGGTTGGGGAGTTCTTGTTTGGTGATGGATGGGTGGGAAAAGAACCAAGCATGGTATTGAGAGACGTCCGTGAAGCCGAGTTCACATGCTCTGCGGGAGATTCTAGCTGAGAGCATGATTTTTTTGGAGGGTGGCAACTGGATACCGAGGTGGGAAGTGATGAGAGTGGCGAAGTCGTGGAATTGTTGGTCTGTGAGGGGTTGGAAGAGGGGGGAAGGCATGCCGAGGGGATTTACATCAGACTTGCTCCGAGTTCGGCGAGTGGGCTACGTTCGCCTTTTGAGAGGGTAATATGTGCGGTTAGGGAATGGCCACGGAGGCGATTGCGTGTATAGACGAGGCCGTTGGAGCGGCTATCAACATAGGGGTTATCAATTTGTGCTGGGTCGCCGACCATAATGAGTTTGGAACCACGGGACATGCGAGTGACGACGGTTTTAGCTTCGAGCGGAGTGAGTTGTTGGGCTTCGTCGAGGATGAAGAAGCGGTTGGGGATGGAGCGGCCGCGGATGTAGCATAGGGCTTCGATTTCGAGGAGGCCGAGCTGCTGCCAACGTTCGTAGGGTTTGAGGGGTTTGCCGTTGAGGGTTTGAGTGGATTCGGTGGGGGTTTTCTGTTTATTTTTTTTGGGTTGTTGGGTGGGAGGGTTTGAGGGGAGGAGGATTTCGAGGGCGTCGTAGATGGATTGGAGCCACGGTTGCATTTTTTCTTCGAGTGTGCCTGGGAGGAAGCCGAGAGAATCGCCCATGGAGACGACGGGGCGGCTGACGGTGAGGCCGGAGAAGAGTTTACGGGCGGTTAGGTAGAGGCCTGCGGCGACGGCGAGGAGGGTTTTGCCGGTTCCGGCTCGACCGTAGCATGTGACAAGCGAGATTTCTGGGTCGAGGAGGGCGTCGAGGAAGCACTGTTGGCCTGGATTGAGAGGGTGGATTTCGATACCACCGGGGATGTTGAGGGATTGTGGAATTTGGAGGCGTTCGAGTTTGCCGTTGCCGCGATGGCGTGCAGGGAGGGATTTTTCTGGGGAGCAGGAGAGGAGGATGTATTCATTGAGTTCGAGTTGGGAGGCGATGGGTTCCGGGAGGTAGATTTCGCGGGAGCTGGAGAAGCGTTGGAAGTCGTGAGTAGTGATTTCGAGTGTGCGCATGGCGTCGCCTTCGGCGTCTTTGGTGGAGACTTTGTCGCTGAGGTAGTCTTGGCTGAGGATGCCGACGGCAAGTGCCTTGAGCTGGATGTTGAGGTCTTTTGAGACGAGGATGGTGGGGAAATGGCTTGAATCTTTGAGGGCGAGGCAAGCTGCGAGGATGCGGTGGTCCATTCGGTCGAGGTCTGGGAAGGTTTGGAGGAAGCGGCGAATGGAGGGGGAGGGGTTAGAGGAATTGAGGGGGTGAGGGTTGATGTAAATGCGGAGGGTGCCGCCGCCTGGGGTTTGGACGCCGCGGGTGATGCCGCGAGTGTTGCCTGCAAAGAAGGACAAGAGGAAGCGGTGGGCGGCTCTGGCGTTGGCTCCGCGTTCGGAGGGTTCGTTTTTGAATTTGTCCAATTCGCTAAGGACTTCGACTGGGATAATTACGTGGTTATTTTCGAAGCGATGGAGGCAATGGGGGTCGTGTAAAAGGACATTTGTATCCAGAACATAGTTTTTGACTTTGCCTTTTGTGGTATTTTTTTGTGGTGGGTGTTGGGGATTGGGGTTTTCGTTGGAAGTTCGGGGTAAGTTTTGAGGGTTTTCGTTATCCATTGGATGGAGAGGATAGGGTAAAGGGGAGTGAAGTGAGAAGGGGAAATGAGATGGGGTAGAGAGGGGTGTTGCTGGAGAGTAAAAAAATGACTAATTTATCTAAAAAAAGAATTTGAGGGAGATGCTGTAAAGGTAGGATTTAAGGGGATGGTGAGGGGAGTGAGGAGGAGTCAATAAGAAAATGAGGAAGAATGTAAAATTTTTGTAAAGGAGGGTATGAGGAAAGGGATTGACAGTTGTGGGGAAAAGTGGGAGAAAGTGGGGCTAAATGGAGATTAGTGGTGAAAGAGAATCCTCCCGGAGATGAATTTTGAGCAGCGAGAGCGGGTGATATTTTCTGGGACTTATGAGCGGACGCTGGATTCGAAGAATCGAGTGACGATACCGTCTGTTTGGGTTGAGTATGGGGTAACGGAATTTCAGGTGGTGCCGAGTTCTGGAGGTGGGGATCCCTATTTGATAGTTTTGCCGCCGTGGGAATTTGCGATGATAGAGGAGCGGATAAATGGGACGAAGCGGACGGAGAGTGAGAAGCGGTTGGCGATACGGGCATTCTACAGTGCTGCGAGGCAGGTGATTTTGGACAAGCAAGGGCGGATGTTGTTACCTGAAGATTACTGTCGGCGAGCGGAGTTAGGGAGTGAGGTGGCGTTGCTTGGAGCGAAGAGTCGGTTTGAGATATGGAATGCGGAGAGGTGGAGGGCATCGTTGAATCGGAATGCGGGTGCAATAAACTCGATTTTGGATGAAGCTGGATTGTGAAGTGAGAGGAGATAGCGATGAGTGTGGAGATGTTAGAAGAGTTGGAGGTGGTTGAAATGGGCGAAGGATTCGTTGGTAGGAAGTATCATGAGGCTGTGATGGTGGAGGAAGTAATGGACTATTTGCGTCCTTCGGAGGGGAAGAGGATAGTGGATTGCACGGTTGGAGGAGGGGGGCATGCGAAGGGGTTGTTGAGAGGAGGAGCGGAGGTCTTGGGTATTGATCGGGATGGGGACGCGATAGAGGAGGCTGAGCGAGTTTTGAGGGAGTGGGGTAGTAGAGTGCGATTGGTTCGGGAGAATTTCCGGCGATTGGAATATGTGGTGAAGGCGGCGGGATGGGAATACGTGGATGGGGTTCTTATGGATTTGGGAGTGAGCTTGCATCAACTGGAGGCTGCGGAGAGGGGGTTTTCGTATCAGCGGAATGGACCGTTGGATATGAGGATGGATTGTCGGGAATGTTTGAGTGCGGAGGATGTTATCAACAGCGTGTTTTTCGTGAGTATGGAGAAGAGCCTCGAGCTGGACGGTTAGCTGCGCGAGTGGTGGAGTTTCGGCGGAGGAAGAGTATTCGGACTACGAGGGATTTGCTTGAGGTTTTGGAAGGGAGTATTCGGTGGCGGGGTGGGAAGAATCCAGCGGCGCGAATTTTTCAAGCATTGCGGATCGAGGTGAATGATGAGCTTGGAGCATTGAAGGAAGCATTGATTGGTGCGGTTCGGGTTTTGAGGCCTGGAGGGCGGTTGGTGGTGATTAGTTTTCATTCGCTTGAGGATCGGATCGTGAAGCACTTTTTGCAGGGGAGGGAAAGAGGGGGTGAGGGATTGCGAGTTTTGACGTTGGGGCCGTTGCGGCCAAGGGAGGAGGAGGTGAGGAGGAATCCGCGGAGCCGATCTGCGAAGATGCGAGTTGGGGAGCGGCTAGGGGCGGGGGAAGAAACAAGAGAGAGGGGGTGTGAGGAGTGAGAAGTTTCTATGGAACGAGAAGGGGAGGGGTGAGAGAAGGGCAAGTGATTGGGATGCTCATTTGGTGGGGATTGCTAGTTGCGATTTTGGTGGTAGTGGCAGGAGGGTTTTTGAAATTGAAGATTCAGCAGCATCGGTATGGGGAGGAGGTGAGGTTGTTGGAGGGGAGAATACGGGAGTTGAGGACAATGAATTTGGAATTGCGTGCGCGGATTTCTGAGGCGACATCGCATGCGCAAATAATGCGTGCGCGGGAGGAGGGGCGGATTGGGTTGGTGGAAGTGAGTGATCAGTATGTTGCACGGTTAGTGGTTCCGCGTGTGATGGGAGGGGGAGGTGAACGATTAACAGCCCAAGTGCAAAGGAGAGAGGAGGGGGTGAAGCGGTGAGCTGGTGGATGCGATGGAGGATTTTCCTTGTTGGGGTGGTGGTAAGCTTGGTTTTTACGATCTATTCTGCTCGCTTGATTGCGATTCAGGTGGGGGAGCACGGGAAGTTTGTGGAATTGGCTGCTGCGAAGAATACTTACCGGCAAGTGATACCTGCGAGGCGAGGTAGGATATTGGATGCGAAGGGGGAAGTGCTAGCAATGGATCGGCCGACTCGGAGAGTGGTAGCGGATTCGACGCGTGTGAACCGTGTGGAGGAGTTGGCGAAGTTGGCGAGTGAGCGTTTGGAGTTGCCAGTGAGAGAAGTAGAAGAGAAATTACGGAGCGGGCGGCGGTATGTGGTTTTGCGGCACGGTGTGGCTGAAGAGGTGGCAATGGATATGCAGCGTGAGATGATGGAAAGGAATTTGCGTGGGATATATTTTGAGGTTACATCGGAGCGTGTGTATCCGAATGGAGCTTTGTTGGGGCATGTTCTAGGTTTTATGAACCATGAGCGGCGCGGGGTGCAAGGTATTGAGATGAGTATGGATCGTTATCTAGCGGGACAGGATGGTTTTCGGGATGTGGAACGGGATCGGGATGGGAGGGAGGTTGTGGTGTATCGGGGTCTTGAGGCGCTGCCGAGGGATGGTGCGGATGTGGAATTGACAATTGATATGGCGATACAGGCTATTTTAGAAGAAGAACTTGAGAAAGCATATCGGGAGTTGAACCCGTGGAGTATCTGTGGTGTGATTGTCCGGCCTAAAACTGGTGAGATATTAGCGATGGGGAGTCGGCCGAATTTTGATTCGAATCGGCCTGGGGAAGCAGAAAGTGAGGGACATAAGAATCGGGTGATTTCAGAGGTAGTGGAGCCGGGTTCGACATTCAAGATTGTTGCAATGAGTGCTGCATTGAATGAGGGGTTGTTTCGACCTGAAAGTGTAATTTTTTGTGAGAATGGAAGGTATTTTTACGGGGGGAGGGTTTTGCGGGATGTGCATCCATACGGGAATTTGACGGTTCATGAGGTTTTAGTAAAGTCATCGAATATTGGGAGTTCGAAGTTAGCGCAAAGGGTGGGGGAGCAAAAGTTCTATGAATATATACGGCGGTTTGGTTTTGGGGAGAAGAGCGGTGTTGATTTGCCTGGGGAGGTAGGAGGGATTGTGCATCCGCCCCATCGCTGGACGAAGCTTTCGATTACGAGGATACCGATGGGGCATGAGATAGCAGTGACGCCGTTGCAAATAGCGATGGCGACTGCGGCGATCGCGAATGGTGGGAGATTGATGACGCCGCTCATTGTGAAACGAATTGTGGCGAGTGATGGGGAGGAGCTGATGACATTTCGCCCTGTGGAGGTGCGTCGGGTAGTAGATGAGAGAGTGGCAGGCATGGTAAAAGCGGCAATGGCGGATGTGGTTGGTCCACAGGGGACGGCGAAGTTGGCAGCGGTGGCTGGGTTTCGGGTGGGGGGAAAGACAGGGACGGCGCAGCGAGTTGATCCAAGGGGTGGTTACACACCTGGGAAATATGTGGTTTCTTTTTGTGGATTTTTGCCTGTTGGAGATCCTGAGTTTGTGTGTTTAATAATGGTTGATGATGCAAAAACGTTAACGACGAGGAATTATGGTGGGTTGGTGGCGGCACCGATATTTTCGCGTGTGGCGGAGAAGGTAGCACGGTATTTGGACATAGTGCCTGAAGAAATGGTTGGGGTGTTAACGATGGCCGATGAACAGGAAGGGAATGAGGTAGTGAATAAGCAGCCATGAAGAAGCTAGGAGAAATATTGCCTGGAGTTAAGATGGGAGAGGGAATCAAAGAATTGGAGGTTTATGGTTTGGCATGGGATTCGCGGGAAGTGAAGAAAGGGGATGTTTTTTTTGGATTGCGTGGGACGAAAGTGGAGGGGAGTAAATTTGCTGGGGAAGCTGTCAAACGGGGAGCAATTGCTGTAGTGAGTGAAGAGAAATTGGAGGAGGTTGGGGTTCCTGTGATTGAGGTGGAAGATGCTAGGAGAGCAATGGCATTGGCAGCTGCGGAGTTCTACGGGCATCCGTCGAAGGAGTTGAAAGTAATCGGTGTGACAGGGACGAATGGAAAGACGACGACGACATTTTTGTTAAAGAATATATTTGATAGAGTGGGGAAGATCAGTGGGTTGATAGGGACAGTGCAGTATTCGGTTGGGCAGAGGAGTTTCCCCGCCCTGCACACGACACCGGAGGCGCCGCGTGTGCAGGAGTTGATGAGGAAGATGGTGGAGAATGGGTGTCGTTGTTGTGTGATGGAAGTATCGAGTCATTCTTTGGTGCAGAGGCGGGTGGATGGGGTGGAGTTTGACGTGGGGATATTTACAAATTTGACGCAGGATCATTTGGACTATCATGGGACGATGGAGGAATATTATCGAGCTAAGCGTCGTTTATTTGAAATAATTGAAGGGCAAGCAGGGAAGAGGGGTAAGATATTAGTGAACAATGATGATCGGTGGGGGCACCGGATAGTGGATGAATTTCATAGGCGGGTGAAGGTATGGACGTATGGTTTTTCCGTGGTTTCGGACTATCGGGTGCGGGATGCGAAGGTGGATATAAATGGGACGACATTTACGCTTTGCGCGAAGGGGAGGGAGTATTTGGTTCGAGTTCCGTTGATAGGGCAGTTTAACGTTTACAATACCGTTGCTGCTTTAGCTGGTGCGAATTTGGTTGGAGTTGAGATGAGGGCAGCTGTAGAGGCAGTGACGAGGGTTCCGCAGATACCGGGGCGATTGGAGAGAGTTCCTGCGAAGCGAGCATTTCAAGTTTTTGTTGATTATGCGCATACGCCTGATGCATTAAAAAATGTGCTCGAGACGTTGAGGGAGCTGAAACCGAGGAGGATTTTGACTGTTTTCGGATGTGGGGGAGATCGGGATCGGACGAAGAGGAGTATGATGGCTGAGATAGCGGAGAGGTATTCAGATTGGGTGATTCTGACGAGCGATAATCCGCGGAGCGAGGAGCCGGACGCGATTATGAGGGAAGCGGCACATGGATTTAGTAAAGAGAATCATGAGATGATAGTGGATCGGGGTGAAGCGATACGGCGAGCGGTTAATTTAGCTGGGAATGGGGATGTGGTTTTGATTGCAGGGAAGGGACATGAGAATTATCAAGAGATTCGAGGGGTAAGGTATCCATTTAACGATGTGGAGCAGGCTTCGAAAGCGATTTCCGAAAAACCATCTGTAGTAGAATGAATGCGACTCCGTTAATTACAATAGCAGAGAGAGCTGGGGCCAGGGTGGTTGGTATAGAGAAATTGGAGAGATTGGAAGAGGTGCAGGTGACTGGCTTTATCCACGATTCTCGACAAGTGCGAGTTGGCGATGTTTTTGTGGCGTTGGAGGGGAGAAATACAGATGGACACAAGTTTTTGAAGCATGCACGAGATAAGGGAGCAGTAGCAGCATTGGTTAAGAAAGGAAATAATTGGGAGGAGGTTGCGGGTTTGGTATTGCTGGAATGTGAAGATCCATTGGCTTCGTTGCAGCGGGTGGCGAGATGGTGGAGGGGGGAGTTGAAGGCGGTAGTTATAGCGATAAGTGGTTGTTCGGGGAAAACAAGCACGAAACGGATGTTGGCTTCGATTCTGAAGAAAGCGGGGAGTGTAACTTCAACGCCTGGGAATTGGAATAATCAGATTGGGTTACCATTGACAATCCTGAATGCTTGTCGAGAGGATGAGTATGCGGTTTGGGAGCTGGGCTCGAATCGTCCTGGAGAGATAGCTGAGTTAGCAAGGATGGCGCGCCCGATGTTTTCGATAGTTACGAATATCGGGACGGCACATATTGAATTTTTTGGGAATCGGATGGGGATAGCGCTGGAGGAGGGGTCAGTGTTTTCTGAGACAGCAAAAGAAGGAGGATGTTTTTATCCTGGTCGGGATGATTTTGCAGATACATTGGAATGGTTGGCTGGTGAGCGAGCAAGGCCTGTGTATTTGGATGCTGGCGATCCAAGTGCAAAAGATATTCGGAATGGTGTGGATGGGATTCGATTTGTTTTGAATATGAGAGGGAGGGGGCATGCAGTGAGATTGAAGCAGCCAGGGAGGCATATTGTTATGGATAGTTTGTTGGCGACTGCAGTTGCAATACAGATGGGAATGGATGGAGAGCGGGTAGGTCAGGG
>JAOAAX010000041.1 GCA_026418675.1 Chthoniobacterales bacterium | reverse complement strand
CCTCAATACCTTCCCCTACCTCCCGAACCGGAAGCGATCCAACCTCCGCAGGCTTGCTGAGCTCCTCGCTCCCACTCGCAAAATCCTCACTCCTCGTCGGCTTAATCAACAACCACACAACATACCCTAACGGCGCAAGCGCCCCAAATATCATAAACGCCGGATACGACAGAAAATAACCATACGCAAAGAAGATCAATGCCAACATTCCAATACAAAACATCT
Organism: Chthoniobacterales bacterium; assembly: GCA_026418675.1. Lineage (GTDB taxonomy): Bacteria > Verrucomicrobiota > Verrucomicrobiia > Chthoniobacterales > DYNR01 > JAOAAX01. The sequence goes on along the minus strand of JAOAAX010000041.1, from coordinate 15,095 downwards.
TCACATGCGGTATCGCACTCGTAGGCGCAGGAACAAAACACCGCGAAATACCAAGTGCCGCATACCCAACAAAAAATGTCGCATAAAAGATCATAAAGTATTCTATCTCGGCACGCATCACAGCAGCAACTAACGCAACAAATCCAGCCAATAGAAACGACGGAATCGGCGATTCAACTAACCACCGCGGCACTAATGCCAAAAAAGGACTCGTGCTCGTCCGTGAACTTTTCTGTAAAAACCACCGAAACGCCAAATATCCGCTGTCAAGGGTCGTCAGCAAACACCCACACAAAAACACACAATATGCTCCAAAAAGCAATGGCTGCTCACCTGCCCCTTCATACAAAAGGCGCATAACACTATCGTGCCCCAACTTCCACGGAGCCAGTCCCTCCCGCAGAAATCTCTCTCCGCCACCCCCTAACGCCCATAGCGCAACAACCCCATGGAAAATCAACAACAGAAAAAACTCCACAGCTCCTACCCCATAGGCTGCAGCTATCGAACACCGCTCCCGATGCATTTGGATCGCCCTTTGCCACTGCTGCAAATCAAGCCACGGCCCAACCAGAAAACCCACAACTATTGGCACAATATACCCCCATATCTCAAACTTCCCCAGCAACCCCAAAGCCCCACCTCCTCCTCGCAAACCACCCCATTCATACCCTCCTCTCACCCCAGACAATACAACCCCCACAGCACACAATACCACCAAAAAAATCACCCCATGACTCCATTTAATTCGCCTTATGTTAAATTCCTCCCCAAATAATATCCCAGCCATCAAAGCCACAAACATCGTCAACGGCAAATACAGAAAATCAGGCTTTAAACCCAACGGTTGCCAAACATAGCGAATAAACGCAAAAACAGTCAGCGTCACCGCAAGCAATTGGTAAAAATAGAAAACTACACGAAACGGCCTCCACCATGTGTCAAAAAGCTTCGCCAATGATTCCGATCCCCCCTCTCTCCGCGCTAAATGATGCGTCACAAGCCCAAATACCCACAGTCCAAACGCATTCGGTATCGCAAAAATCAATAGACCTGTTAGCCCATATTGAAGGCTAAATTGAACCGAAAAAAATAACCCCAAACCCCACATCCACGATAGAGCAATAGAATTCCCCCACAAACACGCATTAAACCACCTTGGCAATAAACTAGCCGCCGCATTCATCTCTCTGCTCTCATTCATTCGTTCCCACCTTAATCCAATCAAGAATAATTCTTCCCAAAATCTCTCCCCCCTTCCCACCCTTAATCCCAAACTTTTCCGGCCTACCTCCCCCTACAATCCACTCTTTGTCTCAAAGAAAAACATTCACCTACTCTTCAATAAAGAAAAGACGGCTCCATCCTCTGTCCCTGTGTCCTTAAATTCGCGGAACCGCCGAAAGCAGCTTTCGCGTATATTCATTACGCGCAAATCCATAAATCTCAGAAGGCTTCCCTGCCTCAACTATCACGCCCCCATTCATCACAAGAATCTCGTCACTTACACTCTCCACCACTGCCAAATCATGCGAAATAAAGAGATAGGCCACCCCAAGCTCCTCCTGCAAATCCATAAGCAAATTCAAAACCGCTGCCTGCACACTCACATCCAACGCGCTCACAGCTTCATCACAAACTATAAAATCAGGCTTCGGAGCCAATGCACGTGCTATACATATCCGTTGCCGCTGCCCACCGCTGAACTCATGCGGATAACGCGCCGCCATCTCCGCTTTCAAACCCACCATCTCCAACAACTCCCCTACCCGCCGAGCCCTCTCCCGCCGCGTCATCGTCGGAAAGTGAATCTCCAACGGCTCAGCAAGCGTCGTCCCAATGGTAAGCCGCGGATTCAGCGAACCAAAAGGGTCTTGGAAAACCATCTGCATCCTCTTCCTCATCGGCCGAAATTCCCTCTCCCCCATACTCAATATCTCCTTCCCATCAAACACCACACGCCCTCCAGTCGCACGCTGAAGCTTCAATATCGCACGCCCAATCGTTGTCTTCCCACTCCCGCTCTCCCCAACTAGCCCAACTGTCTTACCTGATTCTACCTCAAAACTCACTCCATCTACCGCTCGAATATACCCTTTCACCCGCCGCAAAACCCCAGCCCGCACAGGATACCAAACCCTCAAATCCCGAACCTCCAACAACGCCATCTCTTAACCCCCAATCATCCTTCTTTCAAATCCACCCCTCCTCCATCCTCTCCCCCACTCTTATTGACAAGCAACTCCAAAATCTGAACAGCATTCAGCGCAGCCCCCTTCAACAACTGATCTCCAACAACCCACAAACTCATCGCATTCTCCAACGCACAATCCAACCTCAGCCGTCCAACCCTGCATTCATCTTGCCCAGCAACAGACAACGGCGTCGGATATTTCGCTTCCCCAGGCTCATCCTCCACCACAACTCCAGGAAATTTCCGTAACGCCTCAACAGCACACCCAATCTCAGGCGGCCTCTCAAATTGTGCAGTAACAGCAACCGAATGCGCACGGAATACAGGAACCCGAACACACGTCACAGACGCAACCAACCCCGGCAAATGCAGAATCCTCCTTCCCTCATTCTGCATCTTCATTTCCTCTCGCGTATAACCATTCTCAAGAAAACTATCCACATGCGGCAGAACATTAAACGCAATCTGGTGCGGATAAACTCGCGGCCGAATCTCATCTCCATTCACCCACGCCCTCACCTGCTCCCGCAGTTCTTCCACCGCCCGTGCACCTGTCCCGGATACCGCTTGATAACTCGACGCAAAAATCCTCTTCAACCCAAATAACCAATGCAGCGGCGCCAGCGCCATCAACGTTATTGCAGTCGTGCAGTTCGGATTCGCTATGATCCCACGATGTAAAAAAACATCCTCACCATTTATCTCAGGCACCACCAACGGAACTTCAGGCTCCATCCGAAATGCCGATGAATTGTCCACCACAACCACCCCAGCCTTCGCTACAATCGGCGCATATTCCCGAGAAACTCCACTCCCAGCAGAAAAAAGTGCAAAATCATACCCATCCAACGAATCCCTCCTCAGCTCCCGAACCTCCACTTCCTCTCCGAAAAACTTCATCCTCCGACCAGCAGATCGCCCAGACGCAAATAATCCCACCTCGCTGACAGGAAACTTCCGGCGCTCCAACACCCGAAGCATCTCCTCCCCAACAGCTCCAGTTGCCCCAACAATTGCTACCTTATATCCTGCACTCATCTCTTTTTTACTCCCACAAACTACCCTCCTCTCACGCCCATCCGCAATCCAAACCTCCTCATCCTCCCTTCTATCTAAAACTCCCATCCCCCATTCGCTCACAAATCTTTTTTACAATGGATACGCAAATCGAAAATTTAGAAATCCTCGTCTCCGTCACCCATCAACGCCTAAGAGTTCAAAAAAACGGCCTCACTATCGCCGAATTCCCCGTCAGCACCTCGAAATTCGGAACCGGCTCCCAACCAGGCAGCTTCCAAACCCCTCTCGGCAAATTCAAAATCGCAAAAAAAATAGGATACAACGCTCCACTATTTGCTGTCTTCCGCGCAAGACAATTCACCGGAGAAATCGCTTCCTTGGGCGGATCAGAGGACCTCATCCTCACACGCATCCTCTGGCTCGAAGGGATCGAACCTCATAACGCCAATACTTTCGACCGCTTCATTTACCTCCACGGCACCAACCAAGAACATCTACTCGGAACCCCTGCGAGCCACGGCTGCATTCGCATGTCCAATTCAGACATCGTAAAACTCTTCGACTGGGTTCAGGAAGGCACTCCCGTCCAAATTCTCCCTACATGGCCACAAAACTTGGAAAATCCTCCACTCGAAACGTAGCATAACTCCCAATGACCAATCCCACGCAGCCCCTCCTCCTCGTCGCAGGTTCAGGCCAATATCCACGCCTCCTCATCGCCGCTGCCCGCTCCTCCGGCGTCTCCCGCATCTGCCTCGCGGCTTTCCACGGAGAAACCGACCCCTCCCTCGAACCGCTCGTCGAGGAAACCCGCTGGCTCCGCGTCGGCCAGCTCTCAGCCCTCGTCCAATTCGCCCGCAATTCCCGCTGCACAAATGCCATCTTCGCCGGTCAAATAGCCCCAAAAAACCTCTTTGACCTCCGCCCAGACTTCCGCGCCCTCGTCCTCCTCGCAAAAATTAAACGTAGAAACGCAGAATCCCTCTTCTCTGCTGTAGCAGACGAAATTCAATCCGCTGGCTGCCATGTCCTCCCTGCCACAACTTATTTGCAGGATCACCTCGCACCCACTGGCCACTTCGCAGGCCCAAAACCAAAACAACGCACCATTGACGACTTCCTTTTCGGCTTTGAAATTGCAAAAAAAATTAGCCAATCCGATATTGGCCAAACCGTGATCGTAAAAAATGGAACAGTCCTCGCTGTCGAAGCCTTCGAGGGAACAAACGAATGCATTCGTCGTGGTGGCTCCCTCTCCAACGGGAAAGCCGTCATGGTCAAAGTTTCAAAACCTAATCAAGACATGCGCTTCGATGTCCCAGTAATCGGAACCCATACCCTTCAGGTCGCCTCCCAATCCAACATCTCCGCCATCGCAATCGAAGCCGAAAAAACCCTCATTCTAGATAAACCAATCGTTTGCTCAGAAGCTAACCGTCTCCAAATTACACTCTTCGGAATTTCCTCAAACCCCTAAAGTCCTCCTATCAATGAATCAAAAATTGCGAGTCGGTGTCGTCGGTGTAGGTCACATCGGGGCCAATCACGCTCGTATCTATGCCGATCTTCCAAACTGTGAACTCGTCGCTGTCTATGACATAAACACTGACATCGCTACATCCGTAGCAAAAAAATACAAAACTCGCGTCGCTAGTTCCCTCGATGAATTTGCCTCACTCGCCCAAGCTGCCTCCGTCGCAACCCCAACCACCACCCATTACGAGATCGGCTCCTTCCTCCTCAAAAAAGGTCTCCATTTGCTCATCGAAAAACCACTTGCTCACAGCTCCGCCGCAGCACATTCCCTCGCAGAACTCGCCACCGCAAACGGCAGAATCCTCCAGGTAGGCCACGTCGAACGCTTTAATCCCGCCTTCACTGCTCTCGAAAACAAAATCAATAACCCTCGCTTCATCGAAGTCACACGTATATCCCCATACCCAGAACGCAGCACAGACATCGGCGTCGTCTTGGACCTCATGATTCACGACCTCGAAATCCTTTTGCATATCGTCCGCTCACCCGTTAAATCCCTCGACCCAGTCGGAATTTCCGTCCTCAGCCCAAGTGAAGACATTGCTAACGTCCGCATTCACTTCGAAAATGGCTGCATCGCCAATGTAACCGCCTCCCGCGTCAGCGCAGACAGAATCCGCAAAATCCGCGTCTTCCAGCAAGACACCTACCTCTCTCTCGACTACCAAAACCAAACAGGCGTCATCGTCCGATTGGAACAAGGCAAAATCGTCCGCTCCAAAGTCGAAGTCGAAAAAGGAGAACCCCTCCGAAACGAGCTCGCTGCTTTCATCGAATGCGCTCGCGAAGGAAAACAGCCACGCGTCAGCGGACAAGAAGCCGCCGCAGCTCTCGATCTGGCTCTCGAAATCAGCCGCCAAATCGCTGCCAATGATCCGCGGCAAAAAGCCAAATGAGCAACCACTCCCTCGTCGCTATCGTCGCAGGCGAGGAAAGTGGTGACGCCCGTGCAGCTTCCCTCCTCTCTCACCTTCTCACCCTGCGAAAAAATCTCTCCTTCTTCGGACTCGGCGGCCAAAGATTATCCTCCTTCGGAAATATCGAAAATTGGGCCGACCGCGCAGCAGTCGTCGGCCTCTGGGACGTCCTCCGCCATTACCCTTGGTTCCATGCTAAGTTCCATTCCCTCCTCTCTCAAATCTTGCTCCTTAAACCCGCCGCACTCCTCCTCATTGACTACCCCGGCTTCAACCTCCGTCTCGCCACTGCTGTAAAAAAGAAACTAAAGGATATTAAAGTCATCTATTACATCAGCCCTCAGGTCTGGGCATGGAACCCAAATCGCGTCAAAAAAATGCGCGGCACAATTGACCTCATGCTCTGCATCTTCCCCTTTGAGCCCAAGATTTACCAAAAAGTCGGCATCCGCGCCCTCTACGTCGGCCACCCCCTTGTCGAAGAACTTGCCGAATTAGCCAACCAAAACATCCCCCGCAATGAAAATCTCGTCGCATTGCTCCCAGGTAGCCGCGAACGCGAAGTCAGAAAAATCTTCCCCACTCTCCTTGCCTCAGCCTCCCAAATCCACCTCTCAAGACCGGAAATCCAATTCGCTTCCAGCTCAACCCGCCACGACCTCGCACTCTGGATGCAAAAAGAAGCTCAAAAAAAAGATATTAAAGTCGAAATAACCGTCGGCTCAGCCCGCCAACTCATGAAACGTGCTGCCGTCGGCATCGTTTGCTCCGGCACCGCTACACTCGAAGCCGCCCTCTTAGGCCTCCCTTATGCCCTCGTTTACAAAACAGCTTGGCTTACTTACGAAATCGCACGCCGCGTCATAACCGTTCAACACTTGGGCATTGTTAACATCTTGGCTGGGAAAACCGTCGTCCGCGAATTCCTCCAGCACAATTGCACTCCCACAAAACTCGCCGACGAAACTCTCTCCCTCCTCAATTGCCACGAAAGAAGATTTCAACTCATTCAGGAAATGAAGAAAGCAACCTCCATCTTACGCAGTTCCAATTCAAGCCGCAAAGCAGCCGAAGCAATCGCTGCTCTCCTCTAGGCGGATAATACCCATGAACAACTTCACTCCTGAAAATCAACCATGCCCCTCTCCCCATAACGAAAACACCACCCCAGAACAAAGACCTCCCCCAAACAAAACGAGGCTCCCAAAAGGAGTAGCCAACGCGTTCGGCTTCAGTTTCTTCAACGCCCTCGCCTTCCAAATTATGATGGGCCCTCCTGTAATCATTTTTGCCAAATCCCTCGGTGCCGGCTCAGCTATCCTCGGTATCATCGCAGCCTTCACTCCTCTCATGACCATCCTCCAATTGCCGGCAGCTAATTACCTTCACAAATACGGCTACCAAAAATTCGTCCTCCTCGGTTGGGGCACCCGCACCATCTTCATCTTCTTCATCGCCTTAATCCCTCTCCTGGCTTCCCTTTCCAATTTCTCCAAACTCCTCCTTCTCTTACTCTCCCTTTTCGGTTTCAATTTCCTTCGCGGCATCGCTTCCACGGCTTGGTTGCCTTGGCTCTCCGCCCTCATCCCCCATCACCAACGCGGAAAATTCCTCTCCCTCGATCAAATTTTTCTCCACGCTGGTTGCCTACTCTCCCTTTTGCTCTCTGCTCAACTCCTCGGTTCAGAGGGAGACCCTGCAGAGTATTCTTTCATCTTCCTTTTCAGTGCAATTAGTCAACTTGTTAGTTTATGGTTTATCTCCCAAATCCCAGACGTCCGCACTGGGGATGTCGCAGCTCGCTCCGCAGAACCTGTCCCTTGGAAACAAATGCTTAACTACACCCCCTTTCGCAATTTACTCCTTTTCAATTTAGCTTTCGCCATCGCAACGGGTGGGCTTGGTGTATTCGCTGTTGAATTCTTGCGCGAAGCTTTCCTGCTTGGCCCGGATAAAGTAATGCTTTTAAGCTCCGTCGGCTACGTTGCAGCCATGATCTTACTTCCCGTTTTTGGCCCCATCTGCGACAAAATTGGGAGCCGCCCCATGCTCCTTGTTGGAACTCTCGCACTCTCCTTTTGCTCCCTTGGTTACTTCTCCTTCGCCTGCTTCCACTTGCCAAATCTCCTCTGGCTTGTAGGTGCGATCAACTTCCTCTGGGGAGCAACAGGTTCAAACTTCAACGTAGCAATGGTCCGAGCTTCCATGCTTGTTATCCCTGAAATGGGAAGAAACCATTTCTTCGCTCTTTACACTGTCCTCTCAAGCCTCGCCTTTGGTGTCTCCCCTATCTTTTGGGGGCTCGCCTTAGACTTCGCAGGTTCACTCCTCTCTTCTATCGGTGTTCCCATCCATCGCCATACATTCTTCTTCGTCGCAGCTTCCATTTGCACTCTCCTTTGCTTGCCTCTCCTCCCAAAAATTAGCGAAAAACTACCACAAAAAAAAGATAACATTATCCGTTAAAAAATCACTCCTTCGCTTCCTTACCTTCCGAACATCCCATTTCGAAAAAAAACCGGAGCGTGCTGTCCCTGCTCCGCTCCGGTTCGATCGTTCGATCGTTCGATCAAGACCCAAATTTTCTGGCCCTTACCCTACGTGCATCTTCCCTCCGTAAATCGCATCTTCGCCGAGGTCCTCCTCAATCCGAAGAAGCTGATTATACTTACATATCCGATCCGTGCGGCAAAGCGAACCGGTCTTTATCTGGCCAGCATTCGTAGCAACCGCTATATCCGCTATCGTCGCATCTTCCGTCTCCCCAGAACGATGACTAATTACTGCCGTATAGCGGTTCTCCCTTGCCAACTCAATCGCATCCAACGTCTCCGTCAGCGACCCAATCTGATTTACCTTCACTAGAATCGAGTTCGCTACCCCTTCCTGAATCCCTTTGCGCAGAAATTCCGTATTCGTCACAAACAAATCATCCCCTACAAGCTGTATCTTATTCCCTAATTCCTTCGTCAACAGCTTCCAACCGTCCCAATCATTCTCGGCAAGCCCATCTTCAATCGAAATGATCGGATACTTCCCGCAAAGCTCCTTGTAAAGAGCAACCATCTCCGATGCCGTCCGCTCCGATTTATCGGACTTCTTAAATACATACCGCCCTTTATCCTTATCATAGAACTCGCTCGAAGCCGCATCCAGCGCAAGGAAAACTTGCTCCCCAAACTTGTAACCTGCTTCCTCCACCGCCTTCCCGATAATATCCAACACCTCCGTCACAGAAGAAAGATTCGGGGCAAAACCACCCTCATCCCCAACAGCAGTCGAAAGACCACGTTTCTTCAAAAGCGACTTCAGCGTGTGGAAAACCTCAGCCCCACACCTCAACGCCTCCTTAAAACTCGGCAACCCCTTCGGCATAATCATAAACTCCTGAAAATCAATCGGCGCATCCGAATGTGCCCCCCCATTGAGTATGTTCATCATGGGCACCGGCAGAACCTTCGCATTCGGCCCGCCCAAATACTTATAAAGCGGAACCCCAAGTTGCTCAGCTGCCGCTTTCGCAACCGCAAGGGAAACCCCAAGGATCGCATTCGCTCCAAGTTTCGATTTATTCTTGGTTCCGTCCAGATCGCGCATCAGACGGTCAATCCCAGTCTGATCCAGCGCATCCATCCCGATAATTTCCGACGCAAGAACCTCAAGCACATTCTCAACAGCCTTCGTAACCCCTTTCCCCAGGTAACGCCCTTTATCCCCATCTCGCAATTCGCATGCCTCATGCTCCCCTGTGCTTGCTCCGCTCGGAACTGCAGCCCGTCCAACTGCCCCACCAGCAAGTTCCACATCAACTTCAATCGTCGGATTGCCTCGTGAATCCAATATCTCACGGGCTTTGATTGCTGTAATGATCGTATAATCCATGTTACATGACATATTTCTCGATTGTTAGGGTTTTAGTTTTGCTCCAGGGAGAAACTCAATTCTTCGCTCCAGAAATCACCGGCGGCCGATACTGGTGAATTTTCTTCAAAATTTCATGATTCCGGAAAGGCTCAATTCGATCTATCCGCAAAATCCGTCCATCCGCAAGCGGAACTTCATCCCCTGGCTCCTTACCAAGCAAAGATTGGCCAAGAGCAGCTCGATAGGAGATAATTCCCTCCTCCGGCGCACTATCCCAAGCTCCAAGAATACTATAAACCTGCTGTGCACCGGATGACACGTCGCTCAGCGTTATTGTAGTCCCAATCGAGACACGGGACGTATCGGGATTTTCAAAGTTTGTTCCTTGGGCCCGAGCTATTGTCGTCTCCAATTCTGCTTGCCGCTTTGTCAAAAGCACTTGTTGCTCTTTCGCTGACTTATACTCAAAGTTCTCGCGCAAATCCCCATACTCCTTTGCTTTTTGAATTTCCCGCGTGTTGTGGGGAATTAGACGGTTAACTATATCATCCAACTCTGCTTTCAAACGCTCCAAACTTGCCCATGACACCGTCAGCACGTCATCCACTCGCTCCTGCGTTGTCGTGAGGATTTGCTCCAACGTCGGATCTATCTTCAATAACCGCCCCAACAATGTTCTCTTCTCTAAATCATCAAAAACACTCGACGCCTTCAAGCGCCGAAACGCATCCCGCAAATTCTCAGCCTTCCTTTCAGCATCAAAGCTCGTCCTAACTAAGACGCCCCCCTTCGTATCCTCATTACCAACTTCCAACTCCTCTAGCTTCTTCGACTTACTACCCTTCCCTTTTCTGCCACCTCTCACTCCACCCCCAGTCATCTCTTCCTCCCCAAACATATCTTGCAAAAGATTCCGATCCTGCAACAAAAGCGAGGCCAATTTCCTTCCACGCCGTTTCTCATTAAGCTGATCCAGTTCCATCGCGGTCATTATCGCATTAAACAGCGACGGCGTAAAAAACACTGCGCACTCATGGTGCCGTCGCTTACAAATCCAATACAGCAAATCCGAAGGCGCCGACCGCTCCGCAATCCATCGGAATATATGCGCATTAATCACATTCTCCATCTCCCGCTCGTGGAATAAATTATAGATCGTCGCAGCAAGCCGCGGATTCGCCTTCCGCAACAGTTCCAAAATCTTTTCCACCCATCCCTCTCCATAAGCCTCTTCAAACTGCTCCAGCAACGCCTTGTGCCACGACGCCGCAATCTCATCGAAAAACTTCTCCACCTTCGTTGGATTCTTCGTCAAAAATTCATAGGCGTGGAATGTCTTCTTCACTTCCCGCCCCTCAAGTCGAGGTTCCAGTATGTGCAAAATCTCATCCCGCACTAACAACATCACTATCGCTAGCGCCTCCTGCCCCTTGCGTGCTTTCTTTGCAGCCTCTTCAATCGCCGCGTTCAATTCCTCTATATCCTCCAATATCTCCTTCTCGAAATCTTCAAAATTCTTCTCCAATTCCACTAACAACTGATACTGCTCCTGCAGATAGTTCGCCCGCCGAAAACGATTCAAAAACGAATCCTTCGTCAGCACAGGCTCAGATATGTAAACCACAGGTTCTGTTTTCCGCGTCGGAACTACAAAGTGCGGGCTCTTCTTTAAAATCTTCTTCGTCTCTGCCCACCATTCCTTCGCACTATCCTCATCAAAGACATGCGGAACCATCACTGCCATAATCTCCTCCACCAATGCTTTCCCTCCCATCTGCTGCAGCATATCCCGAACCAAAATCAACCGCTCCGCGTTCCCCCCGGCCAACGCTTGCTTCCTCACCTCATCAGGCTCCACTCGAACCCGCACCCGTATATCCTCCTCCGGCAACGGCTGCAACGTATCCGCCGCATACGCAAACTGCATCAAATGCCCAGGCTTCTCCTCAAAATCAACCACCATTTGTCCTGTCTCCATCCTCCATTCCGCCACCCTCCCAAATCCCCAACTCCGATGGACACAATATACCCCAGGCTCCAGCTTGCTTAGCCTCTCAGCCTGTTGCTTCGTTACGCCCCCTGTCGCAAGCACTTGTCGTAAATCCATACTCATCTCTTCTATCTCTCTCATACTAACTCCTATATCTTTCGCCAAGCGAACAATTTCTTTTCCGTCTGTTAAAAGATTATTCTGTCTTCTTTTAAACTTTTACCATAACTTCAAAAGATTCCAAAAACTAAAAAAAACAAACCCCCAATCCTCCTCGCCTCACCCCTTACAACTTTCTTCACCCTCTCCCTCTTTCCAACTCTCTTCCAAACAGACCCCCCAACTTTCCCGTGACGCCTAGACCCCTCTTTCATAATCTTTTTATTAGCAACTCACAACCTCCTTCACGTGAAGCGCAAGTCCTCCTACGACCTCTGGATCCTTTCCACCATCATCCTCTCCTTCATCGGCCTCCTCCTCGCTCTCTTCTTCGCACTTCGCCAACCCTCACCCCAAAGCTCTGCTTATTTCACAGACCTCCCCTCCGCCATAGGCCTTCGCATTCGCTCACAAGTCCGCTACGCAGGTGTCCCAGTTGGCACCATCCTCGCTATAGAAACCCTCGACTGGAGCGAACGCCAACTCCCTAACCTCGCCGTCCGCGTCCGCTTCTCCCTCAACCGAAAAATCCCACAACTCAAAACCGACTCCTTCGCCTCCATCGCTTCCGACACCCCCTCCTCAGAAAAATTCCTCAACATCTCCCCAGGCTCACCAAACGCTGATCCTCTACCACAAGACGCCCCCATCCCTCCAGAACCCTACCCAACCCATTCCTCTCCCTCATCCCAACTCCCTCAGCTACCACAGGAATTCTCTGAACTCATCTCTTCCATCCGACAAGATTATCCACTTTTAAAAGACCGTTTCCTCTCAATCCTCGCCGAAGCAGAAGCAACCATCACACAAGTCCGCTCTCTCGCTAACGCTGCCAGCATCCCACTCACAGACTCCAACCTCCTCATCGAAAAATCTCTTTCCCTCCTCTCCCGTTCGGAATCCCTTCTCAATAAAACAGATACACTCATCCTTAATCTTGAAAACCTCCCCGCCCAATTCTCTTCACTTTCCTCTTCCCTCTCCAATTCCTCCATCGCACTCCATCAACTCCTCCTCTCCGCACAATCCTCCGCCAAACAGCACTCCCCTCAGCTCCGTTCCGCTCTCGAAAACCTCTCCTCCTCCCTTCGCGATCTCCGCATCACCTCCGCCTACCTCCGCATCCTCACCGAACACCTCGCCCGCAACCCCTCCCGCCACTTCTGGAACCCCGCCAAACCCATCCCTCTCCCTCCACCTGAACAAATCCTCTCCCCCACCAACTCCACTCCCCATCCCCAGAAACCACGACCCCAATGACCAACTCCCTCCGCATTCAAACCTGCTCCTCCCCATCCGACCTCCGTCGCTTCGAACACGCTTGGGCAACTATTTGGAGAAACGAGTCCGCTTTCGCTCCCCCTCCTCCAGGCTCCCTCCGCTCTTTCCTCTCCCCAAATGCCCACTTCCACCTCACCCATGGCTCCATCCGCCCCTTCCTCGCTCTCAGAGGCCAAACCCCTGTCGCAACTCTCGCCGCTATCCTCAACCGCTCTCACAACTGCTATTACTCCGACAAAACCGGCTTCTTCGGCTTCTTCTCAGCACAAAACGACCTCGAAGCCATACATGCAATCTTCGACGCTGCCATCCAATTCCTAAGATCCAACGGCTGCGATTCCCTCCGCGGCCCTTACAACCCAACCATCAACGACGACTGCGGCATCCTTACCGACGGCTTCCAACACCCCCCCATGTTCGGCCTCCCTTGGAACCCTCCTTACATCCCCTCACTCCTCCAGCAAATCGGCTTCCAGCCAGCACGCACCCTCCTCAGCTTCCGCTTCAACCTCAACCAACCACTCCCAAACCGCATCCGCCGCATCCACACGCGCCTCGTCTCCCGCCAATCCTTCTCCCTCCGCTCCATCCGCATGCGCTTCCTGCCAACAGAACTCGAGCGCATCGTCCACCTCTACAACTGCACCCTCAACCGCAACTGGGGCTTCGTCCCAATCTCTTTCTCCGACCTCCACCACGCCGCTGCTTTCCTCCGCATCGCCGCCAAACCAACCCTCATCCAGTTCATTGAAGACCGCTACACTCCAGCCGCCTTCGCCATCTCTCTCCCCAATTTCGCTGAAGTCTTTGCAAAAACAAAAAAACTCCCACGCCCCATCCAACTCCCAGCAACTCTCCTCCTCCTCAAACTCCACTCCTTCCAATCCGCCCGCCTCACTGTCCTCGGTGTCGCGCCTCAATACCGCGACCGCGGCCTCACCGCTTGGCTCTTCTCCGAACAATACTACGCCGCACTCAAACTCAATTACCAATCGGCAGAACTCGCCTGGATCGAAGAAAATAACCACGAAATCATCCAAAATTCCCAACTCATGAACGCCTCCCTCTCCAGAAAAATCTCAATTTTCGAGAAGAAAATCTAAAATCTACAATCACCGCTCCCCCCATCACCCCTACATCCTCACAATTCACTCCCTCTTTTTATACCTCTACGTCCCCAATATAACTGACCCCAACTTCGTAAAATTTCCTCAAAAATTTTTTTCTTGCTAAAAATAATTCAATTGCATGATACATTTCCCTACTATCCAAAAAAAGATGATATACTTGTCTTTTCTTTAAACAAATTTTTTATATACAAGTATTTTAAAATGAGAGCATTAGCTACCCCCCCCCCCGAGAATCAATTCTCAAAATTTAGCCCCCCGCCTCTCCCCTCGCTCCCTCCCAAACAGCCTCCCCTACTTCTTTTCATCTCTTTAGGTGCTGGTTTCTTCAACCTTTGGGTTCCCCTTGCCTTCATTTCCGCCGTCTCCGCCTCCCTTCGTCTTCCCTTCATTACATCTTTACACCCCGGCCGAGCACCCAAAAAAACCATAGCCCCATCGCAAGATTTACCCCTCAGAACATCCCCAAACAAAACAAACAAGAAGAAAAACAAACAAGAAGAACTGAACCCAAACCCTTAAAAACCAAAACCATGAAAAACCTAACCATCGGCAAACAAATCAATCTGGGATTTGCAGCATTGCTGCTCATCCTCCTAATTCTTGGCATCATCTCCATCCTCCAAATGAGCGCCAGCCGTAACCGCAGCTCTCTTCTCTCGCGGGAAGTGGCTCCCTTCACAGTGCGCGTTGGCAACTTAGTCATTTACTTGGACGAATTCCGACTCAATGAGCGCGTCTTCGGCATTACGGGATCCGACGAAAACCTCAAAAAGGCCCAAGACACCCAGAAGAAAGCCGAAGACTTCTTCCAGGAAATCTCCAAAACTGTCTCCAACTCCGAATGGTTATCCGATGCGGAGAAAATCCAGCAGCGCCTTCAGAAACTCATAGACCAATACTCCCAAATCGTCGGTCAAGCTTCCACGTCTTGGAACCGCATTGCAGGCCTCCAGCGCGACCTCCTCCAAAAAGCAGAAGAAACCATCTCCGAAACCAACCAACTG
>JAOAAX010000003.1 GCA_026418675.1 Chthoniobacterales bacterium | reverse complement strand
ATCCGCGACATCGAACGCACCCTTTCCCGCCTCAACCTCGGCACCGGCAACCCTCGCGATCTCTTCTCCCTCTGCTCCTCCCTCGAAACCATCCCAACCCTCAAACAACTCCTCCAATCCTTCCACCACACCTCTACTCCCCACACTTCTACCTCCCAAACTTCTACACCCCACACTCAACCACTCCTCCTCTCCATCCAAGAATCCCTTCACCCTCTCCCCGAACTCACCTCCCACCTCCGCGCCGCACTCGCTGAACCACCTCCCCTCTCCATCCATGACGGCGGAATCATCCGCCAAGGCTTCAACCCCGATCTCGATGAACTCCGCAACGCCGCCGCCAACGGAAAACAATGGCTCGCTTCTCTCCAGGAGCGCGAAATCCAACGCACAGGCATCAAATCCCTCAAAGTCCGTTACAACTCCGTCTTCGGCTATTTCATCGAAGTCACCCGGGCTAACCTCCACGCTGTCCCCCCCGACTACATCCGCAAACAAACCACCGTCAACGGCGAACGCTTCATCACTCCAGAACTCAAACAAATCGAAGACAAAATCCTCGGTGCAGAAGAACGAGCACGTTCCCTCGAAGCAGAACTCTTCCACCAGCTCCGCCTCAAAACCCTCTCCTACCTAAACCAAATCCAACAATCCGCTTCCGCAATCGCTCAACTCGACGCACTCGCCTCGCTCGCAGAAACCGCTCGCCTCCACTCCTACTGCCGTCCCCTCGTCGATACCTCCAAAAATCTTCACATCGTCGAGGGCCGCCACCCTGTCCTCGATGCACGATCAGATACGGAACGCTTCGTCCCCAACGATACCCACCTCGACGGCTCCAATAAACGTATCGCCATCATCACAGGCCCAAACATGGCCGGCAAATCCACTTACATCCGCCAAGTCGCTCTCCTCGTCCTCATGGCACAAATTGGCAGCTTCATCCCGGCTAAATCCGCTCACATCGGCATCGCAGACCGCATCTTCACTCGCGTCGGCGCTAGCGACGATCTCGCCTCAGGCCGCTCCACCTTCCTCGTCGAAATGGCTGAAACAGCCAACATCCTCAACTGTGCTACAGAACGCAGCCTCGTCATCCTCGACGAAATCGGCCGCGGCACCTCCACCTTCGACGGCCTCAGCATTGCCTGGAGCGTCGCAGAATTCCTCCACGACCAAATCCGCTGCCGCACCCTCTTCGCCACCCATTACCACGAACTCACCGACCTCGAACGCACCTGCAACGCTGTCCTCAACCTCAACGTCGCCGTCCGCGAATGGGAAGACAAAATCCTCTTCCTCCACAAAATCCTCCCAGGCCGTGCAGACCAAAGCTATGGCATCCACGTCGCCAAACTCGCTGGCCTCCCCAACGACGTCATCCAGCGCGCCCGCGAAATCCTTCGCAACCTCGAACGCGCCGAACTTAACGCCGACGGCAAACCCGCCATTGCTCAGGGTGCACGCCGCAGAGCCGCAGCCATCCTCGGCCAGCTCGAATTTAACCTTGCCCCCCCCCTCCCCCATTCAACCCCCAACCCATAACCCCCCATCGAAACCCCCTCCCATCACCCCACAAAACAAACCTAAACCCCAACCACTCCCACCACAAAAAAGATACCTCTATCACGTATTGTAAAAAAACCTTTACTTCTCGCCCAAAAAAGTAACCTAATTAGGAAACAACCACGTGGGGTCTTAGCTCAGTTGGTAGAGCGCCTCAATGGCATTGAGGAGGTCAGGGGTTCGAATCCCCTAGGCTCCACCATCCCCATTTCCCACCGTGTGTCTCAAAATCTTCCCCCTCACACTCCTCCTCTTGCTCAACATTCCTGCAACCTCCCTCGCCTCCCCTCCACAACCTACCGCCTTCTCCGTAGGCGGATTCGAATTCCAGCGCCCCGAAGGTTTCCAATGGATCGCCACAACTTCATCCCTCAGAAAAGCTGAGCTACGTGTCCATAAACAAGACTGGCCGGAACCTGTCCAAGTCCTTTTCTTTCACTTCGGCCCAGACCAAGGCGGCACCATCGAAGCCAACATCTCCCGCTGGCTCAGTCAATTCCAGGAACCGGTCGAAAAACTTAACGCTCAGCGAGCTGACCAAACCGTCGGAAAAACCAAAATTACAATGCTTCGCGCAAAAGGGACATTTCTGTCTGGTATGCCAGGCCAACAACCTACACCCAAACCCAACTACGGCCTACTCGCTGCCATCCTCTCCGGTAACGAAGGCGACGTCTATGTCAAAATGACCGGCCCAGCCCCCGCAGTAGAATCTCTCTTTACCGACTTCGAACGCATGATCCTCCAAGCCGCCAAATAACCGACCTACTCCTACTTCGCCCATCCCCACACAGACAAAAGCAAAAAACAAGAATTCTATATCTAAAAATTAAACACTTACTTATCCGGCACAAAATTTCGCCCCATTTTCACCCTCTCTCTCACCAAATTACACCGGTTTTTTATGCAGACCGCCAACTATCACTCCACATATCGCTTGATCACCGCTGGCTGCCACAGAATTTCACTCAATTCCCCCAACACTCCCCAATTTTTCTGAACAAAATTGCGGAACAAAATCGTCTCAAAATTAGCGGACCGCAGTTGCTCAGCCAGCCGTTGGCTGCGAACTACGCTTCGCAATCAAAGTCGAAATCCGGCTTTTGTTACGATTCGCAGTGTTCCGGTGAATAATCCCACGCTTCGCTGCCTTGTCTAACCGCGAAACATAAACCGAAGTCGCCTCTTGCAACTCCTTCGCATCCCCTTTCTGCAAAGCCTCCAAAACTCGCTTCTTCGCTGTCTTAATCGCTGACTTCACAGATTTATTGTGCAAGTGCCGCCTCGCACTCTGCCGTGCGCGCTTCTCTGCTGATCTCGTATTAGCCATTGCTCATCCAAATTTTTTGCCGTTCGTAATTCAGAAAAGAATTGCTATTCTCCCAAACTTAACTCTCCATGTCAAGGCTTAGCTTTCATTTGGAAATTTATTTTGGATAACAACCTCATCATAACTAAGCTGCCCTGGCTTTGGCCACGGCTCCTTGATCCCCTTCCCAATCGCAATCATAAAACTAATCACATGATCCGGCGGAAGATTGATGAGCCGCGCCACTGCATCAAAATCAAAACCATCCATCGGGCAACTCTGATAGCCCATCGCTTGCGCAGCTAGCATCAACGTCTGACCAAACATCCCACACGACCGCATGACCTCATCCCGTTGAACGTCCGGCTTCCCTGCGTAGTAATCATAAATCGCCTTCACAAGAAAATCAGCCGTTTCCTTAGGAGCATTCCGCCAATACCGGCTAGGGTCCTTCTTCCATGCCATCAAATCTCCAGTCAAAATCACAAGCAACGAAGCATCCGTCACCTGCGGCTGATCCCAAGCCACTGCCCGTATCTGCTTCCGTAGCTCAGGATCCGTCACCACCAAAGCCCGCCAATGCTGAATATTAAAAGCCGTCGGCGATTGCATCGCCGCTTCCAAAAGCCGCCGCACTTCCCCCTCCGTCATCCGATGGTTCGGATCAAACGCCTTAACTGCCCGACGCCCATAAATCGCTTCAAATGTCTCCATAGCAGCGCAAAACTTACCTCACCCTCCTCACTCGTCAACTACACACTCCCTTGTCAACAACAAAAAATCGTCCACTACATCTGCTATTAACATCTTCCAAAAGATAAAAAATTCAAAAAACAGTAATTGACAACTTGTCATTAAACCATCGCCCCAATTAACTCCTCAACCGAAATAATAGCAAACTTGCTGCTCGAATCCGAAACCGCATATGGCAGGATGAGGTTCCCCTTGTGGATTAACCCACCGCAACTGTAAACCACGTTTGGAACATAACCCTCCCGCTCATCTGATTCCGGCCGCAACAACGGCTGACGCAACCGCCCAATAACCCGATCGGGATTTTCCAAGTCAAGCAACGCCGCCCCAATGCAGTATTTCCGCATGGGCCCAACCCCATGCGTAAGCACCAACCAACCGGCAGACGTCTCAATCGGCGAACCACAATTCCCAAGTTGAACAAATTCCCACGGCTCAGAAGGACGCAGCAGAACCTTCGATTCATGCCAGAAATGCAAATGGTCAGAAAACATAATGTGGATGTTCTCACTGTCCTGCCGGCCCAACATCACATACCGTCCTTTGATCTTTCTCGGGAAAAGTGCAAAACCCTTGTTTCGCACCGCAGGCCCATTCAATGTGCATATCGAAAACTCTTGAAAATCCCGTGTGGCAAGTAACTGCGGAATCACAACGTTCCCATCGTAAGCTGTATAGGTCGCATAATACGTCACCGACCCATCCTCCTCCTGAAAAGCCACAAACCTTGCATCCTCAATCCCATTGCTCTCGCTCGGTGCATACGGAAACAACACTTTCTCAGAAATGTCTAACCCATCATCAAACCGAACCGTATAATTCGCCTGTGCAAGCAACAACGCCCGCTCAGCAGCTTGCTTGATCCCCGGAGGCGCATCCGATGCCCGCAACTGCTGAATCCGAGCCGTCAAATCGCTCATCAAAAATTTCTCCTCCAGCCCCTCCGTCGCTTGAATCGATGAATCATAATCCACGCCAAGTTCCCGAAGCTTCCTCCGAAAAATTGCAAGATCATACCGCGCAGCAGGCTGCACTCGCGGTTGCCGAACATAAGGCGAAACTGGATCTATTTCGATATTCCCATCGAATTTAATCACCCCGGAACGGAAAGTAACCGACGAAACATGCCCCTCCCCTGTCGCTCGCAGGCTCAAAATAAACCGAAGCTCACCTTCCCCTGCCCCACTCTGATCCGGCGCCGCTATTATGCTCGGATTAAATAACGCCGTAGATTCCAGCGAATACTCGTTTATAAAATATGAACCAAGTAAAAGCTGCCGCGGTTCCGGCAAATCCCGATCCGTCGGCAACATTGGCCGAATCTGCCGATACCGCTCCGCAAAAATCCGGGTTATGTTCAAATGCCGGCTGTCAAATTCCGCTATCACCTCATTGAGCTTTTCCTCAACCTCCTCATCCCTCAGCATCATAACCCGCGAAAAAATCGCAGAAACACGTGGACTCGGCTCAGGATTCGCCAAAGGCTTAACCACTAAGCTCGGTATAAATGGCCGAAGAAGAACACGCCGCGGATTCGGGCCCAGCGAAATCGAAAGACGTCGAACTCTCACTCCCATAGGCTTCTCTTCTTTCTTTCAAATTTACTCCGAGAATCTAAAAGTTCCCATTTCCAAACGAAGCATCGTGATCCCGCAACGATTGCATCTGCGCCAATGAGAGAAGAAAAGCAAGCGTAGATTCCGCTCCCTGATTTTGATTCACCCGACTCTCATGAAGGCCGTCCCGACACCCCCCAGTCGAAGGATCATAAACCGCTAACCCAAGATCATTCGCCCCAAGAAACCACTCAAACGCCGCTCGCGCCCAATCCCTCCACTTCTTCTCTCCGGTAACCTCATACGCATCAATACACGCGCTCAACGCGGAATAGGCCTCAATCGGCTGTTGGTCAAAACGTGCCGGTGCTAAACCCCGCCTCCAAAAACCATTCGACCCAATCGGCCGAAAATACCCATTCTCAGCCGTCTGATGCCGCATAAGCCAATCCAACGACCGTAAACCACGCTCCAACATCGCTGAATCTCCAAGCCAACGCCCTACTTGTATCAACGCCTGCGGTAAACGCGCATTATCATAGCTCACAACCTCTTCACCCCATTCCCACTCCGGCGTCGCATTCCCCTCAAATAACTGAAAAATCCGACGCGAAAGCTCAATCCGCAACCGATTCGCAAGCAGATCCCCATGAAACTGCCGAAGATATTCCTGTATCCCCAATACCGAAAATGCCCATGCCCGCGGCGAAGTAAAACCCTCCACAGCAGGTAACGCCCGCTCAAATAATTGCGTCGCCCATGCCCGCAAATTCTGCTTCCGCGTCCGCCCAATCACAGCACCCAACGACCAAACCGCTCGCCCGTGGCTGTCCTCAGAGCCACACTCCTCTAACCAGCGCCGCTCAAACGAGAGAAAATTCCGAAACCGCCCAGTCTCAGAATTAAAAGCATGCAGCAGAAAGGAAGCTGCTGCTGATTGCACAAAATCCAATCCTTCAGCCTCAATCTCCAAATCCTCAATCAACGCAGTCAATAACAACGAACGCGCATTGTCGTCCGTGCAATACCCATGCTCAAACCATGGCAATGAATAACTCGCATGTTGAAACGTTCCAGTCGAATCCGTCATCCGAATCAAATGGTCGAACCGCCAAGGCGGTAACCCAGCCGTCGCACTGTCCAACGTAGCAGCCCGCGCCGGCCTCCTCCCAGCAGAACTCGAACGAAAAATCGAAATCGCCTCCTCAAACACCCGGGCATACTCATGACCTACTTGTGACCAAACCATCTCACGCCCAAGCAAATAAGCATTCTTCCGCATCGCATGCCGTTCCGCCTCATGATCCAACAACCAAATTACCGCTTCTGCAATCGCCTCAGAATCCCGAAACGGCACGAGTTTACCTCGTCCATCCGCAAGCAACTCCGCAGCATGCCAATAAGGCGTCGAAACAACCGCTTTCCCTGACCCAAAACAATAGGAAAGTGTCCCAGAAGTTATCTGTGCCTCATTCAAATACGGCGTAAGGTAAATATCCGCTGCTCCAATAAACTCGCAAAGCTCTCGATTGTCCACATACCGATTCACAAACATCACATGTTCCTCCACCCCTAGTTCACGCGCCAACCGCTCCAGCGAAAGACGATAGCTCTCCCCTTGCTCACGAACCAAATTCGGATGCGTCGCACCTAAAATTATATAGACCACCTCCGGATGCCGCTCCACAATCAGCGGAAGCGCCCGAATCGCATACTCAATCCCCTTGCCAGGTGAAAGCAATCCAAACGTCAATAAAACCGGCCGCCCACTCACCGCAAATTGATCCTTGTAAAAATTCGGATCAATAAACGGCATGTCCGGAATCCCGTGCGGTATCACTGCAATCCTCTCCTCAGGAACTTTGTAAATCTCCCGCAACATTTGTGCCCCACGTTCCGTCATCGCTACAAGTTTCGTCGAGCATTCAATCAACTGCTGAAATGCCCTCAACTGGTCGTTGTTCGGTTCCGCTAAAATCGTGTGCAGCGTCGTGATTGTCGGAATTCGCGCCCGCCGAAGCAACGCAATCAAGTGCCCACCCGCAGGTCCACCGTAAATCCCAAACTCATGCTGCACACACAAAACCTCCGACTGCGACAAATTCAAAAAATCCGCCGCACGAAGATAGGACTGAACATCCCCCTCCGAAATCTCAAACCTCACCTCCTCCGGATACTCATAGCTGCGTCCAAAATCCGTCACAGCTAAAACCGAACACACACACCCGGGCAACGCCTGCGCAATTGCATCGTGCAAGTCCTTCGTAAAGCTCGCTATCCCGCATCGCCGCGGCGGATAATCTCCTAGAATGCTAATTTTGCTAAGTTTCGGTTTGCTATTCATATTTCCTAAAATTCCCCCGGCCACCAAACTCAATCATCTCTTAAGTCTTAATCCCTTAAACTCTTCAAAAATCTTGTCAAGAAATCCACAATTTATGCTCCCATTCCCCCCTTCCACCGCAAACCATCACCAACATCTCCCCGATCACTCGCACCTCCACTTCCCTTTCCATCTTATCTCATCTTCTCATCCGTTATTCGCTTTAGTTTCTTATGCCACGTTTCGCTAAAGTCATCGTTGACTCCTATTTGGATAAAGCCCTCGACTACGAAATACCCTCCCATCTCTCCACTACCATCGGAATCGGTAGCCGCGTCCGCGTCCCACTTAGAAATCGCTCCGTCCTCGGAATCGTAACTGGCTTTGCCGATCATTCCGACGTCCCAAACATCCGCCCCATTCAAGCCGTCCTCGGGGAACGCCCCCTCGTCCCCCCCATCCTCCTTAAATTAGCCGAGTGGATGTCAAATTACTACCTCTGTTCCCTGGACGCAGCCATCCGAACCGTCCTCCCTTACGCCGTCCGAAACGAAAAAATCCGCCAGAAAACCACCAAATTCCTAAAACTCCGTCGAAGTTTCACAAACCACGAACTTGATGTCCTCGCAAAACGTTCTCCACGCCAAGCCCAAATCCTCCGCATCCTCTCCAACCAACCTAACTGCCAAATCGAAATCAGAAAATTGGAGGAGGAAATTGGCAAAGCTGGACAGCACCTCCGCAGACTCTCGGCAGCAGGTTTCGTCGAAATTTTCGAACAAGCCGTAAATCGTGACCCTTACGCAAACCAAAATTTCCTTCAAGACACCCCACGAACCCTTAACCCAGCTCAGCAAAAAGCTTTTCTCTCCGCGCTTGAAGCCATCGCTAATCCTGCTTCCTCCCGCCCCCTTCTCCTCCATGGTGTAACCGGTAGCGGAAAAACGGAAGTCTATCTCCAACTCGTCCAGCACGTCCTTAACATTGGCAAATCCGCCATCATCCTCATACCCGAAATCTCACTCGCCCCGCAAACCGTCGAACGCTTCAAATCCCGTTTCTCCCCCATCCAAAACCAAATCGCTGTCCTCCATAGCAATCTCTCCGAAGGCCAACGCCACGACGAATGGTTCAAAGTCCTCCGAGGTGAAGCACGGATTGTCATCGGTGCAAGAAGCGCACTCTTCGCTCCACTCAATAACCTCGGCATCCTTATCGTAGACGAAGAACACGACCCCTCCTACAAGCAAGAGGAAACTCCTCGTTACAATGCACGCGACCTCGCCATCGTCCGCTCACGCCTCGAACCCTGCGCTATCCTCCTCGGCTCAGCCACCCCCTCCGTAGAAAGCTACCACAATGCTCAATCCGAAAAATATGCACTCATCGAACTCCCTGAAAGAGTGGACGAAAAAAAACTCCCCATTATCCGTATCCTGGATATGAAAGTCCACAATAGAAAAAAAGGCTCCCTCCGCGGCATCTTCGCCCCTTACCTCCTTGAGGCAATCCAAAAACGACTCCAAAAAAACGAGCAAGTTATCCTTTTTCTTAACCGCCGTGGTCACTCTACCTTTCTGCAATGCCCCTCCTGTGGCTACGTCGAAATGTGTTCCAACTGCAGTATCTCCCTCACCTACCATCGAACTTGCGAAAAACTCATCTGTCACATCTGCGGACAGACCAAACGCATCCCAACCCAATGCCCAAAATGCTCGAACAGAGGGATTCTCTTCTCCGGCCTCGGCACCCAAAAACTCGAGGATCTTGTCCAAAAAGAATTCCCCACCGCCAGAATTATTCGCATGGACTCCGATACCATGACCGCCCGAGACGCCCACCGCCAAGCCTTTTCCAAATTCCGCTCCCAACAAGCCGACATCCTCATCGGAACACAAATGATCGCCAAAGGACTCGATTTCCCAAACGTAACCCTCGTAGGAATCGTCAATGCAGACCTCAGCCTCTACCACCCAGACTTCCGTGCCGGTGAACGAACCTTCCAATTGCTAACTCAGGTCGCCGGGAGAGCCGGTCGCGGCGACACCGAGGGAGAAGTCATCATCCAAACCTATTCGCCTGAAAACCCAGCTATCCAATTCGCCCGCCGCCACGACTTCCTCGGCTTCTGGGAACAAGAAAAAGAATTTCGCGAGTGTTTCGGACACCCCCCCTTCCGCAGAATGATTCTCCTAACCCTCAGCGGAGAAAAAGAAAATCACGTCGAATTCCTCGCTAAGTCCCTTTGGCGAAACCTCTCTTCAAAACTCCCTCCCGATTGCAACATCAGCGAGCCCGTCCCAGCTCCACTAAGCAAAGCAAAAGGTGCCTACCGCTTCCAACTCATCCTCCGCCTCCCGAAAGATAAACCGATATACTTGCACAACTTAAAGAGCTTGTTATCCAGTTTCTCAATCCCTTCCAATTTCTCTCTCACTGTAGATGTTGACCCTTACAACCTACTTTAACCGCAGCCTGCCTCTGCTATGACTAATACTTCACCCAGAGTTCACATCTCTTCATCTCTTCCCCATTTTTCCGGATAGAAGCTCCATCCTCTTTATTTTTATTTATTTTTATTTTTTGCCGCTTGTAAATTTACCCAAAAAGTATAGCTTTCATTGACCAACGAAATCTGACCCATTCGTCTAGAGGCCTAGGACATCGCCCTTTCACGGCGAAAACACGGGTTCGAATCCCGTATGGGTCGCACTATTCCCCAACTTCCATACTCTCTCTAGAGCTCCACCTCCCACTAGTCTTTTTTACAATTTATTTCGCAACGAGACGTCCCCCAAACACAGGTAACTTTTGTCTACGCCACTCCTACCGAACCTACGCACCTGCCATATCCACAAGCTCCTCCCGCCGATTCTTTGCGCGTCCTCCTTCCGACGCATTTGTCGCAACAGGTGACGCAAAACTCATTCCAACAGCAAATAATCGTTCGCGCGAAATCCCCTTGCTCGTAAGGGAGTTCACTTCTGTCTCAGCACCTCGCTTCGAAAGAACCCGATTATACTCAAAACAGCCAACGGCATCCGTATGCCCTACCACTAAATCCTTACGCCCAGCGTTCTCCTTCAATAACTTCAAAATCTCCGCAAGCGCAGGTTCCGATTGCGGGCGAATTTCCGCTGAATTCAAGTCAAATTCTATCCCCTAAAGGGCAACTTTCCCATTAAAGAAAATTCCCTTCTGCATCTTTCCACTTGGCACCATCATCATCCTTTGCTCGCGCTTCTTTACCTCACACACATCAACCCGCGTCAGCACACCCCAGCAGGTAAATCAAACCCGCTACTCTTCCAAACACACGGATTATGAATCACATATACACTTGCATATACATCCCCACCATCCGTTGTCTTTTTTGCTGCAATATACCCCGCATCCCAATCATTCGCCCGAAATGGCTAATTCGCACTCCCTTTCTTGTTAATTGTAAGAACCCGTAATCCTCAAAACCTCCTTCGCTATTGAGTTATTATAGGACGGCGTTTCCGCTTCCTCCCCATAACAAGATAATAAAATCTCAAATCCTTGCTCCTGAAATTCCTGCTCATTAATTCCGCCAAACTGCAAGTGCACTCATCCCAGTTGGATTCACATACCAGTTCGTCAGACGTCGCCACCCCACCGTCACTTGTCAAAATGATTTTAACTTCCCTTCCTACAGAATCCACTCAAGCTTCTCTAGCGCCAATTTTAAACGATCAAAGTCCAACTTCTTCGTGAAATTAAACAAAAAAAAAGAGAGAAACATATCCCTTTTCGCATAATCTCAATATCCTCAATAACTCTCGTTAAGCTTCAAAAAAGAATTTTTTATTCAATTCTTTTTAAACCTTTTCCCCAGACCCTTAGCTCCAAGCAACACGCGGAGCGTCACGCCACAGCGACTCCAAATCATAAAAACCCCGTCTCAATTGGTGGAAAACATGAACGATTACATCCCCAAAATCCACTACCACCCATTGACTGGCCGGAAAACCATCTTCCCCAAGAATTCTTCGGCAATTCTCATCCGCTAACTCTCGCAGTGCCTCCACAATTGCCTTTAACTGCGGATCTGAGGAACCGGAACAAATGACGAAGAAGTCCGTAAACGAAGAAATCCCCCGCAAATCCAAAACAAGGATGTCTTCGGCCTTCTTCCGGTCAACGGCCCGGGCAGCCAAAATCGCGAACGTTTGGGAATCAGGAATTGCAGCAGCCTCCCCAGACAGAGGAATTTCAGAAACGGTCGGTGTTGACATGGAATTCATTTAGTTAAGAAAAACGGCAAGCCTCTCTATCGGCATAAAGCCCATATCGGTAAAGCACTTCAACAGCTTTTTCTGGCATCAAGTAACGGATAGACTTCCCCATGGCAATCCGTTTGCGTATCTCCGAGGAGCTGATCGAAATTTTCCTGCTAATCCGCGGAACTTCTCCCAGCAACTCCAAATTCCCCTCTCCCTTCGGTAAACCACCCATGTTGCCCTCCCTGCTTAGTAATACAAATCGCACCAACCGCACCAACTCCTCAAACCGATACCACGTATGAATCTCATGTAAATTGTCCTCCCCTATGAAATAGAAAAGCTCTGCCTCCGGAAAACGGACTTTGTAGTCAAAAACCGTGGTTATCGTGTAGGAAACCCCGCCACGTCGCAACTCAATATCATCAGCTGCGAAACCGGGCTCATCTCCAATCGCAGCAAGCACCATCTCCCAACGAGCTTCCGCAGGTGCAGGTGGATGTTGCCCCTTGTGTGGCGAAAGAAATGCAGGTATGAAGATAACAATATCCAAATTAAGCTCCTCCAGCGCATCACGAGCCAGAATCAAATGCCCATTGTGAATCGGGTCAAACGACCCCCCATACAAACCAATCCTTCCATGGGGCCGCCTCTCTTGCTTCAATTCATCATGAGACATCTCTATCCAATATTTCCCTAGGATTATCGCTTGGACAACCCAACACGCTTCTGATTTTTTTTGATTTCTTATTATGTCTCACAGTCAAACAGGTCAACTACTGCTCTTAGGCGTCCCCGGAAAGAATTTAGACAGCGAAACTGCGAAAGTTTTCCGCCGCATCCAGCCCGGAGGGTTCATTCTCTTCGGAAGAAATATCGAATCCCCATCCCAATTGCGCAAACTTCTGGATGATTTACGCGACCTCTCAAAAAAAGAACCAATACTAACTATTGACCAAGAAGGAGGAAGAGTCAGCCGCTTGCGCCTTATCGGCAACGAACCTCCAAGTGCTTGGCAGCTCACTCAAAAAGCTCTCCCCCATTTAATCCAAAAACACGGCGAATTAACTGGACGTCTCCTCCGCCTATTCGGCTTCAACCTCAACCTCTGCCCAGTCCTTGACCTTTGCCTTGACGAGGAAGCCGACAACTCGCTGCGCAACCGCTGTTACGGTAAAACAGTGGAAGAAGTTGTCCAAAATGCTCGCCTCTTCAACTCCGCTATGCGCCATCACGGCATCCTCAGTTGCGGCAAACACTTCCCGGGTTATACCAGAGCCGCCGTTGACCCACACGAGCACCTCCCTCTCCTCGCTCTCGCAAAACCCGACCTCGAAGAATTGGAATTCGCCCCCTTTCGTTGCCTCAAAGATGAACTCGACACCATCATGGTCGGCCATATCGCTATTCCTTCCCTTGAGCCTGACAATGCCACCCGCCCGGCCTCCCTCTCCCCCACCATCGTTCATACAATTCTCAGACAAGAAATCGGATTCCAAGGTCTCATAATGACTGATGACCTCGACATGGGTGCAATCCTAAATTTCTGCGACTTCGAATCAACAATCACCGGCGCGCTCGCCGCAGGATGCAACTTGCTCATGATCTGCCACCGCATTCAACTTGCCGAAGAAGCAGTAAAAATCCTCGAGAAATCTCCAACCGATTCCATAGACAAAGCACTAGAACCAATCGAAACCCTCCGCTCCAAATTCCAGCCACCACTGCAATTTTCCGAGGAAGCATTCCAAAATCTTGATAAACAAGTCTGGAACCTTCGCGTCGAAACTCTCGGCTTCGAAATGGCAAAAATTCGAAGCCCAGAGAATGCCAAACGCTCCCCAGTCGAAATATACTAAACTCCACTAGCAAAATTTGCCCTAGTGAACATAACCAACCAAGTCATCATCGCAATTACACTCGGTCTAGCTTACTTATTCACTCAGTGGTTGCATGGCGGCTTTTACGTTGTCGCTTTAAGCTGGCCACTTTTTTTCTCGGTTTGCATCGCGGCTATGCTGGCTGCTTCGGAATTGTTCAAAGCCGGTCGTGTCCCCAACGGTTGGTTGCCAGCACTAATTTTGATTTTCCTGTCCATTTATGGGCTATCCCGTTGGTTCTTTGATAGTGAGCCAGCACGCGGCTTCTTGCCAGTGGTCAATCTCCTTGCAGGCGCTCTTGCCTTTTCTGCAGTTCTGGCCGGCATTAAATCAACATCGGCACGGGTTATCCTCGTTTTAATATTGGTTCTGGGTGGCGTCCTACAAGCAATCCAAATCGCACTCTGGCGATCTTTCGGCTCTGGAATCGAAACGCCATGGTTCAGTGAACTCTTACGTTCCTGGTATGAGGGACGGATTAACCCCCGATTGAGTGGCTCTTATATGAGCCGAAACAACACCGTTTGGGCACTTAACTCCTCTTGCCTCTTTTGTCTAGCTCTCTGTATTTGGGCACGCTGGCCGGCTTTTCTAAAGTTCCTTTGTGGCTGGTTCTCTGGGCTCCTAGCCTTGACTTCTTTCCTAACACTCAGCCGAGGGGGAATCCTAGGACTTGCCCTTGGCTTCTCGCTTTTCTTGGGGCTTTCCCTCTCAATCATAATCAAAAGTAAAGGGCGCTTCCGTATTGCCGCCCTGGCTATGACCATTATCCTTCTGATTGGAGTTGTTGGGGCGGGTAGTTGGTTTTTGGCCAATAACTTCCTTCTCAAAGAGCGAGTCGAACGGGTCGGTGAAGATGCTTATCGCTCTGAAGCTTGGAAACCACTTCTCCGTCAAATTCAGCTCGCCCCCCTCTGGGGCACTGGTCCCGGCTCAACAGCTCATTGGATGCGCATCCTTCACTCGCCACAATTAGCTGGCACAGAATCCATCTACGCCCATAACGACTGGCTCGAATTCACCGCTGAAGGTGGAATCTTTGCCCTCGTTCTCTTGCTGGTCGCTCTTTCCCTCTCCGTAAGTATTGCTCTCCACGGCATCCATTCACGCCTAATTTCAAAACCCGATTACGGTATCCCGCAAAGCACAGAAGCAGCCCTCGGAATCGGCGCCTTATGCTCTATCGCCGCTTTCGCTATTCATTCCTTCTTTGATTACAACATGCAACTATCCTCTAATTCCCTTCTTGCTTTCTTAATCCTAGGAATTGCTGTAGGAACTCGCTCCCCTCAACAAGCCGCGGATGAACTCGACCGCGCTAACCCTATCCTTTCAACCTCCCTCTCCGCTTCGTCCCTTTTCCTCCTCCCAGGTTTAGCAATCCTTCTAACTTTTAGAAACTTTCACGACGAAACACGGGCCACCCAAATCGATAACGCAATTAGACTAAAACGTCCAGAAATCGCCCTCGCTCTCGCAAAAAGAGTAGAAATTAGCGACTCACGCAACGCAAACCTCCATACCGCCATCGCAGATGCCTGGCTCGCAGCCGCCAACAGTTTCCTCGTCCTCAATTTCGATGCCTACCCCAAAGCCAAACTCCATCGCAAACTAGCACTAGAAAATATGCCACGCGACCGTTTCCTGTTCTGCCTCCAAGCAAACACCCTCTCCCGTATCGGCCTCAAAGAAGAAGCTCGCCAAGCTGCACTAGAAGCAATTGGCAACTCTATTTTAATGCCGCTCGCTTATGAATACGCAGGTTGGGTCGAAGAATTCGCTTTAGATTGGTCTCGCGCAGCAAGATTTTACAGACTCGCAGCAGGTATGCCCAATAATTACCACTTCGCCTCAAAACGTTACCAACTTCTCGTCGAAACTCTCAAGGCAAACTCCCAACCAGAACCTCCACCTTGGCTTCCAATTCCTCAAAAACCAGAATCTTACGAAATCTCAGATTTTTAGACTTATAACTCCGTTTGAAACTTCTTTTTAAATTCCTTTTTAAACTCATCGAAATTGCAGTTTGCAAAATTAGATAAAAAAGTCTCTTGCCAATAAATCTGCAATCAAACCAATAATCGAAATAATTCCTCTCACCAAAAGCCACGCAGAACCTTTTTTTTGTTGCTTCCTACCGGAAAGTTTAGCGACTAATCTCCCATGCAATTATGAATATCTTGATGGCAGCAAGCGAAATGGCGCCATTTGCCCGCTGTGGGGCCTTGGCTGATACCCTTCACGCACTCCCTTCCGCCCTCCAAGCACGCGGCCATAAAGTCAGCGTCGTCCTTCCCCTTTACCGTTCGGCTCGCGAATGTAAGGAAATTCAACCCAAACCAACTGATGTTCGCTTTAATGTCAACGTAGGCGAAGCAACTTACGAGTGCCGTATCTTTGAGGCACACCTCAAAAACGGCCTACAGGTCATTTTTATCGGCAAAGACGAATTCTTCGACCGTTCAGGCCTCTATGGTTCCGACGGTAGGGATTATCAGGACAATTCTGCCCGTTTCATTTTCTTTGCTAAATGTGTCCTCGAGTTAGCCCGCCGCCTCGACCCAATCCCAGATGTCATCCACGGGCACGATTGGCCCTGCGGTATGATCCCGGTTTTCTCCAAATTCCGTCACCTGCCTTTTCCTCATGTCCTCACTGTCCACGATCTCGGCTTCCAAGGAAACTTTTGGAGCTGCGACTTCGCTCTCACTAATCTCCCTCCCGAGTATTTTTCCCCAGCAGGTGTTGAATTCTACGGAAGCCTTAACTTCCTTAAATCCGGCATCCTCTTTGCCGATCGCGTAATTTTCCCCAGCGACCTTTTTATCAACGAAATCCAGCAGCCAGGTCACGGCTGCGGGCTCGAAAATCTCCTCCGCCAACAACGAAATAAACTCGTCGGTATCCCAGAAGGCGTTGATAGCACCACTTGGAACCCAGCAACTGACCCCCTCCTGCCTGCCAACTACTCCCCTTCCAATCTCTCTGGTAAAGCAAAATGCCGGAGTTATTTACTGGAAAAACTCCAGCTCGCTCCAAATCCAAATGGCCCAGTCCTCGCAATG
This sequence comes from Chthoniobacterales bacterium, assembly GCA_026418675.1. Taxonomy (GTDB): domain Bacteria; phylum Verrucomicrobiota; class Verrucomicrobiia; order Chthoniobacterales; family DYNR01; genus JAOAAX01. Next base: position 137,979 of record JAOAAX010000003.1, on the reverse strand, counting down.
GTAACTCGACTCCTCCAAGACAAAGGGTTCGACATTCTCTTGCCAGCAATCGATAGATTGCTCTCCGGCGATACTCGCCTCGTAATCCTAGGGCGGGGAGATGAACCCTACGAGGCCGGCCTTAAAGCCGCTGCTCGGAAGCACGCCGGTAAGTTTCACTACGAAAGCGACGTCAACGAAGACCTCGCCCGCCAAATCTACGCCGGGGCCGATATCCTCTTAGCACCCGCACGCCTCGAATCCAGCGGCGTTCGAGTCATGCAAGCCCTCCGCTACGGAGTTGTCCCAATCGTCCGTGCCTCCGGTGGCCTACGCCAAATCGTCGAAGACTTCGACCCATCAACCAACCACGGCAACGGTTTCGTATTCTACGACTTCACAGCCGACGCCCTCGTAGATTGCTTCCGACGCGCATTAGACGCTTGGCGCGAACCCCCTACGTGGCAAAACCTCATGCTCCGCGGTATGTCTTTCGATTGCTCGTGGGCCGCTTCTGCAGAACGCCACGAACGCCTTTACCGCCAAATCACTAAATCCTAACTAATTTCCTCTTCGCCCATAACCTAACCCCTCTTTGAACGTCATCATTCTAGGAGCCGGAGAAAACGGTTTTTACTTGGCCGAGGAACTTTCTCGGCGTGAACATGACGTCTGCCTAATCGAATCAAACGAAGCAATCGCTTCCGAAACCCGCGAAAAACTTGACGCCCGAGTCGTCATTGGTAACGGTTCCTCAGTTACAACCCTCGAAGAAGCCGGCATCGCTAGTTGCGAACTCTTCGTTGCACTCTCTAGTAGCGACAACACCAACCTCGTCGCGGGCTCCCTCGCAAAAGCCCTCGGCGCCCAAATGGCCGTCGCCCGTGTCCACGCCTCCGTCCAACAAGAACAGTGGCTCTTCGATTACCGCGCCCGTTTCGGCCTCGATTACCTCTTCAGCACCGAACACCTCGCTGCTGTCGAACTCGCAAAATTCCTCCGCAACCCAGACGCCCTCATTGTCGAGGAAATGGCTGGCGGAAAAATTGAACTCCAGCAAATCGAAGTCGAGCCACGCTCCCGCGCCGACGGTTGCAAACTAATCAACCTCGGTCTGCCTCCCCGCGTTCGAATAGGCTGCATCCAGCGCGCAAATAATTTGCAAATTCCCCGTGCTACAACAGAACTCATTAGCGGCGACATCGTTACTCTCTTTGGAAACCCCCGTGCCCTCCAAGAAGCCCTACTCGCATTCCGAACAAAATCCCCTCAAAAAACAGAAGAAAAACGAGTCGTCATCTTCGGCGGCGGGGAATATGGACTCTGCCTCGCTCGTATGCTCGAAAACGGCCCCTTCCGCACTCGAATTATCGAAAAAAGCTACTCCCGCTGCGAATACCTCTCGCGTCTCTTAAAAAACACAACCCTTATCCACGCCGACGCTACTTCCACCCGCATCCTCCGCGAAGAACAAATCGGCGAAGCAGACTTCTTCGTCGCAACAAGCCACGACGACGAAGACAATGTCATGACCTGCCTCCAGGCCGCTGACCTCGGGGTTCCCCGCTGCATCACCATTATCCACCGCGCCGATTACGCTGAAGTCATTAGTCGCTCCGGCCCACGCATCGGCATCGCCGGTGCCGTAAGCCCTCGAACCGCTACCCGACGCGACCTCGCCCGTTTCATCACAGGCGAGAAACTTCACACCTTGGCAAAACTCCCCGGCGGCGTCGAAATCGTCGAATTCAACATCCGCAAAAACTCCCCACTGGTTGGCAAACGAGTCTCTCAGGTCCCTTGGCCAGAAGGCAGCGGACTCGTAGCCCTTTCCCGAGGCTCAACCGCCAATGTCCCCGCTGCCGACGACGAATTGCAGGAAGGTGATATCGTCATCGCTCTTGTCGCAGATCAAACCCGCAAAGATTTCTCAAAAGTCATTGCATGAATTTTCGCGCAATCTGTCGCAATCTCGGTGGGTTGGCATTTATTCTCACATTTGCAATGTCCCTTTGTGGCCTTTATGGGCTCTTTTGCACAACAAGCAGGTCCTCTTTTTTTGATTATTCACTCCAAATTTCTACCCTCATTTCAGGGCTCGCCGCAGCAATTTTGTTTTTTGTCGGTCGCAAAGAATCACAAGAAATCCTCCGGAAAGAAGCCATTGCCACCGTCGGTTTGGGCTGGTTATTAGCGACTCTCCTTGGCGCTTTACCTTACTGCTTTTCTTCTCCTTCCCTTACCTTTGCTCAGGCTTTGTTTGAATCCGCCAGTGGGTTTACAACAACAGGCTCTTCCGCTATGGAGAACATTGAAACTTTCCCTAAAGAAGTTCTCCTCTGGAGAGCAACCACCCAATGGCTAGGGGGAATCGGCATTCTTGTTTTGTTTGTAGCCCTTCTCTCATCCGCCAGACAATCCAGTAAATCGCTTTTTCAGCACGAATCCACAATTCAACTCAGCCAAGGAATTTACTCCAGAATTCGCGAAATGGCCCTTCGACTTTGGCAGATCTACTCAGGCCTTAGTGCAATTTGCATTCTCGGCCTGCTTCTTTTAGGGACATCGCTTTACGATGCTGCCACCTTTACATTTGCTGCAATAAGCACCGGAGGATTTGCTCCCTATAACGCCAGTGTCGCATGGTTCGCAAATCCTGCTATTGAAATCTGGTTAACTATATTCATGTTCGCTGGTGGCGCCAATTTCCTCCTCTTCACTTGGCTACTCCATGGCCGCCCAACACGGATTTTCAAAGATGAAGAATTCCGTCTCTATTTACTTCTCTCGCTCGTTGCTACTATCATTGTTTTTTTAAGCCTCCTGGCAAAAAATAATAACAACTCACTCCTAAAAAACCTTCGCGACGCCCTTTTCCAGTGCGTTTCTATCATGACAACTACGGGTTTCTCCACTGCCGACTACAATACGTGGCCACCTGCTGCACAAGCAGTTCTCCTGGCACTTATGTTTGTTGGTGGTTGTGTCGGTTCTACAGCCGGATCTGTTAAAGTCCGACGTTGGCTCATCCTCGGCAAAGCATTAGGTCGTCAAGTAATCCACTCCTTCCGCCCACAACAAGTCCTCCGAGTCCGCCTCGACGGCTCAATTCTCGATGAAAAGTCCATTGCTGATGCTATCATTTACATTGCTATCTCTCTTTTTCTGCTTCTCACTTCTACCGTTGCAATCGGGATCTTCGACCCCAATCTTAATCTTGCCGAAGCTGCTTCAGCCTGCCTCACAACATTTGCAAACGTCGGCCCGGGCTTCGGCTCCATTGGCCCTACGGGAAACTTCGCCAACCTCAGCCCCCCTTCCCTTTTACTCCTTGCAGCATTGATGCTCCTCGGCAGACTCGAACTCTTCGCTCTCCTCGCCCTCTTCGCACCAACACTCTGGAAAAAATTTTAAAAAATTTTCAATCCCTCCAAAATAGAGCCAAACTTCTACCAACAAACCTCATACTCCAGCTCTCTAAACTCATAATCTTCTCTCATCCCTTATCATTACACTCAAAATTCCCCCTTGAGTAGTGAAATTAAAACTCCACACACTAAGCCAAGAAATTGTCCTTCCAATAACAACTTTCATCAAATTATAGCTGGAAAACGAAAATCGGCAAGCACACAAGAAAAGTAAAAAAACACCAGCCGTTCTTTTCTAAAAACCAGCGATTGATTGTAAAGGCAATTCTTCCCCAATTATTTAAGAAGTCAACAGACACTTTCCCTTCCTGTCGCCGTTTGACGCTTACCAAATAGGTTAGTCCCATTTCTCTCCTCCTTACAGAAAAAACAAAACCTAACCTCTCGCCTTTGCTTTTACGAGAAATTTTCTCAAACTCCTCGTTTGTTTTCTTTCCTTATTTTTAACCCTACATGAAATTATGAACAAAACATTTCGCTCTGATTATGATCTTGGGTGGAAGGAGGCGCTGCAGACCTACCTGCGCGAATTTCTCGACCTCTTCTTCCCTCCCATCGCCTCCGAAATCGCTTGGGACAAACCCATCACCTGGCTCTCCCAGGAAACCCTTCCCCCTCCCTCCTCCCTCGCAGAATCCCCTCCACACCCAAAAGGCATCGTGGACGCTCTCCTCCGCGTCCACCTCCGCAACGGCCACCCTCACCACCACCTCCTCCTGCTGGAAATCCAAGCCCACCCCCACCACTCCTTCCCTCTCCGCATGTTCCTTTACTTCTCTTCCCTCCTCCAGCAATACAAAGATAACCTCCTGCCCGCTGCCGTCCTCACCGACCTCAACCCAAACTGGAAACCTTCAGAGTTCCACTACCAAATCTTCGACTGCCAACTCTCCTTCCGCTTCCCCATCTGCAAGCTCCTCGAACTGGAAGACCGCTGCAAAAACTCCTCCTCCTTTGCAGCGATGGTCGTCCGTCTCCAACTGGCTGCACTCCGCTTCCGCGGCAAGCCAGCCCTCCTCCTCCAAGCCCCCAAGCAACTCTTCTCGGAAGCAAAGGCCTTGGGCTGGAAGCCTAAACAACTGGCCGACTTCCTCCGCGTCATGGGCCCCATGAAGCGCCTCCCAAAACTCCACCTCTTGCATTTCAAAGAATTCCTGCTCTCTTCTCTCCATGGCTCCACCATGAGAATCCTCAGCGACCTCGAAGAACTCCTCTACGAAGAAGCCTACGAAAAAGCCTATGAAGAAGCCTACAAAAAAGCCTACAAAAAGGCTTTCTCCGAGGCTTACGAGAAGGCGAAGAAGGAAATTCGCACAGAAGCAGAGAAAAAGGGATTGGAGAGAGGACTTGCCAAAGGTTTAGAGAAAGGACGCATGGAGGGCCGCGCAGAAGGACGCGCGGAAGGCCAGAAGGTTGGAGAACTGATTGGGGAGATTCGGACGTAGGAAGGGCTGCTGGGGCTGAAGCCCACACCGCGCGAGAAACTGCAGGCAATGCCCCTCCGCGAACTCCATGCTCTGAGCAAGGAATTAAAGACCAAGCTAAAACTAAAATTTTAATACCCAAACAAGCGGACTCGTTTATAAAATTCAGAAGTCGCACTGAGACTTTAAAAAAACTCTACACTTTTTTTGCTTAGAGCAACCTAACAACAGTAAGCTGTTCAGAAAAAACGTATCATTTAAAATCAATAAAAGAATCAACCCGAATTTAGACCGCTTTTATATCAAGCTATAAGCGGAATAAGACGACAAAGTCAAATTCAGCCAATTTTTTTGAGCGCACGCTCCCGAGGAAGTTTCTAGTGAGCCAGCTGAAGCAAATTCTAAAATTTCTTCTTATTAACCTTCTTCTCAGCAAGCAAAGGCTTTGCCAAAGCATCCCGAAAGCAATCGGCTATCGTGTAAAGTGAGAACAACAAGAGCACGAGCGCAGCTGCAGGAAAAAACAAAAGCCACCAGCGGGAACGAATTGGATTAATTGCTGCTGCGCCATCTGCTAACAATGTTCCCAAACTCGCAAGGGGGGCTTCGACTCCTAGGCCAAGAAAACTCAAAAAGGTCTCATCCAGAATTACCGAAGGTACGGTCAGTGAAAGGGAGGCAAGTATAACCCCACCTAGGTTGGGAAGAATATGGCGAATAAGGATCAAACCCACCCCTGCACCTGTCGCACGTGCTGCTTCAACAAACGCACGCCATTTCAAACTCAAAACCTGCCCCCGCACTATTCTCGCCATCGTTAACCATTCCGTCAAACCCAGCCCCAAAACCAAAATCATCACTTTCCCCCAGCGCTGCAACCAACTCCAACCTAGAGCAGCCCCTAATTCCCCAACCTGCTCAGAAAAACTGTGAATTAAAATTAAAAGAAAAACCAACCGCGGAACAGAATACAAAATATCTACAATCCTCATCATCAGATTATCTATCCATCCTCCAAACCACCCAGCTATGAGTCCGTAAGTAGTTCCTACGAGGAAACTCACCCCAGCTCCAGCCAATCCAACTAAAAAGGAAACCCTCAGCCCTACTAAAAGGCGATATAGCAAATCTCTCCCGTTTAAATCCGTCCCAAACCAGTGTTCCATTGTGGGTGGAGATTGCTGCATCGGACCAGGCTCCCCTGCTGCTTTGTCCATCAACTCCATACCCACACTAGAACTAATCAGTAATCCCAAAAGAACAACCACCGAAACCCGAAATTTCCAGTCACGCCAGAGTCTTTTCCTAAATTCTCTCATCACTGCTTATCCGCGGATCAAGAATCCGCAAAATCAAATCTACGAGAGCGTTGAAAACCACCAACAACCCGCAATACACAATCACCACTCCCCCCAGCAAAAAACCGTCGCGGTTCAGAACTGAATAAACAAAAAAGCCGCCCGCCCCAGGGATATTAAAAAGCGTTTCAACAACAATCGAGCCTGTCAACAAGTGTGCAGCCAGAGGCCCGAGATAACTAACCACCGGCAACAAACCCACACGCATTGCATGCTTCCATACAATTACAGCGTCACTAAGCCCTTTAGCTCGTCCCGTTCGCACGAATTCCATCTCCAGCGCATCAAGCATGCCTGCCCTAGTCAAACGCGCAACGTATGCCATATAAGGGAGCGCAAGTGTAATAGCCGGTAAAACCAAGTGCTGGAGTTCTCCCCACCCCCCTACCGGAAGCCACCCCAGCCAAAAACTAAAAACAAGTATCAATATCGGTCCGAGCACAAACGACGGCAGCGAAATTGCAAGTAATGCAAAAAACATCGCTAATGCATCCATAAGCCCACCATATTTCCAAGCTGATATTACCCCAAGTGTCACCCCCCCTGTCACCACAAGCAAAAAAGCTGTCAACCCCAGGCCCATCGTCAGCGGTAACGTCTGGGCCAACAACTCATTAACACTCCGGTTGCGATACTTCGTCGAAAGCCGCAAATCACCCCGAACTACATCCCTCAAGTAATAGAGATACTGCTCCCAAAGAGGCCCGTCCAATTTGTATTTCTTTAAAAGAGCGCGTTCAATCTCCGCTGGCAGTTTTCTTTCCGAATCAAATGGGCCTCCCGGAGCAAGGCGTATCAAAAAGAACGTGATGCTCACCACAACAAACATTACAAACAACATCTCCGCAACTTTTCGGATCAGATGCCAAACTACTGACACCACAACTTATACCAGGTCAGTTTCTTCCCTTTAAACACCCAAGGCTTGTCTTAGCGGCGGACATTTCCTCGTTCAAGCAAAGCAGCAAGTGTCACCAATCCAACCAATTGCCTGTTCTCATTTACAACTGCAGCTACGCTATGCCCTCCAGTTTCCATTTTCTCAACCGCCTCTAAGTAAGGCTCATCAGAAAAAATTTCCAAAACCGGCTTTGCTTCTTGAGAAATCGGTCGCAAGTCACGCACAGAATCCGCTGGCTGCATCAATTCCTCACGACTTAAGACCCCCACACATCGCAAATCTTCACGAACAACGGGAAAAAGAGTTTGCATAGTCTGCGAAGCATATTCTCGCGCACGCCAAAGTGGTGCTTCTGCTGGCAAGCACGAAAATTGAGTAATCATCGCCTGCCGAATAGGTATATTCGCAGGCATTGCCTCGTGAATTTTCGCCAAGACAGCTTCTTGCCGTGCTCCGAGAAAAACAAAAATTGAAATTAATCCCAATAACAGTTGCCCCCAAAGAACGGAAAGCGCAAACAACACGATCGCTATAAGCTGACCAATAAAAGCAGCAACATCGGTAGCCCTGTCGTATCGCAAAAAAACCGCCAAAGTTGCCCGCAAAACTCGTCCCCCATCCATTGGAAAAGCCGGCAGCAAATTAAAAAGAACCAAATAAACATTTGCCAACAAAAGCTTTACCAAAATTTGCCCCGGCCCTACAACTTCAAATCCTTCCAAACTCCAAAACATAGCGTTCCTGCCAATTAACCAATACAAACCTATAGCTATTACAACATTAACAACCGGGCCCGCTGCTGCTATCACAAGCTCTTGGATCGGATTGCGCGGCATCTTTTCAAGCCGTGCAACTCCTCCTATCGGCAAAAGGGTAATATCAGGCGTCCGGATACCAAAAGCTCGCGCTGCAAAGGCATGCCCCAGTTCGTGCAACAAAACACACCCAAATAGAAGCAAAATAAACGAAATACCTGCCCATGCCCCAATCAATCCGTCGTTTTGATAACTCGACCAGCCAACAAGCAGAAGCAAAAGTAAAAAAGTTATGTGAATCCGGATATCTATATCCGCTACTTTACCAATCGAAAAAGACCATTTCATCCTATCTCCTCCAGCTTATATGTCCCCACAGTCCCTCTTGCCAACAATTCCTCAAAAAATTTTCCTTGCGGTTTCATAGTCCCTGCTGAGCTATCCTGCAGAACGTTTTCTACTGGCCACCGATACCAACGGACCGGCATTTCAAGGCCGCTCACTCTCTCCCGAAGATATTCCTTCCATCTTCCTACTTCCCCTTCCCCATCCACAAATACAACCACCCTTTGTCCATATTCGCGGTCCTCAACGCCAAGCGCGAAAACCTGTCGAATCCCTTTTAAAGCCTTCAACTCAGCTTCAATTCGTTCTGGGTAAACTTTTTCGCCAGCGCAGAGAATCATTCGATCGCGCCTCCCTAATACCCGCAATTCGCCTCGTTCATTCCATTCGCCAACGTCTCCTGTTGCAAACCAACCCCCTTCGCATTTTTCACTCACCACATCCCCTTCTGGTTTGACATAACCCGCAAAAAGCCCTTTACCCCGGATCCAGATCTCCCCGTCAATTAAACGGATTTCCCAACCCTCAAGCGGTTTCCCACAACTAACAAGGTCTTCCCCTGGCATGCCTACCTTCTCTCCGGTGCAAACTTGTGATCCAGCTTCCGTCAAACCATAAGTCGCCCGTGCCGGCCAGCCTTTTTGGGATGCTTCTATCCTCATTCCTGCAGGCATGCTAGCCCCCCCAACCAACAGCTCACGAAGCATCCCAGGAGTCCTACCAGAATCGAGCCACCGCCGCAGTTGTGTTGGAACACAAGAACGATGCGTGGCCTGCTCTTCTGGCCCACCGGCAAGGCACACCGTCGCGCCTGCTTCTAAAGCTCTCACCATTGCACATAAGCCGCTTACATGCCAAAGCGGCAAATCCACAAACCACATATCCCCTACCCCCACCCTAACCCGTTCATTTGCAGCACGTGCATTCCAAAAAAGCGATTCCCAGGTCAAAAAAACTATCTTTGGCTTACCCGCGCTACCAGACGTCGAAATCAAAACCCCCTCCCCCGAAAGACTAGCCCCATTCCTCCTACCTGCACCATGCAATGGATGCATGCTACCATCCTCCCAAATAACTGACACCCGATAAAGAAGAGCAAGCTGTCCTGTTTCACGCCTCGAAGCACGTGCGCTTAACGGAAAAACAGTTAGCCCCCGATAAGCAGCGCTCATTAATGCAAGTGCGTGGGCTAATGTCGTTTGAGAACGCGTTGCAAATAATCCACTCGGAGGAAAGCCACCTCCAAATTTCTGAAGAATCTTCGGGACTTCCCGAAAACGGATCCGAAGAAGGTTTTCTTCCGGAGCAGGCCATCCCCCAACGAAAGCCACCTCTTCACCATAGTTCCGGGCCAATTTATCTATCCAATCGCGAAACATCCACCCTTGGCATAGGCGTTGTTACATCAAATGTCCAATTCGGAAAAACTAAGGGTTGAAGTAAAACATCTTGCCTTAGGCGCGTATAGGTATCGAGCCCAGCAGGACAACTCATGGGAAGCCTGGCGGCAATTTGTGCGAGAATCCACGTCCCAACCCCAGATTCATAGCTCCCGCTTACAATTGAGCTTATCCCTAAATCCGCTCCTGCAACAGCAAACTTCCGACAAGCTTCCGCCCCCCCTATCAAAGTTGGCTTCAAAACAAGCGCCGAAACTCCTGCAAAATCTTTGATTTCATGCGGAGTGATTTCGCGTAGCGTTTCATCCAAACCAATCCTAACCCCAGTTCGGTAGTAAATCTCATCAAAATCTTCGACGTTCCTACAAGGTTCCTCAATAAAGCTTATAGAAAAGTCCTTTATTTCTTCCGCAAACCGAATCGCTTCTTCCTTAGTAAAGCTCCGGTTTGCATCTAACCGCAGCTCAACCTTATCTCCGAGAAGCATCCGAATTCTCCTTACTGCTTCCACCGAAGCGTGCATTATCTCCGGACGCACCTTAAGTTTGATCACACTACATCCTTCTTTTTGCAATTGCGAAACACGCCGCACCCAATCTCGCGGATGTCCCTCCACAAGCCCGCAGAGGGAAATCTTTTCTAAAGGCTGGTCCCACCCCTCCCAACAGCGATAAATTAGCCACGCAGCCTCAATCGCAAATCTTAACGAGGGTGGTATCCTCTTGCCAATTCCCCAGCACTGAACTTCCTCCAAGCTATCCACACTCCAACCTTCAAGAGGCGACGCTTCGCTCCAAACTTTTGCTCCTTCCCCCCAATCAAAAAGTAAAAGACACCCATATCGGGTATTCCCATCCCTCATTGGTAAGGCATACAAAAATCGCTCGAAGCCTCCTATCTTTTGCAATTTCAAAACTAACTCCTCCGCAACGAATCCCTTCTCTTCATCCATCTCCTACTTCCCAAATCGCAGTTATCAGGAACAAATACCACTTAGGGTCAAGTCGGCCCTCCTTCAAGGAAATCCAGCCATCCCTGCAGAGTAACAATCTCATTACTCGTCGGACTGTAATACTTCCGATAAATTTCTAGAGCCGCCTGAAAATGCCGAAGTGCCTTATCTCTATCCCCCCATGAGTAGTAGAGGGCACCAAGGTTGGCGAGGGAGTGAGCTGTCTCCGGATGGCTAGCTCCATAATTACTCTCCCGAATTGCCAAAGCCTGCAAATGGTTATTTTCTGCCTGCACAAATTCTCCCATATCCATCAGTGCTACACCCAGGTTGTTATAAAGAATCGCCAATGACTCATGTTTGGGACCGTAGATTTGGCTCGCATTTTCGACTGCCTCCCGATAGGCCTTGCATGCCTCCTCATTTGCTCCCATTCTCCGCAGAAGCCCTCCGAGCTGATTGAGCAAAGTTGGGTGATTGGAATGGACGCCTGCTTCCTCATAATTCTGCAGAGCCAATCGGCACTGTTCAGCAGCTTTCCCATACTCATCCAACCTTTCAAAGATCTGCCCAAGCTTGCCAGCAACCCGACCGCCTTGTTCATAGTTCTTGTTCTCCCGCGCAAGTTCATACGCTCGCAGGTAATAGCGCTCGGCCTCCGTCAATTCGCTTGCTTCCATACACAAATCCCCTGCTATCTCCAGCGCATCGGCCAGCTGTGGACTCGATTCGCCAAGTATTTCCGATGCTGAGCGCACAAAATTTCCAGCAAGGCTGACATATTCCTCCAAATGCCCTTTACGCCTCGCCTCCTTCAAATCTTCACTCAGCTTCTCCCACAGATTCGAGGTCGCCTCCACTGCTTAACGTATATTCTTTTTTGCATCACTGTAAAAATTCTTTAATCCAAAAGCGAGCCAAATCGGCGTCGTGCATACGCGTAGAGCCCATGGAGCACAAGCTCTTGCTCAATCGCATCGAATATCCCCATCCCTCTCGAAACGTATCGAATTCCCCCGCCTCCGCCCAACACAAAAGGCCGCACTCCGGAAAACTTCTCCTCAATTATAGAATTAACAATTTCCCGGACTAACCCCCGAAAACCAATCGTCACCCCTGCCTGAATCGCTTCTTCCGTGCTTTTCCCAACAACCCGGCAATCTTCCACTGGAGAAACCCTCTTCAGCAACGCTGTCCGCTCATAAAGTGCATCTGCAAGCAACTCGATCCCCGGAGCAATGGCTCCCCCACAAAAATTCCCCTCAGCATCCAATATATCAAACGTCGCAGCCGTGCCTACACTCACGATTATTGCCGGCACTCGGTAAAAAACTTTACAAGCAATCGCGTTCGCTAAACGGTCTGCCCCTAAAGTCTCCGGCCGCGGATAATCAAAACCGATTCCTATATCCTCTTTCCAATTCAATTCACTAACATTCCCAAAAAATTGCTCAATACACTCTCTTGCCCAAGGAACAACGCTACAGAACACGCACACGTCTCCCGCCTTTCGCCTCACAACCCGTTCCATAGCTGAAACCCCAAAAACACTCGTTGGGATGCGCTCAACCTTCCCAATTCCCCCTTTCCTTGCTTTATCCCTTTGATTGACTTCCGCAACCTCCGCAATCTTCGTAAACGTATTGCCGACATCAATTAGCCAAAACCGCATATCCCAATCTTCGTTAGAATTCTTAAAACATCCACACGATTTCATGGCAACACCCTCAACTCCTCCACACCCACAAACACCCACTCCCAACGTCCTCACCAACGACGAAAAATGGATGCAAGTTGCCTTGGAACTTGCTCGGCGAGGAATCGGCACAACAAGCCCCAACCCCCCAGTCGGTGCAGTCATTGTCCGCAACAACAAAAAACTCTCCTCCGGCTGGCACAAGGCCGCAGGCCAACCACATGCAGAAATTGAAGCACTTCGCGCACTCCCCCCAAGCCTCTCAGCGAAAGGCGCGACCCTCTACGTAACCCTCGAGCCTTGCTCCACCCATGGCAGAACCCCCCCTTGCACCGACGCCATCATCCGCGCAGGCTTCGCGCGTGTCGTTTGGTCCATGGACGACCCAAACCCCAAACATGCTGGCCGTGCCAAACAAATCCTCGAAGCAGCTGGCATCCAAACTACTTCTGGTATCCTCGAGGAAAAAACTACAAAACTTCTCCGACCATGGAAAAAATTCATCACGGAAGGAATACCCTGGGTCATCCTCAAAACAGCAATGAGCCTCGATGGAAGGATTGCTCCAAAACCTCCGCAGAAAATCATCTCCTCTGCTGCCTCCCGCAAAGATGCCATGCGCATACGGGCCGAAGTTGACGCAATCCTGATTGGCGCAGAAACACTCCGAAAAGACAACCCCTACCTCACCATCCGCGGTATACCTGCCGCAAAACAACGTCCCCAGCCCCTCCGCCTCATCTGGACCAAAGACCCCAAAAACCTCCCCTCGGATTGCCACGTTTTCAACGACCCCTTTTGCAACAGAACTCACATCCTCACTGCCCCCAACTTCCCGTCACTCCTTCAGAAAATCGCAAATTTAGGTGTTGTAAGTCTTTTAATTGAAGGTGGCGCAATCGTCGCAGGCCAGGCAATAGACTCAAAGTTAGTTGACGAATTTGTCATTTATATTGCCCCTACTCTGATTGGTGGTCCTGTCCCTTTTAGCCGCGGTATCGGCGTTGGCTCCAGCAAAGATGCAATTCAGCTCGAGCAGATCGAATACGCATTCTTTGGCAACGACATCCGCATCCGCGGTCTCGTAAAAAAATAGCACCCAACTGCATTGGAAATACCCCACCCTTTCCGTAAGTTTATTCTCAGGGCAAAAACAAAAAATCCGACAAAAAAATCATGAATTATGCCAAACATCCCAGCTTTATCTACTGCTTCATCTACGTCGCACTTATCTTATTGGCTACCTCATTCAACAGTCTTTGCCAAGTTTACGAAGGTCGAGAACTTGTGCGCGCATCCCTTGTTCCGGCTCAGAACGCTGTAGTCCCCGGGCAACCCTTTACCATCGGAATCTTGTTGGAAATTGCCGACGGATGGCATGTTTACTGGCGGAATCCTGGCGATGCTGGCCTTGCTACGAGCATCGAGTGGGAATTACCAGAGGGCTTCTCAGCAAACCAAATCCAGTGGCCAATCCCAAAACGCCTCGCTGAACCCGGAAATTTGATCGTTTATGGATACAAAAATCAGGTTTTTTTCCCTTTTCGCATCGAAGTTGCTTCCCAATTCCAGGGCTCAGAGGCAAGCCTAAAAGCAAAAGTTCGTTGGTTGGTTTGCGAGGCGCTTTGCCTACCAGGTGAAGCAGAACTGGACCTGACTTTGCCTGTCGCAGAAAAATCAACCCAACTGAACTCCGAAATTTTCCAATCCGTAGAAGCCACACTTCCCAAACCTCTGCCAGCAAATGTTCAACTTCAATGGCAAGAAAAAGACAAGGGCTGGACACTTCACATTCAAGGTCTCCCGCAGTGGGCACAGGAGGTAACTTTCTTCCCTTACGAGCATTCCATCCCTCCCAACGTCGAACAACCTTCCCCAGCCAAAGTCGAAAATCAGCAAACCTCTCTCTTTATTCCTGCTGAAGGGAAAATTTCAGGAGTGCTTGCGTGGCAAAGCACCGATACGAAAAACTTCTACGGAGTTGAGATTTCCTCCCCAACAAAAACGCCGGCAGCAGATTTTCAGAAAAAAGGACTCGATAATCCAGAAGTTTCAAAAAGCGTTCCCGTATTCCATTCCATCAATCTTCTAACAGCGCTTGGCTTGGGATTCCTTGGAGGATTCCTTTTGAACCTTATGCCCTGCGTTCTCCCTGTCATCTCCCTAAAAATTTTTTCTTTTCTTCGACAAGCAGGTGATAGTCCCAAAAAGATTTTTGCTCATGGTCTCGCATTTTGTGCCGGAATTTTTGCCTGGTTTGTTGGACTTGCGGCTGTTGTAGTCGCCTTGCGAGCAGGTGGAGCGCAAGTTGCTTGGGCCTTCCAGTTCCAAAACCCCTGGTTCATTTACTTCCTTTGCATCGTAGTCTTCATCTTTTCCCTTAACTTGTTTGGGGTTTTTGAATTTTCACTCCCTGCCAGAACAAGCAGCCAATTGAGTTCTGCCGCCCAGAGTGAGGGACTCGCTGGCTCGTTCCTTCATGGGCTTTTTGCAACCTTACTTGCAACTCCATGCACGGCACCTCTTCTCGGCATCGCTATTGGCTTTGCCTTTAGTCAATCCGCCCTTGTCATCTTTAGCACCTTTACAGCCGTTGCTGCTGGCATGGCAATCCCTTACCTCCTCCTTGCCCTTAACCCCGGATGGCTAAACCTTCTGCCGAAGCCAGGCCCCTGGATGGAAACCCTCAAACAAACGCTTGGTTTCCCAATGGCTGCAACTCTCCTTTGGTTACTTTCAGTTCTGGGTGTCCAAAAAGGAACAAACGGAATTATTTGGACACTATGCACGCTTCTCTTATTAGCGGTCCCGTGCTGGCTTTATGGGAAATTCTTCACGCCGACCTCCTCGCTAGTTTCCCGAAGGGTTTCCTTAGCCGTTATCCTTGCCTGCTTAGCTGCAATTTATTGGGTCTCGACAGCAAAATTTGCAAAAAGTCAAATTTCCACTTCGAACCATCAGCTAATTCAGGATAGTAAGCCACAAAATCTTACTGAATGGTCGAAAATACCTTGGGTCCCTTACACAGAAGCGAAGCTGCAAGAGATGCTCTCCTTGAGCCGTTCCGTGTTTGTCAATTTCACAGCAGAATGGTGCATCACGTGCAAATTTAATGAGAGAACTGCTTTGGAAACGCCGACCGTCCGAAAACTCCTACAGGAACATTCCATTGTTCCAATGAAAGCCGATTGGACCCTTCCCAATACAGAAATAAGGGATGCCCTTGCCCGCCTCGGGCGAGCCGGAGTGCCTTTTTATGTTTTCTATCCGCGCGGAAATACTTCCGCCGTCGTCACTTTTCCAGAATTACTCACCGAACAAATCGTTATAGAAAAAATCCAGCTTGCTCTTAAGGAACGCACTGGCGAAAATTAACGATAAATTAGTCTTTATTTATTTCTTTTTATTTCTTTGAGGTAATTTTTTCTGCAATCCAGCGATAGAGACCAGGATTTGAAAGAGCACGGAACATCGAATCATGGTGAGCAGAACCCTCAATCCACATTTTCTCAACCAAATTTCCACCAGCTTGCTGAATAGCCTGAACCATGATTTCTGCCTCTTGAACCGTCGTGGTGGGATCATCAGTTCCGTTAACAACTAGAATGGGAATATTTTTAAGACGCCAAGCATCTGTAGGACTGCCACCGCGCCCAGCAATGATTGCAGCACAAGCAAAACGCGAGGGAGCCGTCAGAAGAACTTCCCACGCTCCGATACCGCCCATACTGAAGCCAACAATCGAAACGCGCTCCGCGTCAATTGGATACTTGCTTATCAACAAATCGAGCAATTCCAACACGGCAGGTGCGCTCCAGCTTCCCGCACTGCGCGGGTAAACTACAATCCCAGGGAAATAATCAAGTGCATCGGAAAATGCCGTAAAGAATTCCTTCTCTGCCGATGTTGTCGAAAATCCAGAACCATGAAGATAAAGAAGGAGCGGATAGCGGCGATCATGGCTGTAGTTCTTCGGAAAACGCACCCCATAGGGATAGGTAGCAAGACTCTCAACATGGCTTCCATTTTGCCTTTGAAAAGCCAAAAGCTTTTTCAATGCTTTGTGCCACCAGAGATTGGCCACGCGGTTTGCATGGCTTTTCGTTGCATCGGCACCGGCTAAATTAAAACCTAAAACTTGGGCAATGTATTCATCGTCTCCCCCGGGAGGAGTCTGAGCACCATTCGGCAAACGATAGAGCAAAAACCGCTTACGATAACTTTTGCCAGCAGGTGTGCGGATCTCAGCCAGGCAACCAAGCAAACCAGGTTGTTGGGGAAATGGAATCGGATTCCCCTCGCTGTCAAACCATTGCAGGGAAACCTCAGGTTGTCCTTCCAGCAAACGCTCCACTTTTCGAGGTTCAGCAAATTGTGGGGCCGGAGGAGTCGGCCCACTAAAAACATGCACCGGAAATCCAAACCCAGCAAAACTGGCGTCCTGGCGTCGCTGAAATTGACAACGCTGCGGGAACAACCCATCCAGCAAGAGATTCTCCCTAATTTTCTCCAGATTATTAACAACAGGAATCTCTAGCCCATCGGGCAAGGTAAGGGAATCAGGAACCTCGCTGGCTGAAGAAAGTCCAACCGATAACCAGGCAGCATAGGAACCTGCATTCAAAGTTAGGGAAGGGAAGGAGCTCCCTAGCCATTTTACTTCCGCTCCACTCAGAGAAGGTGAAGCAAGACAGTTAAGAGTGAATTCAGCTACAGCCGGATCAAAAGATGCCCAAGCTAAAGCATGAATCGGACGGTTAGGCCTCTCCGTTAAATGCAAACGATAAAAAGGAGATTTTTGTGGGATTAAAGAAAAGCGAATCTTGCGCCCCACACCGTCGTGGTCGTTAACGAAAACCCTCGCCGCAACTTCATCGCCAACCTTTGGGTTTATACCCAGACATTCCCAAGGAAAACGCGCTTCAACATTATAGCCGGTCTCATTTAAAACAACCGCATACTCCAAGCGAGCAGGCAAATTTTTTAGAGCATCTGGGCGATTATCGTAGAGATAGAGGCGCGGTTTTCGACCGGGCTCATTACCAGGACTCAAAACAGCCTGGAGGGACTCCGCCCGGGTTGCAGACGGAGCAATGAAAAACTCAACAGAATCATTTTCATAAGCACCAGAAGCCAAAAAAGACTCCGAAGGTGTTTTATCAAAAACCTGCACACCGAAAATCAAACCAACCTCATCCCATGCAATAAAAAGCCTAGCGCCAGAATCAGCCGGCGGTCTCGGTGTATCAGGTAACAGACACAACGCTTGCCACGCTTGGGATACCCAGGAACTCAAATCTCCATTTATCTCCTTCTTAGAAATCTTCGGTATATCCATACTGCTCATAACAGAATGAGAACTTGATAAGAAAAGTAATAAAAAAAGAGCGTAAGGTAGAAATAACTGGGCCGCAATCGGCATTGAAATGCCAAATTATGAGAAAAATCCCGGCACCTCGAGGAGGAGACGGCCAGCAGCATTTGCAGGAAGGAGAAAGGAACCGTCAGCCGCACGCTCCAGCTCCTCACCTTGATATATCCGGACAAATTCCGCTTTCTCAGGTAAACGCAACCGCTGGCCCCCAAAAGATGTTCGCTCCTCAATCATGTCTATATTTAGGCATTTGCGTATGGGAATGTAATGGAGAAGAGTGAGAATTAAATCCTCTCCACGCCTGCGAGGATAAAGTTGAATTGTGCTAGCCAAACCCGCCCCAAAAGGAGGTGGCCCTATAAGAAGCTCCATCGCACGTCTCCAAGCATCTCGAGCACAAATGTTACCGCTTTGGCGATATTCGCGAAAAATCGGATCAGAAAAATAGATAAATCTATCTCCTTTTACGACCACCGGCTGCCCACTGGAATCGGGGCGAGGAGGAGTTTGGAGATGGGAGCAGTAGCGGACTGCATCGCGTTTGAAATAGGGAAGGACGCGTTCAACAAGGATTTCACACCCCTCGGCTTCGACCTTTAGCCCCTGCTGATAAAAGACCCGATCGCCTCTGGCAAGATCGGCGGAGAATTCCGGCCGTGTTCGCCAATAAGCTGGAAATTCTTTTAACTCTCCGACTACACGAATAGGGAGGAAATCGAGGATCCAGTTGCCATCGGCATCGCACCCGCCTTTGTAGGAGATCAATAACTTTCCACCTTGTTCATAATACTCGCGAAGTTTCTCTATAAAATAAGGAGTTGGTGTTGTGGTATCACCGAGAATGATTAGGTCATAGGGGGAAAGGTCGTCGGTTTCGTCAAGCAATGCACAGTCGTAGTGGGCTTCTTCACACATTTGAATCGCTCCTTCGTCACTTTTCGCAGTTTCATCGGCATCAAGGCCCGGACGACCGCTTGTAGTAATTCCAACCTGAGGAATTGGAACAGAACCTTTGTAGAAAGGCTCGGCTGCTTCTATCTGGGCATAAACTTCACCAATGAGATGGTAGGCTGCAGGATCGAGCTTACCCCTCGGCGGAAGCTGGTCGCCGATAGAATTAGCCCCTCCCATCGCTTGAGCGCGGAAACATTCATATTCGAGTGCAGGCTGAGGCTTAATTCCGCCAAAATCTCCCCAAAGGGTCTGGAAGCGGCCAGTCATTCCTAGCCACGGTTTCCCCCAGTGGCTACAGGAACGAGCAAGACGCGGAAAATGCCAATACCCCCAGAAGCCGGAGGGAAGCGACTCAATTTCCATGTGGGTCATAAATTCTAGGCGTGGCCTTGAGCCATATCCCTTCAGGAAAAAAGAATCATTTGGAGTGTTGTAAAAAACGGTGGCTTGCGGGCGGATAGAGTGAATTATTCTTGTGAAATGCTCTGCAAAAAACATCTGGGCGGTAACCTGGAATTTTTCAAAACCCGCCGGCGAGTCATCCCACAGGTTAAATTTCTCACGAAATTTGCACGACTCCGGAGACCAGCAAGCACCCTTGGCAAAGAAGACGATATCATAGAAAAAGCCATCTACGTCCTCTTTATAGCGATCGAGGATTTCTCTGGTTAGAGCCTCGATGTGGGCAATGACATCGGGATGAATCCAATTTACAAAATTCCATTGCCCAGGATGGCCAGTATTCCAATCTCCAAAGAGACCATTTTTGAACATAGCACGCCATTCCGGATGGCGTCGAGTAAGCAAGGCATCCCACCCAACTGTGATGTAGATGGGACACCGGATGCCTGCACGATGCAAAGCTTCGATTTGCTCACCCAAAAGGTCACGCCCACAGGGAGTTAACTGAGGATGTGGATCGCAAACTTTGGATGGAAAATATGTATAGCCGTGGTGGCATTTGGCAAAAATTGTTACGCTATTTACGTGTGCCTTTTGTAAGATCTCTGCAAATTCTTTAGCGTCAAAATCAGCTGCTACGTCCGGAATCCATGGCGAAGTATGAAAATCGAGATGAACCTGACGCTGATGAGAAGACAATGGATGTAATGAATCAATTGAAGACATAGACGTTATTTTTTTTGAAAAGAGTGATTATAGTCGAGAGACATAATAATTTGATAGGAGAAGGTTAAAAATAAGATAAAATTATCTACAATATTTAATTTCCTTTAACGCTTTTCCTCTTACCAAAATTGGGATCGTGATAAATGCGGATTTCTAATTTTTCCTCGCCGATTAAGGTTTGAGCACGGATAAGGGCCTTGCGAGTTGCCAGGTTTGGATTACTGGGAGAACGCATAAAGAAATTGTCGCGTCCCAGCGTATCAAGGACACCTGTATCACGAAGGATGCGATAAACTTCCCTCGAAGCTCCGCTTATAAGGAGATATTTATCTAATTTTCGCATTTCGAGGATGAGTTCTTCTAGCGCAAGCAGGCTTGTGGCATCGAGATGATGGGCGTTGCGCATGCGCAAGATAATGGCACGGAGTTCGGGTTCGGCGGCCACCTTGCGGAGTTCCTCTCGAAAAAAATCAGCAGCCCCAAAGAATAGCTCCCCTTCAACGTGAATGATGGCAATGTGGGGATCGTTTCTTTTTTGCAGATTTTCGGCAAGGTTTCCCTCTTCGTTGAATCCATACTCGACCAACTGGGGAGAGCTGACCTGATGAAGGAAAATTGCCAAGGAAACTGCAACGCCAAGGAAAATGGTAAAATCAAGGGGAGTGAAGAGAGCGGCAAAAAAAGTTACGCAAACGACTAAAGCATCCGACCTTGTTGACATGAGCGCAATACGGATGCGTCTGCGATCAACAAGGGAAATAGCAACAAGAATGATGAGAGCAGCGACGGAAGCCTTCGGAATGCAAGAGGTTATTGAACCAAAAAAAACAGCAATTAAGAGACACATTAATCCGGAAATTAAGCCAGAAATTTTTGTTTTCGCGCCACTTTGGAGATTGAGCATAGTGCGAGTGAGTGAACCCGAGGCTGCTTGTGCAGGAAAAAAGGAACAGGCAAGATTGGCAATGCCGAGCGCGAACATTTCCTGGTTTGGGTTGAATGAGGGATTTCCGAGAGAAGAAGCGGTGGAAACAGTTTTAGCCATGACGTTAACTTCCATGGCACAGAGAAATGCGAGAGCAAAAGCGGGCCCTATTAACGCAAAAAGAGTGTCCGGATTGAGTTGAGGGGAATTGAATCGGAAATCAGATGGAGAGATGGGATCACACATCGCGGTTTTCCAACCGAAGGAAGCAAAGATTGCGGCAATGATTGATCCAAAAAGGATACCGAGTGCAGCATCGGGTAGTGCTTTTGAAAGTTTACGGATCGCAAGAATTGCGAGAATGGTTGAAAGAGCGACAAGGATTGAGGCTGCGTTTGTCTGTGGAATCGTCTGAAAGGTTCGCTTTAAAACATCCCAAAGAGTTGCTGAGGATTGGATGGATGTGCCAAGGACATAATGGATTTGATTAGCTATAATTAACAGAGCAGCCCCAGTAAGATAGCCGATAATCACACTTCGGGAGACAAATTTTAAGAGTGACGCAAGACGTAAAAAGGCGCCCAAGATAAGTATAAATCCGACAATAAAAACCAAAATAGAAACTGTATGGAGGGGACTAAGATTATGCGGAGCAGAGAGAATTGCGCTGAGGATCATGACAGCACTCGCGTTGGTGGGGCCAAGAACGAGAGCCGGGCAGCGGGAAAAAAAAGGAGCAACCATGGAAGAAACCGCTGAGCAAAGAATCCCGTAATGGATGGGAAGGCCGGCCAGCATTGCATAGGCCATGCCTTGTGGAAATTCAAGGAGAGCAACATTCAGGCCAGCTTTTGCATCCGCGCGAAGATCTGAAAAACTGTAGCTGCGGAACTCGTGACGGATTGGAAAAAGATCAACCGGAAGAGTTGGAAATTTACGGACAAGCAGCTCTAGCCAGCGGTGTCTAAATCGAAAAGGAACTGCCGTAAGGGGGAACTTCATTTATCTGGAGAAGCAAAGGTTTTAAGGGAGGAAGCAGAAAGAGACTTTTCCCGAACGAGGGCTCCCAAAGCAGCAAGAGTTCGCGACACAATGTCGGACGCTTGGGCAGAAGCTCGGAAGCGAATCCATCCTTCGCTGTCCACAATTAAAATTTCATCATCAGAATTCAAGTTTGGCTCTGAGCTAAGAGGGGAAAAAGAAGAAGCCTTTTCCGCTTCCAAGAGGAGGAAGCGGTCTAAGTTCAGAAAAGTTTGTGCATAGGAAGTAAGGGTATTATCTGAAAAAATCAAAATTTTGACATAAGGATCATTAATTTTGTCCAACTCGTTGGCAAGTGTTCGGAGGGTGGAAATAGATATAGGGCTCAAGTTGGATCCATTGCTAAACGGCAAAGCCACGAGCAGGAAACCATCATGTTGGTATGTTTGGATAAAAGACGGTGCTTTTCCCAGGTTGGGTAAGGTTTTTCTTTGGGGATGAGAGAGGCTTTGCAACTGAGCCCATACCAATGAAACGCCAAGGACAATGGCGAGGAAAATTGCTGCGCGTCCCCAGGAGGAAGATTCTGCTACCGAAGAGGGGTTAGTTTTTGGGAGGATTTGGCTCAAGGTTAAGTGTGCAAAATTTTCAGGCCGCAGAAGCCATTTTTAGAAGGTAAGAAGGAAAATTGGAGCATTTGAAGGAAAACAAGAGTAAATCAGCAGAAAAGCGGTGAGCGGAAAGCAAATGTCATTAATTATTATGGAACAGATTTCGCTGTTGCGGTGGTGCAGTAGGCAAGATTTCAGTTGCTTCAACTAGAGGAGAAAAAGTTTGTTTTTTCCGTAAAAAACGCGCAAACCCACGCACTAAAACCCAGTCTGAAGGCTGCACGGATTGAGGTATTTTCCCGCGAACAGATACGCCTATTGGCCTAGCATCTGCTGCACAGCAGAGCATAAAAACCCGGACAAGGAGAAAGTCTGAGTTTGTGACTTCTTCATCGAGTTTTTTTTCGGGTGGCAAGTATTGGCCAAGAATTTCGACTTCTTTATCTTCAAAGTCTTTGCGTAGGTCAGGTTCATTGGACGCGAGGACAAGGTCTATAGTTTCGGCACGGATACGGCCTTCGGGGGTTTTCGCAAGGTATGTTGTTGGGTCCATACCGGGATCCGCTGACCATGCGAAATTGCCAGGATCATTATCAAACCCAGCAAATGGAAAAATTTCCTGATAATCCAAGGCAACCCCTCGATTAAGCAGCGCAGTTTGACCGAATTCACTGTTCGAAAAAAAGGAAGCAGAAATGGGCAAAGCAATGAGAAGAAATCTTGTGATTAAAGCAGGAACTGAAGACTGGCCGAAAAGAACGGAACAACTGTTACAATTGCAAAAGTTCTTGTTTTTCGTAAAGGCACGGTTTGCTGCCAAAAAAACTAATACGCATCCGCCCACCAGCACTGGAATGTGGAAAAAAGGATGGAGGTAATTAGAAATCCTACCGGAACTGTAGTAGGCAAGGAAAAGAAAACCCAATGTAAAGAGGATAATAGTATCAAATAACCAAAAAAAAGAAGGCAGGTTTTTCTCTGAATTTTTATTAAAGGAATTTCCCGCGCTGGGCTCGGAGAAAAGAAAAAACTTTCGTTGAGTTGAATTCATTTTATAGATAACAAAATCTATTACCTCAAATGTTATAAATTCATTAATTTCACTAATTTTGGGTTCGCAATTTCTAGAAAAGTTTTTTTATGAAGAGTCATGGAGCAAAGCGAAATTACAGGAATCGAAGACAAGAAAGCACCATTTTCTTCCGACAAAACAAAATGGCTGAGTGCTTCAATCCTAGCCCTAGCCTTGGTAGGCTGGGCGTGGGTATTATTTTATCAACTGGATAAGCCGCTTTTGGGCCCCCATTCCTTTCGGCAAACCCAAACGGCTATAACCGCTCGGTATCTTGCTGAAGATGCCTCCAAGTTCTGGAATTACATAACGCCGGTTTTGGGGAAGCCGTGGGAAATTCCTATGGAAGTTCCGATTTATCAATGGGTTGTAGCAATGCTGCACCGGCTTTTGGGAGCTGAAGCCAGTGATCTAGCCAGGTTGGACAAAGTAGGGCGGCTAGTTTCTGCTTTTGCGTGGTTATTTTCTCTAGTGCCAGCTTGGGCAATTGGACGGTGGTTAGGTATAAGCCAGTCTGCCTGCATGTTGGTTGGTGCGCTGATGTTGAGCAGTCCAGTATATTTGTTCTGGGGACGAGCCTTTTTAATAGAAACAACGGCAGTGTTTTTAGCACTAACGATGGTTGCGTTGGCCCTTTGGGGTTTTGAAAAGCGGAGTTATTCGCTGCTTATAGCGGCCGGTGTGGTTGGAATATTAGGGGCCCTATGTAAGGCTCCAACATGGGGGCTCGCTGTTGGAGTAACTTTCCTCTTGTTGCTAATAAGAGCTGATGTTTACCGTCGAGAAAATTGGTATTGGGCTTGTGGGGCAATAGTGGCAGTAACATTAGGTTTTTTCGCCGCTAAGTATTGGGTGGCGTGGTCGGATGCGGTGAAGCAGGCTAATCCGTTCGCTCGAGAGCTTATCACGCTTAATTCTGAAAATCAGCGGGCATGGAACTATGGAACTCTTGAGCAGAAGCTGAATATAAAAACATGGGAAGTTATTTTTCAGCATGCAATAGAAGGTGTTTTGGTGAAAGTTCCCTTCTTGGGAGCCTTTTTCTTGCCCTTGGTTATTATCTTTGCCGGGGCTTTGTATCCTTATCGGGCTTTGCAAATGGGAGCCTTTGTGATAGCGTTCCTAGCCGGACCGCTAATTTTTACAAATCTCTACTTTCAGCATAGTTATTACTGGATTGCGAATGGAGCGTGTTTGTTGTTGGGGATGGGAGTGGCTTTTTCGGCTATCGAAGAGGGGGTAGAAGAATGGGGGAATTGGATTGCAGCGGGAATTGGTTTTGTTGCAGTTAGTTTTGGGTTTGTTAACTGGAACGCAATTTATAAACCAATCTTGGACGCACTGCCTACGCGGAGTCAGCTAGCGGAAGTATGGACAGAGCCTGTTCAAAAGTTTGTGCCCAAAGAAAGAACTTTACTAGTGGTCGGGAATGATTGGAATTCAAACTCGCTCTACTATTGTGATCGGAAAGGTATTGCTTTTCCAAACTTTTACAAAATCCCATTTCCTGGTCCACAACTTGCAGAATCTCTTGCTAACCTTCAACCACATGAATCTTTAGGAGCTGTAGTTGTAGCAGAGCCGTTGTTTAATCAGAACAAAATGATATTTGAGGAGTTTCTCAAAACCCATGGATTCTCGCTCAATGGAATTCAGACGGCATTCGGCATTCTTTTTCCAGCAAATACTTTCGCTGAAAAGAAGGGCGAATGAATAACCATAAATTTTATGGGAAAGATTATGTCTGTTTTTGATTTTGTGAATTTAAAAAAGTGATCTTTGGGAGTAAGAAATATTTTTTATTATTGATATTTTTGTCTTTTTTTAAAGTTTAGAAAAAAAAAGATTTTCAAAATAAACAAAAAAGCCCCATGTTGGGAGGAGATGGGGCTTTTCTGAAGGGAACAGGTTGGGGGTGAGCGGCGCTACTGACCGAGGGCGTTTAGCCGCTCTTGGGCTTGTTGAACAAACTGGGAAGCTGGGTATTTTTTAATTAGGTCCTGGTAGGCGCGACGGGCATTATTGAGCTGGCGTTTTTTGAATTCTGGGTCGGCAGCAGCGGCGGCCTGTTTTTCGAGGAGCTGAGCACCTCTCCAGAGTCCCTCTGCGGCGGTATTGGGAACACCTGCATAGAATTGGTCAATTTTGATGTAATAGTCAATTGCAGCGCCTAGGGCGTCGTTGCGAGCTTTTTCATCGGTTGCAGCAGCCATTTTTTTCTCCATTGCTAAGCCGCCGAGGAGCATAGCTTTTGCGCGGACATCGGTGTTTGCATTGGGAGCGCGGATGATGGCAGGGAGACGTGCAAGGGGTTCTTCAAACTTACCCGCCTCGACTTGGGCTTGAGCGATACCGAGCTCAGCTTCGAGGATTTTGGGTGACCATGGATAAAGCTTTTTGAGCTGTTCAAATTTTTCTGCTGCCGCGGCTGAGTTGCCCTCGATTTGGGCAATACGGCCGAGGCCGAAGAGAGAATTGGCTTGCGCGTGCTGGACGAGAGGTGGGGCGTTAGCGGGATCTGTTCCGGCAGGGACTGGATAATCTGCTGCCATTTTTTCGAAGACGGATTTTGCGTCAGAGATTCTATTAGCTTCGAGGAGAGCGGTTGCATAAGTGTCTAAATCGGAAGGGAGGTAAGAAATGGATTTGTCGAAGGCTTCGTCCATGGTTTTGAGAGCGCGGGGAGGCTCACGTTTAGCAAGGAAAGAAGCAAGACCGAAGAGGATTTTGCTGCGGACAGCGGGGTTTTGAGTAGCAGCAGCTTTTGTTTTGATGTCAATTTCCATTTGGCTTTGGGGTTGGATCTCTGCGTTGACGAGAGCTTCGTGAGCAGCAACAAATGCTTGGATAGCCGTTGGGAGGAGTTCGCTTTCGGGGTATGTGTCAACGAATTTGCTAGCAGCCTCTAGGGAACGTTTCATACGCTCCTGCCAAATAGATTGTTCGTTTGTCGGAAGTGCGGCATAACGGCCAAGGGACTCGGCCCACTGTTTGGAGTATTCTGCAACTCGAAGGAGTGCGATAGGAGCGTTTGGGTCTTTGGGATAATTTTGGACAAAGTCCTCGTAATACTTGATGGCCTGCTCCCATTGAGCAGAACGATAAGCTTGCTGGGCAAGCCAATCGTATGCACCGAAAATGCGTTCGCTGCGCGGGTATTTTTCCATGAATTGGCGGATGAGTGCGTTGGCATCTTCGAGCTTGCCCTCTTGCGCAAGGAGTTGAGCCCGCATGAAATAGGTAACGGGAGCAGGTGGGCTTTCTGGGAATTTATCTGCAAGCTGAGTGAGTGTCTGAATAGCGGAAGCGCGGTCCTGGAGAGCAAGCTGAGCGGTAGCGATTGAATAGAGGATGTTGGGAAGTAGAGGAGAATCATTATGTTTCTCTGCAAATTCCTTAAGTAGAGGGATGGCATTTTGGTTGTCGCCTTTTTGCTGGGTGCAAATGGCGATCCAGTAATTTGCTTCGGTAGCCTGAGGCGTATCGGGGTATTCAGTAGCAATCTTTTTGTAAGTTTCTATAGCTTTGTCCCACTGCTTGGTTTGGACGAAAATGTTGCCGAGGCCGGAGAGGGCAATAAGTGCCTCCTGGCGAGTTGGTTTACCCTCGAGAAATTTCATGAAGGTGGCTTCAGCTTCTTTGATTTGGCCAAGGGAGAGCTGGGCAGTAGCTTTTGTAACAACGGTAAGACTTGCCATGGATCCCTGTGGGTAAATTTGGAGTGACTCATCGAAATACTGGATAGCTTTTTGCGGATTGCGAATT
The DNA here is from genome assembly GCA_026418675.1 of Chthoniobacterales bacterium. Lineage (GTDB taxonomy): Bacteria > Verrucomicrobiota > Verrucomicrobiia > Chthoniobacterales > DYNR01 > JAOAAX01. The sequence goes on along the minus strand of JAOAAX010000003.1, from coordinate 110,931 downwards.
TTGGGATCTGGATGGGCGAGGAAAAGATTTCCCATGGCGAGTGGAAGATTTTGGGCAATGGGAGCTCCCTTGTATTGTTTCTGGAAAATTTCGTAATTTTGGACTGCTTCATCAGCTTTGTTTTGGAGGATATAGGTGAGGGTAAGGAAGTATTGTGCGCGAAGCTTATCGTCGTCCTTTGTGAGGAAAGGCATGATGTGGCGGAGGATTACACGAGCACGGTTAAGGTCGCCCATGTTGAAGTAGATTTCACCGAGTTTCATACGAGCCGTGGCAACGATGTCGGGCTTTGCTTTGAGCTCACCAAGGCGGCGTTGTTCGCGGTCAATTTCGCGGTCGAGAGCGGCGAGGGCAACTTTGTTGGTAAGGATCCTTTTGCGACGCTCAGGGAAGCGTGCGAGTATTTCTTCTTGGAGGGCAATCATTTCGGAAGCGGGAACGACAGAACGGTAAGCTTCCATTGCTTGCTGGTAGAGCTTAGGTTTTTGGTCATCTGGAGCGAAAGTAGCCTCTGCAAAGAGGATCTCAGCTAGTTGGAAGCGTGCGTCGTTGACGAGGACGAGATTGGTTTTTTTTGCGATGATTTCGCGGAGAAGTTCTTTTGCGCGGTTCAAAAAAGCAGTAACCTTTTGGCGGTCAGCAGAATCTCCTTTGTTGAGTTCTTCCCCTGCAAGGGAAGCGAGAGCTATAGCAAGGAGATTTTGGGAGTCGGCTATGGTTGGGCTGTTCGGAAATTGTTTAAGGTTTTCTTCGAGGTCAGAGACGACACCAGGGATGTCAAGAATTTGGTATTTGCAAAGGGCACGCCCGTAGCGAGCGGATTCAACTTGAGGTTCGTTGGGATATTTTTGGATATAGTCGGTATATTTTTGGATTGCTAAAAGGAAGGCTTCTTTGCGTTTGGGATCGTTTGGTTGGAGGGCAGCTGCCTTGGATGCATAAACCTGGGGGAGGAATGCTGCAATGGAAGGAAGAAGGTCTTTGGGCGTGGTAGGGTCAGTTGAGGCTTTTTCAAGAATTTGGATAGACTTATCGAAATTCCCAAGGAAGAAATTGGCAAAACCTGTTTGAACAGTAACGAAAGGGACAAGAATATCAGTTGGGAAATCTTTAAGGATCTGCTCGTAGGCCTTGAGGGCACCATCGTAGTTGCCAGAGTAGTAGAGGTCGCTGGCTGCATCGTAGGCCTGACGCGCGGCAGGGGATTGCGAGTAGGTATTAGCAGAGAAGAGGGAGATGATAGCAGTTAGGGATAATATGAGGGGAATAATTACAGTAGTTTTCATCAAGAAATAAGGATAAGCGAAAAAAGGAGGAGAATCAATAAGGGAGAGAGAGGTTGATTAAATTGTTGGAGGAATTGGAGGGGTGTGAACTGTATCAAGCAACAACTTCGAGCTTGCCATTGAAGAGCTGGGAGCGGAATTCTTTGCGTAGGCGGGAGATAATCTGCTCATCAAGACGCTGCCCTTTGGAATAAAGGACTAGGCCGGATGGGGTAGTAAGGTCTGACGCGAGAAGCATTCCGGGCTGGAGGTCTTCGATACGGACCTGCCGGACCGAGGTTTTTTCTACTTCAGGCAATTTCTGGACGCAGGCAATGAAGAGCTGAAGGGCTTTGGGGTCGAAAGCAGAACCAGAACCCAGTAGAAGCTGTTCGAGGATCTGCTCGTGAGGAAGTCCTGTTGAGGCTTTGGTTACGTAAGTTGCCACAACAGCAAGGCAGCGAGCAATCCACGGGATCTCATTTGAGCGTAACCCATCTGGGAAACCAGTTCCGTCGGGACGTTCGTGGTGGGAGCGTATAGCCGCAGCAACGAGAGGGGAGGCGTCAATAAAGTAAGCGAGTTCTTGTCCGTAAATAGTATGCTCTCTATAGATTTTTTTGGATGATTCGTCGGTGTTGGAATTCTCGGATTGGAGGGCGAGAAGAGTGGAAGGTGGAATTCCCGTAAGACCTATGTCATAAATGCGTGAACTTACGAAAAGGGCTTTGCGCTCTTCTTGGGTGAATTGGCCTTGAGCAACAAGGGATTCGCAGATTTCGTGCGCAAGTCGTGCCTGAGCTGCTAGAAGAGGGTTAAAAGTATTGAGAATGCGGCGGCAAAGCTCAAGTGTGCGATGGTAACTGTTTTCGAGAGCAGCGCGGGATTCGTCAAGTTGACGGCTTTTAATTTCCAGTTCACGAACTTTTTTGTCGAGTAGAGTATTAGCTGCAGCAAGGCGGCTGTTGAGAGCTATGCTCTCCTCACGAAGTTGACGGTTAGCCTGAATAAGCTCGAAACGCTGGATAGCACTTTTAAGAATGGCGAGCATTTCAGAGCTGACCCAAGGCTTGGTAACAAAGCGGTAAATTTCACCTTCATTAACGGCACGGAGCACGTAGTCAAGGCTTGGCATGCCCGTCATGACAATTCGGGAAGCATCAGGATGAATGGTTGCGATTTGACGAAGGAGGTCTGGAGCAGGAGTTTCGGGCATGAGATAATCCACAACAACTGCAGCAAGAGGGTGGTTTTGAGCAAGTTGGAGAGCTTCCAAGGAAGTTTGAGCGAGAAGTGGAGAGGAACCTGCCCTAGAAACGAGATCACGGAGGACATTGAGAATTACAGGTTCATCATCAACAACAAGAACGAAGTGAGAAGTATGGCTCATGATGATTAGGTGGAAGCTTTGGAAGTAGGGATGTTGTATGAGCTGTATGAAGGAAGGCGATAGGAAATAAAATAAGGAGGGTGGAATTCGGCAGCGCCACCAATCGATGATATTCGAGAGTGGATAGCCTGGAAAGCAGCATTGGGAGAATTGGAGGGAAGAGAGAATTGGTCACTTGCACTTGAAGGGTTTTCCTTAATAGGGGAATTTGTAGTTGGTTCAAGCTGAAGCTGAAATGAGATAAGCCAATTGTTGATATGTTGATAGTTGAAAAGGGGTTTTTGGAAGTTTTGGGGTAGGAAATTTGTAGTATTGGGGTGAGTTGAGAAGTGGATGGAAAAAGAACCTTTAGAACGGAATGAAATAGGGTGAAGAATCAGAGCTGCAGCGGCGGCAAGTAATCGGAATTCGCCAATTGAAGTAAAAAGACAGGAATTTGATTCTGGTAGGGATGTTGGCTCGAGAATTTTAATAGATTTTGGTAAGAGGAGGCGAGCAATGGAAGAAGCTTCTCGGACGGCAAGATGGGGAGTTATGGGGTCTGAGATTTGCTGGGAAGGAGGTGTGTGGAGAGCAGCAGCCTCAGAAATGAGGTGGTGAATTTTTTGTATTGAAGTTGATAAAGAGGACAAAAGGTTTTGGGAATCAAGAGGAGTCAATTCAGAAGATGTAAAATTTTCTTGAATTTGTTCGATAAGAAATAGCGCACCTGTTAGTTCGTTGTTAACACGGTGGAGTATCCCAAGAGTCCATTCCATGAGGACACGGTAGAACCAGAATTGATCTGGTGGGAGAGAGAGAGAATTCATCGTTAAATTTCAACTTGGATAGGAAAGTGGTATTAGAACATTAGCAGTGATTCCACCGTTTGGAGTATCAGAAAAGGAAATGGCACCATTGTATAGGTTAAGGAGCTTTTCAGCGAGATAGATGCCGAGTCCTGCACCTTGCTGCTCGAGTTTGTTGCGATTAAATTGAACAAAGATACCTCGCGTTGAAAGTGTCTGAGCGCGTGTTCCGGTATGCCCATGGTCAATAAATTGGAGGTGAAAGTAGTTGTTTTGTAAGGAACCGATTACTTCGACTTTTTGGCCTGGTGCTGAAAATTTAAACGCATTGTCGGTCAGCTCGTCAACAATTTTTATTAGGGCTGGAGTTGGAATAGCAAGCTGAGCATAGGGTATGTTATGCGTAAGATCGCTTAATCTGGACCAGGAAGTGGCACGTTTCTCGAGAATCGGAGGGATGGAGGACGTATCAGAGTTGGGTTGGGAACCAAATAGGAGGGTAGTCTTCTCGGGGTGGTTTTCTTGTAGTTGGAGTTCTGCACAAAGTAGAAAATTAGTTGAAAGGCGGAGCATGCGCTCGCCGGATGAACGGAGAATTTGTGCGCAATCAGCGAGTTCCTCTGGCGTAGCATCGCCCATTTCTAGAAGGTCAGCTACACCAAAGATGCCATTCAAGGGAGTATGAAGCTCGTGAGGAAGCATCGTAAGGAGGTTAGCACGTAGTTCGTTGAGTTTTGAATTTGCTTGAGCAGCAATTGTTTGAACTCTTGCAAGACAACCTCGAACTGTATCGAGAAGAGTCTGCTCATCAAATGGTTTGGGGAGGTAACCATCTGCACCACGACGGATGCCTAGTTGAAGACCAGTGTAAGCGGGTTTGCCTGTGAGAAGGATAAAGGGAAGAAGCTGGTAACGGGGATTGGAGCGCACAGCAGAAAGAAATTCATAACCGTCCATTTCCGGCATTTGAACATCACTAAGGATAAAATCAACAGGATTTGAAGATAAGGCAGTCAATGCTTCATGACCATTTGAGGCAGCAATGGAGAAAATCCCATTGTGATCGAGAAGATTGACGAGGAATTTAAGGAATTGTGGGTCATCGTCAACAACGAGGGCACGCTTCCCGAGAAGAGAAGTATCATTTGTAGGCGGAAAATTTTGCTGGTTATTTGAGTTCATTGCCATTTAATGACTCAATAAAAAATAACTAATGAACGTAAAAAAACAATACTGATAAGTCTGTTGAAAAATTATTGGAAATAAGGGTTATATCATATGCAAAAGTTATAGCAGATAAATCGGGCTTAAAAATTTTTAAAAAGAACTTTGATGAACTAATTTATGACTCTGGGAGTAACGAAAGAAGGAGTTCTTCGAAATGAACAATAAATTCCTTCGGGTTTAGAAGGGTAGATTTTAGTAGCGTGTTGCGAAGTGAAGATTTGAAAGAACTTAAGAGAGAAAGATCACTGGCAAGATTAATAGCTTTTCGAATGTATTCCTCTGGAGAATAGGCAATAAGGTCATTAAGTTGAAGCGAAGAAAGCATACTTAGTCCTACGCGCGAACGATGGTCAGAACCTGCAAGCGTAATAACAGGAACTCCCATCCAAAGAGCTTCCAATGTTGTTGTTGTTCCGTTGTAAGGAAAAGTATCAAGAGCTATATCAACTCGATTGTAAGTTTCAAGGTGATCTTTTTTACTAGGTGTAAACCCTGAAAGAATCAAACGGTCCGGAGAAATATTAAAATTCGAGAATTGATTGAGCAACCAATTCTGGACATTTTTGTCTATAATTGTGCGATATTTCAGAAAAAGTTTAGAATTGGGGATAGCAAGAAGAATTTTGGACCATATTTCGACAAGAGGTAGATTGATTTTTGCGAGGTTGTTAAACGAAGCAAAAGTTATAAAATGTTTGGAAAGGGCAGGTGGATGAATTAAGGGAAGAGGAGAATCGAAGGGAGGAGTAAAACACCATTGTGGACAAGGCAGTCGTAGTAGGCGCTCAGTATAGAATTGATCAGCAGTTGGAGAGGGATCAGTAAGATTGTCAGTAATCTTGAAGTCGGTTTCAGGAAGTCCCGTTGTTGCTGGATAGCCTAAGTAAGATATTTGAATTGGTGCAGGCCTATGAGCAAGGACAGGTAGCTGAGAATGCGCAGTGTGGCCAGCAAGTTCAATTAAAATATGAATTTGATCCCGATGAATTAGCCGAGCCGTTTCAATCGCCTTCAACTGAGAAACATCCCGCCAGATGTCTGGAAATTGACGAAGATGATTGGTAACTTTATCAGAACATGGAGCAGCGCAATAAGCATAGACCTGAAATTGTGATCTGTTATGATACTTAAGCAGTGCTTCAAGAAATGCCGCAACTGGGTGAGCACGGAAATCTGGTGAAAGGTAGGCGATCCGTATTGGTAGCTTCTTCTTTGAAGGAACTCGAATAGGAGAAAGCTTCTTAACTTGTTTAGATATGCGTGGTGCAAGAGATTTGTGCTCAGCAAAAATCTTTTCTGAATTAATGTTCAAATAGAGAGTAGAGAAAAGATAGTTATTGATAAACTCTACGTTGTTCGGTTCAAGCTCAAGGGCTTTTTTATAATAAGGTATTGCCTCCGTAGCACGACCAGTGTCTTTAAGAATAGAACCAAGATTATTGTATGGGCCAGCTCGATTCGGATTTATTTTGATAGCCTGCTCATAGCATTCAATTGCTTCAGAAGCAAATCCGATTTCGTTGCAAACTGCACCAAGGTTGTTGATTGCCGATAATGAATTCGGGTTTTTCTGAAGAGCACGGTAAAAATATTCAATAGCCGTCTGATAATTATTGTTGAGCTTATGAATTACCCCTAAATTTAAATAAAGCTCGGAATGATGATATCCTGCTTTTTCTGCCCTTTCATATATTGGAAGAGCTTCTTGGTAACGGCCAAGATGGTGAATTACATAAGCATAGTTATAAAGTGCTATCGCACTGCTTGGATCAAGTTCAATAGCAAGCTTACAATAATGATAAGCTTTTTCAAGTTGTTGATTTGTAATTAGTAGATGTGAAAGGATTAAGACAAGTTTGAAATATCCTTGATTACAGTTTAAATTTTTTAGATATTTTTTGAGAATATCAATAGCTTTCTGGTGCTGATTTAAAGCGCATAAAAAATTAGCATACTCCTCAAGAGCACGAACTTGTTCGTAGGAAGTAATGTTGATTTTAAGTAAATTCTGATAGTTTTTTTCAGCGCGCAGAGGTTGTTTCAGATTATGATATATTTTTGCTTGAAGAAGTTTACCTGCAACGTGGAATGGTTCATATGAAAAAACACGATCTAAAGCCAAAAGAGCATGTTGATATTGATCATAGCAAAAAAAGTTTTGAGCAAGAGCATAGTAGTAATTTGCATTAGATGGTTCGAGTTGAGTAGCAAGGCTTAAAAAATCTGTTGCAGCTTCGAACTGCCCGTTTTCTGTAGCGATTCTTCCTAACAAATACCAACCGTGAGCACAATTCGGGTTGCTCTTTAGAAAAGTGCTTAGTTTCTGCTCAGCTTCTTGAAATTTGCCCTTTTCTAATAACTCCTCTGCAAAAACCAGTTCAGATTCTTCTCTGTTCAATTATTTAATTGTATTTTCTGGAAACAGAAAAAATAAAAAGCTACTTAATCTCATTAATTTTGTTCCAGTAAATTTAAGTATTCCTTTTCTAATGCATTAATGAAACTTTGACGATCAACCAACTGAGAATTAATAAGACATGAACGAAGTGTTGAACGGTAATTTTGAATTTGAGAAGGGTCATTAGCAAGCTCAATAACCTTTGAAATGTATTCGTCGGGATTGGATGCTAGAAGCTCTGTATGGCCAATTGCATTCAAAAGACTTACTGAAACTCTGCTTCGATGTTCTGAGCCAAATTGAGACACCACAGGAACACCCATCCACAACGATTCAATAGTTGTAGTTGTTCCTTGATATGGAAATGTATCTAAAGCTATATCAACTTCGTTATAACGATTTAAATGATCAGCAGTCTTTTGCTCAAATTTTAGTAACCTTATTCGTTTATCAGATATGCCTTTGGACGTAAACCAGTCCAAATAGAACTTTTTCACCCCCTCGTCAGCTAAGTGCTTTGACTTCAAAAAAAGATGCGATTCTGGAACTGCCTGCAGAATTTTTAACCAACACTCTAGCAATGGTGGATTGATTTTAGCTAGGTTATTGAAACAGCCAAATGTAATATATCCATTCCGAACATGTGGTGGAGTTCGATTTATGCTGGGAGAAGCAGGATGAGGTGTATAACACCATGCACATCGAGAAAGTCTTATAAGACGCTCTGTATAAAGGTGCTCGGTTTCACCTGGCGGGTCTGCCCACATATCCGTTATTCGGAATTGAATGCCAGGACAAGCCGTTGTTGCTGGATATCCAAGATAAGAAATTTGTATTGGAACTGGTTGATAATACAAATCCCGAAGACGATTATGACTTGTATGACCAGCAAGTTCAACTAAAATATCAATCTCTAAAGAATCTAAAAGTTGTAAAAAGTCACTTGCATTAAGCTGAGAAGTAGCATGCCAATGCTCAGGAAGTTTTCGGAGCCTCTCCGTGATTTCATCACTTTTTCGAACATCCGATAGTGCAAAAACTTCGAATGTTTTTTTATTATGATTTGCCAACAATGGTTCTACAAAGTAAGAAACTGGATGACCGCAAAAATCAGGCGAAACATAAGCAATGCGAACCCGTTCATTTGATGCAAGGGTCTTACGTTTTATAGGTTTTCGATTCGTTGGCTTTTTAGAATTAACTCCGAGATTTTGAGTATATTTTCGATGTTCCTCAAAAATTTTTTCAGGAGTCCAGTCCTCTTGGTATAACGTACATAATAAATACGAATGGATTGCTTCGGGCAAATTTGGATTAATTTCCAAAGCTTTATAATAATGAGGTAAAGCTTCTTTTGCTCGCCCACTCAAGTGCAACAACTGACCAAGATTTGAATGAGCATGTTCAAGATTGGGATCGAGTTCCAAAGCCTTGTTAAAACATTCTATTGCCTCTGTTGTCATCCCCATGTGAATACACACAGTGCCAAGATTGTTAAGCGCGATACTCGAATTTGGATTCAATTCAATAGCCTTCGTAAAGCATCTGGCTGCTTCGAAGTAATTTTCCTTCTCTTTCAAAATCGCTCCAGAATTTAAAAAAAGCTCAAATGTTTTTAAGCCTGACAATTCAGCTTTGTTATAAGCTTTTAATGCTTCTGTTTTTCTTCCCAAAACTTGTAGCGCATAACCCAATTGAAACCATAGCATGCCATTTTGAGTTTCGATTGTTGTAGCTCTGCGTAAAATATCAACTGCTTCTTCTGCTCGAGAAAGTGATAGATAAATTATCGCTTGCTCGTATAAAGGTTCGAAAGAATTTGGAAATTTCTTTTCTGCCCGAGAAAGTATTTGCAAAGCTTGAGTTAATTTTTGATCTTTTAGATAGATTCTTGCAAGGCAAAGATAGGAATCAAGAGAGTTTGGTTCATAATCTAAGGCTTCGTGCGCGTATGAAATTGCTTCATCCATTCTCCCCTGCTGCGACAAGAATTGAGAAAATAAAAGTCTCGCATTGTGTTTCTCGTTTTCTGTTTCAGCAAGCTTAATAGCCAATTCAAATTCCTTCTCAGCTTCTGAATAATTTTGTAGTGCCTCTAAAGAAATAGCTAATCCAAGATGAGCTTCAGATGTGCTTCGAATCTTTAAAGTGCGAGAGAAAGCATCCACTGCTTCTTTATGCTTTTGTTGCATATGCAATGTTTTAGCATAATCCAATGCAAAAGAATATTCTTCAGTTTTAAGCAAATGAGCTTGTTGAAAAAGATCAGCTGCAAACTCTAAATCACCACTATCGCGAGCAAGTTGTCCAAGAATTGCCCAAGCTTCAGCATTTTCTGGCTCCCGCTGGACAACAATTCTTGCAAGATCTTCTGCTTGAATAAGACGTGATTCTTTCAAGGCTTCATGTGCCAATTTCAAAAGTTCCTCAACGGATTTTTCTTCAACAAATTCTCCCTGTAACTCTGTATATTTAACTTCAGATTCTTTTTTGTCAGTTGCTTCTGCAATCGGTTTTGTCTCTTCCTTCTCAAAAGCGATTTCAACTGCCATTGTTTTTTTTGTTATTTCGTTAAATTTGTCAACCGTCTCACAAAAATTCTTGACATTGTTTTCTATCTCTTCACCACTTTTGAAAGAATTCCACCACCCTTTCCTAATTCTAGGTTTTCTTCTCTCTTCATAAGCTCTCGGTTTCGGCAAAGCATCCCACCCTTTCGTTAAGAGTATTTCAAGTAGTTCACCAAGTTGTTGCCCATAATATTCAGGGTCAAGAAATTTGGGCCGAGCTGCCATTGCACTTTTAATTTTTTGAGATAGATTTAATCGGAGTTCTTTATTCCTTGCTAATTCAAAAGCAATTTCAAAATATTCTTCTTCATCTCGAGCAACCCATTCTCCCAAACCCAAGGCTCGCATCTGTGCACCTGAACATCTAGAGCGAGTTGTCATACCGTCACACGCTACGACAGGGACACCAAGCTCTAAAGGATCTACAGTGGAAATGCTACCAACAAAAGGAAATGTATCCAAATAAATATCAGCTAATGCTACATATGGTTTCAATTCTTGCCTCGAATAAACAGACTTGAGAAACTTTACACGTGATGATTCTATACCTTCCTCTTCAAGAACTTGATTAAATGTATTTTGAAAATTCCAAACAGGAAAATTATGTGACCAATTTGGATTGTATGGCATCAATGCTAATTGGCTTTCGGGGACTTCACGCAAAAGTTTTGCCCATATACGAATTAAATCCATTGGAATCTTAAAGCAACTAGCTGCATTAAAAAACAAGATTTTATTATCTGATAGCCCCAACTCGCTGCGGCATAAGCTATTACTCCCCTTACCAACTTCTACTTGATAATCTAAACAAACCGGAGGTCCATCCAAAACAATTAATCGTTCATGAAATTCATTCTTACTCCAGTCTGGATCCCATGCCAGTACTCCAGTAAGAAAACCATCCACGTTGCGAAATCCACTCGTAGTTGGTGAACAATGTGACAAAATTTGAAGGGGGGCCATGCGATGCGCCGCGATTAAACTTACAAAATTTGTAACTGCTGTAACATTCGTTCCTATAATTAATGCATCTAATTCCGCTCGTCGAATCATCTCTACTTGGTTGCTTATCCCTTCCGGCAAAACGACAAAAATATCTGACAGTCTTTTACAATATTGCTCTACAGAATCTGGATTTGCCATCCCTGCAAAAAGTAATACTTCGAACCGTTCTTCAGGTAAATGAAGAATAGGAAGAGTAACATAAGTTTCAGTTTGGTGCCCAAAGTGGGCATTTAAAACACCAATCCTCCAGCGATTCCCTTTACGAGGTTTTATTTGAGGTTCAAAACTAATTTGAGGCCCGTCAAGTTTCGCTCCAGCAAGTTGAAGAGTTTTTTCAATTAATAAAGCACGAAGCTTCATTAACTCTCGATTTGAATGCCTACTTGGGTAGGCGTAAAATAAGTTTAACTTTGAAGTTACACATTTTCCAATCTCTAAAGGGTCAATTGAAAGACTTTCAGGCTTATCTAATCTCCACAACACCTCTTCTAAACTCGATTCTAGGTGTCGGACATACCTATCAGCCTCATTTTCCATAGTAAGCACACTTGGACCTGTAAATAACCACTCCAGATAATCTTTTATGAACCAATTAGGAATTAGTTCTAATGCTCCCATCACCGGATAACGGTGCGCCAAATCGAACAACATCGCAGCTGCAAGCCGAAGAAAATGGAAATTCCCTTGATCATCGAAACCACCAGCTAGATATTTTCGCACCCCTTTTTCCTCTTCCGTTTCAGGAACCTCAGCAAAGCCTGATTTCAATATTAGACGGTATATCTGCCCTAAGCTCTTTTGCAACAACAATGGAGCAATTTCATCCTTTTGATTTACCAAGAACGAGGCTACTTTCTGCCTAAGGACACGTAATTGATTTACAATTTCTTGGTTAGATGGATCTTTTGACCAACTCTCAATCAAACTACGAATCTCCTGAATCTCATCCTCTCCAAATTCAGGGATTTCCAATTCCTTCGGAATCTCTTGTACAACTTCAAGTTTTTTCCGATACTCAACAAGAATCTCCTTCACCTTGTGGTCCACTCTTGCTAATGCACAAAAGCGCCTACAAGCTACCCAATTTGGTCCTTCACTGGCAGCCTCTTCGATCAGAGGAATTGTCTGCCGCCACATTTCCTCCTCCCGAAAAAGTTTTAATGCTCTACACCTGGCCGCTTGCCCTAGCTGCCGCCGCATCTGTATATCATTAGCAAGAACTGGTAAAACCCGCACCAACTCCTTCACAGTTGCTTTTGAGTCTTTATTAGGATCAGGAAGGAGAATACCTGCCTCTCCCAATTCCTCTGGAATCCCTGCAACCGCACTTGCGACTACTGGTTTTCCTTTAGCCATCGCTTCCATTACACACAAGGGCATTGCTTCCAAACGTGAAGGCAAAACAAAAATATCACATGCCTCCAACCACTTCACTAAATCCCACCTATACCCTAGAAGCTTCACACGCTGCTGGAGCCCTTTACTAACAACAATATCCTTCAGTTCCTTAAGAAAATTACCCTCTCCGGCCCAAACAAAATGCAAATTACCCAAATTGCCTCCCCTTGCTAATTCAGAAATCGCTTCAATCTGTAAATCAAATCCTTTTTCATGTATTATCCTTGCAGCCGTAAAACAAACAACCGCCTCAGACGGTAAATTTAACTCTTTTAAAACAGTTTCTCGGGACGACTGATCAACATCAGCAAAATACTTTTCAGGGCGGCCATTATAGATTACCTTTCCTTTATATTGGGACAGACCAAAGTGATTCCTCAAAGTCATTAATGCACTTTCTGAAACAGTAATAGCCTCGGTTGCATATAAAAAATGCCGATGAACATCAGCCAAATATTTTTGAAACCTTTCAGCCAAATAAGGAGCATCTATATGGCAGGAGGATACAAAAGGAACTCCACTTTGAAATGCAACTTCCTTGGCGGCCAAATTGGAAATCGGGCAGCAGTCAACAAAAAAAATTACATCGGGTTGAACTTCGCTAATCACCCGTCTTGCATCTTCTAAATCAGTAAGAGAGCGCCCGAACTCTTCAACAGGATTAAAACCAGTCCATATATGCTTAACACCTAATTCTCTCTGAGCATCCAACATCGGACTCTTCCACTCTGGTTGAGCACTCCACACCTCATGTCCTCGCTTAATTACACCCCTCAGCAAACTGTCTACATAATGTCCTACCCCTCCGTAGCCAGGTTCATCCGAATAAAACAAAATTCTCTTTTTTAAACTACTCGGAAGTTCTTTAAACAAACTCAAGCAATCTAAATCCGACACAGATGTTTCATCAGAAATTTTTATTACTATATCAGGGGGATTATACTTAGTATTAGTTGTATTTAAAAATAATTCATCAGGTTTATAATCAATTTCTAAAGCTAATTTTGTTAATTTCTCATAACAAAGCAATTGTAACCGAAAAGGGAATCCGGGTAATCGAATTAAATTAAATAACTTATTTGCAATTAATGAATCTTTTTCTTTTTCAGCTTTTGCTACGGCTTCACGAAAAGGTTCTTCTAACGCAGAAGTATATCTTGAAAAATCAAAATAATATCCCTTAACTTTCTGAATAGTATTGTTAACCCAAACTAAAGTATCATAAATTTCTTTTATATCTCGGCATTGCCTTTGATTTTGCTCACGAGTACTAGATTTATGAAATCTATAGAAATGCAAAACTTCATTTGTAGTAGCAATTTTATCATTCAATGCAGCAGTAAGCCAAGCTCTCCAATCTCCACAATAATTCAAATCCTCTTGAAAATCGGGAATTGCGTTACAATCAAAAATTACTTCACTTGCGGCAAATGGATTAAACATTGCAAATATTTCCCAGGCTTTATTCCATTTTCCATAAGGGTGAATTACAACATAATTCTTTGAACCAATTGCAGCTCTAGAAGTTGCATATATTTCAAAATTTTTATATTTCTCCGACAAAGAAATTAACTCGGTGTAAAAATATTTACTCAGAATATCATCATCATGCATGATATGTAAATATTTCGTTCTACATATTTGACGACAATAGTTCCATGCTTCATAAATTCTTAATATCTTATTTTTATCAGGTATTTCAACAGAAAAGATATCACTTATTTTTAATACATTATTTATCTTCTTAAATAGATAATTACTTGCCTCACCTGCATTTAATATTAAATATAATTTTGTCAGACCAGCATTTTTTGCTGCAATAATAGTTGATTTTATTGATTCAATTAAGTAATCAGAAAACTTTGTTGTCAGTAAGGTAATTGTTAAAGAATTATCACCTAACATATTAAGATAATAGCCGTTTTTTTAATTCTTCAAGTGTATCGGGAGCCCATAAAGCAAATTTTGTATCCTCTTTTTTATAAGGACCTTGTGTGATTTCAAAAAAAATAAAATTATCTGTTTCTACAATAATTGTATGAAAAATAGAATCTTCTAGTCGATAATAGAATATTGATTTTTCTTCAAAATTAGAACTTAGATAATATTTTTCTTTTACTTTTCCATAATCATCGAAAATATATAAAATAGCATTTCCATCAATACAAATTCCCGATTCAATTTTATTTATATGTTGATGAGGTTTTATATAAGTATCTTTATTCAAGCATATCAGCATTTCATGAATTGAATCTTCTAAAGATTCATGATAACAAATTCTTGACCTTTTTGTAAGATTAATTATTGCCTGATTTTTTAACATCTCTATGTGCAATATGTTGCTAACTTTCATTCTTTGTAATTTAAAAACTCTAAACAAATTTTTTCAACACTAGATAAAAGTTTATCTTCAGAAATCGTTAAAGGCGGACTCAATAATATTCTATGCCATTTCACGTCTAAAAGGATTTTATATTTTTGTTTCATTAAATTCCTAAAATAATCAGCAAAACTAATCATATTATTAAAAGAATACTCTATTGAAATCCTTAAACCCCTTCCATGAACTGCTATAAAATTAGGGTGTCCTTTTAGATAACTTTCTATTTTCTGTCTAACAAGATCCCCTAATTTTTGAACCCTTTTTAAAAAAATATGCCTCTTAACTATTTTTGTAACTTCCAAAGCTACGGCACAACCAATTGAATGTCCTTGAAAAGTTGTAGAATGATTGGTTCTTCCACTTCCATTACTTATTGCTTCATAAGTCTTCCTTGTAAGCAATACTGCATTTAAAGGAAAATAACCACTTGTTAGACCCTTTGATATAACTAAAAAGTCTGGTGTAATACCATCATACTCAATACAATAATAATTTCCTGTAACACCACAACCACAGATAACTTCATCTAGAATTAAGTGTATGCCATATTTGTCACATATATCTCTAATACCTTTCCAGTAACCATCACAGGGTTCTATAAAACCTTGTAGTCCACCCATAATTGTTTCCCCTATGAAAGCACAAACCTTTTCAGGACCAAGTTCTAATATTTTTTTTTCAAATTCATCAAGACATCTTTTTGTATATTCTTCCTTAGTTTCTCCAATTCGCCTATTCTTAATAAAATAATGATCTGAAATCTTATAGCGATTACAAGGAAATAAATCTTTATATATTAATAAATTTTTTCTATCACTAATAGCAATAGCATCAGTTGATGATCCATGATATGACTCCATTCTTGAAATAAAAATATTTCTTTTAGAGTATCCAAGCTCTAAATGGGTTTGATAACTTAATTTCATAGCTGCCTCAATACCTTCGCCACCAGAGTTTCCAGCAAAATAAACAAATTCATTGGAAATTTTGTTATCCTTCAAAAGTAATTCAGCTAATTTTTCTCTATCTTCATCTAATGTAGTTTTAAAGTCTGCATGTGAAATTAGTAGGGCTTTATTAACCATCTTATTTATAATTCTACGATTTGAATAACCAACAGTATTGAAACTTGTGCCACCACCTGTTAAGTCAATATAATAATTTTTATCATTTAAATATAACATTTCATTTTTTCCAAAAATTATCCTTATTAACTCATTTTTAGAATTAGGAAAAGTCCTTAAAATTTTATCGTTTATATCCATAATCATATTCAATATTGATACTATTTTAGTATTAAACAGGTCCCATGTAAAAAAAAGATTTTTTATCAAAAGTTAAAACATCATTAATAAATTTTTCCCTTTCATCTTTATTTAACTCAAGTGGCAAATACCATTCATAGAGATTTTTTTTATTAGTAATAATTTCAGGCATGCAATTTTTATGATTTACAAAAGGAGAAACTTTTTCAAATATAATAGGAGGTATATGACTTAATGTTCTATAATTGGTTCCAATATGAACTAATTTAGTATCAATTGTTGAAAGATTATTTAAATATATAAAAGAACATAGTATACCTGAGCCAGTAGATATAACATAACTTGCATTTAGCGCTAACAAATTAGCATGATATATTGAGAAAGATGTCTCATATTTCGCAATTGGAAATCTCTCTTTAGGTTGAAATAAAGAATTTGCTCTATTTATTATTATATCATATCCTTTATTAAAAAAATATAATGCAATTTTAAAAAAAATCTCATAAGGGACAGCTTTTCTTGAATTACTTCCTACTTGAAAAAGTACATATTGTCCTTTTTTTAAATTTAATTTTTCTAAATATTTTAAACTAATATCATTTAAATTATTTTTTGGTTTAGTCAATAAACAGTTTAAATTTAAACCCAAGACTCTTTTAATAGATTTTACATAATCTAAACCAAAAATTCCATTACTATCTATAAATGACTTAAATAAATCAAAGGGATAACTAAAAAAGTAATCAGGATATACAACTACTATATTATCACCATTATCGATATTCAAGATTTTATAATCCTTGTAAAAAGATGCAATAAGTTTATAATGGCATGTTCCACAAAACAGATATTGTCGTGGAACATTTATAAGTTTTAAAATGTCTGTTTGATGTGGCGGTAAAATTAAATGAATATTTCTGTTATATTTATTATAAACTTCTTCCAAGAGTAAAACAACAACAAAAGCTTCACCTATTGCTGTAGGGCTAATAATGAGAATTTCATCTTTTTTTTTAACATGTCTGATATAATCAATTAAATGCATATAAGAATTAATTTATAAATTTATAAATTTATAAATCACAATTTATAAAATTTATTTTTTTATTTTTTTATTCTTTTTATTCTATTATAGAAAACATAAAAATTTGACTATTTTTTTAAACCAATTTTGCAAGATAAATTCATATTTTTTGGTTTATCATAACATTCTATTAGTAGTTACAAAAAAATTACTTTTTTAGATGATATGGACAATCAATAGTTTCAAAAAAATTACGTCCATAGATAAAGAATCAGCTAAATGCCATATTGATGTATGAAATAATTTCGCAAAAAAAAATCTTTTTTTTGAAACATAATTCTTTATAATAACATTTTTTCATTGTATCAAGGAAAACTAAAATTATCATTCTCTAATTCCTATTTGCTTGTGTGGGGAATTAATAAATCATTTCTTAAACATATTATCTTTTGTTATATAACATCGTTATATTTTTTATGGATTAAAAAACGTGAATTTTTTTGTAGATTTTTCAGAGTAATTTATTTATTCAATTAAGTCACACCACTTTAAATCTTTAAATTTTTTATTTAAACAAAAGAAATCGAATATTATTTATTAAACTATCTATAAATATAGTTTTTTTAAAGGATTGTTATCTTTTTTATTTGTTTAGTAATTTATAAATATCTTTTATCTTTGTATCCCATCCATTTGTTAGTAAATCTTTGACATTCTCAAATTCCTTTTTGTAATGCAATGTTCCAAAACCAACCTGCCTTTTTCTAGGAGCTTTTAAATTAAGAAAATCATTCCAATACTTAAACAATCCCTCATACATACCCATCTGAACTCTAATCCAGCAACTTCTCAATGTGTCATTATCAGTATATTCTATTTCAAATTGTTGTAATATATCACCAGTGTCAATCCCTTCATCAATATAAAAAATGGTGCCACCCATAGGCTTTTTTTCAATTACTGTCCAAAGTATTGGATAATAGCCTCTACAATTAGGGCAAATTGAACCATGTAAATTAAGAGCTCTCCCGTCATAATATCTACAAATTTCAGGTGTCAATAAAAATTTAAATCTATCACTTATTATATAGTCAATTTTCAAATTTACAAGTGTTTCCAATGATACTTTCTCAGTAATAATTTCACATTCAATTTTATGTGAGGATATAAAATTAGGTATTAAATATTTAAAATCTGCATTTTGATTTGTTAAGTATGCAATTTTCATATAAAAATTATTAATTTAAGTTTTATTCAAAAAATATAAATTCATAGTCTATATTTATGCTTTTTTTATTAAACAAATAAATCCACGTTTCCGGACGAAAAAAACTTTCTGCAGTTAAAGCCCAACATTGAAGATTGAACAATTCCTGTTCGTTTCGAAAACTTTCCACCACAATGTATGCTTTATCCCCTACCCTATCAATTTCATTAAGTGATCTCTCAATTTCATGTAATGGTAAATTATGTAAAGTATTAATCGAAATTATTAAATTAAACATTTTATCATTAAAAATATGAAGATCATTAGCGTTACCTACGAAAAAAGTAGCTTTTAATTTAGGATGTGCATTTTTAATGGCATATTCAGATATATCCAATCCATAAAGATTTAAAGAAGGCATTAATAATTGCATTTCATACAATAAGAAACCTTTACCACATCCAATTTCCAATATATTCATTCCATCTGCTAGTTGGTAATCTTTAATAAGATTTTCAGCAACACTTTTCCACCTACCAGGAATATAAGAATATCCGCCATAGCCATATTTTCTATCTCCATCCCAATAGTCATATCCATATTGCCTTGCAATTTTCATGCACTCAACTTTGGAGTCGCACATTCTTTTGAGATAATCCCGTTTTGTTGATTGATGTAATTTTGTAATATAATTTTTTAAACAACCCATAATCAATTTAAATTAAAATAAAAATAGAAATTAAAATGTTTTTATTTGACAAAGCAATTTTTTTGCTTTAGTCAATTGATTATCCAAATTTATAATTTTTTTAGCAAATTTCCTTCTTGCAGCTCCAGAATGCGAAAATTCGTTTAACAAAATACAGGCCCACTTAACTTGATGTAAAGGATACAAAATTTCAAAACGGTTGGCAATTTCCTTATCCCCAGTAAATTCAACGAGGGCATTAATAAAATTCTCTGAAAACCCTAAAGGGACAGAAACCTGCGGCTGACAAAAAAAATCACAAATTAACTTAGCGGGATCATCCCACCCAGAATATTCAAAATCAAAAAACCATAACTTGTTATCTTTGCCTTTAAGAATATTGTGATAACCAAAGTCTGAAGGAGACAAAATTTGATAATTTTCGACTATTTTGTAATCAAGTTTGCTAGAAAAGCTTTTTTCTACAAAATTAATAATTTTTTGAGCTTTCGGGTAAAGCTCATTTTGAAAAAAATCCATGAAACCTTTGTGTTTTAAATTCCCATTCAGTAGTTTGTCAATTCTTCTTTTAAGCGAAAATATGTGATCACGAATTGACAAACATGCATCTGAAGCCAATGATATTTCTTTTGCCACAAAAGAATCCCGTTTTTTTTGAATATAACATATCCATTTTACAATGTTTTGAATATCATCGGAGGTAACCTCATTAGGTATATTTCCTTCAATGTATTCAAATGCAGCAATTTTTTTTTGATCATTCCAAAAAAGACTTTTTGGTGTATTTTCTAGTTCGAGTAGATAAAATTTTTTTTCCGTATCATAACGATCGCGTTTATCTCTCAAATCACGAAAGTATTTTTTAATTACTATCTTTATTTTTTCTCTTTTTGCAATAAATATGCTGTTATTTCCTCCGGAATGAAGCGGATAAATTTCATAGTTATCTGATCCCAATAAAAATTTGGCAATTTCATTGACGTCATCATCTGTGGTTTCGTTTTTCAAATTATATTAAATACCGCAGTGTTATTTGTTCAAAAAATAATTTTTATAAATTAACTTTATAACGCATCACAATTTAAAATAGAACTTTCATAGCATATTATAAATCTATATTATTTAAATTTTTATTTAGTTGTTATTTTATATATTGCAGAACCTCACTCCAGGTGTTAACAACAGCATATGTTTTTTTAAATCTTCTTTCAGAGTCGAAAAGGATTTTTTTTATATTCACCGGAAAAGCTTGATCCTCTAAAATTTCAGGTAAATCATCAATAAAAAATTCACACCCGACATTACAAATTCTATTTATTTTTTCTGCTTTTGTAAGCTCAAAATAAACATCAGATAATTGAATTAAGCCCTTTTTATAAAATAGCTTATCACATATCCAATTTCGAGCTGATTGATGTAAATCAACTTTATCACCTATAAAAGGAAATCGCGTTTTGTGGCTAATAATAACAAGACGATGTCCTCTACCGCAAGCCTCTTCACAAAATTCCTCAAAACCTTCAAAAACTTCAGCTTCAATGATTCTCTTGCCATAAACGATCCCCTGTAATCTTATCCATTCTTTTTCTAATCCCCTACGCCTTAATTCGTCTCTTACGACATTTTTTTTCTTGGGAATTTCATTAGATATTAATCCTTCCTCATATGCCACCTTGAAAAAAATTGAATCAAAACTTATAATAGTGTTATCTAAATCCACACCGATTATCATCTGCTTTTAAAAAAGCTTATGATCTATTACCAGGATTGCTTTTTATTAAAAATATTTTAATAAATAAGTAAAATTCAAAAAAATAATTTTTAAAATTTTTATTCTTTTAATTAAAATAAATTTTTAATTTAGGTTTTTTAATATTTTTGACGTAATGCTTTCAGCATCTATTCCTAAATTTTTTCGTGCTAAATGTTGATCAGCAATTTCATGATAGAATTCGTCAGGTGTCCCTATGGTTATTAATTTAGGTTTTTCAATCTTCATTTTACATAACCATTCTGCAACAGCACTTCCAAATCCGCCTAGGTAAGAATGCTCTTCCACTGTAACAACGGTAGAGAATGTTTTAAAAACTTTATCTAATAATTTTTCATCCAAAGGTTTTATGCAGGGACAACTCCATATTTCAGCTTGCAAACCTTTTTTTTCTAACAACTCAGCAGAATTTAAACACTCCGATAAAATTGAACCGCAAGCAAGAATTGCAACGTCTTTTCCCTGGCGCAAAAGAAATGATGTAGGCTCCTCTAAAATTTTTATCTCTTTGGTATGCACATCAGGCTCTCCTTTCTTACCAATTCTCATATACTTAGGTCCGGCTTTGTTAATACAATATCTCAAAATTGCCCGCAATTCTATTGAATCTGCCGGTGCAAAAATCCTGATATCCGGCAGTAAGCGAAGCATACCTACCTCTTCACATGAATGGTGAGTTGGTCCCAAAGATGCATAAGCCAAACCAGCACCGGTTCCCACCAGTAGAACGGATAAAAAATGATAACATAAATCTACTCGTATTTGTTCTATTACCCTATAAGTTAAAAAAGGAGCAATCGTATAGCAAATGGGGCGAAATCCGCACATAGCAAGTCCAGCAGCTACCCCAATCATATTAGCTTCCGCAACACCACAGTTATAAAACCGATTAGGATGAGAGTTCCGTAGTTCATCAAAAAGTTTATTGCCAATATCACCACTTAATAAAATTATATTTTCATCTTGATTCGCTAATAATGTAACTTCTTTTGCAAAAGCATTTCTCATACAAATATGTTCTCCTGGAATAATTCACGCCGAGCTTTTTCTACCTCATCGGCATTTGGTATCCTATAATGCCAATTGTTATCGTCTTCCATAAAGGAAATTCCCTTTCCTTTAACGGTATGGGCAATTATTGCAAAGGGTTTGTTGGATAATTCTCGTGCTTTATGCATGGCCTCTGTTATAGCCTCAATGTTGTGGCCATCAACCTCACAAGCTCTCCATCCAAAGGATTCCCACTTTTCTCGCAGAGGACTTAATGCCATAATCTCTTCACTTCGTCCAGTTGCTTGCCACTTATTAAAATCAATGACTACAATCAAATTATTAAGTTCCCTAGCAGCGGCAAACATTGCAGCCTCCCAAACCGAACCCTCATTACATTCACCATCACTCATTAAAACCATTGTAAAATAATCCAATCCTTTAATTTTTGCTGCCAAAGCCAGACCGCAGCCCACAGGTAAACCATGCCCCAACGACCCAGTTGCTAACTCAACACCTGGCACACAATTTGGGGCAGGTTGCTCAGGTAAAGTTCCACCTGGTTTTCCAAAACTTTCTAGTAGATCTTCTGAAAAAAAGCCTCGTTTTGCTAAAACTACATAAAGGGCAGGGGCTGCGTGACCTTTGCTAAAAATAAATCTATCTCTCAAATCATCATTAAAATTTTTAGGATTAATTCTCAAAAAATTCCAATATGCAGCAACTAATAACTCGACACTTGAGATTGCAGAAGAAAGATGGGGAGTTTTAGCATTATATGACATTTGAATTATTTTAAATTTTATATTTTTAGACAATTCATACAGATTCATATTATTAATTATAATTATAGAAATTTCTTATTACTTTTACAACATATTCAATTTCTTCATCCTTCATTTCAGGAAATAGAGGCAAAGATAATATTCGTTTGGAAAGTCTTTCAGCATTCGGAAAATCACCTGGTTTATAATTTAAATATTGACAACATTTTTGAAAAGGAATTAAAATTGGATAATGAATTTTAGTTTCTATACCATTATTAAACAAATACTTGATTAGCCCGTCTCTCTCTTCACATTGTATCACAAAACGATGGAAATTTGGTCTTTCATTCCCCTGATCATAAACAGGAAGTTTTATTTCTTTAATATCACTCAAGTTATGAATATAGAAGTTAGCAATCTTAATATTTTTTAATATAATATCTTCTAAGAAATTAAGTTTAAAATTTAAAATAGCAGCTTGAATTTCATCTAATCTTGAATTAATTCCCCAGACTTCACATTCATCTCTATTAATTAATCCATGATTACGCAATTTTAAAATCAAACCATAGATATTTTCATCATTTGTAAGAACAGCCCCTGCATCACCATAAGCATGTAAAACTTTAAGAGGATGAAAGCTAAAGGCTGAACATACCCCAAAACTACCGGCTTTCTTACCGTATTTTAAAGAACCAACAGCTTGAGCAGAATCTTCTATTACATGTAAATTAAATTTCTTGGCTATGCTAACTATTTCTTCTATTCTAGAAACCTTACCATATAAATGAACTGGTATGATAGCTTTTGTTTTTTCCGTTACTTTTGTATTTAAGTCATTAATATCAATATTATTATCATTATCAACATCAACAAAGACAGGTTTAGCTCCTAAATTTACAACTGTCCATGCAGTAGCAATAAAACTTTGTGCAGGAAGTAAAACTTCATCTCCCTCACTAACTCCAATCGCCTTTAAAGATAGAGTTAATGCATCAGATCCACTCGCAACACCTAAACAATATTTTACACCACAATAATGAGAAAAGTTCTGCTCAAAATAATTCAAATTCTGGCCCAAAATGTAATTACCACTATTTAAAACTTCCTGAATTTTTTTATTAATTTGAAGTTGATATTTCTTATACTGTCTTGACAAATCTACAAAAGGAATATTAATCATTAATGTAAAGAAAAGAATACCCTTATTTTCTCAACAATAGTATCGAGATGTTCTTCTGTTATGAATTCATGCACTGGCAAAGAAAGCTCTTCTTTACAGAGCATTTCAGCAATTGGGAAATCGCCTAATTTATATTTTTTTATAAATGGCTTTTGCAAATGCATTGGTATCGGATAGTGAACTTTAGCATCAATTTTATTGTTTAATAAAAAATTCAGCAACTCATCTCGTTTCTTTTTTATTCGTAAGCAATATAAATGATATACATGTTTATTCGAACCATCACTAACAGGGCAAGAAATAATTTCACTATCAATACAATTTGTTAATTTGGTTGTTAAATATTTAGAATTTTCAATTCTTCTTTTTGTAATATTATCTAAAAGGTTGTCCATAACATAAATTGCGACTATTGCTTGTATTGAATCAAGTCTAGAATTATGTCCAATTATTTCAATTTCATTTCTATTTTTTTGACCATGATTTCTCAAAAGCAATAACTTTTCATAAATTTCTTCATTATTTGTAATGATAAAACCACCATCGCCCCATACATTCAGGTTTTTTAATGGGTGCAGGCTAAAACATCCAACATCTCCAAACAATCCAGCATGGAATCCATCTTTTCTAGCATCAATACAATGACACGCATCTTCAACAATTTTTAAATTATATTTAATTGCAATATTTTTTATTTTGTCCATTTCACAAATTAAACCAGCCCAGTGAACTGGAACGATAGCCTTGGTTTTAGTTGTAACCTTTTTTTCAATTTCCTCAGGGTCAATATTGAAATCAGTCCCCACGTCTGCAAAAACAGGCTCAGCCCCACAATTGTATATTCCTCCAATTGTTCCAAAAAATGTATAAGGGGTAGTAATAACTTCATCACCGAAACCAACTCCACATGCTTTCAACCCAAGCGTTATAGCATCAGTTCCACTACCGACACCAACACAAAATTTTGAGCCAACCCTTTTACAAATCTTGTCTTCAAATTCATGAACCTTCTCTCCTAAAGTAAAATCACCTCGAATTACTAAGTTTCTAATCTCATCTAATATTATATCAATATTTTTAAATTGAAGTTGTAAATAATTATGACTTATATCCAATAATTTATTATTATTATATTGTTTAATTAAAAAATATTTATCAAAATTTACATTATTTTTTGTGAACATACTCGGTACTTAAATCTTTAATATTTTCCCAATTAAAGTTAATCCAATTAACTACTTCATTAATTCCTTCTAACAAACTAATTTTTGGAGACCAGCCAATCTCATTTTGTATTTTTTGACAATCTAACTTATAACTTTGATCTTGTCCAAAATTCTCATTAGAATATTCAACACATTTTTCAAAATCCTTTTCTAAGATGTTACAAATTTTCCTTACTAATTCCTTAATTTTTATTGGCTTATCCAAGTAATTATCAATATGGTAGACTTCACCTATTTTTCCTTTTTCAATTATTTGTAATGTAGCTTTACATACATCACTAATATGAACAAATGAACGAGTTGTATTCCCATTATTATGTAGAGTTATTTTTATTCCTTTTAATAAACTTATAATTGTTTTTGGAATAATCCTATAAAGCTGTTGGTGTTTACCATAAACATTTGATGATCGAGTAAAAATTACGGGAAAACCATAATTCTTAAAAAAACACCTTAAATGTAAATCACCAGCGAGTTTTGATGCTCCGTATGGAGTACTGGGGTCAAAACTAAACGATTCTTTAATTTTTCTTTTTGTATTCCCATAAACCTCAGGTGTTGAACACATTATGAATTTCTGCAAAAAATCACAATTCTTTAAAAAATTTGTAAAACGAACAATTCCTAGAGCATTCGTTAACCACCAATCCTCTGGCCATTTCCAACTATTCCTTACTTCGCCTTGAGCTGCGTAGTAAAAAATAATGCGAGGTTTAATCTCCTCAATTCTATTCCATATAAATTCCAAATCTTTATTGATATCAGCTTGGAAAAAATGGAACCTCTTAAGATTTACTTTTTTTTGATGCCGATATGCTAAAAATAAAGAATCATACTCATTTGATCTGGAAAAAGCATATACATTAAAGTCTGTTACATTTAGTAAATAATTTATCATATGTGATCCCGTAAACGAATTACTACCAACAACCAATATGTTCATTTATTATCACTCAAACAATGAAAAGGTTTATAAATAAAAGAAATTAATACCTGTGCTCTAAACTAATTAAAATAAAGCAAACAATGAACAACTTTTCCTTTTCTCATTAGTTCAATTCCTTGATTAATTTGCTCGAAAGGCAATTTATGTGAAACAAAACCGGAAATTTCAAATTTTCCAGCTCTTATCATTTTTAGGTAACGTGGTATATCTTTGGCAGGCTTGCTAGATCCACCATGAGAACCAGTTAGAATTTTACCAAAATGCAATGGCAGTGTATTTATACATAGCCTATGATCAAAGGGCATCACTCCCACGCCAATACATCGCCCTTGCGGAGATGTTAGTTCAAATGCTTTTTCTAAAATTTCTGGTCTCCCTGTGCAGTCAACTACTACATCGGCGAATCCTTCCAAAATTTCCTTTGAAGCGGAAAGAAAGTCTTTTTCCTTAGACGAAATTCCATAATTTGCTCCATATCGTTTTGCCACCTGTAATTTACTATCATCTAAGTCAACAGCAATTATTGGAAAAGCTCCAGCTAACGAAGCTCCAAGCACAACTCCCAACCCAATACCACCACACCCTACAACTACAACACTCTCACCAATTTTCACTTTCGCATCATTATTAATCACCCCAAAACCAGTTGTTATAGTATCTGCCAAAAGTGCACATAAATCAAAACTGGTATCATCGGGAACACGAGTTACACGATTTTCTGAAACAACTGAAAATTTCTGAAAAGTTGTGACATTTCCAGCATTAACCTTTTTGCCATTCCAAAGATAACTTGTTCCTCCGGCTTCTAAACCATTTCCAACTCTCCAATGAACTACCACACGGTCACCAGGCCGAACATAATTAACTTCTGGTCCAACCTCTAAAACAACTCCTCCTGCTTCATGTCCAAGAAGATGTGGCAAGAAACGATCTGGCCCTTTTACAGCATCAATTTCTCCAATCTGTGAACCACAAATTCTTGTTACTTGGATATCAACCAAAACTTGCCCAAAACGTAATTTTGGAACTTCCACCTCATCTATAACAAGTGGTTTCTTGCTCTCTACCAAAATTGCTGCTATTGTTTTCACCAAAAAGGTTAATGTATAATTAATGTGACATTAAAATACTTTGAATTATTCTTATTTCCTTACTTTTATTATGATTTGTAATTAATAATTAAACTCATTACGTTTATACCAAGATTATTTCTCCTTTTTTAACTAGATCAACCATTGTTTTTATATTATAATAAATTCTTTCATCCTTCAAATTTCCTTTGCGATACACATAAATTATTTCCTGAATGCCATCATCAACCGTTGACTTCGGCTCAAAACCTGCAGAAAGTAGCTTTGTCGAAGACAGACGATAGGAGCGAGGATCATTGGAATCAAGAATCTCGATTTCAGCAGGAATATATTTTTGCACCATCTTTGCAATCTCAAGGACTGTTAAATTTTCAAATCCTGCATTAAATATGCCTGGTAAGCTAAATCCGTTTTCCAAAAAGAAATGATAAACCCTAACCATATCTCGAATGTGAATATTTGGTCGAGTCTGATTTCCACCAAAAACCGTTATTTTTCCTTTATACAAAGCAGAGAAAGTAAGTAGGTTGACAGTTAAATCGAGTCTCATCCTCGGTGAATAACCGCAGACTGTTGCAGGACGAATAATATTTACACAAATTTTATCGGCATAACTCAGCAAAATTCTTTCACTAACCATTTTAGTTTTATTATAATCAGTAATCGGAACTAGGCTTAGTTCCTCGGTTACTTCAGGTTCTTCTTTAATCCCATAAACACTTCCTGAACTGGCGTAAATAAATTGCTTAACTCCATGAGAAACTGCACTTTCAACTAGAAACTGAGTTGCTAAGACATTTACTTCCCAATTCAATTTGGAGTCAATTTCTGAACATGGATCATTTGCTATGTTCGCAAGATGGATGACTACATCAATTCCATCCATTGGAATTTTATTAACATCGCGAATATCACCTTTTATAACTTTTAAATTTGAATGATGTTCTAAATAATTTCCGAACCATTGAATATCGTAAACGGTTACTGAATATCCTGCCTCTAAAAGACTTTTTGTTAGGGGTGTCCCCACATATCCACAACCACCCGTAACTAATATATGTTTCATTATGGTATGAAAAACTTAAAGGCTTACAAATTTAATAGTGTCATTCCACTCTTAAGTAAGCGAGCTTTAGATATTGGTTCGCGATTTCCTACGATCCTTACAGCATGAGCACCTGCCAATTGACCTATAAAAGTACTTAATGCTGCAGAGTGTCCTCGGCATGCAGAAAGTGAAGCAACCGAAAAAAAAGCATCTCCTGCTCCCACTGTATCTACAACCCGTGTTTCCATTGCCATTAAAAACACCGGTTCCTCTCCAGTTCTAATACCTATCGATTCATCGGCTCCTCTTGTGCACCAAGCTGTCTCAGCACCAAAGTGAACCTTTAAATTCATCAAATCTTCCGGATGACGTAGCTGTTTGCGGCCATAGGCTAGAATTAATTCTTTTTCATCCAATGAGAAAGCGTCTGTTCGACGATACTGCCGATTTATTACATTAAAACCATAATTATTAGAATTCGTTTGACAATTCAATGACATGAAAGCTGCCTTAGCTTCGACAAATCGTCGAACCTGTTCCAGCATTGTTCCGTGCCCAAAATCAGCCACAATCACTAAATCATACTTCTTTATGTTCTTTTCTAAAATTTTTAACAACTTATCTGCAACCTCACGCCCAGGGTGCTCAGAATCAATTACATTCACAGCAAAGAGCTTTAACAATTCTTTCCCAGCACCACTATCTTCAATGAAGCGTTGTTTGATTATAGTAGTGAATCCTTCTTCATACAGAGTAAGGTCATTTTCCTTCGGCACGATCCCCTCTATCATTTCGTGCGTCCATCGGTCACTGCCAACAATCGAACAAAAATCCACATGGGATGTGAACTGCCTTACGTGCCGATACACTGCTAGAGCTCCGCCAGAGTGGGTTTCCTCATCTAACATCCTTGTCGAAAGAATACGATTCTTAGAAGTTAACCCCTGTACGGTAACATACGTGTATCGGTCAAAGATCACATCACCCAAAACCAAAACCTTTAAGTCTGCAAAACTCTCTACCTCCTTACGAAAATCTTTTGGTGAACAGCTCCTCGCCAACTTTTGGCAAAAAAGTTTCACCCCTTCTGGAACCGCATCAAAATGCTGATTAATTAATTTAGAGGAACTAAAAACCACACTGCCAATAAACCGCACCTGTCCCCCTAAAGCCTCTACCGTAGCAACATCCTCCTGAATCTTCCCACTGGGGTCATTCTCCGGGTCTTCATACTCCCTGCCCTTACAATAAATATGCGGTTGAACACACTCAATCGCCTCCTTTGCCGCAGGAAAAGGAACCAAAACTACATAATCCACACACGCCAAAGCTGCCAAGCTTTTAGAACGCAAAAAATCATTAAAATAAGGACGACCTGGTCCTTTGTTCACGTATTTTTCAGCCGTAACAGTCACCACAAGCACATCCCCTAACTCTTTAGCTTCTTCCAAATGATAAATATGTCCCGGATGAATCAGGTCGAAAGTTCCATGACATTGGACGATTTTTTTGCCTTGAGAGCGTAACTCAGAAAAAAGCTGTTTTGCTCTATCGAAAGGGATTATTTTAACCCTTGACATGGAGTCTTTAAAAAATTATTTTACTTAATTTTTAAAATATTCGCTTATAAATCAACGCACGGTAAATGAAACCAAATTTTTAATTAAATTTTTATCTCCCGATATACTGAATCATTTTCAAATAATCTCACATGACGGAAAACTACAAAGACTTTTAATCCTGGTTTTAGGTCCAAGTCTCTCAGACGATTTCGTGAAATTTCTGCTTCAAAAGGTTCACGTTGAGGAAGGCTTTCCAAAGCAACACGTCCATAATTCCCCGCTGAGAAAATATGACGAACTATAGCAGGTAAAACATAATCCGTTTCAGACTCCACTTGAAGTTGAATATCTACATCATGAGGACGAACATAAAGAATACCTGTATTTCTAATTACATTAGGTATATTATTTAAGCCACCTTTTAACTTATTAACGTTTCCTAGAAATTCGATCACAAAAGGGGAAGCTGGTGAATCATAAACCTCCTGTGGTGAGCCTATTTGAACAATTTCTCCCTTATTCAAAATAATAACTACATCCGCCAATTCCAGAGCTTCTTCTTGATCATGTGTAACAAAAACTGTTGTAATTTTTATATCCTCTTGAAACTTCCTTAACCACCGACGTAATTCTTTACGAACCTTTGCATCAAGAGCACCAAAAGGTTCGTCAAGTAAGAGCACCCGAGGATTAACAGCTAATGCCCTTGCGAGCGCAACTCTCTGTTGTTGACCTCCAGAAAGCTCACTTGGATATCGGTTATTTAAACCTTCTAACTGAACGAGTTCAATTAACTGATTGACCTTATAACGAATTTCTTCGGATGAAGGGCGTTCTCGTTTAGGTTTACAAGATAAACCAAAAGCAATATTCTCAGCAACAGTCATATTGCGAAACAAAGCATAGTGTTGAAAAACAAAGCCTATTCGTCGTTTACCAGCAGGGATATATGTAACATCTTCACCATGAAATATAATTTGAGTATTTTTATTCTCATCAGGAAATTCTAAACCTGCTAAAATTCTCAATAAAGTTGTTTTACCGGATCCTGAAGGCCCTAACAATGAAACAAGCTTACCTTCTGGTATGTCAAGATTTACTCCCTTAAGTGCTTTATAACTTCCAAAGGTCTTGTAAACATTATAAGCTTGGATGCTCATTAAAAATTTAAATTCTCTTTTTGTAACTAAACTCAATACATTTTTTTATGAACAAAGTAAATAAAGCTAGAAGAGTAAGCAATGATGATAGAGCAAATGCGGCTTGTGTTTTATATTCCATGTAAAGAGTTTCGATGTAAAGCGGTATTGTGCTTGTTTTGCCTTTAATATTACCAGAAACAACAGAAACAGCACCAAACTCACCCATAGCTCGAGCATTGCATAAAACAATACCATAAAAAAGAGCCCCTTTGACATTTGGTAATGTTACATTAAAAAAAGTCTTCCATCCGCTAGCTCCTAATGTAATGGCAGCATACTCTTCTTGATTACCTCGAGCTTGCATCGCGGGTATTAGTTCACGTGCTATAAACGGTAATGTTACAAAAGTAGTAGCAATAACCATTCCAGGCAATGCAAATATCAACCGTATATCAAAAAAGCGTAAAATATCAGAAAACCATCCATGAGTAGGACTAAATAATAAAACAAACAATAATCCTGCTATAACAGGAGAAACAGCAAAAGGCAAATCAAGAAAAGTTACTAATAAACTTTTACCGTAAAAATCAAATTTTGTTATTAACCAAGCAGTTGCTAAACCAAAAATTAAGTTCAAAGGAACTGAAATTGAAGCAATACTTAAGGTTAAAATGATTGCATCACAAGCAAAGGGATCTTTTAAAGCATTTAGATACATTGAAAATCCATGCTTAAAAGCTTCATAAAAAACTGTAATAAGCGGCATTAATAAAAATAAAATAAAAAAAATAAACATAATTAAAATAAGTAAAAAACGAATATAAATTGGCTCATTAGTAGCAGAATTAGTTTTAGGTGGTCTAAATATGCGAAACCGAGTATTCCCTTCCATTTAATTTTGATAAATTTATCAACTATATTTTAATTTTTGGCTTGGCCGATCAACACTGACCAATGCTGTAATGCATTTATAATTAGAAGGATTAGAAAGGAGATTACAAGCATCACACAAGCTACAGCAGTAGCTTGCTGGTATTGATAATTTTCGAGAAACTTTACAATCACTAACGGGGTAATTTCAGTTCGCATTGGCATATTG
Source organism: Chthoniobacterales bacterium (assembly GCA_026418675.1). Taxonomy (GTDB): domain Bacteria; phylum Verrucomicrobiota; class Verrucomicrobiia; order Chthoniobacterales; family DYNR01; genus JAOAAX01. The sequence continues at coordinate 79,477 of JAOAAX010000003.1, read as the reverse complement.
CCAGAAATAAAGATCACTGATCCATATTCTCCAATTGCTCTTGCAAAAGCTAAAGCGTATCCTGTAAACAATGCAGGTAGTAATGAGGGAAACACAATTTTCCAAAACACTTTCCAACGTGAAGCACCAAGTGATGCCCCAGCTTCTTCGATTTCTCTATCTAATCCTTCAATTACGGGCTGTAACGTTCTGACTACAAAAGGGAAACCAACAAATGTTAAAGCTATATAAATACCAATTAATGAATATGCACTTTTTATACCTAATGGATATAAAAACTGACCTATCCAACCATTTTGCGAATACAATGCTGTTAAAGAAATACCCGCAACTGCTGTAGGTAATGCAAATGGTAAATCTACAATTGAATCAAAAAAACCATGACCAGGAAAACGATAACGACTTAAAACCCAGGCAGCAATAAAGCCAAAGAATGCATTTGTTAAAGATGCTAAGAAAGAAATACCGAATGTCACTTTGTATGAGGCTATTACTTGGGGGCTTGTTATCGCTCGCCAAAAAGATTCCCATCCTAATCCAGAAGAACGTATAAAAATAGTTGATAATGGTATAAAAACTAATAATGTTAAATATGTTAAACAAATTCCCAACGTTAAATGAAAACCAGGAAGAATTCTTTGTCTTTTATTAGACATTATTGGAATCAAGTATAAAACTGTAGTTAATTAAGATATATTTGATCAAAAATTGCTCCTTCATCGAAGAACTTTTTGGTCGCATTGCTCCATCCGCCAAACACCTCATCTATGGTAAATGTTTTTATTTCGGGGTAACGCGTTTTAAATTCTGCCAAGATTTCCGGGTTGCTAGAACGATAAAAATGCTTTGCTGCAATTCTTTGACCCTCATCGGAAAACAAATACTCCAAATATGCTTGAGCAACGCTCCGAGTTCCTTTTCTATCAACATTTTTGTCAACAAGCGCAACCACTGGTTCTGCTAAAATGCTAAGAGAGGGAATTATGATCTCATATTCATCAGGAAATTGTTTAATTGCTAGCAGCAATTCATTTTCCCAATTAATTAGAACATCTCCAATTTTCCGCTCTTGAAATGTAGTAGTTGCACCTCTTGCTCCACTATCAAGAACCGGAACATTTCTGTAAAGTTTTTTGACAAAATCCAAAGCCTTTTTATCATCTTCACCGTAATTTTTTAAGGCCCATCCCCAAGCTGCAAGAAAATTCCATCGAGCAACGCCAGAGGTTTTAGGGTTTGGTGTTATAACTTGTATGCCAGGCTTTATGAGATCCCCCCAATCGTGAATTCCTTTAGGATTTCCTTTCCTTACTAGAAAAGCAATGGTGGAACGATAGGGGGAACTATTCATTGGCAAACGACTTTGCCAATTAACTGGCAACAACCCAGCTTGAGCAATCGCATCAATATCAGCAGCTAAAGCAAGAGTAACAACATCCGCATCCAATCCATCAATTACTGCTCGTGCTTGACGACCTGAACCACCATGTGATTGTTTAATTATGACTTCCTCCCCGGTTTTTTCTTTCCAATACTTTGAAAAAGCTTGGTTATATTCTAAATAAAATTCCCGAGTTGGATCATATGAAACATTGAGCAGTTCAATTGCATTAAGACTCGGGCTAAAAACAATTAAACTTATAAAACAAAAAATATACTTCATTTTATGTTTTTTATCTACTTTATTTTTATGTTTTTAATTGTATTAGCACAATAAATCAAAAATATTTTTTCCTTAAAAGAGATGTAGTTAATGACAGGATAAAGCTACCGCAAATGGTTAGGAACACTTGTAAAGCCCAACCATAACGTGCAAAATAATTTCGCCATTATCTTCGGCAAAAACATTAATTTTTAAAGCATTTTTTAAGTCTTTTTTACAACTCAAATTTTATAAATCTCATCTGATTTCTACAACTAAAGTTATATAAAAGATATAAATATCCAAAAAGTATTTCTAAAGTTTTTTTTACTCTTTTCAAAAGAAGTAAATTTTTTTCGGTTAACCAAAGTCGCTAAATAAGCAAAACTTTTTGCAACGAAATAAGCTAAATTTTATCCATTTGTATAAAAATTCGTTTTTTTTAATCACAATCCTTCAAAACCACCAAAAGCCGAACTATATTTTTCTGCATTAGAATTGCATCAAACCATTTTTTATTTTAAGTCACTGATAATAAACTCCTAGCAAATAACTAAGATCTATTTCTTCTTCCAATAATCATTTTGCCTCATTTGAGTATGTTCTCCCAAAAAACAAATCGTTCACTTTTCATGTTATTATTTTGTTTACTTTCATCATGCGTTGGCGATTGGCGCCACGAAATCTGGATTAGTGTTCCTGAACAAAAACTAATCCTCACACGTGATAGAAAACCAATTGCTGAATACAAGATATCTACATCTAAGTTTGGGCTTGGCGATCAACCAGGCAGTTATGCAACACCTCTTGGTCAACTTCGAATCCGCAAAAAAATTGGAGATGGACTTCCTATTGGAGCAGTTCTTAAATCGCGCCAACCAACTGGTGAAATTCTTCCACCAAACGCACCAGGCCGTGATCCAATTGTAACCCGCATTCTTTGGCTTGAAGGTTTAGAACCACAAAACCAAAATAGCTTTAATCGTTTCATCTATATCCACGGCACTCCCCAAGAAAAACTTCTTGGAAATCCATCAAGCTTCGGTTGTATAAGAATGGCCTCAAGGGATATTATTAATCTCTTCGATTCAATTGGTGTTGGCACACGAGTCTACATTTTAGATAAACATATCTCCTTTTAACCCAGTCGTCCTCTTAACTTTCAAGTGCAAGAAGAAAGGGAGAATCTCTCACAATAACGAACTGGTATGCCGTAAGACGCTAAATACTCTTTAACTTGGCTAACAGAATAAGTTCCGAAATGAAAAATTGATGCTGCTAGAACTGCATCAGCTTTACCTTCTAGTAAAACTTCAACTAGATGTTCCAACTTTCCTGCTCCGCCACTTGCAATTATTGGCACTTCAACTGCCTCACTTGCAGCGCGAACTAAATCTAAATCGTATCCGTTTAGTGTCCCATCAGCATCCATACTTGTTAGTAAAATCTCACCTGCACCCAGTTCAACGCCTCGAATGATCCATTCAATTGCGGATAATTCCGTTGGTCTTTTACCACCATGAGAATAAACGCGCCACCCTATTGATTTATCACGTTTAGCATCCACAGCCAAAACAACACACTGCGAGCCAAAAGCTTTTGATGCTTCTTGAATCAGTTCAGGCCTGTAGATAGCTGCAGTATTTATGCTTACTTTATCAGCACCAGCTAATAGCATTCTTCGAAAATCTTCAATGCTTCGAATCCCCCCTCCAACAGTTAGCGGCATAAAACATTCAGAAGCAGTCCGCTCTACTACGTCCAACATTATTTCACGGTTATCGCTAGAAGCAGTTATATCCAAAAAAACAAGCTCATCAGCACCTTGGGAATTATACTTTTTAGCGCATTCGACAGGATCCCCAGCATCAACCAAATCCACAAAGTTAACCCCCTTTACAACCCGTCCCCTATTAACATCCAAGCAAGGAATAACACGTTTTGCTAACACGAATTTTCTAATTTAGCTAGCCTTTACTTCAACTAAGGGACTGGAAACTCTGGTAAGCTCAAAATTGTAAATGTGCAAATAATCGAAATTGCAGAAAGAATCAAAGAAACTGCCGCAACGATTAAAGCTGCTGTGCGCAATGTGTTCTTCTTTTCTCCAATTTTTGGAAAGGGAGATGTAGAAACAAAATCTATTGGTCTAATAGAAAAATTTCCAGGCACAAGTTCGATCAAAGCAGAATCAGCAGTAGCAACTCCCTTATCCTCTTTCTCATCGCTTGAGAAAATAACACTCACATTCCCAAAACGAATCTTATCACCATCGCTTAAAATACATTCAGAAATAGGATTGTCATTTACAGTCGTGCCATTTGTAGAATTTAAGTCCCGAAGTAGAACACTAGATCCGCTCATTAGTATCTCAGCGTGATGACTCGAAACTGAACTATCCTCAATTTGGATATCATTGTCTGCAAGACGGCCAATTGTTGTTTTTTCTTCATTTAGCTCCTGAGATAAACTATTGCCGTCCGGTAAAATAATAGTGAGCTTAGCCATAAAATTTACGTCCTTTGCTTTTTTTTTCCTGCCGAACCGATTCAATAAACCGACGGAACAAATCCTCGGAATCGTGAGGGCCTGGTGATGCTTCTGGATGATATTGGACGCTAAAAGCAGCAAACTTGCGATGCTGCAAGCCAGCAACAGTATGGTCGTTTAAATTCCAATGAGTAATCTCTAGTTCAGGAGGAAGAGAGTTTGGATCAACAGCAAACCCATGATTCTGAGAAGTAATAGCAATTTTTTTTGTCGTTGTATCTAGAATAGGATGATTTGCCCCCCGATGGCCAAATTTTAACTTGAATGTCCGCCCACCAAGTGCAAGTGCAAGGAGCTGATGACCAAGACAAATACCAAAAATTGGGACTTTGCCAACTAATTCGCGAATAGTCTTGTGCGCATAGGTTAATGCAGCAGGATCGCCAGGTCCATTCGACAGCAAAACTCCATCAGGGTTAAGAGATAATATTTCCTCGGCACTTGTTGTTGATGGAACTCGTCTAACCTTACACCCGTTTTGTCTCAATAATCGCAGAATGTTTCTCTTAACTCCAAAGTCCAAAACAACAACAAAAAAGAGAACTGGTGACAAAGGTTCAAAGCAATTTCCTACTTCATCAAATTGGACTTCTTTGTCAAAAAAATACTTTTTTTGAAGCCATTTTCTACTAGCTAAAGAATCAAAATCCCAGTCAGTAGCACAAGCAGGAGTAACATCACGCACAAAATCAGCACCTTCCATAGGTGGGCATTCCTGGGCAATTTGTATTGCCATTTTCTTATCCAAAAAATCACTTGTAATGCAACCACGCATAGCTCCGGATTTTCGCAGATGTTTAGTCAATGCACGTGTATCCACTCCACGAATACCCGGTATTGAGTGCCGACGCAAATACGAATCAAGGGATTCCGTTGCACGCCAACTACTAACAATAGGACTAAGCTCAGCAATTACAAACCCGCGAACCTGTGGGCAATCACATTCTTCGTCAATGCTGTTAACACCATAATTCCCAATTTCAGGATACGTCATTGTAACTATTTGCCCACGATAAGAAGGGTCAGTGAGAATTTCCTGATAGCCAGTCATCGAAGTATTAAAACAAACCTCGCCTGTCGCCGTCCCCTTCGCCCCAAAAGATATTCCTTCGAAAACCCTCCCATCTTCCAGCGCAAGAATTGCCGGACTTTCTTCTAAATCAAAAGTGCTTTCCTTTACCACAAAACCAAAAACATCTCACCCGAATGTGGCTTCTATTCGGCGAACTAACTCTGCACGCGATCCCAAACCAACCGACTTGGAATGAACTTCTCCCCCCTTGAAAATAAACAAAGCAGGGATTGCATTAATTCCATATTCTGTTGCCAATTTAGGTGAAACATCAACGTTTACTTTCACAACCCTCAGTTTCCCTTCATATTGTTTAGCTATATCTTCAATCAATGGAGCAATTTGACGGCATGGCCCACACCATGGAGCCCAAAAATCCACTAAAACCGGAATTGAAGATTGCAGGACTATATCAGCAAATTCCGATTCCGTTACCTCGAGAACATTACCAGTTGACATAAATTTCTAGATTAACTTGTACTTTAAACAATATTTTGCTTTTAACTTAATAAAATTACGTCATATAAATCCAAAGCTGAATTGCAAATGCCACCAAAGAGATAAGCATGGCAATTAATGGCATCGCAGGGCTATCCACTTGAGCAACAAGAGGCAAACCTGTTGAAGTTGTAGCCGCCCCCTTTGCTGGAGTAGTTGGTGGAGGAGAAGACTTTAGCCCAGAAGGAGGAGTGGGAGGTTTTGGCGCACTTACAGAAGCCTGTGGCAAACCAGATGATGGCACTGGAGCTTCAGGCAACTTTGCAGTCTCCTTTTTAGGCTCGGGCTTTAAAGGTAGTGGAGCAATGCCAGATGGAGGTTGTGGAGCTACTGGTGGTTTAGGGGTAGAAGGAGCGGGAGCAACAGGTGGTGCTCCCGATGACTTAGGCAACTCTGCAGAAGCTGGCGGTGGTGACGGCACAGAACCAGTTACCGGTGCAGAAGGAGACACTGGTGGTTTGGGCATTCCCGGAGGAGGGGGAGGAACACTTGGTGGTTTGGGCACACTCGCACTCGGCGGAACAGGAGGCGATGGAGGAAGTGGAACTCCTGGTGGTTTAGTTAAAGTTACACCTGATGATGGAGCAGGAGGAGAAGGGGGAGCAGGGGGAGGAGCTGGCGGCTTTGGAGGAGCAGGAACAGAAACAGAGGGAGGAGGAGTTGGAGGAGCACTTGCCGCTTGCGGAACTGCTGGTTTAGCTCCCGGTGGAGTTGGCGACTTGGGGCGAGGTGGTAAATTTAGCATTACCGTCTCTCGAGGATTGGCCACAACAGGCTTGTTATCCTTTTTGGGTGGTAGAACTATGCGGACAGTTTCTTTTTTCGGTTCTGACATAATTGGATCCCGGTTTCTAGTTTGGCCAGCAGTTAGCGCTTAATATTTTTTCTCTTATATTGTAACTTTTAATAGAACCGTCAATTTCTAAATCCTAAATTAACTTCAAGCCAAAACAGAACAACTACTTATCATTTCTTTTACTGCTATAGCTACTTCCTCTGGGTGAAGGGATGTCATACAACGAAAATCTAGCGGACACTCCCGTCGAAAACACGGAGAACATTCAACTCTCTTCCTCAAAATTCGACATTTTCCACCAATGGGTCCAGTTAATTCCGGTGAAGTCGAACCAAAAATTGCAACAACCGGCACCCCTAATAGGGATGCTAAATGCATTGTCCCCGTGTCATTTGTCAAAAGAAGACAAACAGTTCGGATTTGATTCATCAATTCTTGGAGACTTGTTTTGCCACAAAGATTTTCAACAACACCTGGGAAGCCTTTGGCAAGCTCCTCGCCAAGCAAACGGTCTTTCTCAAGACCAAAAACTTTCCATCTACATCCAATTTCAGTCGTCAAAATTTCCATAGTTTTTCGGAACCGCTCTAAAGGCCAACGTTTTGCGGGCCCATACTCTGCACCCGGACAAACCCCAAGCCACAGCTCACTTATTTTTACACTTTCTGGAACTAAACTCTCTAGCGGGAATTCGGGTGCTCCAAGTTGCTTGGCCAATTCTAAATACCGCATACAATGATGCTCGGGACGACAACTAGCCTCCACCTTCCTCTCACGAACAATTTGATTAAGGAACCAAGAACGCCAATAACCACGGTAACCAACTCTCCTAGGTATTCCCGCAAGAAAAACTTCCAGCCCTGTCCTAAATGAATTCGGGAAAACGATAGCTACATCGTATTTATATCTTCTCAAGTAAATTCCAGTCCTTAAGGCTCCCCAACTTTGAGGAATTCCCAACACCTCATCACCCGCCTGAATTTCTTTCCAAAATTCAACAAGTTTTTCGGGAGATAAAATTGTAATGTGCAAATCCGGACGCCCCATTCGAATTGCCCGCACTGCAGGCACATTCATCACAGCATCCCCAAGCCAGTTGCTCGTCCGTATCAAAATCCTTAGTTTCTGCAATTTCTCAAAATTTTTTGAAGGAGAATAGTAAATACCCCGCTTAACATTTGCCAGGAGGAAGTGGGGCCGTGGCAGCTTCCACCGATTGTGAACCCAAAACCAATCCCTAGGAGAGACCAAAATCTGCTCTTCCAAAACTCTATTTATTCTAGCTGTTAATTCCTCAACAGAACAATTTGCCGGAATTTCTGGCCACACACAAATCCGCCAAAATGCACACCCTGAGCGAAATACTGCCACAGGAACAACCGAAGCCCCAGTCCGCGTGGCTAGAACAGCTGCTAAGGGGGATGTAGAAGCAAGTTTCCCAAAAAATGGAGTCCATAATCCAGAGTCTCCAGCATGCTGATCCACTAACACCCCCAAAACACCCCCACTTTTTAAAAATTTTACCGCTTCATTAAGCCCGCTTCGGCGTTCGAAGGTCCTCACCCCTCTTTTCTGCCTTATCCTAGTTAACCAGTTGTCAAGGTAACGATTATGGATTCGCTGATAGATTGTTCCGAACCTTACTTGAGGAACATAAAAACACGCCTGTGCAAACATTTCCCAATTCCCAATATGGCTAATAGCTAGAACAACTCCTCGCCCTTTCCTATGCGCTTCAAGCAAAAAATTAATGCCTTCCAGTTGTGTATGAGATCGTATCTCTTGCTCCTTTGCTCCAAAAAAATGCGCTGCTCCGGCTAGATTTGCCCCTAAAGCTCTAAAATGTTCCAAGCAAAGCTTGTTGATCTCCTTCCTGGTTTTATGCTCTCCATAAGCAACTTCCATATTTCGACAAACCAATCCACGATAACCAGGCATAATACACCAAGCCAAAAGGCCAACAGCCTGCCCTACCTGATCACAAACTCTTGCAGGCAAAATCTGCAAAACTTTAACCAACACCAATGCTATCCAATAAATCAATCTTTCCATTCTCTTTAGTGAAATGAATCCAAATCAAATCATTCCGAAAACTCCCAATACAACCTTGTCCATTCCCCCTCCAGCAACTATCGGAATCATCGGCGGCGGCCAACTTGGTCGCATGTTGGCAATCGAGGCAAAAAAATTAGGCTACTACGTTCGTATTTTTGACCCTCAAAGAAACGCTCCAGCAGCACAAGTCGCTGATGAAGCCTATATTGGACATTTCGATGATCTAGAACTAATCCAAAAATTCGCACAGGGTTGTCATGTCATCACTTATGAATTCGAAAACATTTCAACCCGACCACTTTGTGACCTAGTTGAAAAAGGAGTTCGAGTTTCGCCATCACCTGACGTCCTCGCAATAGCTCAAAATAGAGAAAAAGAAAAAAATTTTCTCAAGTCCAATGGATTCCCCTGCGCAGATTTTCTAATCCTCAATAACGTGACAGAATTATCCATTGCTGCAAACGATTTCCCTTTTCCTGCCTGCCTCAAAAGTTCTGAATTTGGATATGATGGAAAAGGTCAAGTTCGTTTGGAAAAAGAATTCGATGCAGTCGAGGCTTGGAAAAAAATGGGCGGGAAAAAAGGTATTTTGGAGAGATGGATTGATTTTTCAGCCGAATTATCTGTGATATGTGCTCGTTGGCAGGACGGACGAACGGTTGCATTTGGTGCAATCGAAAATTTGCATCGCAACCATATCCTAGATACTTCAATCTCCCCTGGTCGTTTCTCCCCAGAAATCGCTCAAAAAGCCGAAAATCTAGCCATAGAAATTGCTCATCATCTCCGCGTAGTTGGCTTGTTGACTGTTGAAATGTTTCTCGAACCTTCCGGAAAATTACTTGTCAACGAGCTTGCTCCAAGACCCCACAACAGCGGCCATTTTACATTCGACGCTTGTTTCTGCAGTCAGTTTGAACAACACATCCGCGCTATTTGCAATCTTCCTCCAGGGTCTGTCGAACAATTCCGACCTGCTGTTATGGTCAACTTACTAGGAGATTTTTGGCATCAGGAAAAAAGTCCAAACTGGATAGAACTTCTTAATGAACCTTGTCTTAAGCTCCACTTGTATGGGAAAGATCAACCAAGGACTGGACGCAAAATGGGACACTTCACCATTCTCGGATATAATTTGGATCATGCTATCAAAAAAACAAATACAGCTCGCAAAATCCTCGGATTACCCTCGATAACTTAGTTTTTTTATTTTAATATCCATAATAATATTTATTAAATTAATCTTTTAGTATTATGTATAATAAAGTCTTATTTTAATAAAAGCGAAACGAAAAACTCACCAAAGAAACAACAACATCGAATTCCTACTGAAATTTTCCCTAATTTACAGAAACTACTGCCAGCTCCTTTTTATACTCCTTTTGCTTAATAAAACTTAATTAAATCTTTTCTCTCGCGAAAAAAAAACCAAAAGGTAAGCTTTTTTCAGTATGAAAGATGCCCCACCACTCGACAAATCCAAAGAAGGTTTAATGGCTCTGATTTTGAGCCAATTAAAAATCGCACTGGCAAGGGACTCAGCTTCCGCTACTAAGCGAGATTGGTGGATTGCAACAAGCAAAGCAGTTCATAGCATCCTTGTAGAACGGATGATTGCTACTCAAACCGTTCATACTCTCCAAAATGTGCGTCGTGTTTATTATCTCTCGCTGGAATTTCTAATGGGGCGCTTATTTATGAATAATTTTTACAGCGCTGGCGTCCTCAAAGAAGTTGAACAAGCTCTAGAAGAATTAGGGCTCGATATCGAAGAATTGCGAAATGAAGAATATGATATGGGGCTCGGAAACGGCGGTCTCGGTCGCCTTGCCGCTTGTTTCCTCGATTCAATGGCAACTCTCGACATCCCAGCTATTGGCTATGGTATTCACTACCAATATGGCCTCTTCAAACAGGAATTTCACAACGGTTATCAAGTGGAGTTACCCGATGCTTGGATGACTTATGGAACTCCATGGGAAATTGTTCGTCCGGAATATACAACCGAAGTTCAACTATACGGACACGTTGAACAAGTCTTCGATGACCGCGGAAATTCCGTCCCACGGTGGGTTAACACAAAAAAAATTGTTGGAATTCCTTACGACATCCTAATCGGTGGATACCAAACAAACACGACCAATTTCCTTCGTTTATGGGAATCACGCGCATCCCATGATTTTGATTTCCAAGCTTTTAACCGTGGTGGTTACGAGGAAGCTGTCCGTGAAAAAAACGCAAGCGAAACAATTTCAAAAGTCCTTTATCCTAACGATGCAACTGAAAGCGGCAAAGAACTGCGCCTCGTCCAACAATACTTCTTTGTAGCTTGTTCCCTCAAAGACATAATCCGTCGCTTCCATAAAAATAACCGTTCTTGGGACGCTTTCCCAGAAAAAGTTGTTATTCAACTCAATGACACACACCCCTCTATCGCAATTGCAGAACTCATGCGAATTTTTGTGGATGAATATCGTTTGCCATGGGATCAAGCCTGGGACATCACTACTAGAACCTTCGCTTACACCAACCATACGCTCCTCCCTGAGGCATTGGAAAAGTGGAGCGTAGGGTTAATGAATAAAGTCCTCCCGCGACACTTGCAAATCATCTATGATATTAATGACCGTTTTCTTAAACAAGTCGCTCAAAAATGGCCAGGTGATATTGACAAAATTCGAAAGCTCTCTCTCATCGAAGAAGGCGACCCTAAAATGGTTCGCATGGCTCATTTAGCTGTAGTAGGCAGCATGTCTGTTAATGGAGTAGCTGAGTTACATACTCGACTCCTCAAAACACAACTTTTCCCTGAATTCAATGAGCTTTATCCTGGCAAAATCAACAACAAAACAAACGGAATAACTCCTCGCCGCTGGCTCCTTTCTTGCAACCCACGCCTTAGTTCTCTAATCACCTCTAAAATTGGCGATGCGTGGCCCAAAGACCTTGAACGTCTCCGCGCGCTGGAACAATGGGCTGACGACCCTCAATTTCAAAACGACTTCATGGCCGTGAAGCATGCCAACAAAGTTGATTTGGCAAAAATTATAAAGGAAGAATGCGGACTTGTCGTTGATCCTAACTCATTATTTGACGTCCAAATCAAGCGTCTTCACGAATACAAGCGCCAACATTTAAACCTCTTGCATATCCTCGCACTTTATCGTCGCCTGCTCCAAAATCCTAATCTCCAAATCGTCCCTCGTGTATTTATTTTCTCTGCTAAAGCTGCTCCAGGCTACGAAATGGCTAAGCTAATTATCAAAGCCATCAACTCTGTTGCAGCTTGCATCAATGCAGACAAACGCATCGAAGATAAAATCAAAATCGCATTCCTGCCTAACTACAGGGTCTCCCTAGCCCAACGAATTATCCCTGCTGCCGACCTTTCCGAACAAATCAGCACCGCCGGCAAAGAAGCCTCGGGAACCGGCAATATGAAACTCGCCCTAAACGGCGCTATAACAATCGGCACACTTGATGGTGCTAATGTCGAAATCCGCGATGAAGTCGGTCCAGAAAATATCTTCATCTTCGGGCTAACCGTTGAGGAAGTAAATCTTATCCTCCGGAATGGCTACAACCCAGAAGCTTTTTACCGATCCGATGAAGAACTTCGTGCCGTCGTTGACTGGGTCGGATCAAACTACTTTACCCCTAACGATCCTCCAGGCACTCTCCGCCCCCTTCGCGACAATCTCGTTTATCACGATCCCTATCTAGTTCTTGCTGATTTCCGCTCCTATAGTGACACCCAACAAAAAGTTGATGCGGCTTTCCTAGATCGCTCTCGCTGGGCAAAAATGGCAATTTTAAATACAGCCCGGATGGGCAAATTTTCAAGTGACCGAACCATACGTGAATATGCAAAAGACATTTGGAAAGTCGAACCAGTCCCAGTGACGATGTAATCATAGACTGCAATGCTAAGACTGCAATGCCAGAGCTACCTCACGAGTTTCACAAAACTCATCTCGACCGTTTCCTCATTGCACAAAACAATGTATTTGAACACGCATTTGCAGAAATTTCCAACGGCAGGAAAACCACTCACTGGATGTGGTTTATTTTTCCTCAAATCCACGGCTTAGGTTCTAGCGAAATGTCAAAAAAGTTTGCAATCCGTTCCCTAGAGGAAGCCAAAGAGTTTCTTAATCATCCAATTCTCGGTAAACGATATCTACAATGTGTAGAAGCTTTGCTGAAACACTCCCATTTGCCTATAGAAAATATTTTTGGCCATATTGATGCTTTGAAACTTCGCTCATCCCTTACCCTCTTCTTACAAGTTGCTTCTCCTCAACATTCCTCTCTACTCCAAACCGCTCTTCAAACCTTCTTTCAAGGACAACCAGACCCAAAAACTTTGCAAATCCTTAAATCACTCAAACCATCCTAAAATAAACAACGGCTTAGTCCAAAATCTGTAATTAATCCCAACTTACCCAACTAACGATTCCGTTACTTAACTACAAGTAACGAAAAGATTGTAAAATTTGTTGGGCTAGTTTTTTTTCTGCAATAAAAGTCGAAGCTTCGCTTTTCTGAATAATCACTACCATAAATTTATCACCCGGAACACGACCATAAACTTGTTCCTCAATTTTACATCCCTTCTGATTATAATATATAAAAGTTGCTGAGCGATATTTGGTTCCACCCTTAAGCATAAAGCTTTTTTCATTACACACTGTCACCGAATCTCTTGTGCTTGCAGCCAACTTACGTTGTCTCATTAAAAAATAACTGGCAAGTAATTGTTCATCACTCCATTTCTTCGGATATTTAACAAAATCACTTACATTTGGAAAAATTACCTCTATCGTATTACCAAAAAAAACAACGCTTTTTTTTCAGAGATAATTTGCGCTTCCTTAGGAATCAAATACGTTCCAAAGCTTTTGGCGCTTTCCTCATCAACAACCAGAACCAAGTATCCCTTTTCTGTTTTTACACCCCTAAGATTTTGAGTAAAGCCTGTCTTTTTTAAAATAATAAATAAAATATAAAAGATTATAAATCTATTTATATATATTAAATATTTAAGGGATTAAATTGAAGATAGGTTCAGGATAAACTCCAAAAATAATTAGTGATATTGATAGTAAAATTAACATAACTGCATAAGGCTTAGAAATTTCAATCGGACTAGAGATGGATTGTTCTTTACTCGCAGGCAACCAAAACATAGCCCGTATCACCTTAAGATAATAATAAAATCCACAACCGATTCCTAATATTCCAATTCCTACTAATATAAACTGCTGCGCCTGAAGAGCCGAGGAAAAAATAAAAAACTTACCAAAAAAACCAACTGTAAATGGCAAACCAGCTAAACTTAGAACTGCTAAGGTAAGAGCTGTAGCTAACCAAGGAGATTTTTTTCCTAGCCCATTAAAATGAACTAACTCATCACTACCTGTAGATTTACCAACAACAAGCAATACCCCAAAAGCTAACATGTTCGAAATCAAATAAGCCATCAAATAATAAGCAATTGCCGGCCCAGAATTCCCTGACACAATACTCGCTGCTCCCATCAGCAAATAACCAGCATGCGCAATACTGGAATACGCTAAAAGACGCTTAAAATTCGTTTGAGGAATCGCAGAAAGGTTCCCCATTAAAATCGTAACGCCAGCAACTAACGACAACATAAACAGAATTTTGGAGCTTAGCTCAGAATTACTTAACATACTTTCTAAAACACGCATCAAAACAACAAACGCAGAAGCTTTGGAACCAACAGAAAGAAATGCTGTCACAGGTGTTGGAGCTCCCTGGTAAACATCCGGAACCCAAAACTGAAATGGAAATGCAGCTACTTTAAAGCTTATCCCAGCAAAAATTAAACCAAATCCAAACAACAAAGACGGAAACAAACTTGAATCTATGGATTGCAAAATTGCCCCTATCTCTGGCAATTCAGTTGTCCCTAATGTTCCAAATATCCATGCTATTCCATATACATTAAGTGAAGTCGCAATCGCTCCCAAAATTAAAAACTTTATCCCTGCTTCAAGCGATGCTCGATTACCTCTCATCATGGCAACCATCACATAAAAGGTAATTGTCACAAGCTCCACAGAGACAAAAATCATCACGAAATTTTGAGCCGATGCCATCCACATCATCCCAGCACATGCAAACAATACCAAAGAATACATCTCCCCACTCCCAGCATCCGGTTTTTCTACAGGCAAGTAACGAACTAAAACTGGAGCAAACTCTATCGCCATTATTAAAACACAAACACTAACTAGCAAAATAAAACGCTTGAAGAGGATTGCCAATGTGTCGGCTGCATAGAACCCGTAATACCCAGCTTCAGGATTCATCTTCGAAGAATCCACAAAAAAAGTCATGAAAAAAACAACTGTAGTTCCAACTACAGCAGCCCACCCAAAATAACGACGCGGCATCCTGCTGTTAAATGCTTCAACCAAAAGGAGAAGAAAAGCATAACAAACGAGGACTGCTTCCAATAAAATCGGATTCATTGTGCAAGTAATGCAGGAATCAATAGTTTCAGAAATCCTTGAGGCCAGAACCCAACAAGAAGTGAGAAAACTACTAATATCCAAATCGCAAATTTTTCTCGACCTCTCAAATCGACCAATTCATTAGAGCCAACCCATCTTTCTGGTGTCTCACCGAAGCAAGTCCAACGATAAGCACGTAAACCATAGATTGCACTCACAACAACTCCCCAAACTGCAATCGCAGTAGCAATTTGGTAAAAATTTAAAAATTGAGCTCCTCCACTTCCAAATGCACCAAAAAAGACAAGCAACTCTCCAGAAAAATTAGCAAAGCCTGGAAGCCCAATGGAAGCAAACGTCCCCATCCCCATCAACAAACCAAATGCGGGCATCGTCTTACCCATTCCCCCAAGTTCTGAAAATTCTAAGGTGGCTGTCCTTCTTCGCAACTGCCCACTAAGCGCAAAAAGTATCGCAATCGAAATCCCATGAGCAAACATAAGTATGCCCGCACCACCTAAACTTAAAGGATTTAAATAATAACTCCCTCCCCCTCCAGCAAAAGGGACCATAGCACTTGCAATCCCTAAAAAGATATACCCCATGTGCATCACACTCGAATAGCCCAGCATCCAATCCAATCTCCTTTGTGCCATTGTCGCATATCCAACAAAGAAAATATTCCCTAATATTAAAATCAGAAGAACATGCCCATACTCTTGCATCTCATGCGGAAAAATTGGCAAAACAACCCGCAGTAAACCATACAACCCAAACTTTTTCAAAACCCCAGCATGCAGCATTGCTACAGATGAAGGAGCGCACGCATACGCACCAGGCGCCCATGTATGAAACGGAAAAAGTGAAACCAACGCTCCAAACCCCAAAAACAGCATTACAAAAACCCAATCCGGAGTTTGTAAAACTCCACTGTTCGCCAAATCAACTAGCTCCCTCATTCCAAATGTCCGGGAAATCTCCGGCAGATTAATATAAAGTCCCAAAATTCCAATTAGCAAAACAAAACTTGCTAGTGCAAGATAAATTGTTACTTTCCACGCAACCCGATGTTTATCACCTGTTCCCCAAATCCCAATCATTAAAAAAGTAGGTATCAATGCCAACTCATGGAAAAGGTAGAAAAACAGGAGATCAGTCGAAGCAAATGCACCAACAACACCTGCTGCTATGAGGAACAAATTCCCATAGTAAAAACCTACAGATCTCTCAGGAGCAGGTGTGGCCCAAACTGCCGCAAACGTAACCAATGTCGCCAAAAGGAGCATGATTGCTGAAAAACCATCCATCCCTAATCCCATCACTACTCCTAACTCTGGCAACAACTCCCATTTCCAACCATAAAATACTTCCGCTCCATCTTCTACTCGGAACAGATAAATAAGCAACAAACTCAAAAAAAGAATCAACTGTAGAGCAGAACCCATAAATGCTGTTCTACGTGCAGAAGCCGGACTTAAATAACAGAAAATTGATGTTAATATTAATAGCAATATGAGAAAAACCAACGGGCTCATTTACTCAAAAGTAAAAAGAAAATTAACAAAATCCCAGCTCCAAAATAAAAAGCATAAGCTTGAATATTCCCAACCTGCAACATACGCAAGCAAAAACCGAAAAGCCAAACACATCCTGAGGCAATCTTTACAAACCCATCAACAACCCAACGATCAACAAAAGCACAAATCCCAGCAAATCGCCCCTGTATTTCTTTCACTAACCAATCATAAAAATTATCTATGTAAAACCGATTTTCAAATACTGCAACTTGTATAGGATCTTTCAAAGGTCCCTTAGCATATAGAAGATAAGCAACAAGTGCCCCAACTGCCAAAAAACCTATAAGAATGAAACGCAAAAATAATGGAACATGTTCTGGATGCACAGGCTGAATAAAAAAGTGCCCAATAAATGGCCACCCAACAGTCAAAGACAAAATTGACAATATCAACATCGGTAGGAGCATAACTCTAGGAGATTCTTGTGCATGTTTCGCTTCGTCAGAACGCGGTGGACCCAAAAAAACAACAAAAAATAAACGAAATATGTAAAAAGTTGTAAGAGCTATTGTTATAGCACCAAACCAAAAAACAGGTGTCCCTTTTATCCATGCCCATTCCAAAATTAAATCTTTACTAAAATAACCACTAAAAGGAGGAACACCTGCCAAAGCAAAAGTTCCAATCCCCATCATGATAAACGTCAATGGCATTTTATTTTTTAGAGATCCCATCTTCCAAATATCCTGCTCATGATGCATTCCAACAATAACAGAACCAGCACACAAGAATAAAAGACATTTAAAAAACGCATGCGTAAATAAATGGAAAACCGCAACTGTTGAAGCAGTTGCCACTGATATCCCAATTACCATGTAACCCAATTGCGATATAGTGGAATAAGCCAAAATTCTTTTAATATCATTCTGTTGTGTCCCCATTAACGCAGCCAGAAAACATGTTATACCTCCAACCCAACTTACTACCTCCAGAGCAATCGGTGAAAGTGACAAAGCAGGAAAAATCCGGGCTAGCATATAAACACCAGCAGCAACCATCGTTGCCGCATGCAGTAATGAGGAAACAGGGGTAGGACCTTCCATCGAATTCGGCAACCAAACATGCAGAGGAAACTGTGCAGATTTCCCCACAGTCCCAAGAAACACCAATACCAAACCAGTAGTTAATAACCACGGCGCTGCATCAGTAATAACTTGAGCTTTGCCTTTCAAATCGTTAAACGAAAAAGTCCCTGAATAAAGCCAGATCAATAGAATTCCCAGTAGAAAACCAAAATCCCCCACACGGTTAACTGTAAAAGCCTGCTTGGCAGCATCCGCTGCCGAATCCCTACGAAAATAATGCCCAATCAATATATACGAACTAACTCCAACAAGCTCCCAAAACAGAAACATCATGACAAAATTCTCCGCCACAACAATCCCTAACATGGAAAACAAAAACAAGCATAACCCCGCAAAATACCTCCAATATCCCTCCTCTTGAGCCATATAACCTACAGAATAGATGAAAACCAAAAAGGCCACTGTCGTTACAACTACCAACATCGGCAAACTTAAATCGTCCAACAAAAAGCCAATAGAGATCCGAAACTGCTTTCCAAACGAAGTATAATCAACCCAAGGAAAGGAGGGAACTTCTACCACTCCTCCTTTTAACCACAAAAACCAAGCGCAAAGGAGGGATAGCCCAGCACAAAAAATCCCAATCCCAGAACTCAACAACTTACTTGCTCTTCCAAAAAATAAAATTAACACACACCCAACTAAGGGGGAAAGCAACAATATCCATGGAATCGCTGCAATCATCATTCGATACGCTTTTTTACTAAAATCTTAAACTATCCAAATCCTCCACGTGCATTGTTTGCTTCGCTCGATAAAGTGCCACTATTATCGCTAACCCAATCGCAACTTCCGCAGCAGCTACCGTAATTATAAAAAACAAAAAGACCTGTGAATCAACGGCCGGTCCACCTCCAACAGGATGAAAACGCGAAAAAGCCACTAAACTCAAATTTGCCGCATTCAGCATCATTTCCACACCCATGAACAAAATAATGATGTTTCTCCTTAGCAAAACCGCCATCAATCCAATCCCAAAGAGCAACCCACTGACTATCAAATAGTGCCCTAGAGTCGCTGACGCTTCGGCAAAATTAGCAATATCCATATAGTTTTTTAGATTAACGCAATTGACGACTACTTAAAAAAACGACCCCAATCGTAGCAACCAAGAGAATAACTCCGACTATCTGAAGGGGCATATTATAAGTCTCAAAAAGCTTAAAACCTATCCGAGCAACATCTGAAATCCCGCCTGTTTCTAGCTTGGGCGCCGTTTGCCAAACTTCCGGTAAGTTTATAACAGCTTTTACCAT
This sequence comes from Chthoniobacterales bacterium, assembly GCA_026418675.1. GTDB lineage: Bacteria > Verrucomicrobiota > Verrucomicrobiia > Chthoniobacterales > DYNR01 > JAOAAX01. Next base: position 60,464 of record JAOAAX010000003.1, on the reverse strand, counting down.
TGCATAGACAAAACCACACAAAACAAGCCCACCACCAAAAAAGGCTGATAATTTCAACCGCCTCGCAACTTCCTCTTTCAAATTCAATAGCATTATAATAAACAAAAACAAAACCATCACTGCACCCGCATAGACCAAAATCTGTATAATCCCTATGAAAAACGCATCAAGGGTAAAATACAACCCAGCAAGACATATAAAACACATTACCAAACTCAACGCACTTGCCACCGGATTACGCATCACTACCACTAACCCGGCAAACAGTAACATCAAAACCGAAAATATCCAAAAAATTGCAAGCTGCATTGTCTACATTTGCGCTTTTACTAACTCTCCCTCCCTACCTGCAAGGCAAATCTCTTCACGCCCAAATAAATTTTATAGACAATAATGTCATCTTTTTGTTTTCTAGATAAACACATCACCTTTTGAGCCTCAAAAAACCGATTCAACTAAAAAACTATGTCTGAAAGTTTGTTTTTCTATAAGCGTTCCAGCCGTTTTTGTTGCCACACCTTCCCCATTTAAAAACTATCCAAAAAAACTCCAAACTGCCGATAGAAACTCATCACTAACCGAAATAGCTTCCCTCAAGCTTCTAATTTTTATTTTCGATTCCCTCTCCTTTCATAAAACAAACAACTAAATTTTGCCCAAACTGCTGAAAAGAAAATTCGACCTTCAAGAGATAATACTAGAAATACCGGCGACACTTCGGCTTTCCGCACCAATGGTTGCAGGTTTAATCGGGCAAATGCTCCTCAGTTGGGCAGACAATCTAATGATTGGCCCCCTCGGAGTTACCCCATTGGCAGCATGTGCCTTTGCAAATAACGTCCTGATTGTTTTTTTGGTTTTTGGATACGGGGTCATGTCATCCGTCTCTGTCCTTGCTTCACAAGCATTTGGAGGAGGGAGAAAAGAAGAAGTCGGCGAGGTTCTCCTCGCAGGTGGGCTTCTCGCTTTGCTTTGCGGACTCCTCCTAAGTTTCGTTGCTATAGCTTTACTTCCAATTTATCAATTCCTTGGCCAACCTGTCGAAGTTGTAAACAAATCCAAGACCTACTTGATTTTCGTTGCTGCTTCAATTGTCCCCACTTTGATTTTTACCTCTGCAAAATCCTTTGCCGAGTCAGTTTTACGTCCTTGGCTCCCTTTTTGGGTAACTTTGACCAGCGTCCTATTGAATGTCTTTTTAAACTGGGTATTTATTTACGGCAACTTAGGAGTAATCCCTTTAGAACTTACCGGCGCAGGTTTGGCCACGTTCCTAAGCCGATTGGCCAGTATGATTTTGCTAATTTTGATAATCTTCGCAGTTCCTCACTTCCGCGCCTTCTTGCTAAGTCTGAAATCATTTCCCTCTAAAGAGTTGTTTCTTAGGATTTTTAAGCACATCCCAACCCTGTTCCGAATAGGCCTACCTTCCGGGCTACAGGTCATTGCAGAAGTTGGAGCTTTCTCCTTCGCAGGGCTAATGATGGGGTGGCTGGGTTCGGTTTCTCTTGCTGCCCACCAAATCGCTCTAACTTGCGCCGGCACTTCCTTCATGATCCCACTTGGCGTTTCTCACGCATTAACCGTAAGAATCGGCCAAATTTTCGGGAGCCGTCAAAACCACAAACTCCTGCCTGTCGCAGCATCCGGTCTCTTCTTTTCCCTCTTTATTATGTCACTCTCTGCCGTAATCTTTTTCGTATTCGCCAGGCAAATCTCTTCATGGTTCTTGCAAACCTACGAAGTCGTTAACTTGGCTTCTAATCTCCTTGTTATAGTCGGAATATTCCAACTTTTCGATGGAACCCAAATTGTCTCTGTGGGAGCCCTTCGCGGAATGGGAGACGTCCGCATCCCAATGTTAATAACTTATCTCGCTTACTGGTTCCTTGCTCTACCACTCTCTGCTTTACTCGCATTCGCTTTGAGGATAGGGGCTCAAGGAATCTGGATCGGCCTTGCTATAGGACTAGCCTGCGTTGCCTCCCTTCTTTCCTTACGTCTTTACCGAATGGTCCTTTCGCCTCGTCCCTGAAAACAATTCCTTTTCCAACTCATCTCCATTTTTTTATTTGAAAAGTAGGTAACCTGACCGATTTTTTTTGCTCGATAGCATGAAACGTCCATCCCTATCTCTACTCAAAAACTTCTTTTTCTTTTTAATAATCCTTCCCTTCTTTTTCCCTTCCTTTGGGTGCCAGCGCCGTTCTGCTGAAAAAGTCTTTCCCGAATATGTTCATCAAAAAAAAGAGGGTCATATCAACAACCAATCCCCTCACAACCTTTCTCCCGATTCCAAACAACCTCAATATCAGCCCTTGCGTTTCTTCCCTAACAATAACCCCTAATAAACAACTCAGTCCCTAACTTAGTTCCGCTAATTTCAAGCACCATTCTGGTTTTCATTTGGAGACGAGAATGAATTTTTTCGATATGAAAATCTATATTAAACCCTGGTGCCCTTGGTGCATTGATGCATTGGAGTGGCTACGAGTAAGAAAAATTCCTCATGAAGTTATTGATGTCACATTAGATTCCTCCGCTTATTCTCACATGCGAAAAATTTCCGGACAAAGTCTCACCCCTACTTTAGAAATGCCAGACGGCGATGTCCTGCCAGATTTCGATACAAGACAACTCGAACTTTTTTTACGCCAAAAAGGAGTCATTTCATGATGCTTTCAAATTTGCTCCTTGTTTGCGGTTCGGCGGTCCTTACTTGGGCCTTACATAGTTTGGGTCATCCATTCCTGCGCCGTCTAGGAACGCTTGGAGTCTTCGTTACTTCCTTCCTCGCAGGATGGTTACTCGGTGGGAGCCTATGGCTTGGAACTATCTTTGCTGCCACCTGGCTCTTCTTGCCTTGGATTGAAATCCTCTTCTACGTCCGCAAATTACGCCTTCCTATTCGTCCTCCCATCAAGCATTGCCCCCCACCAAATTCTTCCTCTTTTCCCGATTTATCCGACCTCTCCGAACAAATCGAACAGGAAAAATACGAACATATCTTCGACGCCGGTTGGCAAATTGAAGATATGCGTAATTTTTACCGAATCTTCTACAACCCTGCTCATCGCAACCATGCTACAATCTGTTTTATCGAACGTGCCACGGCAACTTTTTACTATACAGCTATCACTACCTTAACTGTTGAACCTCGCCGAAAGTTCCTTACCTGGAATTACCCTTTCTCTTATGGAATGCTTGTTCCAAAAACTTGGAAAATCCAACGCATCCCTTTTTGCGAATTCAACCAAATGCTCCACTATCACAAGCAGTTCCTAGAAATTAACGGCATCGCCCCAGAAAAAATTGAACCGCAGAAAACAGAAGAATTACTTGAACTTTTAAAATCTTTTGCAGAGGAACAAGTCCGCTTTAATATCCAAAAGGGAATCCTACGCCAAGAATCGGATGGCTATGTCCGATACTCCTTGCGAGGCATGTTCTTCCTGTGGTGGGAATTTCTCTGGGATTTATTTCGCCTCTCTTAACTCTTCTGATACTTTCCCTTGCCGGGAATGACTGAAGACTCTCCGTTGGTCTTGCTCGGCTGGGTCATTGTAGGAGCGGCCGTCTGCATGCTGGCAGCTCGTGCTATTCGCCTTCCTCCCATTGTCGCCTGTTTGGCAGCGGGCATCCTACTCGGTCCAGTTACAGGAATCATTTCAAACACCGCAACACTCCAACTTGCATCCGAAATCGGAGTCGTCTTAATGCTCTTCCTTGTTGGCCTCGAGCTTAATATCGAGAAAGTCCGCGAAGTCGGTTTAGTAGCCATAGTCGCTGGAATAGGCCAGGTTGTTTCCACTACAGGAGGTGGTTTCTTGGTTTGTTTACTTTTAGGCTTTTCGCCTCTCGATTCTCTCCTCCTCTCAATAGCCCTCACATTTTCAAGCACAGTCGTCGTCGTCAAAATTCTCTCCGACAAAAATGAAATGGACACCCTCTATGGCCGTATTGCTATCGGTATTTTCTTAGTTCAGGACATTATTGTCATTTTTTTACTGACTATCTTAACTGGCTTGGAACTCAACCACACCCCGCAAAACTTTTTAGAAAGCGGAGAAACTTCCCTCACCACTTCTCTATCCATAGCTATGGGTATTGGGAAAGCTTTCCTTGCCATGAGTCTTCTTCTCGGCGCCGTGCTCATCGCGGCCAACTACCTCCTCCCTCCTCTCTTACGCTACTTTTCCCCCTCTCCTGCCACAATTTTCCTCTTGAGCCTTGGATGGTGTTTTGCAGTTGTTTCGGTGGCTCATTCCTTAGAACTCTCACTGGAGCTTGGCGCTTTCTTCGCAGGTTTAAGCCTTGCTCAATCACCCCATAGCAGAGACCTTCAGCACCGAATAAAACCCCTAATGAACTTCTTCATAGCAGTTTTTTTCGTAACACTTGGAGCAGGAGTCTCACTCGGTAACGCTTCGAGAGAAATCCTTCCCATCCTCATCCTCACACTCTTCGTTCTCCTGGGAAAACCACTTACTTTCATTCCCATCATCTCCAAAATGGGTTATAGCGAGCGCACTTCTCTGTTTTCAAGCATCACACTCGCCCAAGTCAGCGAATTCTCCTTCCTGCTAACTGCTATGTGTGTCCAAATAGGTATTTCTTCCCAACGCATTATCGACATAACCGCCTTCGTTGGAATTCTTACTATCGCTATCTCCGTTTACTTCATCCTTTATAATCAAAACCTTTATATCTGGTGCAAAAAAATTGGACTTCTCTCTCCATTTCAAACTACTAATCGGACCACAAAGGAAGAAGACAGTCTTCCCTTAGCACAACGCTCCAATCACATAATCGTCGTTGGAATGAACAGCCTCGGCAGACAAATAGTCCGCCAACTTTGCGCCCGAGGAGAGAAAGTAATCGCACTCGATACCGACCCACGAAAACTCGAAAACCTTCCCTGCGAAACCATGCTCGGCAGTTCCGAGTTTCTCGATGTTTTACTCGATGCAGGTTTACCAAGAGCTAAACTCCTGATTAGCGCCCTCCAAATTGAAGAAGCAAACGAACTTCTCGCTTTTCGGGCACGCCAATACGGTGTCCCCTGTGCTATTCACACCGTTGATGAATCAGTTGCAGAAAATTTATTAGACCTAGATGTCTCCTATCTTATGCTCTCCAAGGTTGACGGCATAAAGTTACAAAACTCTCATTTGAAAAAGCTGGGAGTTTTGCATTAATGACTAGCCTTGCGGTAATCCTTGCTGCAGCCGCCTTGGCTCACGCAATCGCTTTCCATTTTCGGCTTACCCCTTTACCGCTATTAATTGCCCTCGGTTGGCTCCTCTCCCTAACCCCCTTTGCTCCATCTCACGAAATCTCAAAAACAATTTTAGAGCTTGGGCTTGCTTTTGTTGTTTTCAGTGCCGGCATGGAACTAACCCCTCGTCGTTTTGCACACGAAACAGAAGCTGCCGCCTGGGCCGCAGCTGCTCAGTTTGCAGGAGTCGGGCTGGTTTCCTTTTTCCTAGCTATGGCTCTTGGCCATAGCGAAACGTCCGCCGTTTATTTAGCCTGTGCCATGGCAGCCAGTTCCACCATCGTCGTCATTCGCCATCTAAGGCTACGCAGACAAATGTTTGAAAAGTTCGGAAGACTAGTCACTGGCGTTCTACTTATGCAGGACGCAGCAGTTCTGGTTATGGTTTCTCTTTTGAGTGCTTCTGCCAAACCATCTATTTGGGCTATTCCTCAAGCCATTGCAGCAATTATCGGCCTCACCGGAGTGGCTTTGTTTTGTCACTACTGGTTATTGCCCAATCTTGCTCAACGCTTACTCACTGACGATGAAACGCTCCTTCTACTCGCCATCGCACTCCTGTTTATGTTTGTTGCTGCCGCAAATGCAATCGGCCTGCCAATTGCAGCGGGAGCCTTTCTCGCAGGTTTCTCACTGTCAGCCTTTCCTGTTAATGGTTTGGTCAGAGGTGTAGTAAGTTCCTTGACTGACTTTTTCCAGGCATTATTCCTCATCGCCCTTGGCACGCTTCTCATCATCCCAAGCTGGGAAATCCCTCTTCAAGCCGCAGCATTCGCTGCAATCATTATCTTGGCCACTCCTCCAATCGTTGCTGCTGTTGTCGAATGGAAAGGGCAAAATTCTCGCACAGGTATCGAGTGCGGCCTCCTTCTCGCCCAAACAAGCGAGCTCGGAATTGTCTCCGCCCTCGTAGGAATGTCGCTTGGAATCTTAGACCGCGAGCAATTCACGATAGTCGCCCTAGTTGCTACTTCTACCATGACCGCCACACAATTCCTTGCGACCGATTCGGTAGCTTGGAAACTTCTCCATTGGCACCCGACTTTACGAAAAACTCCCTCACACCCCTCCTTTCCTCGTAAAGGCCATGTCCTTATCCTCGGCTTCGGCAATGCTGGAATGTGGGCCGCTAAGCCTTTACTCGATGCCGGCTACTCAATCCTTGTCGTTGACGATGACCCCGCCGTCATTGAAGCCCTAGAAAAAAAATCCATACCTTGCATCCGAGGCGACGCTTCCGATCCTCGTATTCTCGAAGCAGCTTCCGCAACCCACGCTGCACTAATTATTGTATCCCTTCCAAAGCTAGCCGATGCTCTCCGTGTCCTTAAATATACCAAAAATGTAAAAACTATCGTCCGCCTCTTTGAAGACTCCGAGGTCAAAGTAATTGAGGATGCAGGAGGCCTTGCTGTTAGCAACGCCCAAGCCGCTTGTTCCGAATTCCTCAAATGGTTTGAAAATTTCCACCCCTCATCCCCCTTACACAACTCAAAACAATAATTGTTTCTTCTCCCTCGTGCTGTTAACTTCCTTCCAAAATCGTTCCAGAATCTATTAAAATCGTGAAAGAAAATTCCTCTAACACCTGCTTTTTTCGGGCATTCACTAACAAAACTTTCCTCTTCTTTTTTTTCCTCTGCTCTTTTCTTTTTTCCCAATTCCTTTCTTTATGCAAAGCGCAGACCCCAAACGATTCTCCAACCGGGCAAACACCCGCTCTTTCGCCTGAATTAACCGAGCTACAATTCCGCCATTTCGACGAAGTTAGCCCATTTTTTCTCGAAACAGATCCTTCCAAACTAGCCCTCGCATCCGCATATCAACGAGAACTAAACCAAAAAGAAGAAGAACGCACAAAACAAACATCTCAGAAAATGCCTTTCTTTGCAACCTTCAAAAACTTCCTTCAAAACATCTCCCAAGAATTCGTCCCCGAACAAAAACAAGCTCACAATGAGGAAATTTCCCTCTCCGTAACTCCCTCTCCTTCTTTTCCTATTTCCAGCTACTATGAAATCCACGCCAAATTCACCATCCGTAACAACACCAACCGCCTTATCCTCCTCGAATTCCCATCAACCCAAACATTCGATCTCGTCCTCCTCGATCCCAACGGTTCCGAAATCGAACGCTGGTCAACCGACCAACGCTTCGAAGAAATACCCAGTTTCATAACCATCAACCCAAAAGAAAAAGTCGTATTCTCCGGCTCTCTCTCCACTCGTAACCTCCTCCCAGCGAAAACCTACATTCTCTACGCATCCATCCCGGGTTATCCCCACTATTCCAGCAAAATACAAATCCTCCCCCAATAACTTCAAAAAAAGCAGAACATCAAAATGACGCCCCTCCTCGCCATATTTGGCATAATCTTACTCCTTCTTCTCCTCCTCGCTCTCTGGGCTATTAGTGAATACAACGGACTCATAACTCTCAAAAATCGCTTCCAAAACGCCTTTTCCCAAATTGATGTCCAGCTCAAACGCCGTTATGACCTCATCCCCAACCTCGTCGAGTCCGCCCGAGCTTATCTCAGTCATGAACGTTCCACTCTGGAGGCAGTAATCCAGGCCCGCAATGCCGCTAGCTCAGCAACTTCTAAGGCTGCAGCTAACCCCGGCGACGCCACCGCTATGGCTTCTCTCCTCTCCGCAGAAGCTGGGCTCGCCAACGCGCTAACGCGTTTCTTTGCTGTCGCAGAAGCCTACCCAGACCTCAAAGCCAATCAAACAATCTCCAACCTCATGGAGGAATTAACTTCAACTGAAAATAAAATTTCCTTCGCCCGCCAAGCCTATAACGACGCCGTCATGTCCTACAACACCAAACGAGAACTATTCCCCACAAATTTCATAGCCAGTATTTTCCAATTCCAACCTGCGGCGCTCTTTGAAATCCAAAACGACAAAGAACGGGAAGCCCCTCAAGTCAAATTTTAAAAATTTTTTAAATATCAAATTATCTAATTTTTGGTTTCAAAATTAAAACAGCCATTTTCCTATTCAACCAATAGTCTCCACATTGTGAGGAGAACAATTCTAACCCTTTTACTCACTATTTTACTCACTATTCCAGCTTTTCATTTTGCCTCTTCGCAACCACCACCATTCCAAACTCCCACAATTCTCTCCCAATCAACAATTGTCGTTTACAACAAGAATTGGCCACAAGCTTCTGACCTCGCTCTCTACTACGCTCAAAACCGCAATATCCCAAACGAAAACATCATACCCCTCGATTGTCCAACCGATGAAGAGATCTCTCGAGAGCAATACATTCAAACAATTCAAAACCCACTCCGAAAGGCCCTTCTAGAAAAACAACTCTGGCTACTCAAAGAAAATCGCATTTTGGGGACAAACATCCGCTACGCCGTATTGATCCGCGGCATCCCTTTAAAAGTCCGTTCTGATCTTCCACCTCCCGCTTCAGGAGAACAGCGCGACCCCTTAAAAGATCGCGACGAAGCAAGCGTAGATTCAGAAATTGCTGTCCTAGGCCTAGATAATCCTTGGCGAGGCCCACTAAACAACCCGTATTTCCAGGCTCAAGAAGAGGCCACACAAACAAAGTCCATTCCACCACCTATGCTCCTGGTAAGCAGGTTAGACGGTGCGCCTGAAGATATTTTGAAAACTCGCATCAACGACAGCCTCCGTTCAGAAGCAAGGGGACTTTGGGGATGGGCTTACCTCGACCTGCGTGGTATCCAAACCGGCCCTTATGCACAAGGTGACCAATGGCTCCAAAATTGCTCAATAGCTCTCCGCAAAAACGGAATCCCAATCCTAACTGATTTCCAAGAACCCACTTTCCCAGATGGCTTTCCTGTTCGCGATGCAGCCCTTTACCTCGGTTGGTATGCAGGTCAAGCTTGCGGACCCTTTGCTGACCCACAAACAACCTTTTCCCCAGGTGCAATCGCAATCCACATCCATTCCTTCAGCGCAGCTACCCTCCGTCAGCCAATTGGCTGGGTCGCACCACTCGTCCAACTAGGAGCTGCCGTCTCTGCTGGAAACGTTTACGAGCCTTACCTCTCACTATGCCTTAATCTTGACCTATTCGTCCAACGCCTCTTAGCTGGCTGGCCCATAGCCGATGCCGCTTGGGCCTCAACCCCCGTTCTTTCATGGATGAGTATAATTATTGCTGACCCCCTTTACCGCCCATTCGCCGCATGGCACCGTCCACAACCCCGACGCGATGCACCTGCCAATGAATGGGAACGTTTCCGCCAAACTGTCACCGAGCGCAATGGCAACATGGAAATGGCCGCTCCTACCCTCGTAGCTCTCAGCAAACTCCTCTTTAACCCCATGCTAGCAGAAGCTGTAGGTATCTGGCGCTTTGAAAACGGCCAGCAAAAACAAGCAGCAGAAATACTCGCCAACTCTCTCCAATATGCCAAACAACCCTGGCAGCGTGTCCAAATTGCCTGGTATCTCATCCAAGCCCTCGAGGCCTCCCAAAAAAAACATGAAGCTATTCGCTTAATTAACGATTTACTTAAACAACCGCTCGCACCTAATCAGGTTCAACTCCTTCAAAGCGAACTCAATCGCCTTAACCCGACCTCTTCACCTACACCCAAAAACTCTAACTAAACACACCTAGCACTCAACATTCGTCACTGCCTTCAAAAATCTCCAACTTGCTAAATCCCCTGCTCTTGTTACAAACTCAACGCAGGGACGGTTAGCTCAGTGGTAGAGCGGCTGGTTTACACCCAGTAGGTCGGGAGTTCGATCCTCTCACCGTCCACCAGCCCAACTTACCAAAATCTTCCCGATACCGTTCTCTTTTAACTAATTTAATTACACAAAAAGACTTCAAAATCCAAAAAAAGTCCGCCCAATTAACGCTACAAAAGAACAGAGAACAAATCCAAATATCAAGGGAAGCATCGCAGCAAGCAGTGTCCAACGCCAGCTCCCAGTCTCCTTATAAATTGTAAAGAGCGTCGTCGAACAGGGATTGTGGCATAGGCTGAAAAGCATCAAGCAAACAGCCGTAAGCGACGTCCACCCCGCATTCGTCAAAATTTTGTAAACAATCGGATCATCTGCTTCAAAAAGAACCCCTGCCCCTGCCCCAACTCCCCCTATCCCTTCCACCAAAACCGTCAACATCAGAATCGCCGGCAGAACAATTTCATTCGCAGGAATCCCAATCAAATAGGCTAACAAAACGGTCCCATTAAGCCCCATAAAATTCCCTAATGGACTAAGAAATCCACAAATAACCTCCGCCAATGACTTCCCCCCCACCCCAATATTGGCAATCAGCCAAATCACAGCACCTGCAGGAGCAGCAAAAACCACAGCTCTCCAAAGCACAAAAATCGTCCGGTCAATCAACGACGTATAAAGAGTCCGCAAGACATTCGGCGGTCGATACGGCGGCAATTCAAGGCTAAATGTTGATGAAATACCACGCAGAAACGTCCGACTAAGCAAAAAGGAACTCAAAAGCGCCAGCACAAATCCCAAAACCGCAACGCCAAAAACTGCTCCAGTAGCCACTACACCTGCCAAAAAAGGAGGAACAAGAGAACCCAAAAAAATCGTCGCAATAAGAATCTGCGTCGGCCACCTCCCATTACAAAGCGAAAAATTGTTCGTCAGAATTGCAATCAACCGTTCCCGTGGAGAATCTATAATCCGGCAAGAAACTACCCCCGCCGCATTGCATCCAAGCCCCATGCACATCGTCAACGATTGCTTCCCATGGGATCCCACAGCCTGAAATAAGCGGTCCAGATTAAACGCGACTCGCGGCAAATACCCAAGATCCTCAAGAATCGTAAAGAGGGGAAAAAAAATTGCCATCGGTGGCAACATCACACTCACCACCCAGGCTGTCGTTAGATAAACCCCATCTACAAATACACCAACAACCCAACCAGGAAAACCAACACCCCCTACCAATTTCCTTAACAAACTATGCCCCTCCTCAACTAGCAGCCAAGCTAAAAACGACGACGGATAATTCGACCCCACTATCGTGACCCATAAAACCAACGCAAACAATCCCAGCATTATAGGAAACCCAAAAATCGGATGTGTGGCAAAAAAATCCGCTCGCCTCTGCCATCGCAAACGCGACGTCTCAGTTCCCCGCCGAACACACCGAGAACTTATCTTAGAAGCCAATCCATAAAACGATTCAGCAATCCGATCTTCAAATGCCAGCGGTAATTCCCACCGAATCTCCTCAACCTCGCTCAAAAGAGCAGCACATCTCGCTTTCAAAATTGATACATCCTCATTTTCCTGTAACACACGAATCCCTCCGTTAAGTTTCACTAACTTGTCAACATGACAAGACAGGAAAGCCTGCCGAAGTGCATTGTCGCCACAGAGCAATCGTAAAGCAACCCACCACCCACCACGAATCGAAGGAAAAATCTCATGTAAACGTCCAAAAATTCGGGAAACTAATCCCTCAAAACGTGCAGGAAACTCAGGTCGTGGAATCTTCAAGCCTTCAATAGAAGCCCGACCAATATCGGCAACCTCCAGAATAGCATCCAGTAGTTCCAAAATCCCTTCCCCGCTCTTAGCCGAACACCCCACCACCCGCACACCAAGTTCAGATTCAAGTTTCCGAAGATCAACTTCCACTCCATGAGCACGCGCTTCATCCAAAAGATTCACACAAACGACAACTGAGTCTGTAATTTGGAGAATTTGCAGGGTGAGGTTCAGATTCCGCTCCAGTGCAGTGGCATCCATCACAACAACCGTTACGTCTGGCCGCTCAAAGAGTAGAAAATCCCTCGCAACTTCCTCATCAGGAGAAATTGTCAAAAGTGAATAAGTTCCAGGAAGGTCAACAATCCGAAAACTCTTCCCTCCAAACCAAAACCCACCCTCAGCACGAGTAATAGTCTTGCCTGGCCAATTTCCTGTATGCTGCCGAAGCCCAGTTAGACGATTAAAAAGCGTGCTTTTACCGACATTGGGATTACCAGCAAGAGCAACAACAACCTGCCCAGAACTATTTTCCCCGAGCGGCAAATGACGCCTCCCTCTTTTGATCCCCCCTTCCTGCAATCTTCGTAATGAACCAACGATTGTATTCAAGGTAAGCATAGTCCCTACTCCGCCCTGATTAACACTTGACTTGCTTGCTCCTCCCTTAGGGCAATAAGCGTCCCACGAATCCTATAAGCGACAGGAGAACCCCAAAAACTGCTAAATTCCGCTCTGACTTTACTCCCGGCTACAAAACCTAAATCCAACAACCGAAACCGGGTCGCACCTCTGCACGACGCACTCAAACCAACTATTATCCCACCTGATCCAACCTCAAGCTGAGAAAGAGGAAAAACGTCAGCCGAAGCTTCCGAACTACATTCCACCAAAACTACCCGAATCCGTAATGCAATCCACACCTCAAATAAAGCACGCTTGCCCTCAAATTCTATTTGGATAAAATTATCACTTTTTTGAAGAATTTTAAGACGTGTTCCTGGAACAACCCCACTATCCGCACACTTCTGCCATACCTCGATTGGTTCATCCTCAATGTGAACAACTTCAAGAATCTTCCCTACCGGTGCCTCGGTCAGAGAAACCCCGCGTAAGGGAGGAAGATCGCCAAATCGCGTCGGTATCGGGTCACCATGTGGATCAAAACGAGGATGATTCAGCTCATCCGCAATCGCATCCGCTTCTTTGGGCGTTAAACGATGTTCAGCAAACTCCGCTCGCTCATGCCATTCCTCAGATGGATACGCTGTCCTCCTGGCTAAATATGTCTCATAAAGACGATGCGCGCGTAAAATTTCCCGTGCCCGTCTCCGCCCATCCTCTGTCAAAAGGATTTTTTTATCCAATACTTGACAAAAATTTTTTTCCTCAAGCCTCCTAACTAATTCAACCACAGCTTTCTCATCCAATCCAAGTTGACGAGCAAGTTCCTCTATCCCAATCCCTTCCTGACTGGCTTCGTATTCAAGCCAATGCAGATATTTCAATCCGTTTTCCAAAATTTCACTTTCTCCAAATTTTCTCATCATCTCTAGGCAATGTTTTAAGAATTAACTGAAATTATTTTTTATATTATGCAAATAAAAAATTTTGAATATTCAAAAATTAAATTTTACCTCATTAAGGTTTACAAAATCTATTAAACGAAGCAAAATGAAACAAAATGCCGTCCGAAACTATCCAAGATTATTTGAAAACCATCTACCGCCTTGGTGGTGACCGGGGAGAATCTGTCTCTCCAGGTGAAGTAGCAAACTCTTTGGGTGTTACTCCTGCAACAGCAACCATCATGATTCAGCGTCTCCACAATTCCGGAGAATACGTGGAGTATCAGAAACGTGTCGGAGCTAAGCTTACTTCAAAAGGCCGGCGGGAAGCTCTTCGTATCCTTCGCCGTCACCGACTCATTGAGTTATTTCTTGTCCAAATTTTAGGGTTTGGCTGGGAAGAAGTTCACTCGGAAGCAGAGCGCCTCGAGCATGCACTTTCGGATCGAGTTATCGAACGCCTTGCCGTCTTGCTGGGCAATCCTCAATACGACCCACATGGCACCCCCATCCCAGATGCAAAAGGGAAAATGCCTATTGACGAGCGTATCCCTCTTTCAAAAGCTACCGAAGGAAGTTATATCGTTCTAAGTATCGGCGATATCCCCCCTTCCCTACGTGCTACGTGGAGCGAGCGCGGGTTGCGCCCAGGAACACCCTTAACACTCCTCGCCGTAGATCCCTCCGCGGACCTTTGGCAAATCGAGCTGAATTCAAACACCGAGAAAAAAAAAGTTTGGTCCCTCGGCAGTAAAGTAGCGGAAGCAATCCACGTGCGCGCTATCTAACCTTCCCCACAAATAGCAGTCGCAGTTTTCCTCTCCAATGGGAAAAAAATATCAAAATGTATTTGGCGTTTCAGGTAGGACTCCAGTTGCCCAACAGTCTCCTCATCAATGCCGAAAATGGCGGTTTCCTGTGAAAAGCATCGCCATTTTTCGCTCATTCGCAGCCTGAATAACTTCATCGTCCCGCACAGAACCACCCGGCTGGATCGCACAGGTTGCACCTGCCTCGGCAGCTATTAGAAGACCATCCGGAAAAGGAAAAAAAGCATCGCTACAGACAGCACTCCCTTTCAAAGAGAGGTCCGCATCTTTCGCTTTCCAAACTGCAATTTTAACACTATCAAGCCGCGACATCTGCCCAGCCCCAATTCCAAGAGTCCGATCCTTCGTAGCAAAAACGATCGCATTGCTCTTAACATGTTTGACAACTTTCCAGCCAAACTCCATCGCCTCAAGTTCATCACGAGTTGGAGGACGCTCCGTAACTACCTTGTGTTCCATTTCTCCTAAATTAAGCGTGTCCGCATCCTGCACGAGTATCCCGCCAGGAACGCTCCGAATGTCGCGGTCCGCCTTCGGAAGCGTTTGCAATTGGCGAATGAGCCGTAAGTTCTTTTTTTTCTGAAGCAGCGCCCTAGCCTCAGAATCAAAGTCCGGCGCGATGATCACTTCGCTAAAAATCTCAGAAATTGCCTTCGCAAGCTCTAAATTTACAGGACGATTTGTAATAATGATTCCGCCAAACGGTGCTTGGCGGTCCGTCGCAAAAGCCTTTTCCCATGCTAGGCGAAGATCAGGATCCGTCGCCACACCACAGGGATTTGTGTGCTTCAGAATCGCCACTGCGGGTCTTGTAAATTCCTCAATCAGTGCTGCAGCTGCAGAAATGTCGAGAATGTTATTAAACGAAAGCTCTTTCCCTTGTAGTTTTTCAAAAAAATCAAAAAAACTTCCATAAAGCTCGGCATGTTGGTGAGGGTTCTCTCCATATCGCAGCCGAGCTGCTAACGGTAGCTCAAGGCGAAAGGCAGCGCACGTTTGTTGCTCCCCGTTAAGATAGGATGCAATAGCTTGGTCGTAGCGGGCAGTCGTCGAAAACGCCTTAATCGCAAGCTGTTCCCGCAATTTTAACGAAGTTTCCCCTTTTACTAAAATCTCTTCAGCAACCATTTCATAATCCGCAGGATCGGTCACAACTGTTACATACCGATAGTTCTTAGCTGCACTCCGGAGCAAAGCAGGACCCCCAATATCAATTTGCTCAATCGCTTCCTCCAGTGTAACACCCTCTTTACAAATCGTTTGCGTGAATGGATAGAGGTTGACAACAACTAAATCAATCGGCCGAATGCCTTGCTTCTGAATTTGACTAACATGAGACGCATTATCCCGAAGAAAGAGTAATCCCCCGTGCACTTTCGGATGAAGGGTCTTAACCCTACCCTCCAGCATCTCAGGAAAACCAGTAAAAGCAGAAATTTCAATCGTTGGTATTCCAGCCTGTTGCAAAAGCCGTGCCGTCCCTCCTGTCGAAACAATTTCAATCCCAAATGTATGGAGCTTCTTAGCAAATGATTCAATCCCGGTCTTATCAGAAACCGAGATCAGGGCTCGTTCGATCTTCATTCGAAATTACTTTGTCCGATTATAAAACCTTTTCAAGAAAAATTCCCTTAACGCGGACTACTTAAAGAAATTTCCTATGGAGCCGTTCCCCGTGGCATCTGAAGAACCTGCCCTGAATCAATTTGCACATCATTTTGTAAAAAAGAATCTTCCAACAGCAAAAGATTTTGTCCTGGATACAAATGCCCTTCAACTATTTCCACAGCAACAAATGGTGGACGGCGATCTGCCGTCGCTCTTGCACGAGCCTGTATAACACCATTTTCTAAAGCAACTAACTCTACCCCAACTGGTAATTGCATCCAGTTAGTCGTTTCCACAACCGCAAACCTTTGCTCCAAATTAACAAAATAAACCCTCCCAACTGGCATCCCTGGCTCGGAATTTCTCTGTTCCTCTTTTTGGGGCACCCAAAAAAACAACATCTGCACGAGATTAAAAGGGAAAGGATATATCCTCCTAAATCGTTTAACCCGCATCTTTACTTTCCCCTTATCCTTTTTAGAACCAAGTTGTTCCTTCAAATTAAAAGTCGAACGATCACCACTTACATTTACTCGCGACACCTTGCTCGCACAACCAACAAAAAAGAAGAACATAACAAATATTAACACCATCAAAAAGACTCCTCCTCTCCTCATAAAACTTGAACAACTCCCAATTACATACGTTAAGAAGCCCCTAATAATTCCCCTGAGAACTTACGAGCCTTTTCAAGAACACGAAAAGCTTCCCCTCCCCTCAGAGCTTCATCTGCCATTTCTATACCTGAACGCAAATCGCTCGCTTTTCCACACACACACAACGCTGCTGCTGAATTCAACAAAACCGCATCCCTCGTCGCTCCACTCAATTCCCCTTTCAAAAGTTGCTCTATCCGTTTTGCGTTTTCTTGCGCTGTCCCACCTTGAAGTTCATTCAGTTTACACCGCTTCACTCCAACCTCCTCAGGTTGAATCTCAAAACAACTAACCCCATTTTTGTCAGCTATCGCAGCTAAACAAACCCCACAAGGCGTCCACTCGTCAATACTAACACCCTCTCCTACCCAACTCTGAACAACCCAAGCACATTCCCTTTTTAACTTCGCAAGCACTTCCGCATAGGGTTTCAAAAAATTCCTCCGAAAAATGCCAGCTAACTGATACTCAGGTCGAGCAGGGTTTAGTAAGGGCCCCAATATATTAAAGATGCTTACTTTCCCTCTTCCTGCCAATAACTTACGAACTGGAGCTATAACCCGAAATGAAGGATGGTAGAGCGGTGCAAATAGAAAAACAAATCCACATTCCTCCAAAAAGTCCCTCGCTACATCCGGCGCTATCTCAACAGCCACTCCCAATTCTTCAAGAGCATCCGCGCCACCTGAGCGAGACGTCACTCCTCTATTCCCATGCTTAACAACCTCAACACCACACCCCGCCACCACAAACATCACTGCTGTTGATATATTTAACAACCCCGCTCCATCTCCTCCAGTCCCACACACATCCATCCTCGGTCCCTTTGCTTCACTAAGCTGCGGCCTCTCAGAACGATTCAAAAGCTCCTCCACAAACCCCAAAATCTCCCCTACACTCTCGCCTCTTGCCTGTAATGTCTCAAGCAAACTAGCCTTTAACTCTAACTCAATGCTCGAATCCAATAACCCCTCAACCGCCACTCCAATCTCCTGACGATCCAAACTACGTCTCGCTGCTACCTCAACAACTTCTCGTAAATCTATCATCTCTCGTTTTACTGTTCTTATTTCGAATTCTATTTAGGACGAAAGTGTTGACTTATTAGAAAAAACTGCTCATCGCCCCTCTTCGCGTGAAACAAATACAACTGAATACTCCCACCAAATTGCCGCCAAACATATCCTCCCAAAGTCGTATCAATATCCCCAACTCGTAGAGTTTGTGTTGCCACAGGCTGGCCAACTCCATACCTCCTCTCCAAAACTCTCTTCGTCATCAAAAAAAAATTGTTATATTCCTCCTCTCCCCATTTCTTATCACCAAGTTGCAATTCAATCTCCCATAGCATCCCTTCTTCAAAATGAAACAACGTAGCCAACAAATTCTTTTGCGGTATCCCTGTAACTTGTATCGCTCGTATCTCCTCTCCTTCGCGTATTATCTTTGACTGAACCTTAAAGTTCTTTATCAAAAGCTGAAAATCCTCGGGCGTAATTCCCCAACGCATTCCAAATGGCGCAAGAATCGGAGCAGGCTCTCTTCTCTCTGTCGAAATTACTGGGCTTGCCTTCAAACTTCCAGAGAAACCAATGAAAAAAAAACAGGTCAAAACAATAATAATTACCTTCCATCTCTCTGGACTAGTAGAGAAATTTGTCTCCTGCCCCGATTTTCTCCCTGCAAACACCTGTCCACGGCATAAACGCTTCATCCAGCTAAGCCGTCAAGCCGCACTCGCTAACGTCTCGCGCACTTGAACCAACGCCCGCGGATCAATAATCAATCCAACCCGTCCATCTCCCAAAATTGCCGCTCCGGATAACAAACGATTATTCTTAAACATATCCCCAAGGCTCTTAATTACTACTTCCTGCTGCCCTATCAAATCATCAATCAAAACACATCGCTCCTCGTGTGCCGATTCCACAACAACCACCATACTCTCATAGGGATCAGTCGAGCGTGGAGTCACGTCAAACAATTCATACAACCTCAACAGGGGAATTAACTTCCCGCGAACATTCACCATCTCCCCACGCCCATGAACCGTGCTTATCATCCCACGTGTAGGCCGAAACGACTCCCGAACCGACAAAGTCGGCAAAATATACCGCTGATCCCCAACTACTATTAAAAGTCCATCTATAATCGCCAACGTTAACGGCAAATAAATTTTAAACGACGTCCCCTTTCCTAAACTCGATTCAATATCAATTTTCCCCCGCAACTTGGAAATATTTTTCTTAACAACATCCATCCCTACACCTCGCCCACTCAAATCTGTAACTTGCTCCGCTGTCGAAAAGCCGGGCATGAAAATTAATTCAAAAATTTCCTTTTCTGTCAAATGTGTTCCTGGCGAAACCAACCCTCTCTCAATTGCTTTTGCCAAAACCTTATCAGTCCGTATCCCCGCTCCATCATCCTCAATCTCCACCAAAATATTCCCCCCGACATGCGATGCTGCCAAACGCAACATCCCCGCACGTGGCTTTCCAGCGGCTTCGCGCACATCTGGCATCTCAATCCCATGATCCACGGAATTCCTCACCATGTGAAGTAACGGATCTCCAAGCTCCTCAACAATCGTCCGATCCATCTCCGTATCCTCTCCTTGCAAAACCAAATTCACTATCTTTCCACGCGCAGCGGCAGTATCCCGAACAACTCGATTCATCTTCTGAAACAAATTCTTAATCGGCACCATTCGCAACGACATTGCCGTCTTTTGCAATTCATTCGTTATGCGCCCAAGTTGCGAAAGATTCCTTAACAAATTCCGACTCTCTATGGAGCGAATCGCTGGATCTTGCGCCACCAAAGATTGCGCTATTACCAGCTCCCCAACAAGGTCCATCAAGGAATCGAACTTCACCGTATCTACCTTGATCATCCCTGCCACAACCCCACTCGTCTTCGTGCCCACCTTTTTTCCTTCACCTTTCCCTTCAGCTTCCACCTCCGAGCTTGCAGAAATTTGTCCTTCCTTCTTTTCCACCAAGCTTCCTTCCTGCGCTCGTATAACCTCAGCCTCCTCCGTTCCCTGCCCCCTTATAAGCTCACTAATCTTCTCCAAAAGCTCTCTCCCCTCCACTACTATCGGTTCAGCAGGTCGTTTGCCCGTTATCTGCTCTTGGATTTCCTGAAAACAGGTCCGAAATGTATCTCCGCCCTCCAAAATTACCTCTATCACCTCCCGAGTTACCTCCAACTTATTATCCCGAATCAAATCCAACAAATTCTCTAACTGATGAGCCAAGTGATTAACGGGCAAAATATTCAAAAAACCTGATCCACCCTTAATTGTGTGAAACGCTCGAAATATTGACGCTATCGTATCAGCATCCGAAGGATTTTCCTCCAACTGCAAAACCCCTTGCTCAATGTTGTCCAGATGCTCATTCGCCTCTACAAGGAAATCCTTCAACAAATCAACATCCGTATTCCCCAAAACAAATGTGTTCTCAAACCCCTTTTCTTCTCCACCACTTACCCTACTTCCATCAACTTTTTCCCCAACCTCCTCCTGCAACTTTTCCTCCCCACCAGCTACTTCCTCCATTACAACTTCTCTCGTCTCACCTTCCCTTTCCTCCATCACTCCTCCTATTAGCTTCCCCAAAATACTCGGCCGCTCATAAACCTGATCCGGATTCTCTAAGTAACTCTGCATCTTCCCCGCCAATTCCCCTAGACAATCCAAACTCTCCTGCGTGTATGGCTTATTCCCAAAAAGCAAATCCTCAATTAACGTCAAAGCATCTTTTGCACACTCTCGCAGCGCTACATATCCCGGATACTTCCCCGCCTTGTCCAAAACCGAATTTATTAAATCCCTCAATGGGAATTGAGATCGGTCTGTATCCGGTTCCGAGAGAATAACCTCCGACGAAATTTGCTCAATCCAACGCTCTATCTTTTGATAATCCTGGGGATTCATCGCTCGAAAAACTCAATAACTATTCCAGATTTTCAACAACACACCTCCAAAAACCAATTCCTTTTTTATAAAATTCTTTAACCCGTCCATCGGATTCATTCCTTCACACTGCTCGCTCTTCCCCATCACCAATCCAATCCAAGTGAAAAAACCTACCTCGAGGTTCATCCACCCTCTCATACGTATGCGCTCCAAAAAAGTCACGTTGTGCTTGCAACAAACTCGCTCCTAAACGATCTCGCCGATACGAATCATAATACGCTAGAGAAGCTCCAAACGCAGGCACAGGGATCCCATTCACCACTGCTGCACTCACCACCCGCCTCCACGCAATTTGTGAACTTTCCACTACCTCTCGAAAATACGGATCAAGCAACAAATTCGGCAAATCACCATCCCGATCGAAAGCCTCCTTGATCCGCTGCAAAAAACGCGCTCGAATTATACACCCCCCACGGAATATCATCGCAATATCACCATACTTCAACCCCCATCCCATCTCCCGCGAAGCTGCCCTCATTAAAGCAAATCCCTGGGCATAGGAACAAACCTTCGAAGCATAGAGGGACTTTCGAATATCCTCTATCCACCTCTCCTTCTCTCCGCCAAATAACTCTCCCTCCGGTCCCTTCAACACCTTCGCTGCTCGCTCCCGCTCCTCTTTCATTGCAGACATACATCTCGCAAATACAGCTTCCGACATCGTCGAACAAGGAACCCCAAACTCCAAAGCAGACTCAATTGTCCACTTCCCAGTCCCTTTTTGTCCAGCAGCATCCAAAATCACATCCACCATTGGCTGTCCACTCCGACGATCCTTCACTCCAAGGATTTTCGACGTGATCTCAATCAAAAAAGAATCCAACTCCGTCCTATTCCATTCAGAAAAAGTCTCCTGTAGCTCCTCTATGCTCAATCCAACACCATACCGCAGAAGCATATAAGCCTCACAAATTAACTGCATATCCCCATACTCAATTCCATTATGAACCATCTTCACAAAATGCCCTGATCCATCTGGTCCAATATAAGTCGTGCAAGGGACTCCTCCAACAACCGGCTTTCCCGGTGCGGCCCCTTCCAGTGGCTTCCCTGTCTCTCCGTCCACTTTCGCAGCTATCGCCTCCCAGATCGGCCGTATCTCCTCCCACGTCCCCTTCTCTCCTCCAGGCATCAGCGAAGGCCCAAAACGCGCCCCCTCCTCACCTCCAGAAACACCGGATCCAATAAACCGCAACCCCTTCGCCCGTAATTCCGCCTCCCGACGAACCGTATCTCTCCAATACGCGTTTCCCCCATCTATGATAATATCTCCCTCCTCTAACAAAGGCTCTAGTGACTCAATCACTGCATCCGTCGGCTTCCCGGCCTGCACCATCAGAATTACCTTCCGTGGCCGTTCCAACGAACGCACAAAATCCTCCAATTTCTCAAAACCAACAAGCCCACCTGGTGTGTCTCGATGTGCCCGCACGAATGACTCGGTCTTTGATGCAGTCCGATTGTAAACAGATACCCGGAAACCGTGATCCGCTATATTCAGTGCTAAATTCTGCCCCATCACTGCTAACCCAATTAACCCAATTTTAGACTCAGAGCTCATATTTTCCCTCCATAATACCACCCCTTAAGATACTTAGTCAGACTTTTTTTCTACCCTGCTCAGCTAAACTCAATTTTAGTTAATTAAATCCCAAAAAATAAAAAACTACACCTTAATTCCAAAAAACCCTCCAATTCACTCTTCAACTTCCCCATAAAGCGCACAACCCGATGCCTCCTTGACCCGAACCCGAAAAATCCTCCCCACCAACCTATCACCCCCCTCAAACAAAACAATTTTGTTCGTCCTTGTCCTACCCGTCAGCCTTTGTTCGTTCGTCTTGCTACGCCCCTCACACAATATCTCAACATCCTTACCAACGTGCTCCTCAAGTTTTGACCGAAACATCTTATTCACCAAACCGAGCAACTCCTGGTTCCTTGCCTCTTTCACCTCCTCAGGAACCTGCCCATACATACCAGCTGCAGGCGTCCCACGACGCGGCGAATACCGAAACACAAACGCATTATCAAAGTCAGCCGCACGCACAAGCTCCTTCGTTGCTTCAAAATCCATCTCCGTCTCCCCAGGATAACCGACAATTATATCCGTTGTTAACGCAAGTCCCGCCCTCGCCTCCCTAAGTTTCCTCACCAGCTCCAGATACCGCTTAGCCGTATATCCCCGCCTCATCCTCTTCAAAATCGCATCCGATCCCGATTGCACTGGCAAATGCACATGCTCCATCACCTTCGGCAAACGCCCAATCGCCTCAATTAAATCCTCCCGAAAACCAATCGGATGTGGCGATGTAAACCGTATGCGCTCTATCCCTTCTACTTCATGCACCGCTTCCAACAACTGCACAAACGGACTCTTGCCACCCACCCGCGGAAACTCATGTCGCCCATACAAATTCACTATCTGCCCAAGCAATGTCACCTCTTTCACTCCTCTCCTAGCTAACTCCCTCACCTCTTCAACGATTTCCCCAATCGGCCGAGAACGCTCCTTCCCTCGCGTAAAGGGAACAATACAAAACGTGCACCGCATATTGCACCCCTGCATCACCGAGATAAACGCCGAACATTGCCCCGGTCCAAGCCGATGGTCCCGTATTGCCGACTGCGACCCCTCCTCTTCTTCTACATCCACTATTGGCCGGCGCTCGTCGTCCATCAGCCGCTCCTGCCTCTCCCTCCAAATCCGTTCCACATAATCCACAACACGATGATACTTCTGCGTCCCAACAACCAAATCCACGCCAGGGCTCTCCTGCAACAACTCTTCACCTCGGCTCTGCGCCATACAACCCAAATACCCAAGCACTAACCACGGCCTCCTCCGTCGGTATCGCATCAACATCCCCATTTTTCCTAAAGCCTTTTGCTCAGCCATGTCCCGAACACTACAAGTATTGATCAAAATCACATCCGCATCCTCCTCCTCTTCAGCAGCAGAGAAACCTCTCCCCTCCAGCATCGCCGCTACTTGCAGCGAATCCCTCTCATTCATCTGGCAACCATAAGTCTTAATGTAATACTTTGGCATTTCTACTTCACTCGTGCTTAATATCCTCCCGCACCATTGACTAGCAAGTCCCCCACTTCAAAAAAAATCCAATTTCGTAGAAATTTATCCTCTTTTATAAATTCGAAAAACAAATTAAACTATCTACATATCCGCTTTTGAATTTCATATTGAATCCTACGAACACGCAGAAAATACTCCCACTACCAAAGCATAAAAATGAAACTCCCGACTCCAATCCTTATCCTATCAACATTAGCCCTTGGTCTAACCTCCTGCGAAAGCCCACCCCATCGTTACCCCTATCGCAACGCAAACCGTTTCGGCTACGGCTCCCAAGGTTACCCTACACAAACAGTCCAGGACGTCCTCCCAACCCCAACTCCATCCCCAACTACTGACGAAACTTCCCTCCACCCCACCCCCACCCCCTCCCCCACCCCTCTCTCCAACATACCACAATCATCACGTGACATCCCTTATGGAATACCCGTTCCCGGCCAGCCAGGCTTCGTCACAAGCCCCCACGATCCAACCGCCGGTCTCGTTGATGTTCGTGGTTTCGCTCCAGGGCAGGAAGTCCGCTGCCCCTACACAGGAAAAACCTTCCTCGTCCCCTGAACTGCTCACCCACCCCCTCTCCGCCTACATCCCCCATCGCAATCCTGAGCCCCGGCCTTATCGGTGGTTCCATTCTCCTCGCTCTCCGGGAAAGAGGCTTCCAAGGCACTATCCATCTCTGGTCTCCTAATCCCTCCTCCCTCAACCTCATTTCCTCTCACCTCGCTGCACTTCCTGAGTCCCACCCTAAAACACTCATCTCCACTGACCTCCTTCAATCCGTCCATTCAGCTTCAGGAATTATCCTCTGTTGCCCCATCCCATTTATGGAGGAAATTTCAGCCCAAATTTCGAAACATATCCTTGAAAATACGTGGGTCACTGATGTTGGTAGCGTCAAGGGACCTCTCGTTCCAATATTAGAGAGAATCCTTGGCTCCCGTTACTTAGGATCCCACCCCATGGCAGGTTCAGAAAAAAAAGGCTTCGCCAACGCCCGCCCAGACCTCTTCCAAAACGCTGTCTGCTTCCTTACCCCAACACCTCACTCCTCCCCCATCACTCTCCAAAACGTCGCCAACTTCTGGCAATTCCTTGGATGCAAAACCACCCTTTGCTCCCCGGAAGAACACGACCAAATCGTCGCTCACATCAGCCACATCCCTCACCTCACCGCCGCCGCCATCGTCCTCAATGCCACCGCCGCTTCCCAGCAATTCGCTGGCCCCGGCTACCGCGATTCAACCCGCGTCGCTCTCGGCCCACCAGAACTCTGGCGCGACATCCTCCTCCTCAACAAAACCGCCGTCCTCAATTCCCTCAACTCCCTCATCCAGCAACTCCAGCTCTTCCAAAAAGCTTTGACAGAACCAAACGCCGACTCCCTCCTTTCCCTCCTCAGCCAAGCCGCAGAAATCCGCAGAAAAATTAACCAAACAACTCAACCCAGCACCCCTCTTCCTTACTCCTCCCATTCACCCCAAAATCCTTCAAATGAAAATACCTGATCCCATCTCAATCCACCCCCTACCGGCAATCGAAGCAGAAATAACTGTCCCGGGCGACAAAAGCATCTCCCACCGCGCCGTCATGCTATCCGCTATCTCTAACGGAACCTGCCATATCCAAAATTTCCTCCCCTCCGAAGACTGCCTCGCCACTGCCAATGCCTTCAAAAAAATGGGCATACATATCGAAAACCCAGAACCATCTACCCTCATCGTCCACGGCCAGGGCGGCAATCTCCTCCCACCCGATTCCCCAATTGATTGCGGTAACTCCGGAACAACTATGCGCCTCTTGGCCGGCATATTAGCGGCCCGCCCTTTCAGCTCCACTCTCATCGGCGACGATTCACTCTCTCGTCGCCCCATGGAACGCATCATCACACCACTTTCCCTCATGGGAGCTTCTCTCAAAGCATCCGGAGAACGCAACACACCACCACTCCACATCCAAGGCCGATCACTCCCACTCCAAGCTATCCGCTACCAACTCCCCATCCCAAGCGCTCAGGTCAAAAGTGCCATTCTCCTCGCCGCTCTCTCCGCGAAAGGCAGAACCACTGTCATCGAAAAAATACCCTCCCGCGACCACACCGAGCGGATGCTCCGTCACTTCCAAGTTCCCATCAACACCTTCAATGGCGAAATATCTCTCACCGGCGGTTCCAAGCTTGAATCCTCCGACATCTCCATCCCGGGCGACATTTCCAGTGCCGCTTTTTGGATCGTCGCAGCTGCAGCCAACCCCAATTCTCACCTCATCGTCCGCAATGTGGGCCTCAACCCAACTCGCACAGGCTTCCTCCGCGTCCTCATCCGCATGGGTGCTTCCATCCGCGAATACGTCCAATCCTCAAACTCCGCTGAACCTTCAGGCACCATCGAAGTCCACGGCTCCCATCTCCAAGCAACCACAATCAGCGGTCCTGAAATCCCAAACGTAATTGACGAAATTCCCATCCTCTCCATCGCCGCCGCACTTGCTGAAGGAACCACAACAATCTCTGATGCTGCTGAACTCCGCGTCAAAGAAACTGACCGCCTCGCCGCTATTGCAAATAACCTCAAAATAATGGATGTAGATGTCCAAAAAACTCACGACGGCCTCATCATCACAGGCTCTAAAAAACTCAAAGCCGCTCAAATCGACAGCTACGGCGACCACCGCATCGCCATGGCTTTCGCTATCGCCGGACTCTTCGCCTCCGGCCAAACCACAATTCGCAATACCGCCTGCATCGCCACCTCCTACCCATCCTTCTTTCAAACTCTTTCCTTTCTCCAAAAATCAAACTCCCAATAGCGAAATTCACACTCCCAAAAGGTGACATCAACAACCGCAAACAACCAACAGAAAACACTTCAATTCCCCGTCATCACCATCGACGGCCCGGCCGCCTCAGGCAAAACCTCTGTCGCTCGTGCTGTCGCTCAAACTCTCGGTTGTTGCTTCGTCAGCTCCGGCGTTCTCTACCGCGCCGCAGCTTGGCTCCTCTGCAAATCCCTCCCTCCATCAACCATCTCATCCGCATCTCCAGAAACCATCACCTCCACACTCCTCCCACAACTTAACTCAGGTTCCCTTCAGGTCTCACTCCAAAACAGCGAACTCATTGTCCTCCTTAACGGAAAAAAACTCGACGAAGAACTCTATTCTCAGCAAGTAAACTCCATCGTCTCACGCATAGCAGCTATTCCAGAAATTAGACATTGGACTCTTTTAACTCTTCGTTCCCTTGCCAATCTCTCCCCTCTCGCAATGGAAGGCCGCGACATCGGCTCTGCTGTATTCCCAGAATCCCCCTTCAAATTCTACCTCGACGCATTACCAGAAATACGCAGACAGCGTCGCTCCTCCCAAGGCATCCAAGACCAAATCGCCGAACGCGACAGGCTTGATTCCTCACGCCGAGCTAACCCCCTCACTATACCCCCCGATGCCACCATCATAGACACTTCCTTTCTTACACTCGATCAGGTCGTCCAAATTATAATCCAAAAAGTTCACTCCCTCGACAAAAAAGGCTTCTTCTCCCATCATTAAATAGATAATAATATCCATATTTATCAGCTCACGGACATGAAGCCGCAACGTCAATCCATGAACATCATTTACAACATTGGCTATACCCTCTGCCGATGGCTCGCCATCACCTTTTTCTCCTACCGCGCTCACAATTCCCACCTCCTCCCCCAAACCGAAGGCTTCATTCTCGCCTCCAATCACGCAAGTTACCTCGATCCGCCTCTCATCGGCATTGCATCCACACGCGCCATCTGGTTCCTCGCCCGCAAAACACTCCTCGAATGGCCTATCCTCGGGCCTATCTTCCCTCTCATTAACGTCATCCCAGTTGATCGCGATGGCAACGACCGCACGGCTCTAAAAAAAATCATCCACCTCGTCCGCTCGGGCGAAGGCGTTCTCCTCTTTCCCGAGGGAACTCGATCTCCTGATGGGAAACTCCAAATTGCCCGGCCGGGTGTCGGTTTTGTCGTAGCCAAAGCGAAAGCCCCGGTTGTTCCTGCACGCATCTTTGGCTCCTTCGAAGCGCTACCCAAAAACGCCAAATCCCTGAAATTTCACCCCATAGATGTTTGTTTCGGCGAACCAATCCACTTTTTATTACCTACTGATACCCATTCCTCTAACGAACTCTACCAACAAATCAGCAACCAAATCCTCCAAGCTATCGCAGCAATACCACCACCTCCACGCCAAGTAACATCGTTTTCATGACCCGCAAATCCAATCCCACCGACCGTCTGCTCTCTCTTCTGCTCTTATTCCTATCCGCTGCTACCTCCCTCCTCGCTTACTGGCGCCTCGCGAACCGTGAACCTTGGTCCATCCATATCGAAAGTCCAAAAGAAAACGATACCGATGTCTATTTCCTAGAACCCATGTCCCCCACAGACCTACTTCCTGAAATCACTCACACCCCACAAACCGTCCCCCAGAACCCAAGCCAACCACAAACTCATTCCCTACAAACTATCCCAAACTCCAACCAATCAGATAACTATTCTGTCGATTGAAACCGAAACATGAACAAACCAATAATCGAGGTTTCACAGTTCTCCTTCTCTTATCCTACTAGCCCATCTAATCCCGTTCTACAAAACCTCACCTTTTCTATCGAACCCTCCAAAATCACAGCCATCATCGGACCTAACGGCAGCGGAAAATCCACACTCTTCAAAATCCTCTCCACAATCCAGCCAATTACTCATACTCGCAAAGTTTTCGCCTTCGGACTCGACATTGCCACCTCTCCAAACCAGATCCGTCCAAAAATCGGGGTCCTCTTCCAAAACCCATCGCTCGACCCATACCTTACCGCCTACGAAAACCTCCTCTGTGCAGCCCTCCTCGCAGGCATCTCCGGAAAACATATCAAATCTCAAATCAATCTCTCCCTTGCCTCCGTTGGACTCCTACAAGACGCAAAAACTCTTGCTTCCCGCCTTTCCGGCGGCCAACAGCGAAAACTCGAAATCGCACGCTGCCTCCTCACCTCACCACCACTCCTCATCCTCGATGAGCCCTCCTCCGGACTCGACCCGAACGCTCGTGCCGATTTATGGCAAGTCTATCGCTCTCTTACAGAAAACGGAACCACCATCATCCTCATTACCCACCTCATGGACGAGGCAGAAAAAGCTGACTCAATTATCCTTTTAAATCATGGTCAAATCGCTGCTGCAGGCAACCCACTCAATCTCATTCAAAAATTCGGCCCCTTCATCCTTACAGCTTCATTCTCCGACCCCACCACCGCGGAAAAAGCAGTAATCCACCTCAAAAATTTCCCCAACTCCACAATACTCATGCGCAGCACCTCCATCATCGCCAGCCTCTCCACCCCACACATCGTAGCTTCTTCTCTCCACGATATTTTCCCAAACTCCCTCCTTTCAACCTCCATCCACAAACCAACACTCAACGACGTCTTTACCTTCATCACCTATCCAACACAGCAATCCCCCACCAATAACCAACTCTCCTCTCACCACAACGAAAACTAAACCCCTTCACTTACTCCCCCTTCAGCTTACTAAATGACACTCAATTCCATTTTCTCTTCGACATATAAGTCATTTATTCTCCCCTCCTTCGCCATTTGTTGGCGCGACATCCTCCGTTTCCTTCGCCAACGCCACCGCATTAGTGGAGCTCTCTTCACTCCTTTGCTATTTTGGGTCCTACTCAGCGCAGGTTTCTCCATCTCATTTCAGGACCCCATATCAAAAGCCACCTACGCCCAATACTACTTCTCCGGAACACTTGCACTCATCATGCTCTTTACAGCCATTTTCTCTACCGTAACCGTTATCGAAGACCGCCGCGAAGGCTTCCTCCAATACGCCCTCGTTTCACAAGCAAAAACCGCCTCCATCGTTACAGGCAAACTCATCGGCGGCTCCATTCTCGCCATCTTCCAATCTCTCATATTTTGCATCCTCCTACCCTTTGCTCAAATCTCCCTCTCTCTTCACAACTTGATCCCACTCGCACTCGCCCTCCTTGCCTCCTCGTTAGCTATGACAGCTCTCGGCTTCCTCACCGCATGGCAATCAGAATCAACCGCTGGCTTCCACGCTCTCATGAATCTTATACTCCTCCCACTTTGGATGCTCTCAGGAGCACTCTTCCCGATCACCCCGCAAAGTGGAATCGTCTGGTGGATTTATCTCGCAAACCCCATTTCCTATCCCGTCGCTGCCATTAGACTGGCACTTCAACCGAACCCCTGGTCCTATCTCCCCCATACCCCATCACTTCCTCTCTCTCTATTCATTACCGTAACTTTCGCTTCCTCTCTCTTCTTTATATCTCTCCTGATCATCAAAAGGAAAAAAACCGCATAATTAACAAACTTTTCCTCTTTCAATCTTTCCCCCTCTCTAACTTTTTATATCACTGCCTTTTATAAAATAGATTATTAAGTCATTTTTATCTTAATTTTCAGCATTCGCATTTCTTAATTTTTCTCATTTCTTTTTCCGCTCTTCGTTTTTTTCTCGCTTTTTTCCAATTATTTGACAAATACATCCATTTGACGTGAACACACTCAAACTACCTCCTTGCAAAACAAAAATTGTCGCCACAATTGGCCCCTCCTCCTCCTCCCCAGAAATACTCGAAAAAATGCTCCTCGCTGGAATGAGCGTTGCCCGCCTCAATTTCTCCCACGGCAACTTCGAACAACACGCACATCATATCCATCTTCTCCGTCAGGCCTCACAAAAAACAGGGGTTCGTCTCGCTATCCTGGCAGACCTTCCTGGCCCGAAAATACGTCTCGGCGAAATTGCCAACAGCCCTGTCGAGCTTGTCCCCGGTAACAATTTCACCATAACTACAGACGAAATCATCGGCGATAATCATCGCGCCTCAACTACATTCAAAAAGCTCCCACAAGTCATCCATCCTGGTGACAAAATCTTCATTAACGATGGCCTCGTCCAGTTAGAAGTCATTTCCGTTGATCGCAACGACGTCCATTGCAAAGTCATAGTCGGTGGCCCAATCAGTACACGCAAAGGCATCAACCTCCCACAAATCCCCCTCGGTATTAGTGCCTTTACCGATCACGACCAAACATGCCTCGAATTCGCTCTCCGTAACGGGGTCGAAATCGTAAGTCAGTCATTTGTGGAGTCTGCAGACGACATCCGCGCTGTCAGAGCTGCAGCAACCAAACTTGGTGCTTCCCCTCTCATCATCGCTAAAATCGAAAGAATCCTCGCTCTCGAAAAAATTGACGAAATCCTAAAAGAAGCCGACGGCATCATGGTTGCCCGTGGCGACCTCGGCATCGAAGTCCCCATCGAGCGTATCGCTGTCCTCCAAAAAAATCTTATCTCCAAAGCACGCAGCATGGCCAAACCCATCATCACAGCCACCCAAATGCTCGAATCCATGACTTCCAGCCGCATCCCAACTCGCGCCGAAGCCACAGACGTCGCCAATGCCATCCTCGACGGTACAGACTGTGTCATGCTCTCCGCAGAATCCGCATCCGGCAACTTCCCAGTCGAATCCGTTCAAATGCTAGCAAAAATCGCGAAGGAAGTGGAATTTTACCGCGAACACAACTACACATTAACACCTCAACTCTCTTTGCCCACCTCCCAAGAAACAGTCCGCACCCGGCGAGCTCTCCTCGTCGAGCACACCCTGGCTGTCGAAGACTGCCAGGCCGTCCTCGTCCCAACCTATTCCGGCCAGACTGCTCGTGCTATCGCACGCCACAGGCTCAAATCCTGGATAATAGCTCTCGGCAATCAAGAAACCGCCCTCCAACAACTCTGCCTCTCCTACGGAGTTTTCCCTCTCTTCGTCAATTCTTTGCCCAATAACTGGAACGAATTTACCACCAAACTCATGCAACAACTCAACATCCCGGCAAAAGAAGTCCTCCTCGTCTTTGGAAAAACCCACTATAGCCCAACAGCCAACGAACGAATCGAACTCATCGTCCTCTAAACCTCCATAACCTAAAAATCTACCCCCAAACTGCTCAACGATTAAAAATGGAGCAGAAAATCCTCTATGTAGCTCCTATCCTCCCCAAACGTTCCGAAACTTTCGTTTATCGCGAAATTCTCGGCCTCCGCGAACTAGGCCTAAAAATCCTTACCGCTTCTCTTTACACTCCAGAATCCGACCTCGGTTCACCCGCTACCGACCAGCTAGCCAAGGAAACCATTACCATATTCACCAACGGTTGGGAAGCTCTCCTCCGCCACGCCCTTCTATTCGAAATCACTCATCCCATTCAGGCTTGGTTAACCTATGGATTGACTCTCCGCGACATCCTACTCGCTTCCGACTTAACTCCTTTCAAACGCTTCAAACTCTACCCGCAGTGCCTCGCAGCACTCGCTTTAGCATGGCGCCTCCGCCAATCCGCTCCAACACACATCCACGCCCATTTCGCACATTCTTCCGCAACAATCGCAATGTATGCAGCCAACGCCCTTCGCATTCCCTTCAGTTTTACAGGACATGCAGCCGACCTATTCCGCAAACGCTCCTTGCTCAAAGAAAAGCTCATTCGCGCAAAATTCGTCGTAGCAATAAGCCACTGGCACCAATCTTTTTACCAAAATATCCACAATCGCCCAGAGTCCGATTACCCCATTATCCGTTGTGGCGTGGATGTCCCATCAAACCCTCCAAAACCTCGAACAACTCAGGAACGCTTCCAAATCCTCGCCATCGGCAGACTCATCCCTAAAAAAGGTTTCGATGTCCTCCTCAAAGCCGCAAAAGCTCTCTCAGAAAAAAATTTTCCTTTATCTATTAGAATTGCTGGCGATGGCCCCGAACTCCCCTATTTGCAGCAGTTAGCCCAGGGCCTCTCAGTCGAATTCTTGGGAGCTGTAAATCACAGCACCATCCCTCAGCTCCTCGCAAATTGTGATCTCTTCGTCCTCCCTTGTAAAATTGCAAACGACGGCGACCGCGACGGAATCCCCGTCGCTCTTATGGAAGCAATGGCCGCTGGCGTTTGCGTCATCGCTGGCAACCTCCCAACAATCACAGAACTAGTCGAAGATAAAGTTTCTGGTTGGCTCGTTCCTCCAGATGACCCTACCTCCCTCGCCAACTCCATCCTCCATCTCGCACAAAACGAAGACTTGCGCAACCAACTTGCTATCAATGGTTGGAGAAAAGTCCTCGCTCAGTTTTCCTCAGCTACAAACCTTGCTAACCTAAAAGCACGTTTCCTTCAGTCCACCCCTAATGAATTGTCCCCAGTCCAATAACTTCATTAAGCAATCAACAGATAATTAAATCCTCATTACACCTTGCCGCGATGAATCACATTACGCCCCTCGCTGCATCGAGAGTGTCCCCCGCCAAACTTGCTTGCCCAAACTTTAGATTATCGTCAATGACGGTTCAAAAGACGAAACACCACAAACCCTCGAAGAATACTCAAACAAAATTCCCTGGATTCAGATAATCCGCCGCCAAGACCGCGGCAAACGTGCCGTTGGCCCGCGTGTTGTGGACGCTTTCTATACTGGCCTCCAATCCGTCCATCTCAACAACTTCGAATTTCTCTGCAAATTCGACCTCGATCTCGATATCCCACCCCGTTACTTCGAAATCCTCATCTACCGCATACGCCAAAACCCCTTTCTAGGGACTTGAAGCGGCAAACCTTATTTTGAACAAAACGGCCATCTTATAAGCGAAAAATGCGGCGATGAGATGTCCGTCGGTATGACCCTTACAGAACCAAATGCTTCCTGGAAATCGGTAACTTCGCGAGTTTTCTCCTAGATTGCAAAACTCCGCGTCAAGGAGTCTTCGCTCCATTCCCACAAAAAGTTGACAACAGATTCCAAAAAATCCACGACCTGCACCAGGCGAATTCTTCAAAACCGAACTCCTGACATCAGCAAAACAATTCGCTTCAGAAAGAACTGTCCAAGCAGAATCCGCAAAACTCGACAATCGTTACCGCATCGTCCCTAGCGATGTCTATAGCTTCCTTGTTCGTGGCTGCCCTGATGCAACCGAAAATAACGTCATCATCTCTCCCGATGGCAATGCCTCTCTACCCCGTATTGGGATCATCCACGTCCAAGATATGACCGTAGAAAAACTCACAAACCTCGCCAGAGATAAACTAAGCTCCTTTTACGAAAATCCCGAAGTCACCATCATCATGCGCGAACACAACAGTAACCGCGTCTTTTTCCTGTGACGAGGAGCAAATAAAAGAGCTGTTAATTTTCAAGGAAAAAAAATAAAAACTCCTTGAAGCTCTCTCCCTTTCCGGTGCACTGCCTCTCGATACCAAAAAAACCTTCCTCAGCCGCTGCATGATTGTTCGCGGCGATAATTTAGTTATATGGAATGACCTCCGCGAGTTGCTGGAAAATGGCAACATGACTCCAAACGCAAAATTGCGAAATGGCGATGTTATCTTCATTCCACAAAGTGAGGACTAATTAGCTTACGTCCTTGGCAAAGTATCAAGCCAGCTGTCCTCACCCTAAGCTCCAAATGACACTCCTCGATGCTATCATGTCATGTAGCGGCCAAACCAAAAACGCAAATGTTAACGACATACTCATCGTCCGCACCTCCGAAGGCAAAGGCGTCATCAAACGAATTGATATGGCCAAGATTACTTCAAAAGGAGATTCCCGAGAAAATTATGTTCTTAAAGATGGCGACCTCATTTTGGTCCCACCAACGGATCTCGCGCGCGTAAATTACTCCCTCACCCAAATACAACCCTTCTTCACAATTTTCGTCCTCGCCACCGGAGCTATCTCCAATGTAGGCCTCATGGAAGCAATCGCAGGCTCTACGCCTTAACTTTACCGGTTGTGAACATAAACAACCCAAGCAATCCCAACCAAAGGCCAGTCGTCCAACGCGGAAATTTGGCTGACGCAAAAAAACGCAAACCCTTTCAAATAATCGCCTTTTTTTTTTTCGCCGTTCCCCTTTGCTTCTCATCGTTTGCATACCCTCTCTTTTCCTTTTACTCCTCCTCAAACCATTCTAACAACCCATTTACTCAATGGATGCACGCATCCTTATTAACCCCAGCAAAGCCCCAACCATTATAGGCCGAAAACGCGACCTAATCCAAGGCGAGGTCGCATGGTTCTCCCGCACTCTCATCCTCCGGCTTACAAACCCTAAAATACTCCGCGAAGCACTACACAAACTGCCCGATTCCGAACGCCCCTCCTTCCTTCGCGGTCTTGGAGAATCCGACAAAGCTGTCTTCCGGCTCTACTCTCGCCTTAAAGCTCAAGAAGTCGCCAGAACTTACATCATCAAAGTCTCAATCCAAGCAGGAGAGGCCTACGGCCTAGCAAAAATTCTCAATACCGTTCTGGAAACCTTCCTCGATACTCTCGAGTAAGAGCAAGAAGGCCAATACCGCGCACAGCTCAACTTCCTCAGCGCAGAACGCGACCGCAAACTCACCCGCATCTCCGAAGAAGCCAATGCTCTTGCACAAATGAGCAACGAACTTGGCTCCTCTGTCTTTCTCAACCCCAATTATCAAAGCCATTTAGAAAAACTTAACCTCCTCCATAATCTCTACTGGAACGCCGAAACTAACGCACTGTCCCTACTCGCCCAACTCCAGCAAGCCCAAAAAACAAAGAACAAATTCTAAAACTTAGTATTGAACCTTTTGCAGACGCAGAAGTCGCAAATTGCTCGGTATCAACTAAATGGATCAATGGAGCTACGCCGAAACCCAAGAGCTTCGAAAAACTATTGATGGACTCACTACAGATAACCCCCACCGCAAAAATGTCGATAACCGCATGACATCCATGATCGAATACCTCGAAAAATTCAAAAAAAAAGTCGCTTCGAACATGCGCCAAATCTTCTCCCAAAAACGTGACTACGAACTCGAAGAAGCCATCATCCGTGCTCAATGCGCAACCGACCCTGCTCAAGCCTCCCTCGATACCCTGCAAACTGAGCTGAACCGCACCCAAAACGAAGCCTATAAAATTTCTGAAGCAATATTCCGCACCTCCAATTACTCATTCGGTCTGCAAAGATTCTGCGAACGTCTTTTCTCAATCGAAAACCGTATTTACGACACAACCATGGAGGCTAAAGCTCCGCTCCCTGTCCTCATCGAACAATACGCCCTCCAACCCGAACGCCCCACTTCACCAAAGGAAAAACCCTCACTCTTATATCGCTGTTTTCCTATCCATCGGCCTCCCCTTCACTATTTGCCTCATATTCGATTTCCTCGACCCAAGAATATGCATCCGGAAGGAATTCGCCGCTACAATCGGAGGACCCGGCTGCAAGCCAATCCCGGCTCTCCTTCCCAACGGCAAAGAAGCCGACTCCATTCCGCTTAATACGGACCATAATTTCTTCATCCCTATTCGCGACTTAGCTATCCGTTTATTGCTGGAAAATCAACGCGCAAATGCCAGAGTTTTCTCACTTGTCGGTGCACATCCTAGCGCAAGAACTACTTCTCTTTCCATTGCCATAAGCAGAGGTTGAGCTGCACACGGCCTACGCATCCTGGCCGTAGAGCTTCCAACCCCTCTTCCAGCTATGCAAAAACTTGCCGGAATCCCTCAATCCACTCTCCAGCCAACAGGCCCTTGGGCTGCAAAAATACCAGACCCCCATAGCCCTTGTGACCTGCTCCCCTGGATTCCTGAAACCCCAACAGATGCCATCCGGCCCACAATAAACAAATTTCTCCTATCCGCTCGCGGAAGTTACGATCTTGTTATCGTCGATTGCTGAACTATTTGGCTATCCGACATTTCTCATGAATTAGCGGTAAAATCCGATGCTGCTGTCATCATTGCTAAACAGAATACCGCTTATCTCTCAGACGTCCGCAAGGCCGTAGATTGCCTCTCCGCTTGCAACAAACCAGCCCTCACCGCTGTCCTTAATTTCTATCAACCTCTTCAAACTCTGGTTTTCCTTTCTCGCCTCTTCAAGTCTTCTATGAATTTCATATCACTGACACAGCAAATCACCTCAAAAACTTTCCAACAGAAAATCACGAAATTTCTGACAGATTTATCTCTAAAACCTTTTCCCCCCAAAAAAATAAGTAATATTAAATTCACCATTCTGTCTTCTTATGCCAAGGATGACCCCACTCGCCTACTTGACCATGGGGTTTCATCCCAATGGCATTTTCCCTCTTCAAACGTTACAAGCCTGTTGTCGCCGCTGCAGCAACCTTGATAATCGGTTGGAGTTTTCTTACACAGGCTAAATTCGATTTGCCCGTTATCCCAAGTACCACCAAGGTCAGCGCTCTCGCACTAGTTGTCCTTATCTCCGTCCTAATTTTCGATAGGAAAATCTTTAAATCTCTCAGACTCTCTCCACTCAATTTTCCCATGCTTGTTTAAGTCGTTTGCCCATTTTTCACATCCGTTGACAATGACTTCGGCGCTTACGACGGCAGAGCTGTTGTTATCACGCAAATTTTCCTCTACGGCATGCCCTATCTGGTCGGGCGTCTCTACTTCGGCAGTTTCGAAGCCATGAAAATACTTGCCATTGCTATGTTCCTCGGCGCTTTGGCTCTTGCACCATTGGCCATCTAAGAAATGGTCAGGAGTCCCATCCTACTCATCCCACTCTACGGCTCTTATTCCCATAGCGACTTCAGTCAAACCAAACGCGACGGCGGCTACCGCCCCTCCGTCTTTATGACACAGGGGGTGGAATTTGCTATCTGGATGATGGCAGGAACACTCCTCGGGTGGATCCTCTTCCTAAGCAAAACCCTGAGAAACAAATTGCCCCTAATCCCAATGCCGTTTCTCCCAACTCTTCTACTCTTAAGATTGGTCACATTCTCCCTCCGCTCCTCAGGTTTTATTTTTCTCCTCTTGGTCGGCTTAGTTACCTTCCTCACAGCAAAGTTTTTTCGCTCCTGCTTGGCTCTCCTCTTATTGCTTTTGCTTCCAATCCTCTACATGCATCTTCGCTCCACGAGGGCATGGGACGGCCAAAACCTCGTCGAGGCTGCAGAAAAAGCTACCGGAAGTAAAGATCGTGCAGACTCTTTAGCATTCCGTCTCTTAAACGAAACCTTACTTGTCGAAAAAGCAAAACAACGCATCTGGCTAGGATGGGGAGGCTTCCAACGATCCTATGTCACAAACGAAAAAGGCGAATACATATCCGTCCCGGATGGTATGTGGATTCTAACGTTCGGTAAATTTGGATTATTCGGTCTTGTTTCTTTATCCCTCTCCTACTTACTACCGGCTTTTCTCTTTCTTAAAAGATATCATACTCGTCTTTGGGCCAAACCGCAGTGGAGTCCAGTAATGGGCTTTGTAACTCTCATGGGCTTAACCATGATTGATAACCTTTTTATTGCCATGTATAACCCCGTCATCACCCTCGCTATGGGAGGGTTGGTCTCTTTCCTTATTTCTCTTTCTCCTAATCCTACTTCAGTCCAACATCTCCAACATAATCCAACGATTCCTATTTCCACTCCCCGAGTTATCTGAACTTTCATGAGCGAAGTTCGCAAGTAAGCCATATCCGGTTCTGTATGGACTACATTCGGCTATGGCACATCACAGCTCTTCCGCTTTATTAGTAATCTCCTCCTAGCTCACTTCCTATTTCCCGCTGCCTTTGGCCTCATGACCCTCGTCCTTGTCGACATGCACCATCCAAGTCATCCGTGCTTTCTTCCTTTGGTTTGTAAGCTGCGCGATCGCTTGGCCCGTCTCAGTCTTCTTCAGCCAGCGCAACCCACTTGGCAGTCAACTTCTCACAATCTTACTCGTCGTAGGCATTTCTGCCGCCATTAGCGGCTTTAACTCCATCAGCGTTCATACACTAAACCGACAGATGAAATTTGGATTATTAACTCTATTAGAGTTAGTACCTCAATTCATCGCTCTCACCATCCAACTCATCTGGGCATGGCTCTACCCCACCGTTTGGGTCCTCGTTGGTGGGTGGATCCTCTCAAGCTCACTCAAAATGTTTTTAAGCCATCTTTTTAATCTTCATAAAAAGATTCCTTCGGCTGGAACCCAACTTCAGCACGCGAGCTCACCTCTTTCGGCGTGTGGATTTTTCTCAGCACAATCCTCTCCTTCTTGGCAAATAGCCTCGACCGCTTCCTTCTCGGCAAGCTTCTCACTATGGCCGAACTAGGCATTTACCGCATCTCCGTCAATTTTGCCCGTCTGGCATTCGAAATAGCAACACGCTTAGCCAACATCGTCATATTCCCCATCCTTTCTCGTTACCAAACGCGACCCAAACCCTTGTTCAAAAATGTTACCGTGCAAGCCAACTTGTGCTTTTTAGCCGGCGGTGTAACCTGCTCGCCTTTTGCAATTTTCGCTCCAATCTTCTTCAGTCGCTTCTACGATCCACGTTACGTATCAGCCAGCGAAATTTCCCGCTGGGTCGCGATCAACATCTGGGCTCAAATCCTTCTGTGTTCAGTCGAACACGCACCATTAGCTGTCGGTCATTCAAAATCCCTTTTCGTTATGAACTTACTCGTTACAGCTAGCTATGGACTTGCAACTCCAGCCTATTCCCTCCTCGGCATCAAAGGATTTCTACTTTGTTTGTCTTTCAGTTATCTTATGGCTCATACTGTAGCCATTGTTTGGTTGCCCGTCAGCAGATACCTCCTCCTTCATCAAAGCGGAATTTATACTCTTTTTTTGGTGCCTACACTTTTTTAGCTATCGAGGTTCACAATCATTGGCTTGCAAAAATTAGTCTCGGAACCGAGGCTATCGCTGTTGGCTTCCTCTCAGCCCTCCCCTGCTTCATAGCAACTATCTTCATCCTGCTAAAATTAAAGACAGTCCGATCATAATTTATATCCTTATTTTCGACTGCTATGGAAAAAATGGATAAAAATGTTTTTTTTGATTTTTTTTCGCACAACTCCCGATGGCAGGTTTTCGGCTCAGGATTGGCCAAAGGCACAGAATCACAATCCGCTAATGGCGACGGAAAATGTTTCCGCTACGATTTTTGCAACGAACTTGGCTTCGTAGCATATCGCTGCGAACGCCCCATATTAATGCCGCAAGCATTTTGCCTGAAATTCGACGTTCTCGGTTCCCCTACAGAAAATAAAATTGAGTTCAAGCTTGTCGGGAAAGGCGGACAAAACGTCTGGCGCGCCGTTCTGCCTGGCCCAAAATCGAAACTGTCAAAAAAAAGATTCACAATAACTGAGCTGCAGCTCCCTTTTGCTTGGGGACCTGCCGGAGGTGGCTCACCAGGTGAAATAGAAGCAGTCGAATTTGTGGTTGTCGCAGGGAATGGAGGAGCGGGTTTCTTTGAAATTTATCCCCTCGATTTTGTTGATGAATTCCCAACGCCAGAAGCCAATTTTCAAACAACCCCTGGTTGCAAAATTTACGTAGCCAACCTGTTTCAAGCACAAACTCCTCCCTTACAGCTTGAAGGCCAAACCTTCCTCCCGACTAAAACGAACGAAAATTTACCCTCCTGGCTCGTTCCACCAGCCACTCCAAAAGCAGAGCTCGAAATAAATTTCAATAAATGGGTGCGCTTCGGTGGTATTGTCCTCTCTTGGCTCCCCAATATGGTTCCATCTCAAATTACCATCGAATCTCGGGACCAAAATGAACCCTGGAAAACGTTCTACTCTATTAAGGGAAATCTCCCCTCCCATCAAACAATTTACCTTCCCCGCAAAAGCTGCGAAGCCATAAAACTCATTGTTCACCCCCAACAGGGAAAGGCATGTGGTTTGCTTTCGATTCATTTCCTCCCGCAAGTCTTAGATTCTGCTAACGAGTTTCTTCATTCTGCAGCTCAACTTGCTCCACGGGGCTCTTTCACCCGCTATTGGCTCAGAGAACAAACTTACTGGACACCTGTCGCACGCCCTTCAGGTGCTGTTCGCGCTCTGTTAGAGGAAAATGGAAGCGTAGAGCCAATCGAAGCCTCCCCATTATTGGAACCTTTTATATTCAATGGAGAAAACTGGACGGGATGGTCCGGTTGCCAAATTATCCCCCGACTCCCTCCCAGCGGTGCACCCCTCCCTACTGTTCTCAGAAAAACCAAAGAGTGGAAATTGTCCACACATGTTGACTTTTTGATCTACAATCAAGAAGAGTTTTTAAGGATAACTTGGAAAATTGAGCTATCGAAAATTCATGAAAGCCTCGGTTTTGCCATCCTCATCCGCCCATGGCAATTAGTCCCTCCATGGCAAAGTTTCCGTAGAATGGGAGGCTTCAGTGCCATCCGGCGCATACAAAGACTCGGCAACACCCTTGAACTAGGAACCATAAGAGTCATTTTCTCACCTCAACCTCACAAACTCGGCGGCCTTGAATGGCATACCTCACAGGGATTCCTAAATTGCGATATTTCCCAGTTAGATTTACAGCAATCCTGTCAAGACCTTTCCGGGTTCCTCAGTGGAATCGCCTATTGGCAAGTTGAGCACAGCGCTGAATTCTTTGCTTTGATCCCGTTACCTCAAAAAAACATCATCCAGCACCACCCCAACAATAAACAGCAGAACGGTAATTTTTTTAAGCAATGGCGTAGCGCATTCCGGTCTATCCCCTCTCCCTCCAAAAAACTTCCAAAACAAAGCCCCCAACGAGATGTCCTCCGTTGCTCGCGAACTTGCATCGGTCACATCCTCGCCTGTCGCAATGGAATCGCTCTTCAACCTGGCCCTCGCCGCTATACACGCTTGTGGACAAGAGACGCAACTGTTATGGGAGCCGCTTTAGCTAGAGCAAACCACACTACTCCTCTCCTAAATTTGGTTCTCTTTTTGGCTAAGCATGTCCGCCTTGACGGACATGTCCCCGCTGTGTTCGACACGGATAAACCAGACCCGATTGTAGAACACGACAGCCACGGCCAATTCCTTTGGGCCGCACGAGAGGCCCTCCTCTTTGGAGCAAAAAGACACTTAATCCAAGAAATCTGGCCCGCGGTAGAACGGACCGCAGAATACATAACCCAAATCCGAGAAACAGAATCAACACCCATTTTCAGCGGCCTCTTGCCAGCCTCGGTAAGCCATGAAGGTTACCTTTCCCAACCGGTCCATTCCTTTTGGGACGACTTTTGGGCTGCTCGTGGTCTCCTAGCCGCCGCAGAACTTGCCAACGCTTTCCAAAAAGTAAAACTCTCTGAGCGTTGGAACGAAGCAGCATCTGAACTTCTTCATTCAACAATCACCGCAATCTACACCC
The DNA here is from genome assembly GCA_026418675.1 of Chthoniobacterales bacterium. Classification (GTDB taxonomy): domain Bacteria; phylum Verrucomicrobiota; class Verrucomicrobiia; order Chthoniobacterales; family DYNR01; genus JAOAAX01. Next base: position 18,706 of record JAOAAX010000003.1, on the reverse strand, counting down.
TTAAAAGAGATAAAAACCTCGATTTTTTGCCAGCTTCCATAGAGTGGGCTGACTTTGATCCAACTTCACTCGCTTGCGCAGTAGCACTCTTGGATTTTTCGGATCAAATCGGCGCCGAAGCTGCAAAATCCACTTTCAGGAAATATCTCCTAGGCCTCCAACAGCGACAAAATCCACACACATGGAAAAACGCTACCGCTTACGAAATTAGAATCGTAAGTGCTTTAGCGCGTTTGGGCCTTTGGCAAGAAGCACAGGAAGTCCTCCTCTGGATGCTCGATAGACGCCTCCCCATCGCCTGGAACCAGTGGCCAGAAATCACTTGGAACAATCCTAGAACCCCCGCCCATATCGGGGATTTGCCCCACGCCTGGATCGCAGCAGAGTTCTTCCTTGCTATCCGAAGCCTTTACCTCCAAGAAAGAGAAAATAAACACATAATTATCGGTCACGGCATTCCTCCCAAGTGGATCGAAGAAGGAGTTTGCCTAAAAAATTGTCCCACACGATTCGGAAAAATTTCTCTCTCCTACCAAAAAATAGATAAAAAAATCCACTTCACAATCAAAACACCCGCTTCTTTTCGGGCAAAAGAAATTCGCTTCCAGCCTAACCTTCAGGAAGGTGAATCTCTATTCTCTAAAGCAAAAGAAGTTGAAATCTCTCCCGACGGAAAAAGTTGCAAAATTCTCCAAAAAGAATGGAAAGGCGAATTTCTAATTTGCTAACCAAATACAAACTTAAAACGCAATTCCGGACACAATCACTTCCCCTTCTTACTTCCGTTTCTCTGTGTAATCCTTAGGAAAAAAACAACGAGAACGACTAATAAAGAAATTTCGTCTCCCAAATGTAACGACGAGCTATTACTTTTAAGGCCGCAGTGAGGGGAACAGCAAGAAGAGCACCAAGAAGACCACCTATTACAATAGTCCAAAACAATACAGCTATCATTACTGTAAGTGGATGCAATCCAACAGATTCCCCCACTACACGAGGATAGATAAATAGGCTATCTAATTGATTCACTCCGAAAAAGATTAACGTCACAACAAGGGGATGAAACCAATCCCCATACTGAGCTGCAGCAATCAGAACCGCAGGACCCCAGCTTAAAATCGTGCCCGCATACGGGATAATTCCCAATGTCGCTGCAAGTAAACCAATTAAAACAGAAAATTCTAAGCCCATGATTAATAGACAGATCGTTATGAGAATTGCATCTATAAAAGCCACAAGTATTTGCCCACGGAAAAAAGCTATGATGTAGCGATTAATTTCAAGTAAAAGGGAAGCAACCTCTTGTTTGATTTCAGGGGAGCGAATGGGAAGAAAGTCTTGCCATTTCTGTTGGATCGAAGGAGCATCGCGCAGTAAATAAAAGAGAAAAATCGGAACCAAAATTAGCCCCACTATCAGTCCAAATGCTCCAAGAAAACCTCCTATACTCCGCTGCACCATCCGCCCAAGAAATAGCACAAAATCCGGAATGCTGTTTTGAATCCATATAATGATGTTCTCTAAACTTGTTGCAAGATAAGCTGTTACGAAATCTGAATTCGAGTCTTCTGGTGAAAAGACAGTCTGGTTATCTCCCCCTTGATTACTTGCTCCACTCTGGAATTGTCTATTGGTTTGCAGTTGCTTGTGAAATTTTCGGAACCCCTCAAGGGTATTAATTCCCAAATTCAAAAATTTCTGCGAATAGCTGGGTAAATTTTGAAGAAATTGGGAGCCTTGCCGCCAGGCCGCCGGCAAAATTGACAACAAAATACCACTGGCAACAAGAAAAAACGCTAGAAAAACCAGTAAAGTTGAAAAAGTGCGAGAAAGTCCTTTTTTACACACAAAAGCTACAATCGGTTCCAAAAAGTAAGCCAAAACTATCGCAATTGCCAAAGGAAGCAGAATCGGTTGAAGAAAACTAACCGCTTGCGAGATAAAGTAAATCATCACTCCCAAGAGGGATGCAAGCACAAATACAGCCAGTGATGTGAGTGCAGCCCAACAAATTTTTTTTTGGAAATTCGTAGGAATTTGAGTTTGAGGATTTTTATTCACTCAGGAATTGTTCCAAAAACAGCTATTGCATATAGCTATACCTAAATTTTTTCCAAGTAAAAAAAGAGCTTATTATTTACAAAATTAAGTTGCACTTCTGGAAAAAATCTAAAATTTTTGTTTTTTCAATTATGAAAAGAGACAAACAGAATCGTTCCTATCAAACCCGTCAGAAAAAAGCCGTTCGTGATGTATTAAATCAATCACAATCACCCCTAACTCCACAGCAAATCCTTCTCCGCGCCTCTGAGCAATGCCCGCGGATTGGGATGGCAACAGTTTATCGTTGCTTGCGAAACCTCATGGAGGATGGTGCTGTCCGAGTTGTTGATATTCCAGGCGCTCCGCCACATTACGAAATCGAAAAAAATGTCCATCATCACTTCTTCCTTTGTGAAGTTTGCAACCACGTTTTTAATCTTGAAGGGTGCGTTTCTGGAATTGATTCAATGTTACCGGAAGGCTTCGATTTACGTCGTCACGAAATAACGCTCTACGGTGTATGTTCTACTTGCAAAAATAAATTGCATACTTCCCAAACTACTGCACAACCTCAACCACAAGAAGAACATAACTCAGCACCAAGCACAAATTCAATCGAAACTCCCGCCTTTAACCCTACTCAGACGGTTTAATTCGAAACAACGATTCCCTCTCGACTGCCCTCTTGCAATCTCAAGCAAGAGGGCTTTTTCTTAAATCTGAAAAGCTTTATCTCCACCACAATTAATTGTAGTAGGGAAAACGAAAAAACCCCTCACGCTCGTTTGTGAGGGGTTTTGAATTAGCAAGGGAAAAATCAGTGGGCTAAATATTACAGCTTCTCTAAAATTTTTTTCGCTACAGATGCAGGTAAGGGAAAGTAACCGTCTTTCGCAACTACTTCCTGACCTTGCTTCGAAAGAACAAACTTCAAAAACTCATGAGTGAGCTTGTCAAGGGGCTCTTTGGGATTTTTGTTGATGTAAATGTAAAGGAAGCGAGCAAGAGGATAATTCCCATTGTAACAGTTCTCTGGAGTGCAATCATAATATTTGCCCGGCTCTTGACCTAATGCTAGGGTATGAACCTCAGAGGTTTTGTATCCAATCCCCGAATACCCTATTCCACCTAGATCGCTCCCAACACTCTGAACGACTGCCGACGAGCCAGGTTGCTCCTTCACGGTAGGCCGAAAATCCCCACCTTTCAAAACGTGGTCCTTGAAGAAACCATAAGTGCCAGACGCGCTGTTCCGGCCATAAATCGAAATGGGCTTTTCCGCCCATTCTCCAGTTAGCCCCAATTGCCCCCATTTTGTAATATCCTCAGCCCCTGACTTGCGAGTAGTGGAAAAAATCCCATCTGCCTGTTTCATTGTTATCTCGCGCAAGGGATTGTCCTTATTTACATAAATAGCAAGTGCATCTACCGCTACAGCGACTTCTGTCGGTTTATACCCAAACTTAGCCTCAAATTGGTCTATCTCAGTTCCTTTCATAGGACGGCTCATTGGGCCAAGCTGGGCCGTCCCTTCAATAAGCGCTGGAGGTGCAGTGCTCGAGCCTTTTCCTTCAATGCCAATATTCACGTTTGGATAGATCGCCTTGAATGCCTCCGCCCAAAGAGTCATGAGGTTGTTCAAGGTATCTGAACCGATCGAGTTGAGGTTGCCACTAACTCCACTCGTCGGTTGATAATCCGGAAGTTCCGCGTCAACCGGAATCGGACCACCTTGGGTTAGAGATATTCCAAATATTTGGAGACTTAGAACCATTGCTGAGAGTTTTAGAATTATGCTTCTTTTCATAGATTGCAGATTTGGGTTGCGGCAAACCTCCTACCAACTGCACATTCCCTGTAAAAGTTTTTTTTGTTACAATTTTGTCAAAATAATTTCGATCTCCGCCAAAACTAGCTAATTTGTTCAACTATTCTTAATGGAATAGAGAGCAACAAGGGCAGCACCAATAGATTGCGAGAGCTCCCCATAGTGAGCTGGCACAATTTGGACATATTCCCGCTGCGCAGAATGAAGCCACGGTAATGCAGCTTCCCGTATGCCACTCAAGTAACGACTCCGAAACTCCTCCGTCGTCGAACCAGGGTCTATCAATCCTCCTCCAATAACAACATATTTTGTATCAAATGCCATCAATAGCGATGCAACGTGAATTCCAAGCGCTTTAGCCTGTAAGTCAAAAATTCTGAGCGCAAGAGGATCCTCTTTTTGTGCCCGTGCTCGAAGCGAAAGCACTTTCTCCTTAGTCGTCGCTGTAGAAGTTGCCAATTCATGGTTCGGATATTCCGGCAGAAGATAATCCAAGTATTGCGAAAGTCCCGAAATGGTCGTGTAAGCTTCTGCACATCCCCACGTCCGACCACACCCACATCGAAAAGCAGGAAGTCCCAGCAAATGAATCGGAAGGGGCATGTGTCCTGCTTCCATTCCATTCAAAGTATCACCTTCGAGAGGTAAACCATCCCTCCCCACATACGCACAACCAAGCCCAGACCCAGGTGCTAACATCAAAACAGTGCATTTCTCTTTCCCACGCACATACGCCGCCTCCGCAACTCCTCCAAAATTCCCATCATTCCCACAAAAAAGTGGAATCCGCCGACCAGCCCGCTCAGCAATCGCAGACTCGTAATCGCGGTGAAATTCCCAACCCTCAAAACTCAATGGCAGATTTGCCGTCCGGTCCAGAACCCCATACCGCTTGTAGGGTCCAGGTATCGCCAAACCTACCCCTTCAACTTGCTGCCACGAAAGCCCGTTCTCGGCCAAAAACTTTTCCAAGCCCTCAATCCAACCGCGAATTACTGCCTCCGTTCCATGCTGGGAATTCGTTGAACTTTGTGATAATTTTAAGCTCACTGGCGTGCCATCCTCCCATACCCCGCATGTCTTGGATGTCGTCGCTCCACTGTCAGTTCCCAAAAAAACAGATTTCATAGTCTAATATAAAAAATTTTTGTTTTTTAGTAATTTCTACCTAACTGTAACGAATTTATGTTTGCTCCCCTTCCATTCTGTAGCAATTAAGCTCAGGTTGGAATCATCTTTTTAACTTGAATATGAAACTCCCTTGAATCTACCCTTTAATTGTAACTATTGTTTCAAGGTCTACCAACCAGCATAACTTCCTCGTCAAACTTTGTATGAGTTGCCCGTTGACACTCCTCAAGGCTGCAGTTTGAATCCCTCTGCATGAACTGCATTCTTCGTAAAATCTTCGCTGTAGGTATTGTCTCAGTAGAAATCCTTCTTTTGGCTAGTTGCGCTTCTCAACCTAAAACGGAAAAGCTCGAAAGTCCACAACCCTTACCACTGGCTTTAGATAGCCGTTACAAGATTCGTAAAATCAAATACTTCCTTAACGACCCCCGATACGATCGCCCCAATAACAGTGAACCAGCAAAATTTGAACGCTCTTATTACCGCTGGGGAGCAGTTGATGAACTCGAAGCACGCCAAAAACGCGGACACTACTACGACATCTTTTGGCAATCCAAGGAAAAAGCTAACGTCACTGTCCGCCTCGAATATAAACAGCTAAAAACGGGTAACTCCGTAACAGCTCAGCAAGCCTCCTACCCAAATGCAAAAGGGACCTACCGAACTCACTTCCAAGTTATAGGTGACGACTACGAAGACTATGGTCGCGTTATCGCCTGGAGAGTAATATTGATTGTAAATGATCAAATAGCCGATTTCCGGCAATCCATGCTCTGGTAGACAAAAACTATGGCTAATCCCGAAGACCCAGAATTATCCATCTCTGCTAAAACCAATCTTCAAGAATTCGACCAAAAAAGAACAAAAGCCATTTCTCTAGTCGTCATTTTAGCGCTATGCATGTTGGCTCTGCCCTTCACTCTCTTAGGTTGGGCTGCTCACGGTATCTGGATTGCTAGAAAACAAAAGTCTATTCCCACTTCAGCCATACCTCAACAAACCCAATCCCCACCCCCATCTCCTTCAGCCTCTGGAACCCCATCCCAATCGCAACCAAATCCCATAACAAATTCTACGACAAGCCCAACCACTAGCCCTACTCCAGACACCTTGCGTCAAGCAGCAGAGACAACTGCTAATCAATATTTTGGACATATATGGAAATTATCTGAAATCCAGTCGCCCCTCAAATCCCTCCAGCTTGAACTCGACCCTGACGACGCACGCCAACTCGTTGAAGAATTGCTTCGCATAAGCCACGAAAACCCAACTGCTGCTGTTGAGCTCCAACCCGACCAAGGTCAGTTCGCTCATTTCCTCATCCGTCCAGAGGAATTAAGTGATTCTCCTATCATCGAGCACCTCAAAAATACTCCAGGCTGGAGTGAACAAGAATTAATGTATTTAGATATAATTGTCAAATAAATAAGCAACTTGTTTTTTCCCCTCAATTCCTGAGCCTATTCCCTTCCCCCCTAGGGACATAATTCTCTCTAACCTTCAAGATAAGCGCATCAAACCCTTAAAACTAAACCCTTGCTTTTGTTACAAAATTGCTACAATTCAAAAAAATTATTTTCGTTTTGGCTGGACTACAATTCGTTGAGTCATAGCAGCTTGTTCCTGTTGGGCTTCAGGATTAAGTTGCTGAAGGTAACGGTCAAACATCTCAATTATTTGCGGTCGCGCCATCAGATCACGAGGATCACATAACTCGAGACGTTCCCGATATTCCCGGAACTCAACCTTCACCTTACCATGGGTCAGAAGCCGTAAAACTACTCCCATGACATGGTCGTTGGAGTAACCAAGCTTAATCAAATAGTCATTTAACTTTTCTGCCAACGACATCTTGACCGGCTCAGAGTGGGACTCAACGTAATCATCTGTTAGCCACTCAACTGTTACGGTAATTTGAATGGTATCAGGGGTTCGCATTTTGCCGCTTAACTTTCATCCAAGATCGCCACTTCGTCAAGTTAACTATAAAAAAATTAATCCTCTCTATCTCTTAAAATTAGGAATTGGTGCAAAAGAAGCCGGTCGCTCGGCAAATATCTTCGGCGCATCCCCAGGGGAGTAATTCCCATGGACGATATTCCCATTTGGCGCATGGAGACAAAACTCAACAGACCATTCCGCCGGCCAAGCAGGAAATCCATAGAGCAAATCCCTCCATTCTTGCAGGCACATAAGCTGTAACGTATAACTTGCACACGCACCATGATCCTGGTCAGGTATCCAATCGTAAGGACCCCAAAAAGCAGGAAACCGGGCATACGGACTGCCTGAAGTAAACCGAATTGTCACAGATTGCCGTGCATCCTCAGCAAGACCCATAAGCGCTGCTTGTATCCCATCCTGCGCCCAACCACTCTCGTGCTTATATGCCCGATTCCGATATGTTTCGATCCCAACTTCCAGTTCACCACCCCCCAACCCACAACGACGATACGGAAAAACAGCATACAGCTCGGGATTTTCTACATTCCGAGGCGGACCTTCCCACCATTCGGCAGGCGCAAAATTCTTTTTTCCATGAATCATACGCGTAGGCAAATCGGGTAACTCTCCAAGCAAACGTTCCCACCCACTTCGGCGTCGCGCTGAAACAAACCTTTCATCCAACTTCAATAACGCCTCCAAGCAAGCATACAAACCAGCAATTTCCGGCATCGGATTCTTAGCCACAAACCATTGCTCAATCACTTGAGCTGGAGCAATCACAAGCTTCCCATCGCAACGCGGAAAATGTAAGTCATAATAGTCAATTACTGCCTCGGCCAACGGCAGCAGAGTCGAAAACAAAAATTCTTCATCCAACGTATAGCGGTAAAACTCAAGAGCGTGATAGACTAACTCCAACCCTCCCGAGTTATGATAACGAATATAGCGGTTTTGAGGCAAATGTGCAGCCAAACCAGCTTCGCGCTCCTCAGCCCACCCATAGTTGTGCTCCAAATACGCACCCCAGAAATATATCGTCTCCGGAAAAAAAGCCCCTTCATGTCCACAATACTTCCTACAGCGCTCCATTTCCAACGGCAACGCATCCCGATACATTTTAAAATACGGACGCATAAGGTCAAAATCCCCAGACATTAACATCGCCCAATACGGTAGCCTCGTGTTTTGGTGCCAATATCCGGGCCCCCATCGGCGATAATCCGCATCAAATGCCTCCCCCTCTATCCCCCAATCAACATTGAAAATTGACCCATTAAATTTGATCGGAAACGCCCCTCGACCAGAACACGCATTCAGAAAACGCTGAAGCTCATAGCTCTCTGTTACTTTACGTGCAGCCTCATTCCCATCCACCCGTATCCAACTCCTCCTCCAAAAATTTCGCCACCAATTAGCGTGCCGCTCAAACGCCTCCGCATCTTCAGCATCTGGCACCGCATGGGCTATACTCCGTATTCGTTCTAACCACAGCTCAGGTGGAGTGTTACTGAGTGTCAGCAACGTCACATCCGCACAAAAAACACTCTCAGCAACCCTTGTAGCTAATATCGTCTCATTCACCTTGCGTAAATTCCGCCCCTTTACGTATCCACCAAAAATTCGGTGATAGAGCGGATCTTCAGCACCATCCGCAAAATCCCCCAACCCTTGCATCTCTAAACATGACCTCCACGTCGAATGTTGATTGTAGTGGAACCACGCAATCGCATCCTCTTCAAGACAGGCTATGCTATCTTCACCATGCCAGACCGCATAAGGAGACCCAGTATGTAAACCATGCTGTTCACGCCCATTAAGTTCACGCTTAAATTTGCGCCAAATCTCAATCGAAATCTCGCCAGTCAAGGTCGAAGGGCCTTCTGCCAACAAATGAATACATGGCCAGTTGGCATCCACCCAAACCTTCAGCACCCCAAATTCAGACCGAACCACCATTAGCCCTTCCAATAGTCTCAACTCCCAACGAAAGTTCTCCCCAGGAAAAATCCTCCCACATCCAGCTCGTAATGCCAATCGTATCCTCCCAACCTTATAAAGCTGACCAAACTCACCCCACGTATCCGTTTTCCCTATATAGAAAACAACGTCGCCATTCGGCTCAACCCATAGGTTTATTCCAATATCCCCATTCCCTAAGGGCATCGACCCCGATGAATCTCTCGATGGTGTCCCCCAAACTAAACAATTAGGTCCAAAACTCATTTCCTTCAGATAATTAAAACAAAAGTTGTAACCCAAAAATTAACGACCACTCTATCATGAATTCTGCGTTTCAAGCCTGCCCCGCTTAAGCCGAAATTTCAAAGCAAATTTCACAAACTCCCAATTTTAACTGTGCTCCCGCCACTCCCTTCTCACTAACAAAATAGGCACAATCCCAAGAATAATAAATGTCCATAGCCAGAGCCGCGCTAACGCACCTAAAGGCAAACTCAAATCGTTTAATGGCTCTAAATTCTTCAAATATCCAAGACTGCGAAGATTCTGGGCAGCAGGATAGTGGGACAAAAGCCTCTCCCCCGAGGCCTCTTCACCCCAATAATAAGACACATCAAACAACACCTGGCTCTGAAATAAAGGCGTAATTCCAGCAACCCAACGAACACCTTCCGTCATCGCTCCAATCGAAACTGGATACCCCGAAAAAATAACTATCGGAATCAAAACAAACGGCACAATCACTGATGCCTGAACAGAAGTTCGGGCAATTGCTGATACCCATAGCCCAAGCGCACTAGCAAATATTCCAACCATCCCTATCGCTCCCATTTGCCAAAACCACTCCCCTTCAAACCTCCCAGACAGGCCCCGAAGCACCACATACAATAAAACCGACTGCAAAAATACTATAAACGATACAAAAGTCCACTTTGCTAATACATATTTGACAGGTGTAAGTCCAGCCAAACGCTCCCGTAAATAGTAAGACCAATACGGAACTATCTCCTGCGAGCCTTGAGAAGCTCCCAGCCAAAGAATCGTAAGCGATGCTAGGAATAGCTTTAGCGCCTCATCATCCGGTGTCCCTTGGATCGCCCAATGAAGAAGCACCCCAATTATAATTGGATTGACTAGAGACAGGATTATATTTTGTAAACTACCAAAAAAAGTTGCCACTTGAATACCAAGCGTCGTTAAAAAATCACATCCAATCCGCAGTTTCTCCCTCCCAATTGACAGCATTTTCCGAAGCCTCGTGGGGGAATATTCATCAAAAAGTTTCGCTATCTTACGTCTCCTCGCAGATAAGTGGCTACTCCCAGAATGGAGTAGGGAAAAAGCAACCTGGAGCTCCCTTGAACGTTTCGGTTCAAGTTGTTCAAAAATCTCCAACGCATTTTTCGCACCAAAAAACTCATAAGCATCCTCTATCGATCCCTCAAAAACTGTTCGCCCCTCAGAAAGGGCAAGAATCCGATCCGCTATCTCAAGCGATAATGGCGAGTGAGAACTGAAAATAACTCGAGCCCCACAATCCGCTGCTCTCCGCAGAAGCTTTAAAATTTCCTTCTCACTTAGCGGATCAAGATTGGAAGTCGGTTCGTCGAGAACCAAAAAATCCGGAGCATGCAAACACTCCACCGCCAAGAAAACTTTTCGGCTCTCGCCACTCGATAGATCGCCAACCCTCTGGTCCATCAAATTCAAAATGTCAAATTCCCCTGCCACCAACCGCATCCGCTCAGCTCGGTCCCTCAACGAAAGTCCCTTTGGCAACCGGCTCCGCGATCCAAAATCAAGAAGTTCCCGAACTCTCAGATTCGGAAAAATTACATCCGCCTGCGGTAGCCACCCAAAACGCCAGGGAAACCGTTTCCGAAATTCGGAAATCGAAAGACTCGCAAAACTAACCGCGCAAGGTATCAGCCCAAGTGCAGCTCGCAATAGAGTCGTCTTACCAGCACCCGACCTCCCAATTACAACCATCACCTCTCCCGCAAAAACCTCAAAACTAACTTTTTCAAGAATTTTACGCCCCCCACGCTCCACCTCTACGGCAGTCCCATGCCACCCATCCGGCGCATTTTCTCCAGACCACAAAAGACCCACCCCTCGATACAGAAACTCATAACCTCCAATCGAAATCTTGTCCCCAAAATATAATACCTGCTCATTTTCCGTAGACTTCTTGTTGATTTGTATATCCTCTTTTCCGCCCATGGGAATTAACCGCCATGTGGCATCAGATTTGCGCTCCAACCGTGCAGCTATCTCCGGAACGCCTAACCCAGGTAGCAAAATGTCACACTCAGGCCCAGAACCAATTAGACTTATTCTCTCCTTAAGCGGAAACCAGATGTTTACTCTACCCTTCGCAATCGGCGGAAGATTCTGTAAATTAAAAACATACTTACCATCCACATCCTCCAGCAACCAACGCTCCTTAAACACCTGCAGTATATCCCCAGCCGTAATCACCGTCCTGCCTCGAACTCGCCTCCCATTGACCCACACAGGAAAACTCGGCGGAAATTTTAGATAAATATGTCCTCTTTTTTCAATTATCCCAATCTTTAACAGCGAAGAACTTGTTGTTGGCAGAGTATCAAGCCGCCGCCACGAAAGAGACGACTGGATTTGCGAATTCACCTTGCAAAAACAACTCTTCTTCTCAGCTTTGCTCCCCCAATATTTCAGGGAACAACTAGCCAAATCTCCGCAGCCTGATTGGCATGCGGCCTATCCTTACCAAATAATGTGCTGGCTCCCATCGGCACAGGATAAATAACATTTTTAACCTGTATCTTCTTTATCAGAAAATCAGCAATAAAATCAGCCCGTGCACGCGAAATCCGTAAATTCGTCTCCGATGTCCCTGTCTGACTGGCATATCCCAAAATCACAAAAACGAGTAGCGGGTCTTCTAATGCCTTGGCTATAACTGGCTGCTCAAGTGCCCGCCGTATCGCTTCTTCGTCACTCGTATTTACCCGAATCTGGCCTGTCGGAAATTCAACCTTATAGAGCAAATGCATCCCTTGCGCTCGGTTCAGTGCCAAATAAAGATTTTGTTTTTGTGCCGCAGTTAGTTCAGGCATTAGTTCAATCCGCTGAACAACTTCCTCCTTAAGCTTCGCAAATTCCTCCTCTGTAAGATTAAACGCCAATCGCTTCGGCTCAGGCGTCGCAACTTGTATCGGTGTCGGTGTCACCGTCGGACTCGGAGTCGGTGTCAAATTTAACAACGGAAAAGGTGTCGGTGCTTGGAGAATCGGCGTCGGTGTCGGCGTCGGACTCGGAGTCGGTGTAGGAGTGGCGCTGGGTGTCGGAACTGCTACCACCGTTGGCATCCAATCCCGTGCGCGAAGTTGAGAAAAATACCAAAATCCGTAAAGAACCGCCCCAACCGTAAACACCAATGCCAAAGAAACAACTACCACAAGCCACCGGTTCAGCGATGCATGGTGTGTCGAACGAACAAGCTCAAGTGCTGACCCACACTCAGGACAACGAAACGCATTCGCAGGAGCGTTGATCTTCTCTCCACGATATGCAAGCTTACAGCTCGAGTAGTTTGTGCACCGTCCAGTTTGAAATTTCATAAAATGCAATTATTTTAACTTCAGACATTGCAAAATCCAAGAACTCTCAATATTTAAAAACCTGGATATGGCGCTGGGTGCTCCTTCTGTTCCTGCGCAGGTTGCTCCTTTTTCTTCTTGGTCTCTTTTTTCTTAGGGGCTGCAGGTGGCGGCTCAGTCTCTTGTATCACAATCGCCGCAAACCAACCCGTTGGCGATTGTTGCGCGATGTAATTCATCTGACGGTGAACTCGTGTAAAATTCCACTCCCCGTTAAAAACCGCAACATTCGGATCCAATCCAGGCATCGTCGCAACATTTACTACTTGCGGTCCAACTTCCGAAGCCGGCCCATACTTCCCTTCAAGATATCGCAATATCCCATCCCATCCCCCCGACTTCGTTAAACTATCCATTCCAACAGCCTCATAATACCGCATCTCAACGCTCTTCAAACTATTCTTCACATAACTAAATATCGCCGAGGAAATATTCGGATTCGGATTAAACACGATATAGAGAGATTTATCCGCTGGATTCTCCGCAATTGCTTGAACTTGCGAAAATCGCGACAGCTTGGAAGGTGATGAACCAAGTGCTATTCCCTCCAGGTGGAAGTCAAGGATCGCCTTCTCTGGAGGCGTTAAATTTCCCGTGCCTGTATACACACAGCCCACATGATGAAGCACAAAAAAAACAATACATAAACCAACTATTCCACGGAAAAAGCCACCCTTGGCCTCCCCCGCTTTTTCACAATGACTCTTCGTATTCAATCACTCCTCCTTACCCACACCTATAAACCCTCCACGCCTATTTTGGCAACCCCAAACGGCGCTATTTTGCCAAACCAATCCGCCTCAGCGCCAAGCTAAAAAAAATAAAACGAAACCTCCAAAAAATTAAATCCTAAATTCCTTCCCTCTATTCGCTCGTTGCTGAAGCCGTTGAATTCTCATCAGGAACCAAACTTAAATCTTCACTCGAAAAAACCTTATCAATGTCCAGTATTATTAAGAACTGGCCCTCCCTCCTACCCATTCCCAGAATCAAATCCGTTCGCCAGCGCATCCCAATCGCTGGTGGCGACTCAATCTCGTTCGGCTCAAGCTCCAGCACTTCGTGCACAGAATCCGCCAATCCCCCTATCACTGTTGTCTCTCCATCGATCAAGATCTCCATTACAATTATCCGGGTATTCCGCGTATCCGGTGCCTCAGGCAACCCAAATTTCCTTCGCAAATCCACCACAGGAATTGCATTCCCTCGAACATTCACCACTCCACGCATGTAGCTCGGCGCCGTCGGCACTCGCGTAATACGAGTCACATCCAGAACCTCTCGCGCCTTAAACACGTTGATCGCAAAAAGTTCATCCCCAAGCCGAAACGTCAAATATCGCGCCGTCTCCGTAATCTTACTCGATGTCGTCTGGCTCATAATCTCTTCCATGTTCTTTTAGATTCCCTCCATTCTCCAAAATTTTTTAAAAATCTTGGAACTCTTTCTCCTTGGGTTGATTTTCACTAAGGTCAATCTCTACCCCTTCATTCCCACTTTTCTTCTTCCCCTCCTGTTTCCCTACAAGCAACCCTGCTTTCGTCCCAAGCTTCTTAAGCTTCTGCACCGCTCCTCCACCTTGTTGTGCCGGTTGACGCACAGCTCGCGTCACCACCCGAGTCCCTCCATCGGTCCCAAGTTTAAAAAACCGGATCGTATTTTGCAACTGCTCAGTTTGGCTTGCAAGTTCCGTCGAGGCAGAGGCAAGCTCCTCAGAAGATGCTGCGTTCGTCTGCACAACCTTATCAAGCTCCTGCATCGCCTTGTTTATCTGATTCATCCCAACTGCCTGCTCCTGGCTCGCTGCACTAATCTCACGCACCAAATCCGCCGTCCTCCGGATATCTGGAACCAACTTCGCCAATTTCTGCCCAGCCTCCTCGGCCAACTCCACACTACTGGCCGAAACCTTGCTTATCTCCGCTGCAGCAGCTTGACTCCGCTCTGCAAGTTTCCGCACCTCCGATGCTACCACGGCAAAACCTTTCCCATGCTCCCCAGCTCGTGCCGCTTCAATCGCAGCATTCAGCGCCAACAAATCCGTCTGCCGCGCAATCTCCTCGATAATCGAAATTTTTTGAGCTATATCCTTTAGTGCAGTCACAGCCTGCCCTACTGCCTCTCCTGTCTCTACAGCATCTTGGGCAGCCTTCGTCGCAATCGCCTCAGTCTGTTTTGCATTCTCTGAATTCTGCCGAATACTCGCCGTAGATTCCTCCACTGTCGCAGAAATCTCCTCAACAGATGCTGCCTGCTCCGATGCACCTGTCGCTATATTCTCCGATGACGCGCTCATTTGCTCAGTCCCAACCAGCACATTCTCCGCTGCCCCTTGCACCTCCCGCACCACATTCCGCAGATTCTCGATCATTGTCTTCGCACTCTCTGTCATTTGTCCTATCTCATCCTCCGACCGAACTTCCACCTCCACTGTCAAATCCCCACTCGCTATGGCTTTCATCTTACTGGCCAATTCAACTACCGGAGTCGAAATTATCCGCGCTATGACAATTGAAAGCACCACCCCAATCCCAATCGCTATCAAAATCCCAATAACAACCGAAACCTCCGCAAACACGACGCCCGAAGACAATTCTTGGTTCATCTTCGCCGTAAAATTCTCAACCATCTCCCGGAGATTTAATGTAGCCTCATTTAGCTTCTCCCCTATTTTTGCTCGTTGCTCATTCACCTGTTCAAGCTCCTTTAGGCTCTCAATAACTTGCTGGCATGAAACTTTGTAACTCGATAGATTGGCAAGTATTTGATTCATAAGTTGCTGATTCGTAGCAGATTGGAATGTCCCCAGCACCTCCTGCCCAATTTTCATCGCCTCATCTAAATTTGACACATGACTTTCCATAAAGCCCGCATTCTGCTCAGCGAGTGATTTATACGTAAAAAACCGCATCTCATTAACCTTATCTAGGATTAAATTCACCTTTGCAAAATTCATGGTCCTTGTCACTAGCCTTTGCCGATCTATGTTTTCCAACTGCAGTTGCTCAACCTGCATGTTTTGTAAACTATCGAGCAACTGATAAATCGAACTTACTGTCTTATCAGAAACCTGATTGGCATTTTGCGTGCTTTGAATGATTAGCTTAAACAGTTCCTCTGTTTTGTTAAAATAAACGATATACTCATCCGTCGTTTTTTGTAGGTCAGAAAAGTCTTTCCTTAAACCCTCAAAAATCTCTTCCTTATCCAAAGCCAATTCAATTTGATTAAAGGTTTTTTGCACTTCGTTCAAATGCCCCTTTGCGTCCTGCAAATATTTTTCTTTTGCTGTATGCCCATAACTCCGTGCAGATATTCGAAACTCAGCGATTTCGTAAGCTAACTTACTAATTGCCTTTGTCATTGGAATGACCTTTTGAACAATAACTTCAGCCTTCGACGTTATTGTTATCAAAGTAATTATGGCAAAAATGCCAAATAATCCTAAAACGGCTAGGACCGCAGCAAAGCCCAGTCCTATGCGTTTCCCAATTGTTATTTTGCTCTTTTTCATAGTTATTTTTTTCGTTTATTGTTATTTCGTTATTTCGTTATTTCTTTTAAGTTATTTTTAAAAAGTTCCTCTTCATACTCACATCACACCTCAAGCGTCGTCCGCGGATCAATTGAACTCCGGTGCACCCGCAAAATCCCTCCAACATCCAGCACCAACGCCACGGTCCCGTCCCCAAGAATCGTTGCGCCAGAAAAAAACGCAACATTCCGACACAGTCTCCCAAGCGACTTCAGCACCGTCTGATGATTCCCGATCACTCGGTCAACCACCAGCCCTATCCGCTGCCCTTGATGCTCAACGATCACTATAGGCTCAATCGCCGCTCCACCATCCCCATACCCAAACAATTCTCTCAGACGAAGATACGGTATTGGATGCCCTCGCAGATCCACAACATTCCTCGCATTGTGCCGAAACCGCTCCTCTCGCCTCAGCTCAATCGTCTCTGAAACAATCGAAAGGGGAATGATTAACCGATCCCCATCCACTTCAACCATCAACCCATCAATGATCGCTAGTGTCAGCGGCAGCGAAAGCAATATCTCCGTCCCTTTCCCCCTCTCGCTTTGCAGGCTCACCTCCCCTCCCAAACCCTGAATCTTCTTCTTCACCACATCCATCCCAACCCCACGCCCAGAAATCCCTGTCACCTTTTGGGCAGTCGAAAATCCCGGCTCAAAAATAAGCCCCCAGATTTCCTGCTCCGCCAAACGTGCCTCCGCAGAAATCAACCCTCGCTCAATCGCCTTTTGTCGAATCTTCTCCGTATTCAGCCCTTGCCCATCGTCACTGATCCGAATCACAACTCGCTCCCCACGATGTTCCGCAGCCAATCGGATCGTCCCGCTTGCAGGCTTCCCTACTGCTATTCGTTCCTCTGGTTTCTCCAAACCGTGGTCAACCGAATTCCGTAGTATATGCGTCAACGGATCCCCAAGTTGATCCAACACTGTTTTATCCAATTCCGTCTCTCCTCCCTCGATTACGAGCACTGCCTCCTTCCCAAGCTCTCGGCAAAGATCCCTCACCAACCGATGATACTTCTGGAACGTCGTCCCAACAGGCATCATCCGGATATTCAAAACCGTATCCCGCAATTCCGCCCCCAAGCGCTCTATCCCCTCAATCGTTGACTGGAGCTCCGGATTCCCAACTGCAATCTTCCTCGTCGCCGCTGCCAACTGCGCGTGCAGGATTACCATCTCCCCAACCAAATTCACCAAATGATCCAGCTTCCGCGACGGCACCCGCACCATATCAGTCCCACTGCCAACCCCTTGTCCCACGCCACCCCGCGTTCCCATTCCCATTCCCTCTTTCCCCAGCATCTCCTCACCATTCTTCCCTCGCCCTTCCCTCCCCATTCCCCTCTCTCCATCCTCTGACGAACTACCCCCTTCCACCTCTCCACCCTCCACCTCCCCACGAAAAAGCCCTTCCACATCCAACCCATCATCCGCCACCATCTCCTTCCTCCCGACCCCTTCCCCTTCCCCCTCCCCTTCCGAACCCACCATCCCACGACCACCACCAACCCCGCCCTCTCCTCCCTCCACTTCACTCCTCCCACCCTCATCTCCAGGCCCTGCTTTCTCCACTGCGCAAAAATAAAAATCCGGTATCTCCGTCGCAGCTTCAAGATCCCCCGCCGTCTTATCCGAATAAAACAAGATCCTCAGCGGCAGCGCCTTCCGCAGACCACCTCCTCGTATCCCCCCAGCAGGAACTTCCAACCTCGAATCCGCTACAAAACCCACTCCCTCCAACACCCGAAACAGCCGCACCGGTGTCAGCCCTATCATCCTTTCAAACGCCTCTAAATCCTCGATCCGCACCTCATACCGAAACCGATAATTCCCCGGCAGCGGGCTCTCCCCCCCAATCTCCTCCCGTGCACCGCCTGCCACCCCTTCCGCTCGCATCTCTTCCGCACCTACAGTCTCTTCCCCTCCTTCTGGCTCCTCTTTCTTCCGTTTCCCTCGTGTTTTCTTCCCTTTCCGGCTACCTTTACTTGGGCCATTCTTCTCTCCGCTTTCACTTCCCATTCCCCTTTTTAGAAGCATTTCGATCGCAGCCACCCTTCCCGACACATCGTATCCACCTTCACTCCCCAAATCATTCACCATCTTCACCAAGTCATCTGTAGCTTCAAACAGCAAGCCGACCGCCTCTCGATTCGGCACGGCCGTCCCCTTTCGAAACCGATCAAACAGGGTTTCCATCACATGGCTTAGCGTCACGATATTTTGAAAACCCAGAAAACCAGCTGTCCCCTTAATACTATGAACCGACCGAAAAATCCGATTCAAACTCTCCGCCGAAGTCCCGCCCAACTCCTTTTCCATCACGAGCAACTCACTCTCCAGCACAGCCAAGTGGTCTTGGGCTTCGCTTACAAACTCCGCCAACAATTCTGGATCCACCTCATTCATCCGCTCAACTCACAACAAAAAAATTCTGCTCAATCCGGGTGTGCTCGATCAGTGCTCGCACAGGTGCCCGCACATTCCACAGCGACAACGTCCCTCGCGCCTCCCGCAACTCCGCTGCTAACGAACATATCGTTGCCAGCGCAAGCGAATCCACATCCTCCACCCCGCCCAAGTCCAGCTCAATATCTGTCTCTTATACACATCT
>JAOAAX010000040.1 GCA_026418675.1 Chthoniobacterales bacterium | reverse complement strand
GGCGGTGGCGGTTCGACGGAACTGCGTTAGCCTCGAGAATTTCGCTCATTGGTTGTCTGCAGCGGTGGGCAATGCGATTTGTTGAGCCTTCGTAAAGGGACTCATCGGCTCCATCAATCATGATGGAAAAAAATAACCAGCTTTTCCCGATTTAAATAGAGTAACTCAAGTTCAGCAGTAAGCAAACCAAAGTTAGAAAATTGATGTAGTTTGGTGGTGGATTCAGTGGTATGAATACAGGAACGAGCGAAAAGGAGATGCGTATGTTTGAGAGGAGGGCATTGATTGGGTTGCGTGTGAACCGGGAACTTACATCATGTTTCTTCGCAGGAACCGCAAGCAGTTCCAGGGCGAGGGGTTTGAGGATTGGACGCTGGGCGAGTCAGCGCAAACCGAGCTCGGGCCGCGCAAGGGGTCGTGGTCTGCTCGGAGCATATCATTAGTAGGGAATATTTCGGCTAGAGGGAAAGACTTGGATGCCTCATTCCCATGGTGGCTTCTCCGATCGCTCTGCCTAGGAAAAGCTCGGCTAGAAGAGAGAAATGGACTGCGGATGTTCAAGCAGCGGCCTGGGATCCTTCGGCAAAAGCCCGTGCCGGATATCGAGCGGCTCTATGTCCCTTTGGGCGTTCGTTTACCCAAAGGCTAAAAGCTCGTTGCAAATATTGTGGAGAAAAGTGCCTGAAAACTAGGCAAGTGTAAGATAATCAGCAGACGACTTCCCCAAATTAGAAATTAGTCTGTGCTTCTTATTTTTTGACAAGGTGATTGTGTTGAAGGGGAGGAGGGGAGCATCAAGTTAGGAAGCTTGGTTCCTATCACATAAGACTCGGGTAGCATGGCTTATAGGCTAAGGATTGGATGGTTGCTAGGAGGTCATCTGGTGGGGCGGTTCTTGCTAATCCGAGCCGGAAAATGTGTTCTGCGATGGCAGCTGCAGCTTGCAGGGAGACGTCGTAAATTTTTTTGATTGGTGGGTAGATTCGCCCCAAATCCAAGTCTTCTTGTGTGACTTGGTTAGCGACAGCCTTGGCCGCTGTGATGAAGAGTTCTTCCGGGATAAGGCGGCATCCTGTGGCGTAGATGGCCATCGCGAGAGCCGGGAAAATATAGACGTTGTTGCTCTGGCCTGGAGCGAATCGTTGGCAGTCGATTTCAATAGGAGCGAAGGGACTGCCACTTGCAAACACTGCGCGGCCGTCACTCCAGCGGTAAGCTTCTTCTGCTGAGCATTCCGAACGTGATGTCGGGTTGGAAAGAGGAAAAATGATGGGGCGCTTGTTGATTCTGGCCATGAGGCGTATGACGTCCTGATTGAAGAGTTTTGGCACAGTGCTTACTCCGATTATTGCCGTAGGTTGGAGGTCTTGAATAGCCTCAAGGAAGGATTGGGCCGGATGGTGGGGATGGGCAAAGCGGCGTTGGAATGGGGCAAGGTCTTTGCGCTCTGGAGTGAGGAGGCCAGAGGCATCATACATCCAGACTTTTTGGAGGGCATCTTCTGCGGACAGTCCCTCCTCTTGGAGGGCAAGTGTGATGAGCTCAGCGATGCCCGCCGCTGCGGAGCCTGCCCCGAGGAAAAGGAACTTGTGATCTTTTAGGGAGCCACCTGTGATGCGTAGAGCAGCGTAGAGCCCTGCCAAAGTGACGGCTGCGGTGCCCTGCATATCGTCATTGAATGTGCAGACGCGGTGTTGCCACCGGCGCAGGATAGGCTCAGCATGCATATTAGCAAAGTCTTCCCATTGGATGCAGCAGAGAGGGAATATTTCTTGAACAGCTTGCACGAATTCGTCTATAAAGTCGTCGTATTCTTGGCCACGGACTCTGGGTTGTTTGAGGCCGGTGTAGAGGGGATCGTGAAGAAGCTCGAGGTTATTTGTTCCGACATCGATCAAGATGGGCAAAGTGGTTTGCGGGGGCACCCCCCCGCACGCGGTGTAGAGAGCTAATTTGCCAAGCGGAATCCCCATACCGCCAGTGCCTTGGTCGCCAAGTCCTAGGATGCGCTCTCCATCAGTCACAACGATAAAGCGGACGTCTTTTTCTGGCCAATTAGAAAGCAAATCCCGAACACGTCCCTTCGCAGAGATCGGCAGGTAGAGCCCCATGGGAGAACCTATGAAATGATTGAATTTTTGGCAAGCTTCGCCAACCGTCGGAGTGTAGATGATAGGCAAAAAACGCTCTGGGTCACTCATCACCACAGCGTAGAAAAGTGTTTCGTTGCGGGCGCGGATTTCATTAAGCAACCGGTAGCGTTGGAAATCCGTCGCGAGGTCATCCAGTTGAATAAAAGTGCGGGCAATTTGACGCTGCAAATCGAGCGGCACTGGAGGCAGCAGACCTTCGATGTGGAAGAGGCGGCGTTCTTCCTCTGTAAACGCTGTGCCCTTGTTGTAACGGGGGTTGTGGAGAAGAGTGCTCCCAGTGGGAAGTTGATAAGAGTTCATGGAAACTGATAATTTTTTGGTTTGATGGAAAGCGGTCTCAAAACGACTAGCAGGGCAAGCTGGAGGCTCAAGAAATTTGGAAGCTGTTGAAGATTTGAAGAGATTCGGGCATTTCTTGCAAACGAAATGTTAGCCTTGCTTATAAGGGAATTAAAAAAATCAAGATAGCATTTGCTAAAAAGTTCCTAAGCAAAATCATTTTATGCACTCTGATCGTGAAATATCAGAAACACTCGTCAGCCTCATGGCTTCAGGGATGTTTTGCGCAGGCTCAGGATAACCGCTAACCCGCAGAGCTGGGCCACAGCCAGAGCAATAAGCCCCCAGGAGATCTGGCCGGTCATTTCTTTTAATTCTCCAAACAGAAAAGTTCCAATCAGACCGCTGGTGTTGCCCACCATATTAATTGCCCCTATCCCCGCCGCAAACACCGCACCCCCACACCGTTGATATGCCAATGCCCAAATCAGCGGCGAAGCTGTATAAGCAGCAGCGTAACCCACAAACAAGCTGCCGAGGGAAAGCACATCGTTGTCCAAAGCTAAAAAAATTGCCGAGAGAACCAGCATAGCGAAACAGCTACCCACAAACCCAAGTGTATGCCAAAAGCGCTCCTGCGTGCGGTCGGATGACCACCCCCCTAGCACAATCATGATCAATGAGAGTCCAGGCGCTATCGCGGACCAGAGAGCTGCCTGATCGGGAGTCATATGCTCCACCTGTTTGATCACCAACGGAGACCAAAACGTGCATCCTACCATCGCCATGTTGTTGAAAAACTGGATCAGACACAGCTTCAAAATCACTGGTTGGCCAATCTGTTTGAGAGTGTGTAGCAAGCCATGCGTGCCCGCTGGGCCAGAATCTGTGTGCTTTTCTAGCAGGGTTGCCTCCTCCGGGGTAAGCCAGCGGGCTTGTGAAGGCCGATTCGGCAGCAGCCACAGGCAGGCAATCCCGACAAAAACCGTCGGCAGTCCCTGCAGGAGCAGCATCCAACGCCACCCCCTCCATCCAAAGTAATCCCATGTCAGCAACCACGAGGAGAGAGGCGCGACCAGTAGCGCGGAGAGCGGTGCCGCAGTGATCAAAATCCCGATGGACTTTGCGCGAAATTCTGCTCCAAACCAACGGCTCATCAGAACAAGCATCGCGGGAAAAAAACCTGCCTCCGCCACTCCCAACAACACCCGCAAAAGATAAAACTGCTCCACACTCTGAATCAGGCAAAACGCTGAAGAAACCAAGCCCCACGTCACCATGATGCGCACAATCCAAAGTTGCGCGTTCCATCTCTCCGCAATAATTGCACCCGGAATCTCCAAGACCAAATACCCTATATAAAACAGCCCCACGCCAAGCCCGTAAGCCGCATCGCTCATTCCCAAATCCTGCTTCATCTGAAGCGCAGCGAGACTTACATTTGTGCGATCCAACATCGCGCAAAAGTAACACAACACGCATAGTGGCAAAAATCTCCACACTACCCGTTTGCGCAGTGCCCCAAGTTGTGCTTCCACATCCAGCGCACAAGTTTCTTTTTTATGAACCATAAATGCTAATTTTTAATAGTAGATTTTTAATAGTGGATATGCCTTTTCCCTTTTTTTAACTGTTCCCCTCTCTTCCTATTTGAAGACTCCTTGTTACCAAAATCCTTATTCAAGTCCAAAAAATTTTTCGGCAGCAGACCGCCTCATCCTACAATTTATAATCATCAGGGCTAGTTTCATCCATTTACCCAATTCTCCCCTCCTCGCTAAAACCGTTTTCTCGGAACCTTCAGCCGTTTGGTGTTGCCGCTCTCAAAAAAGCCACTAGCTCTTGCCAAATCCGCTGAAATCCCTCGGCCTAACGCGCCGCCCCGGCGCCTCCCTATTCCGCCATTTGATTAACATTCTGTGGGGAGAGAATTTTGAGCAATTCCTTTGTCGTGAGCAGCATGTGCTAATTAGACGCCTGCCCTTTTCAACTTTCACAGGCAACCTCTTGACCTACCCCTGGGATAATTTTCATCCACTAAAAATCCTTATCTTCTCATGAACCGTGGTTCTTAACTTTTAAACAAAGATAGGCAAACTGTGGCAATTCAGGAGACTAATCTGATTCATGGCTGGGTGCTTTGGGAACAACAAGTTTTTGGTGAGCATAGGGCAATGGTTCAAAGAGTCATGGGAAGCGTTTTTTGTTGTCGCAGGACTTACGGGAACACACTCCGGCTGCTACCTCCCTACGGTTATTCTTATTATTTTCCGGGTGAGTGTTCTTACCGGAAACAATCCATGTGGTTTGACAGTCGAATACAGGACCTTCTCTGCATGGGAGTCGACGGCCTGTTGGAATATGGAATATTCCCTGCGGCTGACAGTCGAATTAAACGGAAAGCCCGTGCTCCATCTGGACCGCTAAAACCATTTTTCGCCAAGATACCCCGCTTTGTTTCCACGTTAAGTAAGCCACACCCCCCACGAGCCTTGCTCCTCGGCTCAGTTTCCGCACACACCTTCCCGGAGATGGGAAGTCATTACCCTTTTCAAATCTAATGCTACACGGACATTCCGTTTGCTAAGACACCTCCGTGCAAATGCTGTTTCTACCTTATCAGACATACAATCCCTTTCACCGCACACCTTTCAGAACCCAACTTAAAAAGTATTTATAGACTAAAAGTCCGTTTTTATTAACCAGCTTCTAAAACAGCCTGCTACTGAGTCAATATTATAGAGAATTGAATCGTTTTTTTAAACTCCAAAAACTCCCCCTTCATCAAAGTCCTTTTGACCTCTCATCCCCACACATAAACTCAACACAGTCTGCCGATAAAAATATATTTACATACTCTTTATTGTAGATTTATTTATCTTTTTTAATTTTGCTTTTGTGAGCTCTTCTCACTAGAAGCGGTCCGAAATTTTCTACCCCACAACGCAACAAAACTCCTTGCACACAAAAAATACCTCCCTGCATAAAAAAAATTTTGCAAAAGCGTAATATAAACCAAATTTTATACATAAATTACTCACAAGAAGAGTAGCCAAAGGAATAATCAGACACCTATGGCTTCTTTTTCCCCATTACAAAAATTATTAACCACAAAAAAAATCAAAGAGATATACCATATTACTAACTTTAGCCATAGGCTTACGCTTCACCCTCATTTGCCAAAACATCTCATTTGCGCAAACTCTGTTTCTATCAACAGACACTACGACCAAAAGGCGTTCTAAAGACGGAGGAGCAAATTGGTTAACCTTTCATTGTCAAGACAGGAGCTGTTTACCGTAGGAAAACGTTTGATGTAGCAACGAACACACTTTTTGCTGGGGATTTTTTTTTGCTGGGGATTTTTGCTTGGGATTTCGCAGGAAATTATCTCCGAGCCATTAATGCGACCACAGCTAGCAGCATAGCTAATGCCACATTAACGAGCTCTCTAAGCAGCAGTGGATGGAGACCTATTATGTTTGATGCTTCCACAAAACAGAGTTTACGTTAATTATGGAACTACCCCGTCCTACAGGTATTTCACTTGGAATGGCTAAAGCTTTGGTTCTGAAACCAGCACAAATTCTTTAAATGATTGGGCTGCTGGAGATTTCATTCGCGCAAGAAATTATATTTGGGCAACAAGTAACCTGCAGCAGATTTACGAGCCACGCCTTGGAATAGTGGCAATTTAGGAGCTCAAAATACCGTAAATTTTACAAAATGGAATTAACATAAGTAACGATATTTCTGACATTGCAACTACCCCATTAGGAAGATTCCTTGTTTTATTTAAAAATGGAACTCTCTCCTTTACAAACTCAGGTCTCACAGGAAATACATCGAATAAGAAATTAGTGGGAATATTGACACTTTTAGTAGTTTACAACTCTAAACAAACACCATCCACTTTGTTTACCCAACCACAAATAGCCCCACTATCTTTTAGCCATCCTCCTTCTTCCCTCGCATCCTCTTCTCCAACTGCTGGCAATACTCCACCAACTCCTCTTCCCCCATCCCCTCCAACACTTCACGCCCCAACCCCTCCACACCCAACACCTCCTCCATCACCTCAATCCTCCCAATCAACTCCCCAAGCCGTCGTCCCTCCTCTAAACCCTCCATCCGATACTGTTCAGCTACACTCATAATCTCCTGCTGAATCTCTTCTCATCTTACTCTCTTTACTATTCTCTATTCTCTCTATCTCCCTCCTGTCAACTCCCACCACCTCCAGCAAATACCTCCACACCCGCTCCCGCATCTCCCGCTTAACTCCAACATACAATCTCTCCCCTTCCACCAGTAACCTCTCCCATCCTCCGCTCGCCCCAGCCTTCAACGCCCACAACACCAACCGACACGCCGCATTCCCCCCACCCTCCCTCACCAACTCCCCCTCTTCCATTCCTCCCAAATCCACCACCACCATCCGAAACCTCATCCCATACTCCCTCAACGCTTCCCACTCCCTCCTCCCCACCCTCCCTCCAACCCCATACACCCTTTCAAACTCCCCTCCCCATTCCCCAACCCCTCCTCCCTGCACCAACACCACACTCACAATCGGCGGTAACCACTCCCCTCCCACTCCCTCCCCCCTCTCCACCACCCGCTCCCACACCTTCACCTGATACCGCGCCATCTTAACCCCCAAATACCTCTCCCTCCTCCTCACATGCTCAAACAACAAATGCACATACACCCCTCCCTCTGCACTCTCTTCCCCACCTCCCTTCAACCCAACCCGATACAGCAAATCGCACGAACCTCCCTCTAAGTCCTTCCCGATAAAATCCACCCCCTCCAACTGCAAACTCCCCAACTCCAACACCCCTCTCAGCTCCTCCGGCAACCGACTCTCAAAAAACGACCGCGCCGTCTCCACATCCCCAAACCCTGCCTTCACCAACTTGTCATGCGGGTGATAAACCCTCTTCTCTTGTTCCTCTTTCATACCCCTCCACTTTCCTCCACCACACACCCACCACGCAAGCCTCCCCTCTCTCTCAATCCTAATAAACTACCCACCCATCCAAATAAAACACAAAAAATACTACCTCCAACTCCAAAAAAAACCTGCCTTCTTCCCCCCTCTCCCCTATCCCTTCCTCCCCCGCATCCTCCCCTCCAACCACCCCCAATACTCCCCTCTCCACCCTCACCTTTCCCCTTCCATACCCCCATCTCCCATTTCATCCTCCTGTCTCCGACCCAAATCCAAAAACACACTTGCCGTCCACGTATAAGCCTGATCACGCAATGGCGCGCCAGTCAACGCATCAAAATTTTCTGCACAGCCACTCCTCACAACCATTCGACAAAAACGTCGGCCTACCTCCTCCGCTAGCTCCCTCTCCCCGCATGCCCTCAACCCACTGACCAAAAGAAGCGTCGAAGGCGCCCAAATCGGCCCCCGCCAATACCCATCCGCGACATACAGCCTACTCCGCGGCGACTCAGTCGCCAGTCCATACTCTGTCAAAAAACGCCCAGCCTCCATCACCCCCTGAACCAAATTCCTCCGCAATCCTTCCGGCAACCTCGCTCCCAGCAAAAGCGGCAAAAACCGCAGCAAACAATCCCCCTCTTCAGCCACAGCATGGTCTCCAGCGCGCGGCGCAACAAACCCACCCCCACGCACCGAATGCTCAAGCAGGCGCCCCACCAACCCCTTCGCTCGCTCCCGCCACCCCTCCGCACGCTCCCCTTTCCCTAGCCGATCCCACAAATCAGCCACCACCTCCATCTGCACAACCAAATACGCCGCCAAATCCGGCCCTTCCACAGGCATCCCGTGGGCAAAAAGCGTCGCATTATCCCACCCAGAATCATTCCCGTGGTTGTATTGAGGCAACCCATCCCCGTCATCATCCCGATAGCGCAACCACCACTCCGTCCACAGCTCCAGCCATTCCGCAGCCTGCTTAACCTGTTCCTTCCCAAGCTCAACCCCACGTGCTATCATCTCCCGCAACGCCCACCCATGCACTGGCGGCTTCGTAAAATTCCACACCACATCGTAATCATTCACACAATCCGGAAGCGCCCCCCACCTATTTTGATAATCAAACGGAAGCGCCCATTGCTCCCAGGCCAACTCTGACTGCCCAGCTGCCAGCGCTATCGCATTAAAGCAATGATCCCAGCTCCAGACATTCACCATCCAATTCTTCGACATCAACATCCCCTCCCGCTTCAACCGATCACACGGCCCCACCAACGCCGCCCACTGCACATAAGCCGCCAACTCTCGCCCTCCTGCATACTCCTCCAAAACCACCGGACTCCGCCTCAGCCATTCTTCGAATTCCCGCTCCACCTCCCTCACTACAGCGTCAAAACTCACGCACTCCCCCCAGCTAATCGGAGCCGTGCTCTCAAAAGCCAGCAACTCTACCTCCCACTCACCACCTCCCACCCCAGGCAATACCTCCACCTGGATCGCCGTCGAACGCTCCGCACTCCATGGCGCAAAAACGCGAACTTCCCCACCCAACCGCCGCACCAAAAATTGCTGCCTCTTACTAAACAAATTCACCTCCCACACACCCTCCCCACACTGCCGCACATAATCATACACCTGCGGCTCCCCCTGCAAACGCAGCCCACACCCCCTCCCTCGCATACGCAACGTCCCCCCATCCGCAAAAACCACTTCCACCCCCCCCCCCCGCCCCCCTTCCAGACGCAGCACCGCCGGCGTCCCCACCTCCCGAACCCCCTCCACCTCCCGTCCTCCTTCATCCAAAACCTCCACCCGAAAAATCTCCCGCTGCGCCATGGGCACCCCACCCCGCGCCGTCCTAAAATACAAACCAGCCTCCTTCCCAAGCTCTTCTGCTCGCGTGGCCGTCAACCGATTCCACATAAACCATGAACCCCTCCGACTAAAGGGAACCTTCTCTAACGAAAATTGCATACTCCTCCTCCCAAAAACTTTAATGTTTGCTCCTTCCGCTTAAGCCGAAGGAAACAGGCATTATCATTTAGTTTAATTGATTTTAAAGGGAAGAAAAATGTTTCACTAACTTGTTTCTTCAAAAATCTCCCCCTCATTCCACAAAAACTTTCAAATCATCTAAACCCAATTCACCATTCACACATTACAAACCAGGTTGAAGCAAAAACATTTTTTTCCCTCAGGCACATTCACTGTTTTCTCCATCTCTATAAAAGATTCTCCCGTTTCGTCCCAAGGTCGCAGGCTCTTATTGATGGTCTTCTTTTCCCCGTTCTAAAACACGAAAATTGGATCGCATTGTGCACTCGCCCCATTCGGAGCATTTGGTTGCACCTTATAAACTCGATACTCATCACCGGCACATCCCCCTCCGCCGCATATTCACTCAACATCTCCTCCCGCTCCTGCAACGAAACTAAATTTAGTTAATGATTGACCGTAAACACATCCCCAAGCCGCGACCCCGCATGCACAAACACAGGCCGTGTCGGATCAGCCATCCGAATCTCCTCCAGCGCCTCCAAACACACCTTCTCAACCTGCGGCCAATTCGGAAGCTTCAACAACTCCGCACGCTGCCCCAAAAAAAACGCGGGTCCTGATCCACAGGATGATTGTTCACATTCCTAGTCGTCTCCCATAGCAAAATCGCTGGATAATTCCAATACCGCCAGTTCTCCCGCCGCATCGCTCCCACCCACGCCGCCCGCACCTTCGGATTCGCATTCCACGACGACGGCACCTGCAAATCCACCACCTCTTGCCCATTCTGCGGATCAAAACTCCACAAACCATTCAGCAACACCTCCCCGCGCACCGCGCTCAACACCTCAACACCCTGCACCAACACCCCTCCGCACAAACCGAAAATAACAAAAATAAGCGTGAACAACCGCTTCACCGCAAAAATTCTTATCTTAAAAAATTAATCATCCTCAACCCACTCAAAAAAAATACCAGCCCTTCCCTGGTTAACAAGTTAACCAAAACCATAAAAATAACTCAAAATCCAAAAAACTGCATCCCTCTCCACACCTCCTTATCTTCAAAAAGCTAAAAAATCCAACCCAAATAAAAATACCTAATTATCCCATTTCCTACAAAACCTCACCTATCATCCCTTCACCCACACCCCCAATCCTGCTCCCTCCCTACCAAACTAAAAAACGATAAAAAAGTCCTATTTTCAAATCTTGCCAAACTCTCCTCAGCTTCCCTCCTCCGTGCTCACTCCTCGCTCTGCCGAAGCTGAGCCAAAACGCTAAAGTCTTCCAGCGTCGTAGTATCCCCGCGCACTGACCCACCAGCTGCAATTTCCTTCAACAGGCGCCGCATGATTTTCCCGCTTCGCGTCTTCGGCAATACCTCAGCAAAACGCACCTCCTCTGGTCGTGCAATCGCCCCGATCACTTTCGCCACATGCCCTCGCAGTTCCTCCCGAAGTGCTGCCGATGCTTGCACACCCCCTTCAACGTTACAAATGCAACGACAGCCTGCCCCTTAATCTCATCTGGCCGCCCAACCACTGCCGCCTCCGCCACTGCCGGATGTGCCACCAAAGCGCTTTCCACCTCCGCTGTCCCAAGACGATGCCCAGCCACATTCAGCACATCATCCATCCGCCCAACAATCCAAAAATACCCATCCTCATCCCTCCTCGCCCCATCCCCTGTAAAGTAACATCCTGGAACCTGACTCCAATATTGCTCCCGATACCGCGCTGGATCCCCGTAAATCCCGCGCAACATCGAAGGCCATGGCCGCCGTATCACCAACCTCCCTCCTTCATTTACTCCAACCTCACGCCCTTCCTCATCCACTATTGCCGCATCCACCCCAAAAAACGGCAGCGTCGCACTCCCCGGCTTCGTCGGCGTTACCCCGGGCAATGGCGTCAGCATATGCGCTCCTGTCTCAGTTTGCCACCATGTATCCACTATCGGACACTTCTTTCTTCCGATCACCTCATAATACCACATCCAAGCCTCAGGATTAATCGGCTCCCCAACCGTCCCTAGCAACCGCAACGACGATAGATCGTGCTTCTCCACCCAGTGCCGCCCCCATTTAATAAACGAACGAATCGCCGTCGGTGCCGTATAGAAAATCGTCACCCCATACTCCTCCACGATCCGCCAAAAACGATCCGGCTCAGGCCAATTCGGTGCCCCCTCGTAAATCATACACGTCGCACCGCAGCTCAGCGGCCCATAGACCACATAACTATGCCCGGTAATCCACCCAACATCCGCCGTGCACCAATACAAATCCTCATCCCGCAGATCAAACACATACTTACTCGTGCAATGCGTCCCAACCAGATAACCCCCAGTCGTATGCAGAATCCCCTTCGGCTTCCCTGTCGAGCCACTTGTGTAAAGGATAAATAGCGGATGCTCACTATCAAAACCCTCAGCAGGACACTCCGCACTCACATACTCCAACTCCCGATGCCACCAAACATCCCGATGCTCCTCAATGTGAATCTCCAAATTCGCTCGCCGAAACACAATCACCCGTTGCACACTCGTCTCCCCTCCCTCCAATGCATGATCCACGTTCTGCTTCAACGTAACTATCTGCCCACGCCGATACCCCCCATCCGCTGTCACTACCACCGAAGCCCCACTATCCGCTAACCGATCCCGAATACTCTCCGAACTGAATCCTCCGAAAACCACAGAATGCACCGCCCCAATCCGCGCACATGCCAACATCGCTACAATCGCCTCCGGGATCAACGGCATATAAATCAAAACCCGATCGCCAGCCTTCACACCATTCCGTTTCAAAACATTCGCAAACAAACATACCTGCCGATAGAGCTGCGCATACGTCATCGTCCGCTTATCTCCAGGCTCCCCCTCCCATACTAATGCCGCCTTGTGACGCCGCGCCGTCCCTAAATGCCGATCCACACAGTTCTCACACGCATTCAGCCGCCCTCCTACAAACCACTTCGCATCCGGCAACTCCCACTCCACAACCCTCTCCCACGGCTCCCGCCAATCCAAACCCTGCGCCTCCCTCCCCCAAAACACCTCAGGCTCCTCTAACGATTCTCGATACATCCGTCGATATTCCTCCATCGAGGAAATACGCGCCCTCTGCGCAAACTCCTTCGGCGGCGCAAAAAAACGCCCCTCCTTCAAATGCGTTTCTATCTGCTCAGACATACACTTCCATCCAACCTCCTACCATATCCTCCCTCAGCTCAACAACAAAAACTTATTTTATAAACCATAAAGTCCATTTTTCCCCACCAATACCATCCCCTCACTAAAAAAATGGTCAACAATCGGCTTTCTCCAATCAAAACACGATGACAACAACTCGTTTTGACGAAGACGATTCCACAGGAAATATTTCCAAATTTTAGATCAAAGCAACGAATGATCCTTTGATCCCTCGGCACACAAGCAGTCGAGAAGCCTGGTATTTTCTCGTTAGCTCTCCCCGGCTCCCCTCTCTTGTTCCTCAATCGTAACTGCAAAAATCCCTCAGCGAAGCAAAACAAACCAACCATCGTCGTATTCTATCACAATCTTTAACCTCTTGAGCTCTCCTCAACGAGTTCTGTTTTTTCAACGCATCCCAAAAAACTCCTGTCTCCATCCTTATTCCTCTCCACCTAATCCCTCGTCTCCTCTCAACTCCTCCGGTAACCGACTCTCAAAAAACGACCGCGCCGTCTCCACATCCCCAAACCCAGCCTTCACCAACTTGTCATGCGGGTGAGAAACCCTCTTCTCTCGCTCTTCTTTCATACCCCTCCACCTTCCTCCACCTCACACCCACCACGCAGGCCTTCCCTCTTCTCAAACTCAATAACTTCCCCCAACCTCCCCTCGGTTAATCGCGACGAACAGTGCGAGGTCCGCCCCAGCCCCTGCTTGCCAGCATGGAAAGAAACGGACCCCTAGAAGCCAACCCGTATGCTCTCGATCCCCAGAACCAATGCTATCGAACTTAGACGACTTCTCATACCTTCAACGCCCAAAGTCCAGTCTATTGGAGTTTATTGGAGTTTATTGGAGTTATAGGTAATTCCCAAAAAATTTTTTTGACATCTTGAAAAATTTCGGGTAAGGTTGGCCTACACATGCAAAATATTTTTGTAAACTATTGAAAATCAATAGCTTACCCCCCCCCACGCCTACACACACTTCCGCCATCCCGGCAAATTTACACACGCGGGAAAATTAACCTCTTTGTCTTTAATACCCACCGGCGCACTCTTCAAAAAACTGCGCTGCAGAAAAAGCTCCTCCACGTTTCAAAAGTTCCCTCCTCCCACCCTGCCCAACCTTGTAGGAGGGCCTCCACGAGTAGCCAACCTCCGTGGTGCTTTTGCGATGGGAGGGTTCGCTTTTGTTTTGAGCAAAATCCTTCCCATTCCCGCCGGCGAATCCTCTTCTTTCGCACCAATCCTGCAAAAACAGCTATCAGCAAAACGAATCCGCCCACTTCCCGTTCAGCTCCAAACCCACCAATTTTTCAAAAACCTCAAACCCCCATCTCTACCTAACCAACGAAAATCCTATCCCAACTCCAACTCGACCTCAAATCTAAACTGCTCATCCCTACAGTCACCACTACGGTGGTCATTTGTGCTGTAGGGCTCTTTTACCTCAAACATCAACTCACCGAAGACCAGCGTGTCAAAACTCAAGCTGAGTTCAAAGCCTTAGCGAGTTCCGTTTCAAAAGACATCCAAGCAAGAGTCGAAGTAGCTCTAGATGCCTCAAGAACGCTCGCTCATGTAATGTCCAGTTTTGAATTAATACTCGCCGAACAAAGGCGGAAAGTTTTCACAAACTACCTAGTAAACGTGCTAAAAGAGAATGAAGCGTTTCTCGGCACCTGGACGTGCTGGGAGCCGGATGCTCTGGATGGCTTGGATGCAACTTACCGGAACACCGAAGGCTCCGACGACACAGGAAGATTTATCCCTTATGTGAATCGTGGAACGGGACAAATAAAAATTGATCCACTCGTTGATTACACAGTTCCCGGCATGGGCGATTACTACTTAGTCCCTTTGCGATCTCAAAAGGAGCATCTCACACCTCCCTACCTCTATCCTGTTGCAGGGAAAGAGGTTTTGCTGATAAGCGTCTGCGTCCCGATTGTAAAAGATGGTCAAAGCCTCGGAGTTGTGGGGGTTGATTATGGTTTGGATTTAATACAGAAAATTGTTGCGGACATCAAACCATATCAATCCTTACAGATCGCTTTACTTGCACACGACGGCACGATTGCTGCACACACCGATGCTGCAAAGCTCGGAAAGAAGAGTTCGGAATTTCAGCAGGAAGTATTTGGTAGCGGGCGCTCTGCGGAGCTTGCTTCCAAAAGCTCCGGATCGGTAGAATCCTGGATTGCCCCGTCACCGGTTTTTAAGGGAGAGGGGATGTTCGTCTCTGTGCCAGTGCAATTTGGCCGATCCGATATTGTCTGGAAAGTAGTCGTTTCAGCTTCCATGTCGGAAGTCATGGCTGCTGCAAATAGATTGGTGTTCGCCTCAACTTCCCTGTTGGTCCTTGCCGCAATTGTAATTAGTTTTGTCATCTTTTTGGTCTCTCACACTGTCAGCAAAGACTTAAGTGCTATTTCCGACACCCTTGCCGAATCAGCCAATTTGATCGCACTCGATGCAGAGCAGATGCAAAGTTCCTCGCAATCCCTCGCCGAAGAAGCCTCCGAGCAGGCAGCGAGTTTGCAAGAAACCTCCGCCAGCCTCGAGCAAATCGCCTCTATGACCAAACGCAACGCAGAAAATGCCCTCTCGGCAAAGGAGCTTGCGGCCGATACACGCTCTGCTGCCGAGGTAGGTGCCCAGAACATGAATGCTATGAACCAAGCCATGCAGGAAATCCAGAGGGCAAGCGATGGAATTTCCAAGATTATCAAGACTATCGACGAAATTGCCTTCCAAACCAACATTCTTGCTCTCAACGCCGCGGTAGAAGCAGCCCGCGCAGGTGAAGCCGGAGCAGGTTTTGCCGTGGTGGCAGATGAGGTCCGCTCCTTGGCTCAGCGTGCATCCCAAGCAGCACGCGAAACAGCCGAGCGGATTGAGGAGAATATCCGCAAATCCGCCAATGGGGTGCAACTAAGCCAGAAGGTTGCTGAGAGTTTTAGCCAAATTGTTCAGAAAGTGCGTCAAGTAGATGAGCTTGTCGCAGAAATTGCCACTGCTTCCCGCGAACAGACGCAAGGCTTGGACCAAATCAATTCAGCCATGACGCAGATGGACAAAGTCACCCAGCAAAACGCTGCCGCAGCTGAGCAAAACGCCAGTGCCGGCCATGAAATCACGACGCAAACGACAAAACTGCGTGCTTTGGTGCGGGAACTAGAGCAGATCGTTCATGGCAAACATCAGGAGGATACCCCTTCTGGGGCTGCTGTGCCCAGTGCCTACCAAGAAGCAACACGGGCGGGAAAAGCCGATCCCTCCTCTCATCCCCGCACCACACAGGGAGACAAGCCCAAAATAGCTCTGCGCCAGCAAACCCTCGCACTGAAAAGTAAGTCAGGTTAAATCGGCGCCTATCTGCGTGCTCCCCCCAACAAAGCCACACCTAATCGCGACAAGCGAAGAGAAGCCACCAATCTGAGCCTGAATTCCAAACTTAACCGGGGTTTGGAGCGCTTGAAACAACTTAAGTCTTTTTTAATCAACCGCAGTTTCCCTGTTTCGGGAATCCTTCTGCTGATCATGAAAGAAGTTAGTAGTTTTTCAGCAGATTTTCTCCCTACTATCTTTTGCACGAGCCCGCATCCCCACGACCAGTTTAATACCCC
>JAOAAX010000039.1 GCA_026418675.1 Chthoniobacterales bacterium | reverse complement strand
CCCACACACCATGGCCTCTTCGACATCGGTTACCTCCGCCACATCCCCAACTTCATCCTATGCCAACCACGCGACGAATCCGAATTCGCCTCCCTCCTCTATACACTCCACAGCTACACCAGCGGCCCCTCCGCCATCCGTTACCCTCGCGGAACCGGCACCGGCAACCTTCCCCCACCCAATCCTCCCATCCTCCCAATCGGCAAAGCCGAAATCCTCCTCCAGCCCCCAACCACCCCCACCGTAACGCTCCTCGCTCTCGGCCCAATGTGCGAACTCGCCACAAAAGTTGCCTCCCACCTGGCCGACGAAAAAATCCCAACCGCTGTCATCAACGCCCGTTGGATAAAACCTATCGATTCTGAAACCATCCTCCACTTCGCTCAGTCCACACAGCTCCTTGTCACTATTGAAGACCATTACGTCATCAATGGTTTCGGCTCCGCCGTCCTCGAACTCCTCTCAGAAAATTTCATCCTTACTCCTACCCTCCGTTTCGGCTGGCCAGATCAATTCATCGAACATGGCGCCCTCCCTTCCCTCCGCCAAAAATACGGTCTCACCGCTGATGCTATCTCCCAAAAAATCAAATCCAGCCTTCAGCAAATCCCAACCACTTCAGACCGAAAACCAATCCCTCACTTCCATTCCAAAAACCTGTCACCATCTCCCACTTAATTCGGATTTACAGCTCCTTTTTTATGAAACCACAACCCTCGGCAAATCCTTCCATCCTCATGGAAAAACTCGTCAGCCTTTGCAAACGCCGCGGCTTCATTTACCAATCCTCAGAAATCTACGGCGGCTGGAACGGCTTTTGGGACTACGGTCCGCTGGGCGCAGAACTTAAACGCAACCTCCGCGACGCTTGGTGGAAGCAAGTCGTGCACTGGCGCGAAGACGTCGTCGGCCTCGACGCCTCCATCATCATGCACCCCGCTATTTGGAAAGCAAGTGGACACGTTGACACTTTTAACGACCCCATGCACTCCTGCCCAGCGTGCAAAAAACTCACTCGCGCCGACCAAATCCTTAACATCGCCCAAGAGCAAAAATGGTATTCCTCCCTATCACAAACCCTAACAAAAAATGGATTAGATGTCCCAAAACTCCAAAAATGGCTTCAACGCGAGGCACAGTCCCAACTCCCCAATCTTTTAGCAATTAGCGGTCCGGAATTTTCCGTCGAGTTCGCTGCCAAAACCATTGTAACCCTCGCTCAGCAAATCACCCCGTTCGACCTCTTACGCCTCCTCGCTTGTCCTCCAGGCGAAAATCCAAACTCCGTCACCCCCTGTCCACACTGCGGCGCGCCTCTTCCCCCTGCCCGCCCCTTCAACCTCATGCTGCGCACCCACACTGGCCCTATCGCCGACGACTCCAACCTCACCTATCTCCGCCCTGAAACCGCTCAAGCCATCTTTGCCCAGTTCAAAAACGTTTACGATTCCTCACGCGTAAAAGTCCCATTCGGCATCGCCCAAATCGGCAAAGCCTTCCGCAACGAAATCACACCCCGCAACTTCACCTTCCGCTCGCGCGAATTCGAGCAAATGGAACTTGAATTCTTCATCCGTCCGGACGAAGCCACCGAGCTCCTCACCGGCAAACTCACCCATTACTCTCCCGAACTCGATCTCACTGAGCCTCAACCCGACTGGGCCTGGGACGTTTGGCACCATTACTGGGTCCGCCAACGCATCCTCTTCTTCCAAACACTCGGTCTCCACGAAGGCCAACACCTCGAACTCTACTGGCAGAAACCTGACGAGCTTGCCCACTATGCAAAAGCTACTGTTGACATCCTTTTCCGCTTCCCATTCGGAACCGAAGAACTCGAAGGCATTGCCGCACGCGGTGACTTCGACCTCTCCCAGCACCAACTCCACAGCGGAAAATCCCTCGAAATTTTCGAGGAAGAACTCAAAATTAAAGCCGCTTCTTTACCCGAATCTGATCGCCAGAAATTTAAAGATAAAGTAATCCAAAATTGGGGAAATTCAGGAAAATCCGCCGAACAGGCCGCTGCTTTCTGCGACAAACTCTTCACTGGTTGCTACATCCCCCACGTTATTGAGCCATCCCTTGGTCTCGATCGCCTCGCCCTTGCAGTCCTCAGTGCCGCTTATGCGGAAGACACAGTTCCCGACGCAAAAGGAAATCCCGAAACTCGCACCGTTCTCCGGCTACATCCTTCCATCGCACCAATTAAGTGTGCAGTTCTTCCCCTTCTCAAAAACAAGCCTGAGCTAGTTGCCGAAGCCCGCCGTGTCTTCCTCCTCCTCCGCCAGCATCTCGTCGTCGAATACGACGAAGCAGGAGCTATCGGCCGCCGTTACCGCCGGCAGGACGAAATCGGAACACCCTTCTGCGTCACCATAGACTTCGATACCATCGGCGAAAACGGACGCGAAAAGAAAGGCACTGTCACAGTTCGCAATCGCGATACCCTCAAACAGGAGCGCATCCCAATTAACCAACTCGTCCCTTACCTCCTCGAGCGAATCGCGATCGCTCCCAACCAAAACTCCTAAAAATAAGGGAACCAGGTCACTGCCTGAACCATGCTCAACTGGATTTGGCTCGGCCTCATCCTCGCCGCTGTCCTAACTGCCACAGCAAACGGCAAACTTGCTGACCTCCCAACTGCGGCTTTTGATGCTGCCAAAAACGCCGTCCTCAACCTCGCCATCCCCCTCGCCGGCCTCATGGCTCTATGGCTTGGCATGATGCGCCTCGCCGAGCGCGCAGGTCTCGTCTCCGCTCTCGCGCGCTTCCTCCAACCCGCCCTCCGCCGCCTCTTCCCGGACGTTCCCCCGGGCCATCCAGCCTTAGGTTCAATGGTCATGAATATCGCAGCTAACATGCTTGGCCTCGCCAATGCCGCTACCCCTTTAGGACTCCGTGCCATGCGTGACCTCCAATCCCTCAACCCCCATCCCACCACCGCCACCAACGCTATGTGCACCTTCCTAGCCATCAATACAAGCTCCGTCCAAATCATCCCTGCAACAGCCGTAGCTATCCTCGCCGCAAGCGGCTCAACCCGCCCAACCGCAATCATCGGGACTGCCCTCTTTGCTACCTGCTGCTCGACACTCGCAGGGCTCCTCTCCGTCAAACTCCTCGAACGCTTGCCCGCTTATCGCCCCCCCATTGTTCCCAACGAAACTTCACCAACCTCATCCCAAAACCAAACTTCTCTGCAAAACCCACAATCACGAACCTCCGAACCGCCCACCCCTACCGAATATCCCCTATTTTCTCTCCCTGCAATAATTTGTCTCTCCTTGCTCACACTCGCTTTCCTAGGATTCGCCATCTACTTGACTGTCTTCAATCCATCGAAATCTCCTAACCAAGGGAACATACTAATCAACTTGCTAGAAGCTATTTCCTTGCTTGCAATCCCTTTCGTCTTCACCTTTTTCCCAACTGCAGCAGCGCTAAAGAAAGTTCCGGTTTATGAAGAATTCGTCGAAGGCGCGCGCGAAGGATTCCAAGTGGCCGTAGGCATCATCCCCTACCTCGTGGCAATCCTCGCCGCAGTAGGAATGTTCCGCACGGCAGGGGGAATAGATGCCCTAACTTCGCTCCTTGGGGCAACCTTGGCAAAAGTTGGGATCCCGGCCGAGCTGCTTCCGCTCATGCTCATTCGCCCCCTCAGTGGCAGCGGCGCTGTAGGGCTTTTCACCGAACTAGCCAAAACCCACGGCCCAGATAGCTTACTTGCCAGAATGGGCGCAACGATCCTCGGAAGCACGGAAACCACCTTCTACGTCATCGCCGTCTATTTTGGCTCAGTCGGAATCCGGCGCACCCGACACGCCGTGCCAGCCGGCTTAATTGCCGACCTCGCAGGCATGCTTTCCGCTATCGCCATCTGTCGCCTCTACTTCGGCTAAAAGACTGAAAATGCAGATCCGATCACGGAGTCCAAAATTTCGAAGCCGCGTAAGCAGCTGCCATCTTCGTAGCCCGTTCCGCTATTCCGGTTTTTTTCATTCCAAAGGCCGTGCGAGCAACTCTCTCTGCCAACTCACGAGCCTGTAGGAATTTCCCTTCCGCCGCCAGTAAAGCGGCAGAAGTAAGCTCAACCTTTAGCTTGTCTTCGTCTTGGAGGTTAGCCACATCCAAGCGGCTGAGAAACTTCCGGGATTCCTCATATGAACGGCCATGCGGATCGGGATTGATAGCCAACACCCACGCCGCTTCGATAAACGCACGCCAATCCGCATTGGGCAGGCTCGCAGCAAAGCGGACAAAGTCCGAAGCATCCAACGAGGAGTTTGCAATCCCCAAAGCCCCTAAAACCTCCGGAAGTGCATTCGCTATTTGCTGGGCATTTGCTGACGTCAGTGTCTCCTTAACGATCCGCATCCCTTCAGCAATTCTTCCACTCATAATCGAGACAAGCCCCAATTCATACTTCGCTTCCGTGTAGTCCGGTTTCAGCTCCAACGCTTTCTTCAGATAATTCTCGGCATTCTCCAACCCGTTATTGTTGATTCGCAGGAATCGGGCTACGTGATAGCACGCCTCAGGCATAGTCTGCTCAGGAACAATCTCCAAGATCAGAATTTTCTGTTTGAGCTGTTGGGCAAGAGGATGGGGCTGGAAAGCAACGGGACGCGCCCAAATCGGTATCGCATCCTCAAACAAAGCCCGGTAACCAAACGAGTTGCCAACACTCCGCCCCGGAACCGGCGATGGATAAAGAATTTGGAAGTAAGGTTCGATGAAGTTCTCCCATGTCATCAAATAGACATGAGTAACTCCATGCTCCTTGAGAAGCCGCAGAGCCTCCTCTTCCGATTGGGCGTTAAGCAATTTTGCTGCAGATTTTAGCCCGTCCACGTTTTCCCAGTAGAGCGTGCCGAGGGTTTTGAATCCTCCAAAAGCTCCCATCAGGCACGAGCTGTTGGGACTTGTCAGCAGAGTCACAGGCCGTCCCTTTGCATTCTGCTTAATGACCTTCGACAAATCGCGGTGCAGCAAATGTAAGCCTTGAACAAAATCCAAAGGGGTATTTTCCTTTTGAGAAAACTGAATCCAAGCCGGACGCATCCAGCCCATAACCGCCGGATAAGAAACGGTTCCACCAAATGCAAGAAGCGCTAACGTAGCGGCTGGAGCACCAAACCGGGAATTCTTAGCTAGTCGCCAAAGCACGGGCATGACAATCCCGGCAAGGCTAATGTAGAGAGGACCGCCAAGCATCCCCCAGCGGCTCTGATAAAACTGCAAACCTGTGGCAAACAGAATCGGAACAATAACCATGAAAATCACAAGCTTGGTTCCCGCTTGCAGGCGTTGGGAAAATAGCAACCCAAACCCCAGCAAAATGAGCAGCGGATAAAATCCAAACGCCGTCGTCCAGTTCAAATTCCCAATCTGAATTCGTGTCATCAGCGGCAAAAGTTCGGTAATATTTTTCCAAAGGCCCTGCATGAAAGGATCGTTCGGGATATAAACCTTCGGCCCGCCAAGAGCTATCGCCACCGGCAGAGGCACACAAGCAACCCCATACAGAACAAGTTTCCCCAAAGGAAATGGCCCGCGCTCATTCTCCGGTTTGGCAAGCCATTGGCAAAGCTCGGCAAGTGCATGCCCGCCACCAAACCATGCCAATGCATACAGCGGATGATTCACCTCTAAGCGCATACTGAGATGGTTTGGAAAATACTCAAGCGCATAGAAAAGCAGCGCAAAGGCAGGACCAACTCGCGCCCACAGTCGCAAAAGCTCCACACGAAACATCAGGCCGTTCTCCCGCGCCGACGGAGCAAAGATGAAGGTAGCCGCAAGGACCCCCAAGCCAACTGCTCCAAAAACTAGGGTCGTCGAAAGAGCACTAAACCACAACCCCATCGCACCCGATATCGCAGAAATGTAAATCCCAACCCTTGCGTGCTCATAGCTCCGGGGCGCAACGAAACCACTAGCATCCGGTGGCTGAATCCACCCACCCCCAGCCCACGCCAACCCAAAGCCCAACCCGAAAATTGTTAATGCGATTAACCCATGATGATCCGGGTAGGCCGGGAGAAACCCCTCGTAAAAAGTCGGCGTCGTCACCATCCCAATCAGCACTACAGCCCCACTCAGAGGCCCAAAACGCCGTTTCGCTAATAACCCGCAAATCGTTAATACAAAAAACAACAGGATCGGATTGGCCCAAATGGACATTCGCGAAACGGCCAAGTGCAGCGGCTCGCCAGTATTAGAGCGATAAATTTCGGCAAGGCCCCGAATATACCACGCAAAAGCAGAATTCCAGTGAACCTCACGTCCGTAAGGTGCATTGTCAAAATCCGTCCACCGAAGCCGAATCCTACCATCCTTGCCGAGGTTCTCCGCGTGGTGGTTCCAAACATAGCCATCGAACGCCATCGGAGCAAGAAGGTAAGGCGGACGGTCGGCAGGATTCTCGATACTGAGGTCGGAATTGTCGCAAAGTCGAACTATAAACCCATCAATAAAAAAAGCATGGATAAAAACCCAAAGCAGCGCGACAGCAAGAACTGCGTAAAACCCTATGTTTGCAGCAACTGGTCCACTAAAGGAGACCACGTGGGGCGTTTTTCGGGAAATTTCTTTGTTGTTAGCTTCAGTTTTGGCCGAGGTGTTCAGCTCCCCTTCATTAGGAGTTTTCTTTTTAGACATACAAAAATTCTTAAAAAAAAGATTCTCCGATCGTTAATTTCCGGACTATTTGCCGGAAGCGATCCGTTGCAACTAAGTTAAACAGAAACTAACCAAAAAATAAAAAAAAACGGAAGTAGCAAAAACTAACCTCAATAAACTCTTATGATTTTTCCTCAAGGATCCCTAAAATTGGCAGAAACTTACCGCGGAGGGAGTGTTAAATTTGGTTAAGCCCTAGGCAATCCATGATTTTCAATTCAAGGTCTTGGCTAGTAAAGGGTTTAGTTAAATAAT
Organism: Chthoniobacterales bacterium; assembly: GCA_026418675.1. GTDB lineage: Bacteria > Verrucomicrobiota > Verrucomicrobiia > Chthoniobacterales > DYNR01 > JAOAAX01. The sequence goes on along the minus strand of JAOAAX010000039.1, from coordinate 9,371 downwards.
CTGTCGCTCCCGCTTTTAGAGCAGCAACGACGTTTTCGTGTCCACTCTCCGTAGTCAGCATCAGGACGGGAATGTGTTTAAAGCGTTCATCATTTTTTATCGCTACAAGTGTCTCGTAGCCATTCATATTGGGCATATTCCAATCAAGGGTTATGAGGTCGAAACCGCCGTTGGTTTCCTCTAGCTTTTGGAGGGCTTGCACTCCATCGCGAGCACCAACACACTCCGCACCAATAACCGACGCAGCCTGCGCAACAAGCCGCTGAATGAGTATTGAATCATCAACTGAAAGAATTTTCATACAACTTTTTCTCTTTCCTTGTGTTTGTTGTTTCGAAAATTACTCCAAAGGTATTCGCCGATAAAAAATCGACCCCTCAACAAACTCTCGCCGGAATAGGTCAGCATGGGAAAGGAGCGCCTCACTCCCACCAAGCATGAGATAACCCCCATAATGCAATGAATCCGCAATTCTCCGAAATAAGTCAATTTTAAGATTTTCAGGAAAATAAATCGCAACATTCCGACAAAGGACAAGATCAAATTTGCCAAGCGGACTCATCGGTTCTTGAAGATTAAACCGCTTAAAAGTAACCATTTTACGAATTGGTTCGATAAGCGTCCACGTTGTTCCATTTTGCACAAAGTATGGTTTCCTCCAACGTTCTTGCAGCCCTCGGCTCACCTCAATCTGATTATACGTAGCCCGCATCGCCAAAGCAAGAGTGCCAGAGGATATATCAGTTGCAAGAATCTCAAATTGTTCAGCCCGTATGCCATGCAACTTACCACGTTTCTGTAAGTCGTCAATCAGCATCGCTATCGAATAAGGCTCTTGGCCAGTCGAACACGCCGCACAATGGATGCGCACTCTTGTGCGTTTATTGTCCCGAACGAGCGTCGCCAAATAGGGAAGTATTTGCTTCTCCAATGCTTGCCACGGCTTCTCATCGCGAAACCAGTAGGTTTCGTGCGTCGTCATCGCATCTATGATCCGGTCCCGAAGGCGACCACTTGTATCCGAGCGAGCTTTTTGAAGAAACTCCGAAATTGTTTTTGCACCAGACGAAATAATTAAGCTTCCCAAACGAGACTGAAAAAGATATGCTTTATCTTGCCCTAGATGAATTCCGCAGTGTTCAGCAACAAACTTACTCAGTTGCTCAATATCCGACGGATCTTTAAAAAAATCTGCCATTTCTTTCGATTTGGGGGTTTTGTTTACTTTGATTAGATGTCGTTTATTGAATCATAGATGCGAAGAGTTTTTCGTTGGATTTATTGAAAGAGCGTGCGCAAACGAGGTGCTATATTTCCAAGTGGGAGAATTTCATCCGCTAGATTTCGCTGGGCAACCGCCATCGGCATCCCATAGACAACGCTCGTTGCCGCATCCTGCGCTAAACACCACGCCGAGGTATTAAGGACTGCCTTCAGGTCAGCAACCCCATTTGCCCCATCTTCACCCATGCCAGTTAGAATTAAACAAACACACGAACGGGGTTTACATTTGGCTACTGATCGAAAAAGCACATCCACGGAAGGACGACATGAATTGACCGGCGGAGCATCCGTTAGACATGCCCGATACCCATTCCCAGCACGCTCAATCTCAAGATGCCGCCCCCCTGGCGCAATATAAACCATACTCTTTTGAATGTTCATCCCATGTTCAGCCTCCACCACTCGAATCTGTGAGACTCGGTCAAGTTGGTCAGCAAGCGACTTCGTGAACATCGGGGGCATGTGCTGAACTACTAAGATTGGAGCAGAAAAACCAGCCGGAAGATTGGGGATAATTTCCTGCAGGGCTCGAGGTCCACCTGTTGAAACACCAATCAGCAAAAGTTCCGGATGGAGCGGGGGTCGAGATAATACCCTGCCAAGAGATGGAGGAACCGTGGAAGCTGGAGAAATCGGCGCAGTCGGCCGCGTCGGGAAACTAGGTGGTGCCGCTGGTTTAGCTGCACGTATTTTTGCCAGCTGAACAACTCTTCGCAAATGCCCAAGCAAAACATCCATACTCTGGCTGTAGGAAAGCTCATGGGGCTTCTCAATAAAGTCCATCGCTCCGTTGGCTAAGCATTTCACGGTCACCTCGGCGTCGCGCCCCGTCACTCCGCTTATCATCACAAAGCAAGTGTTGGGATGCCTCTTCCGCAATTCGTCCAAAACCTCCGGCCCATTCATTCCTGGCATAAAAATATCCAGGAGCACTAAGTCTGCAGGGTTGTTCTGCATTTTGGTAATTGCAACTTGCCCACTCGGCGCCGTGTCAACTACATGCCCCCCTGGCAATGTGCTAACGGCATTGCTCAATAACTTGCGATATATCGCAGAGTCATCTACAACTAAAACCTTTAAACCAGAACTTGCTGTCATGCATCAACTTGAAATTCGGTCGGAAATTATGGACGTATTATGAGAAATTTCGCTCATCCGCTTCGAAATTTCGAGGGTGGCATTCGTCTGCTCGCGAATCGTTTGTGCAATCATACCAGAAGCATTTGTAAGCGAACTAACCAAGTTCGCTAACGAGCGGATCATTCCTTCAACAGCATCAAGTGATTGCCGCATCGTTTCTACCTGGTTCTTAATGTTCTCTGTTGCGTTTGCCGTGTTCGTTGCTAAGGCTTTAACTTCATTCGCAACAACAGCAAACCGAATGCCAGCTTGACCAGCGCGGGAAGCTTCAATCGTGGCATTCAGCGCCAAAAGGTTCGTTTTCTCCGAGATACTCCGGATTAAGCCACTGATTTGCACAATTTCACTGAAGGCATTGTGTAGATTGCGCACGCTCTCAATCGCTTTCTGAGTTTGCTGGAGAGCCTCCTCCGATTGCTTGGAGGATGAATCAGCGCGCGAAGCAATTTCAGACGTTGTAGCATTGAGCTCTTCACATGCAGCAGCCACAGCAGTCACCGCTTCCGCATTCTGCCTTGCCATTCTCGCAACCGCATCGAGATCATCCCGATTTTTCTTCATCAACAAAGCAGCTTGATTGATGATTTTGGCCGCTTTCCGGTAAGCACCATGCAAACCTCGCAGAAGAAGTGGCCGATGGAATTCCCCCTGGCTGCAGTAGCTCATAACCGTCGCACTCTCACGGACATACGCATCCAAAATGTCGAGAAGCAAGTTAATCGAACTAGCAATCTCTGCCCAAACGGGAGATGCTTTAAGATGGAGAATTCGTGCTTCAAAATCACCGGAAGCTGCTCGCCGGCAAACCTCAGAAATTTGTTGAATCGCCGCTTCGTCTTCAGGAGTCAAAACTCGAAGATTCGGATTCGAGGGAGCTTGCTCCACCTGATTCTTAGGTTTTTCTTCACGTTTCGGAGATGGTTGAAAAAAAGGAAGTTTCATAGTGCTGCAGCTTCGAGAGATGTGTGTTTTGAGAGGGAAAAAACGAATTGGGAGTAACTCACCCCTGCTTTTTTCAGGGTATTGTGGAGCAAGGCCATAGAAGCTTGGATGCCATTTTCCGGGGAACTATGCTTCTTCTCTTCCTCAAGCAGTGCAGCATATATCGGACGGATTTTTTCCAGGCCATCAGGGTAGGGGACTCTACGGTTCGAATGGTAGCCAACCATCTTGCCATTCAAATCATAGCTTGGCGTCACGTGAGCAAAAACCCAATATCCATCTCCGCTCTTCGCCATGTTGAGAACGTATGCAAAAATCTCCTTGCCGCTTTCTATCGTCTCCCAGAGCAAGCGAAACACACAACGGGGCATGGCTGGATGGCGAATGATATTGTGCGGCTTACCAAGTAGCTCCTCTTCACTATACCCAGATACTCGGATAAATACATCGTTTGCATACGTTATTATCCCTCGGAGGTCCGTCTTGGATACAATGATCTCATTCTCGTTGAACGTTATTTCACGCCCCGTGGGAGTTGGCCTTCTCTGTGTAGTATTACTCATGTGAACGTTAGGGGTTTTTGTTGAATTGTTCGCTGTGTCAAATATTTAAATAGCAAACTCGGGAAACTACAAATCAAAAAAAACTACCTTCCAAGTTGCTTTTACAGAGGAAATCCATATTATTGGCGAACTTATGCAAGCCGTTCCGCTTTTTATTTTCATTGCCCAGACAGCAACAGAGCCTCAACCTCCTAATCCTCTGCTCCAACTCGTCCCCCTTCTTTTCCTCTTCATTATCTTTTACTTCCTGCTCATCCGCCCCCAGCAGAAAAAAGCTAAAGAACATCAAAAACTCATCGAATCCCTGAAAACGGGCGACCGCGTCGTCACCACCGCCGGCATCCACGGTCTCATCACTAATGTTAAGGAAAAAACCGTCCTCATTAAAGTTGCCGATAATGTAAAAATCGAGTTTGACAAACAAGCCGTCGTCTCCGTTCAACGAGAAGAAAACAATCCACAATCTTCAGAAAAAAATTCTTGATGCATCCATCGGAATTAAAGACCAAATTTTGTGGAGTTTTTTATCCTAATTGATTTTTTCTCTCGCTGGTATGACACCCGTCGTCACCTTCCTCTATGGCCTTTTACTCCTAGCTCTTTTCGGGTGGTATTTCGCAACCGATTATCCAAACCGTAAGCGCCAAATCGGCCTTGTCCTCTCCATCCTCTTGGTTGCTTTCTGTATCGAACAGCTTTATCCACCAGCAAAAAAAATCCGACTCGGTTTGGACCTAAAAGGCGGAACTTCTTTCCTCCTTCGGCTCATCCCCAGCGAGGGACAAACCATCACCAAGGACATGTTAGACCAGGCCGTCGAAGTCATTCGCAAACGAGTTGACCAATACGGCGTGAGCGAGCCACTCATCACACCGCAGGGAAACGACCGCATCCTCGTCCAAATCGCCGGACTCGGCGCAGACCAGATCGAATCCGCACGCCAACAGCTCCAACGTGTAGCCAAGCTCGAGTTCTCCCTCGTCGCGGATAATTCCCAGGAAATTCTGGAATCCATCGAAGCAGGAACGGCTATTCTAGACCCTGCCTACGTGATCTTGCCCGTAAAACCTCAACAAGGCAACCAGGAGTCCGAATCTCGCTTAGTCGTCCGCAAAAGGCCTGCGTTTACCGGCGAGAACGTCCGCCGCGCCTTCGCTTACTACGACAACGCCGGTTATGGCGTCTCCCTCGAGCTGGACTCAGAAGGTGCAAAAAAATTTGACGACCTCGCTCGCGAAAACAAAGGCCGTCGCTTAGCTATCATTTTGGATGGTGAAATCCAGTCTGCTCCTGTGCTTCGTTCTGACTATTACGGCGGCCGTGCCACAATCACTGGGAGCTTCTCTGACGCTGAAGCTCGAAATCTCGCTAGTGTTTTGGAAAATCCGCTCAAGGTGCCTGTGGAAATTGAAGAAACCCGCAGTGTCTCAGCGAGTCTCGGTGCAGACTCCATCCGAAGTGGGTTGCTTGCTGGCCTTTTTGGTTCAGGCTTAGTCCTGCTCTTTATGCTTATTTATTATCAACTGGCTGGAATTATTTCCATCTTGGGTCTTGCCGTAAACGTCGTTCTGCTTTTTGGCATGATGGCAATGTTCCACTTTACGCTCACTCTCCCGGGTATCGCAGGGATCATTCTTACCGTTGGAATGGCGGTTGATGCCAACGTCCTCATCTACGAACGTCTCCGCGAGGAACTTGCCGCAGGTAAGTCTCTGGCCAATGCTGTTAACGGAGCTTACGAGAAAGCTTTCTCGGCAATCTTCGATGCCAACATCACCACGCTCATTACTTCCGTAATCCTCATGTTTCAGGCAACAGGTTCCGTCCGCGGCTTCGCGGTCACTCTCACCCTCGGCATCATCGCATCTATGTTCAGCGCAATGCTCGTCACGCGAACAGCCTTCCGCTGGTTGCTCGATTTCAATCTCCTGCACAACCTCCGAATGCTTAACTTCATCCCCAAAAGGACCTTCAACTTCCTCGGAATGCGCAAAGCCGCCCTTCTCCTCTCTCTCTGCCTCATTTTAATCTCATTTTTGGTTTTAGCTACTCGCGGAAAAGATAACCTCGGACTTGACTTTGTCGGAGGCGACCTCGTCATTTTTGATGCAAATTCCCCCGTTTCTATCGCCGATGCCCGCAAAGCACTCGAGCCTGTCGGCCTCGCCAACCTTCCCATCCTCTACGAGCACGAAGGCACAAAACAGCTCCTCAGTATCCGCGGCCCACAAGGTTCCTCAGAAAAAATAACTCAAACCCTCACCTCCGCTTTCCAGCAAAATGGACTTCGCCCCGTCCTAACCGAAACCGTCGGCTCTCAAATCGGAACCGAATTTGCCCAACGCGCTCTTATTGCCCTCGCATTGGGCCTCGTCGGAATCCTCATTTACACTTCCCTGCGTTTCGAGTTCGGTTTCGCACTCGGTGCTGTCGTCGCACTCATCCACGACGTCATATTAACCCTCGGCGCGTTCTCCCTCGTTGGCGGCGAACTCTCCCTCGTCATGGTTGGGGCGATTCTCACCATCGCCGGTTACTCAATAAACGATACAATCGTTGTCTTTGACCGTATTCGTGAAGGTCTTCGCTCCGGTGCCAAAGGCTCAATCGAGGAAATCATGAACCGCTCCATTAACGAAACTCTCAGCCGAACGATTCTTACAAGTGGCACTACTTTGCTCTCCATTTCCGCCCTTTTCTTCTTTGGCGGTCCCGTTCTCCGCGACTTCTCTTTTGCCATCCTCGTCGGAATTATCGTAGGAACGTATTCTTCAATTTTCATCGCATCCCCAATAGTCCTTTGGTGGTCACGCGTGCGGGGTAAAAATCTCCGGCGCGAAATTCTCGAAGCTGAAGCTCAAACCGCTTGAGCGGAAACAACTTTTTTCTCCATCAGCCAATTTCCCTCTATCAACCCCAAATTTCCTCCAATTGCGATAATTCCATAATCGTTTCAGTAGCAGTATTCAGATGGGCAGCTTCTTCGGAACCGTTTTTCGCGTAGCTACATGGGGAGAATCCCACGGCGGAGGCATCGGTGTCGTTATAGACGGTTGTCCACCACGCCTCCCACTCTCTGAAGAGGATATCCAGATAGAATTGGACCGGCGCAGACCCGGCCAAAGCAGCTTCGTCACCCAACGGAAAGAATCTGACCGCGCAGAAATTCTCTCCGGTGTCTTCCAAGGTTATACGCTCGGCACACCAATTGCCATCCTCGTTAGGAACACAGATGCACGCCCAGAAGCCTATGAAGAAATGCGGGAAAAATTTCGCCCTTCCCATGCCGATTTTACTTACCAAGCCAAATATGGAATACGCAACTGGGAAGGTGGCGGTCGCTCCTCCGCACGCGAAACTATCGGCCGAGTCGCTGCTGGCGCAGTCGCTTCTAAACTTTTGCGTAAACTCTACCCAGACATTCAAATCGTTGCCTTCGTTTCATCTATTCACGACATTGATGCCTCTATTGATCCCCTTGTGGTAACCCGCGAAATGGTCGAAGCTAATCCCATCCGTTGCCCCGATCCATCCGCTGCCGAAAAAATGGCCGAGCGCATCCGGCAAGCTCGTTCCGAGGGAGATTCCGTCGGCGGAGTCATCTGTTGTGTCGTTAAGGGAGTTCCTCCCGGCCTAGGGGATCCGGTTTTTGACCGCCTGGAGGCCGACCTCGCCAAAGCCATGCTCAGCCTCCCTGCAACGAAAGGCTTCCAGATCGGCTCCGGCTTCGCTGGAACACGCTTGCGCGGAAGCGAGCACAACGACCCTTTTGTTCCCGGCCCAGCAGGCACAATCGTCACCACAACCAATCACTCCGGCGGTGTGCAGGGCGGCATCTCAAATGGTCAGCCAATTATATTCTGGACAGCCTTCAAACCTACTGCAACCATTGCCAAAACACAGCAAACAGTGGACGTCAAGGGAAATCCGACCGACCTTGCCGCTCGCGGCCGGCACGATCCATGCGTCTTGCCACGCGCTGTCCCGATTGTGGAAGCCATGACGGCAATCGTCCTTGCCGACCATTCCCTCCGTCAAAAAACTGTTGACGTTCTGCCTCCGCTCCCCACATCTAACCCCCACAGATCAACTCAAAGCCAAATTTAGTCTCCTAAATTTTTGTTTCATTTTTTTAAAGCAGGCTTCCTCTCTTTTTTTTCTCAATTCTGGGGTAAGAACTCTCCCATCGGCAAAACAGCAAAACATAAAAAAAAAAAAAGCGCATCAGTTTTACACCTCATGCGCTTTTTTCAGAAGGTTTAGCCTCTGCGTTGCTTAAGCTTTACTCTTCTCTTCAATTGCCGCTTGAGCGGCAGCAAGACGCGCCACAGGAACCCGGAACGGCGAGCAGCTGACATAATTGAGCCCCAGCTTGTGGCAGAATTTAACGGAGTCAGGATCGCCTCCATGTTCACCACATATCCCAAGCTTAATGTTAGGATTCGTGCTGCGGCCTTTTTCAATCGCAATTCGCATAAGCTCCCCAACCCCTTCCTGGTCGAGTGTTGCAAACGGGTTCTTTTTGAAAATTTCGTGCTCCGTGTAGCAATTGAGGAAGGAGCCCATATCGTCGCGGCTCATTCCAAGAGCTGTCTGAGTGAGGTCATTCGTGCCAAAGCTAAAGAACTGCGCAGTCTGGGCGATTTGGTCGGCAGTTATTGCTCCACGGGGAACTTCAATCATCGTGCCAACAAGATAGGAAATTTTAACCTTTTTCTCGGCCATGACTTCTTTCGCCACGCGGTGGATAATTTCAACTTGCAGGTCCAACTCCTTTTTGAAACCGACCAACGGCACCATGATTTCCGGCGCAACTTTTATCTTCTTCTTCATCACCTCCGCTGCAGCCTCAAAAATTGCACGAGCCTGCATTTCCGTAATTTCCGGGTAAGATATACCCAGCCGGCACCCACGATGGCCCAACATCGGATTAAATTCGTGGAGCTCTTTTACCCGCTGAGCGATCTTCTCCGCACTAACTCCTAACTTCTGCGCAAGGGTGTTTTGCGAAGTGTGATCGTGTGGAAGAAACTCATGCAGGGGTGGATCAAGGAGCCGAATCGTAGCAGGCCGTCCGTTCAGAGCTTTGAATATCCCAATGAAATCTTCTCTCTGGTAGGGGAGGAGCTTGGCCAGCGCTGCCTTACGGTCTATTTCATTTTCAGCAAGGATCATCTCCCGCATCGCGTCTATCCTCTCCCCTTCAAAGAACATGTGCTCCGTGCGGCAGAGCCCTATCCCTGTAGCGCCAAACGCAACCGCGTTAGCCGTCTGTTCGGGCGTATCAGCGTTTGTCCGAACTTGCAACTTCGCCACCTTGTCACACCAATCCATGAGTTGCTTGAAGTTTCGGAATTTCTCCGTCTTCTGAGCAGCTTTGTCGCCGTGTAGAAGACCTGCTATGATCTCAGAGGGTGCTGTTTTTACTTCACCGGCATACAC
>JAOAAX010000038.1 GCA_026418675.1 Chthoniobacterales bacterium | reverse complement strand
GTCCGAGATGAAATAAAAGAAGCTTTCTTTAATTTCTACATAAACGAGTTGAAGAAAGATTAATTCTTTATAATTAGATTTTTCGTGAATTTGTTTAGAGCAGCAGAGCAACAGAGCAGAAGTAATAATTTGGTGAAAAAATTCCTTAAATATTTTAATCATTAACAAAAAAGCAGAGATGTTTTCGATAACATCTCTGCTTTTTATTAATCTTAAAAATAATCTAAATTAAGCTACTGTTACATCTTTGCAGAGATAAACGTCCTGAATCGCGTGCAGCAACTTCACTCCTTCCTCCATCGGCCTCTGGAACGCCTTCCGCCCAGAGATCAAACCCGCCCCACCAGCACGCTTATTCACTACAGCCGTGAATACAGCCTCCGCAAAATCATTCTCTCCTGAGGGCCCTCCACTGTTAATCAACGGCGCCCTCCCCATGTAGCAGTTCGCAACCTGATACCGGCAAAGATCAATCGGATGATCGCTGCAAAGCTGCTCATAGATGCGCTTGTCGAATTTCCCATAGCTCGACCCACCCATATTCAGCGCCAAATACCCACCATTGTTCTCAGGAAGCTTCTGCTTAATAATATCTGCCTGAATCGTTACCCCAAGGTGATTTGCCTGCCCGGTTAAGTCCGCACTCACGTGGTAATCCTTGTCCTTCTTAAAAGCAGAATTCCGCAGATAACACCACAACACTGTCGCCATCCCAAGCTCATGCGCTAGGGCAAACGCCTCCGCTATCTCCACAATCTCGCGGCTGGCATCATCCCCGCCAAAATAAATAGTCGCCCCAACTGCCGCAGCTCCCATCTCCCATGCCTCCTCAACTGTCCCAAAAAGGACTTGCTGGTATTGATTCGGATACGTCAGCAGTTCATTGTGATTGATCTTCACAATAAACGGAATTCGGTGCGCATACTTCCGTGCAACAGCTCCAAGAACTCCAAACGTCGAAGCAACTGCGTTACATCCCCCCTCAATGGCAAGACGCACAATGTTCTCCGGATCAAAATACGCCGGATTCTTCGCAAAACTCGATCCAGCAGAGTGTTCAATCCCTTGATCCACCGGTAAAATCGAAAGATAACCTGTCCCGGCTAACCTCCCCGTGTGGTAGATCCGATGTAAATTCGCCAAAACCCGCAAATTTCGATCACTCGTTCCCCAAATCCGATCTACAAAATCCGGCCCTGGCAAATGCAAGTCCTCCCGCCGAATCGTCTTGCATTCATGCCGCAAAAGCTCTTCTGCGCGGTCCCCCAACAGCTTCACAATTTCATCAATCGTCATCATAGCTTCTCGTGCGTCTTGTTCTTGTTATTCCCTGCTAACACTATCCCCCTTCCCTTCAGGAAAAAAGCCAAATCTTTCCTCTTCGACTAATTTCCCATTATCTTTAACCTAACACTCCCCAGCACCCTCGAACCAAACTCATGGACCCCTACCACCATCTCCTTAAGCTCGTCCTAGAAAACGGCTCCCCGCGCAACGACCGCACAGGCACCGGCACCCTCTCCATCTTCGGCGCCCAAGTCCGCTTCGACCTCTCCCATTCCTTCCCCCTTATCACCACAAAAAAACTCCACTGGCGCTCCATCGTCCACGAGCTCCTCTGGTTCCTCCGCGGCGACACCAACATCCACTACCTCCACCAAAACGGTGTAACCATCTGGGACGAATGGGCCGACCCCAGTGGCAACCTCGGCCCAATCTATGGCGCTCAATGGCGCCGCTGGCGCTGCCCTGACGGCTCTACCATTGACCAAATCGCAAATGCCGTCCACCTCCTCCGCACCAATCCCACAAGCCGCCGTATCCTCGTCACCGCATGGAACCCAGCAGACCTCGACAAAATGGCTCTACCCCCCTGCCACACACTCTTCCAATTCTACGCCCACAACGGTTACCTCAGTTGCCAACTCTACCAAAGAAGTGCCGACCTCTTCCTCGGCGTCCCCTTCAACATCGCCTCCTACAGCCTCCTCACCTGCATGGTTGCCCATGTCTGCAACCTCCGCCCTCGCGAATTCATCCACACCTTCGGCGACCTCCACCTCTACTCCAACCACATCGAACTCGCTAAACTCCAACTCACCCGCGACCCACGCCCCTTCCCCACACTCCATCTCAACCCAAACGTCCGCGAACTCGACGACTTCCGCTACGAAGACATCTCCTTGCTCGGCTACAACCCACACCCACCCATCAAAGCTCCAGTCGCTGTTTGATAAAAACCTGTCAATAAGTCATGTTTGCCATTTTGTTCTATTAGGCATAAAAAATTAAATGTTTTTTTAACTTACTTGTTAACCTGATCTTTTTCATGATTGCTATAGCAGCAGTCTCGGCAAATGGAGTCATTGGAAACAAGGGCTCCTTGCCTTGGCACCTACCAGCCGACCTCCGCTTCTTCAAGCAAACCACCCTCGGCCACATCGTCCTCATGGGGCGCAGAACCTTCGACTCCCTCCCTCGCCCACTACCCGGCAGGGAAAATTGGGTCGTCACTTCTCGCCCACTCCACACCCAATTCTCCAACGTCCGCGCATTCCCTTCGCCTCAAGACGTTCCTAAAATCTCTCCTGATGATCGCTGCATCTTCCTCATTGGCGGTGCAAGCCTCTATTCTGCCCTTCTTCCAACTTGCTCCGACCTCCTCCTCACTTATATCTACGACCACTACGACGGCGACACCCTCCTGCCTCCCATTCCCGCCAGCTTCCAGCTCCAATCCATCCTCCACCGCGAAGCGCAATTTGAAATCCGCCATTACACCAATCTCCTTCACCGCTCTCCCAACTACAAGCCTCCTCCTCTCCCTCCTCCTCCCAAACCTGAGTGAACCTAGAAAAATCGCTCCTCTCCCGCCAAACCAATCTCTCCGCGCATTTTCACTTTGCATCTACCTAACTCCCAGAATACATTTCCTTCCGAGCTTCCCTTCTTTGGCCCATTCGTCTAGGGGTCTAGGACGTCGCCCTCTCACGGCGAAGACACGGGTTCGAATCCCGTATGGGCTGAGCCCCAAATCGAATCCCTTTCCCCCTTCCCCCTTCTCCCGCCTCCAATAACCTTCTCTCCAAAACATCAAAAAAAAGTTGCATTTTCCACTTGCTAACCGTTAATCCACTTCCTTGAAAGAAAACATTCAGGATACGTATGGCAAAAACAACAAAAGCTACTGAAACAACCTCAAAGAAAACGGCAAAAGACTCTGCCTCTCCAGAAGAAGCTGCCACCAAAAAAGCGCGGAAATCTTCCAAAACTTCCGAGTCCTCGTCCTCTTCATCCACCAAAACCTCTTCTGGTAAATCCAAATCCAAAAAGAGCTCTCCCACTTCCCCCACTCCAATCCAAATTTCCGAAGAAGAAATCCGCCTCCGCGCCTACTACATTGGCGAACGCCGCGCCCGCATGGGCTGGCCGGGAGACGCACACAGCGATTGGCTCGAAGCCGAACGCCAACTCCGCGAAGAAGCGGAACGCGCCCTCCAAGCTAAGTAAAATCCCTCCCACCCTCTCTCAGGGCAATTCTCTCTTTCCATTGGCTTCTGCTGAGCGCCAACCCGACGCCAGGCAAGGAGGCTTTTCCCTGCATACTCCTTTTTTTGCGCATTTCACTCCCACCTTACTCATTTCCTCACAAAAACCTACCCTACCTCCTTCCAACCACCGAAAATCTCCAAACACTCTCTTCGACGCTCACCCTCCACAAAGCCACTTTCCCCACCTCCCAAGTTTCCCACCTTCCATTATCCATCACTGCCAAGCACCCTCAAGCATCCGAACGAAATTTTCTTGCAAACCCAAAAACCTTGTCATTATACTAATTCTAATTCAAAATTTCCAACTCACTCTTCTTCATAATCCATTCTCTTTCCCATGACACATCCCACCTCCACCCTCGCCGAAACGCAGCGCTTCCGAACCCCCGATTCCTCTCAATCCGCTCCTCCTACAGAAACCGTCCGCGAAATGAATGGAGCTGAGCTTCTCGTCCACTGCCTCGAACGCGAAGGCGTGGAGGTCATTTTCGCTTACCCAGGCGGCGCTTCCATGCCCATCCATCAAGCCCTCACCCGCTCCAAGCAAATCCGTGTCGTCCTTCCTCGCCACGAGCAGGGCGGTGTCTTCGCAGCAGAGGGCTACGCCCGCGCCACAGGCCGCGCAGGAGTCTGCATGGCAACAAGCGGCCCAGGCGCCACAAACCTCGTCACGGGCATCGCCGACGCCTTCATGGACTCCGTTCCTCTCGTGGCCATCACCGGCCAAGTCCCACAGGAAATGATTGGACGCGGCGCCTTCCAAGAAACCGACGTCTTTGGAATGACCCTTCCCATCGTCAAACACAGCTACCTCGTCTGGAATGTCGCAGACATCCCACGTATCATCAAAGAAGCCTTCTACATTGCCCAAACCGGCCGCCCAGGCCCAGTCGTCATTGACGTCCCGAAAAACATCCAAAACCAGCGCATCCTCCCCAAATTCCCCACCGACCTCAACCTCCGCGGCTACAATCCCATCAAGCTCGCCAACGACGAAATCCTTGAAGAAGCTCTCGAACTCTTCCTCCAATCCCGCAAGCCCATGATTTACTGTGGCGGCGGCATCATCACCGGCAACGCCTCTGCTGAGCTCCTCGAATTTGCCGAACGCACCCAAATCCCTGTCGCCACTACCCTTATGGGCATCGGCTGCTTCCCGGAAAACCATCCCCTCTCCCTCAAGTGGCTCGGCATGCACGGCACCGTCTATGCCAACAACGCTGTCAACGAAGCCGACTTCCTCTTCGCTATCGGCGTCCGCTTCGACGACCGCGTCACTGGCAAAGTCGAAAAATTCTGCGAACACGGCACCATCGTCCACATTGACATTGACAACTCCGAGCTGAACAAAAACAAAACCGTCCGCCTCCCCATCCTCTCCGACATCCGCCATGCCCTCCGCCGCCTCAATTCCATGCTCGAGCGTCGTGGCTTCCAGCGCCTCTCCTCCAACTACAACCGCTTCCCCGATTGGTATCGCCAGATCGAGCAATGGAAAAAAGACTACCCTCTCACTTATGACCGCAATAGCGACGCCATCCAACCCCAATTCGTCATCGAGGAACTTTACCGATTAACCGGCGGCGACGCCATCATCACCACTGGAGTCGGCCAGCACCAAATGTGGGCAGGCCAATTCTTCACCTTCACCCGTCCCCGCACGTTCCTTACTTCTTCTGGACTCGGCGCTATGGGCTTCGGCTATCCAGCAGCCATCGGCGCCAAAATTGCTTTCCCCGACAAACAGGTCATTGACATTGATGGCGATGGCTCCTTCCTCATGAATATCCAGGAACTTGCCACTGCCAAAATCGAAGGTATCGCCGCGAAAGTCATTGTCCTCAACAACCAGCATCTCGGCATGGTCGTCCAATGGGAAGATCGCTTCTATAGCTCCAACCGCGCTCACACCTTCCTCGGCGACCCCAAAGACCTCAACCGCGTTTACCCGGACTACATCCAAATTTGCAAAGGCTTCGACGTCCAAGCGGAGCGTGTCGAGCGCAAGGAAGACCTCGAGCCAGCCCTTCGCCGCCTCCTCGAAGCCAAAGAAACCTATGTCCTTGACGTCATTGTCCCCTATACCGAGCATGTCCTCCCCATGATCCCATCCGGCATGACTTACAAAGACGTCATCCTCAAATAAAATTTCCCAGCCCGCTTCTCCCTCCCCTCCTTCCCGAAACTTCAAAAATTCAAGATAAGCCCCCAAGCGACGCTACGCGGCGTCTTCCGCCGCGCTCTTCCTCTTACCCCTTTTATCCCTTTTCACTCCCTTCCGTGGATCCTAGCCCGTAGCCATCGAATACCCGCGCCAAGCACTGGAACGTGCTCGTAGAAACCGGCGGCTGAGTCCCAGAAATCGTGTTGCAGCACAATTCGCCCCTCCGCGTCAAACCGCAAGTGGCTCATCCCGACACTCCTCAACTCCTGTCCTGCCTTTACTGCCTTCAACCGCATTCCCATCTCCCACCGAACGTAATACTCCTCTCCCGACCGTGCAACATCCTTCACTTCCACCCGAATCCATTCCGCATTGCGTGCGGTCGCTACAAAATATCGCTCCAATTCCTCCACAGTTTCAATCCGCACCAGCGTATCGAAAAAATACAGCCGCGGCGCATAAGTCTCGCGAATAAGTGACCGGACACTCTCCTCCGTCACATCCTGAAAAAACCTCGCAAACCGCGCCACGTTCCTCTTCTCCTTCTCGCTCCCAAAGGGTGCATCCTCTCCGCGCTTCTCCACAAGTGCTCGCTTATATGCATCCACTTCCTTCATCGCCTCTTCTTTCTTACATCCTACGAGCCACACTCCCAAAAGGAAGCATCCAACAACCCCGCACCAAGCAAACCTCCGCGCAATTCTCTTCCCCCGCTCTCCACCCCTACCCTCACCCATCTCGCGCCACTTTTCATTTGGCACCTTCACGGCAACCCATTCACGAACGCATAACTCCCAACACCCCATCCGGAAAGTGAACCGCGACCAATGCCGTCGCCATCAGCAGCAGGTTCAACCCCGGCCGATACGCCACATACCGCCCCTTCCAGCTCGGTTGGTATTTCTGCTTAAAGTAAAACAGTGATTTATACCCGTAGAAAGTATTGAAGTTCTCAAACAGAAACCGCACTGCCCGCTCCTCCCTCCGAAATCCAGACAAATCCTCTTCAACATTTGCAAGAGGTGCATTCCCAAGCGAAATCTCCTCTACCCCCTGACTCCGAAAGTGATCAATCGTTTGAACGATAAGAAAATCCATTATATTTTTGACATCCGGCTTCGAGCGCATGAGGTCTAGCGCTCGTCCTTTCGGATTCTCTCCTCCTTCCCAGCCGTAGGGCAACCATGTCGCAAACGCCACCACCTCCCCTTCTGGCGAAACCACCACTGATGCCCCTACCCTCCGGATTTGCCTCAAATCGAACCGCCCTACATCAAATCCCATCTCCGCTATATGCTTCTTTGCCAGCCACCCATCCGAAATCTCCTGCATTTGCCTTTCCAATCCCTCGTCTATCCTCCCTCCTTCTCCTTCCGGCTCATACCAAACCACCCGATACCCCTCCCTCAGTGCCCTATTACAAGCGGTCCGGAGATTTTGAAACTTCCCTCCCTTTAACTCAAACCCCTCAACCCGTATCCGCGCATCCTCCGCTATTTTCCACGTCACTAATCCAAGCTCCTCGTAAACCTGCCGCCGCTCCGCAGCCACACAATAGAATAAAGGCTCCCAATCATTCCGGATACAAAAATCCAAAAAAGCTCTTGTCGCATCCGTGCGCTTCTCAGTCGGGCAAACAGGGTCCGCCAGCACCACCGCAAAATTCCTCCATAGTGCATATCCCGTCAGCGACTCCGTTGCCGAATCAAAAAAAAGGCTCTTATCCGGAGCAAAGAGGAATTCATTCATCGGATCGTCTCCATACCTTCTCACGAGCGAACGATATTCTCTCTCCTTTTCCACAGTTAGCGCTTCCTTTCTCCCAGACAGAACAGGCCGCAACAGGAACACTAGCCCCGCCAATCCTCCAACAATCCCAAAACCTCGAATCATGTGCAAAAAAAGTTCCGCGCGATCCGACTGGACTTTGATTCCCTCCACCCTCTGCAAGAAAACAGCCTCCCCTGCTACCCTTAAATCAACCAACCAATTCTCTCCCTGCTCTTGTAGCACCACCTCTCCTCTCTTTCGGAAATCCCGCAACCCGCTCGCCCCATAAACTATGGTTCCGCATACCAGCAACAGCCAGACCCACAGCCCTGTCCGAATCGAGGCACGGTCACTTTGCGCCACAAACTCTCCCTTCCGACACCACAACAAAACCACGACACCCGCAGCAAAAACGCTATGGGGCCAGTCAAAAGCGTGGCAAAGATGCAGGATGATACTCACGCTCAAGACTCCCATCGCAACAACCCAAGCCATTTGTTTCCTTCGGTGCAACCCCCTTGCAAGAAAAATCAATGCAAGCCCGGAGGGAAACAGAAGATACTTACTATGTGCAGAAATCGAAAAGGGGATCCATTCCTCCATCCAATCCAGCACCGCAGGATCCTTTGGCAAAAACGCTTCCACCAAATTCACAGCACCCATCGAGGCCAGCACCCATGCAGCCATTCTCACCCAAAGAGACGGAGCAACCCGAAATCCCCTTCTCTCCTTCTTCCCTTCCTCCCCTCTCCTCACTTCCCATTCTCCAGCAGCCATCGTATCCCCTCCTCAATCGCTAAAAACCCCCTCTCATCCGGCCCATTCAACCCATGATTCACCCCATCAACCCGAATCAACTGAACCGCACTTGGCACACCACCCCCCATGGGCCCTGTCTTCTCCAGCGACTCGATCCACTCCGTCGAGCTGATTATATCAAACCCACCTTGAATCTGCGCAACCCGCAATCCCACAAGCTTCGCTGTAAAATCAGAAAGCGCAAATGTGCCGGCGCCATACGGCGGCACACCCGCCCGATCCGGCAAACGGAGCCCAAATCGTCCGCGCTTCCCAGCGCTAATCAGCAGAATCCCCTTTAAGTTCGCCGGTCGCCCCTCATACGCCGCCGCAGCTACCACCTCCACAGCTCCCATACTCCATCCAACGTATAAAACTGGCAAATCCTTTCCTCCGCCCCGCTCAACTCCAGCCCCAGCTATCTTTGCGAAATCCGATCCCAGTATCTCCTCGTCAAAATCCGTCGCCGCGTATTTCTGCATATCAACTCCAACCACCAAACATCCATGCCTAACCAACCGCCGACTCACCGCTTCCTCCCACCCACTCCACCCACCATCCCCCGACGCAAGCACTACCACACACTTCACTCCATCCGCCCCTGCAGGTACCCTCCATTCCAACGCTAGAGCTCCACGACGCAGCTCCATCGCTTCACTCGTGCTCCTCAGCTCAGCCCCATCCTTTCCAAATCCCATTTCTCCAACCACAAAAACCCCTATCAATCCCAAAAGCAAACTCTTACTCCAATTTCTCATTTCTGAAAAAATTTCCCCCTATGAATAGTCCATCCTAACCCTCTCTCCTACTCCAAGCAACAAAAACCCACATCTCCCAACACATCAAATCTCCCTCCCTCTCCCCCCATAAACCAAAAAAGCTTCCTTACTCACGCCTACCTCCCTCTACTAAGAGCCATTTTTCTCAAAAACTCGTTAACTTGTCAACTTTAGCAACAGATTAATAGCAAAACTTCACTCTCTTTTTGGAGCTTTTCCTCCAATTCCATCAAGTAAGCCAACCGTTTCACCTCTCCGCTACGCCTCCCACCAATACCTCCCTGTCTTTCGATAAACCAATTTCACTTTGCCATAGCCACCTTTTCCTAAATTAGCCTTTTCCAAAGCCTTTTTAGACGCTTTTGTTCTTTTTCTTTCAAATCATTTCAAAAAAAACAGAGCTATTTGTCGCTTTTCTTCCTTAACTCCCAATTTTTTGGCAAATTCAAAAGGTCTGTCACAAAATTATTACAATTTTTCTCTGGATTCAATTCCTGTTTTCGACACTTTTTCTCTCGTGCGGCTGAAATTGGCTTCTAACACAGCGTTGCTTCTGCAGCCTATCAATCCACCAAACTGCAAAGGCAGCTACGATCAGGCAGCATCGCAACCGCGTGCTTAAAACCCAATCCAGCCACACAAAACTCTAAATCCCAAACAACCATTATGCGACTATGAAAATGAAGCGCTCGCTTTTAGTCCTTTCATCTCTTCTCATGATCGGAATGGCATGTTCCGCATTGGGGCAATCCGTAATAAACATCACATTTGGAAACTACACCGAAAACTTTGATTCGATGGGAACCGGCTCTTCTCCTACCTACCCCACCGGCTGGGCAGGTTGGAAAATTAATGGATCTGGTTCATTGGCAAATGGGACTATTGTAAATTCATCAACTGTGCCAGGTTTTGCAACCTCTAATGGGAGTAACAACACTGGAACTATTTTCAACTTCGGGTTACTTAGTAATTCCAATCGTTCCCTTGGTTCACTTGCAAGTGGAACGTTCATTGGTGCCTTCGGTGCATCTTTTTTCAATAACTCAGGCATCACTTTAACACACGAACACGTCCAAATCGGATTCACTATCCGTCAATGGCGAACCGGCAATAGCAGCACAGTCAACGAAGTCTGGACATTCGGGTGGAAAATAGGTGGGATCCTCAACGATCATATTTCTGGCAATTGGACTTCTTTAGCAAGTTTCAATTTAAATGAAATACTTACGAGTACAACTTCCTCTTCGCATGTAGATGGAACGGCTTCAGGAAATTATACAACGGTAAACCTAACAACTTTCACTGGATTAACATGGAACGCAGGGGAAACCCTGCACATACGTTGGGCGGATGCCGATGATTTAGGATCTGATGCAGGCTTAGCCATTGACGACTTCACGATGTCTGTCATCCCCGAACCTGCAACCTGGTCGCTCCTTGTAGCAAGCCTTGGTCTCTATGCCATCTGGGAACGTCGTCGCAAATCCCGCCTAAACCAAAAGACATCGGTTCCTTCTCGTAAAGATTTAATCTAATCCCTCTCTCCTATCCTCGCCTTCTATCGCCTTCCGAAGAGCGGTCTGCGGCCTACCCCTGCAGACCGCTCTCTTTTTATCTGTATCTGTTAGACGAATCTTTTGGACACGAAAAGATTCCACGGGTGGTAGTCCACCTACTCGGAAATTCGAAACGCACGCTTCCCTTCCGCACTCGCCCAATAGGGGAAGAACTTCCAACTTGGCACCTCCTTTCCGCCTGCTTTCTTTTCCTGCATTCGGAGCATTCCCTCCAAGCTACCACCCCCTAGCCGCTCACTCCTTGCCTTAAAAAAGGATAGTCCGGATTTCATATTCCCCACCCAGGACAAGAAATTCTCCCTCCCCACGCAAAAGACTCGTCGGTAGTAAACCCGAGAAAAAAAATATCTTTGCCAAAGGCACATCCACCTCCCACACCGTCGAGCCAAATTCCCATGCCGTTTCACGGTCCGATGTAAACGAATTCAAATTATTAAGCCGAACAACGGGCAACGTTGCCTCTGGACGCAAGACCCGCGGGTATTTCTCCGCGTCAAACGTCCCCCGATAGAGCCTTATGTGTTTTCGCCGACCGAATCGCCGTGTCAACTCCTCTTGACAAAACTCAAAGAGGAGATCAAGTTGCTGGAAGATTGCGTTCGTTTTGGATTCTCCGCAAACTCTCTCAATCTCAAACCGCTCTCGCATTTCGGGCGACTCTTCCAAAACCTCATAGTGAAAGGTCGGCTCCAATCCAAACCGACTGGCAACCCATGCCTTGAGCACAGCTCCTTCGATGGAATTGGAATCGAGCGACCAACCTCGCAAGAACCGAACATAACTATTCCGAATGCTTCTCCTCGCATTCGTGCTTTTCTGCCGATCCCACTCGTGCAGCGAAAACTGCACCGTCACATATTCGTGAAAAATCTCACCCCGGCGCTCCGCATCCGCCTCTGCTTGCAACTTCGCAAACAGCCGCCGGTTGTCGGCACGCGTCCTCCCAATGTGTAATTCACGCGGATACTTCTGAAATCGCCAATCCGCTATCACCCACGGCGGATGATTCGCCAGCGAAAAAATATTGGGCGGCTCTTCCAGAGGCGGAGCAGCTCCCTCCCTCTGCAGGTCTGCTCTCACCTCAGGCATGTCCTACCGCAACGAGAAAGAGCTTTACCACAGCCGCAGCAAGCACTGCTCCTAACGCTTGTCGCAGCCGGAGGTCGGGCGCTCGCCCGCTCCCCCACGTTGCTCCGAAGGAGCCGCCCACGAGCACACAAATAAGGAACAAAGGCCATTCCGGGAGCACGTGCACATCCCCTGCCTTGCAAAGTCCTGCTAGCCCAGCTGCCGAGTTTACGAAAATGAACGGTGCCGAGATTCCTGCCGCTGTCCGAGCATCTGCCCAGCCCAGCAAAATCAGCAGCGGCGTGAGGAAGATGCCTCCCCCAACGCCAATGAGCCCAGAGACAAACCCCAGCAAACCTCCCACAACCATCAACACCGGCACTGTAGGCTCGCAGAGCTTCGCTCGCTGCCGCGGCGCATAAAACAGTCGCACCCCAGCCAAAGTCAGCCCCACTGCCAGCAGCCCATGGAACACCCCAGGCGGCAGCTTCATCCCTCCTCCAAGATAAGCCATTGGCACCGCCATCACAACAAGTGGCACGAAAACTTTGCTCCGCACATAGCCTGCACGGAAAAATGCCATCGTCCCTACCACACTCACAGCCAAGTTCAAAATCAGCGCCGTAGGGCGCATTTGGGCGGGCGGAACAGAGGCGATTGCCATCGCAGCAAGGTAGCCAGAGGCTCCACCGTGACCCACGCTTGCATAGAGGGCTGCAATTCCCATCATCCCAAGCGCGAGGAGGAAGCTGCCCGCATCAACTAACTCGATTGCTGCTGTGCTCAAATCGATCATCCCATTCAACGTTTTTCTAGATTCTCGGAGATTTTTTTCCTCCCTTCTCACTTCCGTTAATTTTTCGCTCGCTTCGGAGTCGCTTGCGAGAGGGATCGGTAGGTATCCCCGCTGATCGAAAATTCGGAACCCGAAAGCCAGGGGCCACCTGAAGCTACCTCCCTTCGTGTTGATTGCGCAGGATTCACAATTGCACCGCCAAGGGACATTTTCGGTGGGGCCCATGCCCAACTTGCAGATGGGGTCAACCATCCTCCTCGCAGAATCAAAGCTTCTGCAATTTCCACACCGCTTCGTTGCCAGTAGCCTCCCTCGACTGGCAGCAAGCAGGCACCGCGCAACAGAATTTCTGTCTCGTAGTCCCCTGTTAGCCCCACAATTGTCGCCACCAGCAGGAGCGAGCTGCTGGATGCCGAAAAAAGCAGCACCCACGGTAAATCCTCCTCCTCCCGAGCCACAAGCTGCCGTGCCAGCTCCGTCCCCGAAAGACTCCAGGCCGTCCCGCTTCTCTCCCGTAAACTCGAAATATAGCAGGCCAGGGGACCCGTAGAGCCGCTAAGCTTAACGCGCCGGTGGGAATCCAAACGCATAAAGCCTTCTGGCGTCAGCTCCTGCGTTGCAATTTGAAAAGGCATAGCTCAAACACTCGAACGAAAAGATCGGCGAGCGAGAACAACCCTCCGCCCAACCAATTCAGCAGAATAGGCTTGGTAAGAGAGAGCATCGCGCTCAAGACCACTCACATGGATCCCTGACTCATGGCAGTGAATCCCCTCCCCCACTACCGGCGAACAACGAGGCGTCTCCCGCCCTGCTGCTCGTGCCACACATTCCGCAAGCCCAACAAGCACCCCAAAACGCACACCCGTCTCCACACCGCAGGCAACCCGCAGCGCCATTGCAACCTGCTCAAACGCCGCATTTCCTGCCCGTTCTCCAATCCCAAGGACTGTTGTGCTCAGACAACGAGCCCCCGCTTGCCATGCTGTCACAGTATTCGCCGTTGCCATCCCAAGATCATTGTGACCGTGAAACTCCACCAGAAGGCTTGGCGCTGCGGTTCGAACTCGCTCAACCATGCAGCGCGTCGCCTCCGGCGTAAGTGCCCCAACGGTATCCGCCAGCCTTAAACGGAACGCCGGCGTCTGGCTAACCGCAGCAGCAAAATCCTCCAGAAAAGCCCGATCCGCTCGCGATGCGTCCTGCGCTCCGACCGTCACGTAATCGAACCGTTCCGCTGCAGCCGCCGTAAGCTCAGAGAGCATCCGTAACACCCACTGCCGGGTTTTCCCCCAAATGCGCAAATGCCGCTCCGATACAGGGAACGAAAAATGCACACCGTGCACCGGACATGTTGCCGCGGCTTCGAGGTCGTCGTGCCGTGCCCGGCACCATGCCAGGAGCAAAGCCTGCGGGACTGTCTCCGCCACGATGGCAATCCGCCGGCACACCTCGGGGCCGGATGCAGGAATTCCTACCTCCAGCTCCTTTACGCCGGCATCAACGAGGCTGCGTGCGATTGCAGCGCGGTCTCTATCGGCAAAATCCACGCCTGCTGCTTGTTCCCCATCGCGCAGCGTCGTGTCCACAAACCATACTTTCGCAGCTCGCATCTGCTGCAGGATCTCCGCCACAGCCTTCATGTTACGAGGTATTCTTCTGCGACGCGCCCCTCTTCGATCGCATCGAGAATCGCATCTATTGCCTCTTTGGTAATCGAACCGTAAACATGCCCCGCCGGGTAATCAATGATGATGGGCCCCTTAACACATTGGTTCAGGCAGCCCGTCACGCTCACCTCAACCCCTTGCAACATCCGGTCTTGCACCTCATTCTGCAGATAACTAAGAAGACTCATCGAATCCTTTTTGTGGCAGACCCCTTGCGGCTCGCCATTCGCACGAAAACTGCCACAGACAAATAAATGGTGTTTCGGTATTGGCATAGTTTTGAGTTTGTTTTCAGTTAATTCTTCTCCGGGCCCGTTGCAGCCGCTAGTCCCGCTAATTCTGGATGCAATCGCGCATTAATCGCCAGCCGAACAAGCCGATCAAGCCGATCAAACCGAACATCCCTAGCGAAACCAGCGAATCCACCCGAGCCAACCATTCCCCACGTTTCTGCTGGATTCGAGAGGTTGCCGAATCCGCAAAAACGCAAGCAGATGGGAGAAGGAAATTTCATGAGCAGCCGTTGCCATCGCCGGAGCAGCCTGCTCCACAGCCAGTAAAACGCCGACGCAGAGGAGGCGCAACTTCTTCGCCATTGAAGAGAGCTTCAAGCCCCTCCTCAATGAGACCTTCCATTTCGATCACTGCTAAACCAAAACCCTCGAGGATTTTTCGCGGACGCGGCCCGCACGCACTTACGAGAATGGCGCGGCAATCCCGCAAGCTCGAAGCTAACGATTTCCACCGTTCGTCTCCCCCTCCCGGTGGGGGCAAGTTGCGCACATCGGCTATCTCGTATTCGCCGGAAGAGGGTTCCCGCGAATAGATGAGAACTTCGCGTGCCTCCCCAAGGTGAAGGTTAACGAGCATCCCCTCTTGGGTGGCAACCGCAACATACGGACGGCTTGTATCGAGGATCATAGGCATTTGAGCATATTGCTTCAGGGTTTCAGAGAATTCCGCAGATTGATCCTTGCCGAGTAGCCCAACGGCATCGGCACGACAACGAGCACAGTGGCTCATCTGCGGAAGAAAAGCGCCACACTGCAACCGCACACGCGCCATCACGAGCGCACTCGGCTCGCTCATGTGTGCAAACCGCGTGCCCGCTATGGGACAAAGAGGAATTGCGTTCATGAGGGTCGCGCCAAGCTCTCGAACACGAGCAGCAACCTCCGGCAAGTGCCGGTCGTTAATCCCGGGAATTACTATCGAATTTACCTTAACAAGCACGCCTGCAGCCGTTAGCCGCTTCAAGGCTTCTAATTGGCGCTCGATCAGAAGCAAGGCTGCCTCTTCCCCTTTCAACGGACGGCCACCATCTCGCACCCAAGCATAGATCAGAGCTCCTATCGATGGGTCCACTGCGTTGATCGTTAGTGTAACGTGTGTTACGTTGAGTCGAACAAGCTCCTCTACGTGTGGGCCCACCTGCAACCCATTCGACGCTACGCAAAGCATCATTTCCGGAAATCGCTGGCGGACGAGTCGCAGCGTCTCAAGTGTCTCATAAGGGTTTGCGAAGGGGTCACCCGGCCCCGCAATCCCTACAACCGCAAGGTGTGGAACTCTCTCGGCAACCTCTTCAAGGTAAGCAAGCGCTTGGGCAGGGGTCAAAACGCCGCTACTCACCCCCGGCCGCGACTCGTTCACACAATCAAACTTGCGATTGCAATAGTTGCACTGAAGGTTGCACCGCGGCGCAACGGGCAGATGCACTCGCGCATGCCGATGGCTGCCAGCAAAGTTGTAGCAAGGGTGGTTGCCCAGAGCAAATCCTTCGGCATTTACCCGAGCAGATGGTAACAGTGGAATTGCCTTCTTCATAGATAGGAGTAACCAATCGCTGAGCAGCTCTGTTTGCGCTCGAGCAAACTGTTTGCGAGGCTGTCGAAGAGTGCCAATGCCCCACGGTAACCGACATGGAGGATGCGCTGCGCCCCAATTCGATCATGGATCGGAAAACCTACACGCAGGAGAGGAAGGCCAAGTTCGCGTGCCAGCGGGTAGCCCTTGCTATTGCCAACAAGGAGGTCGAGGTTAAGCTGACGCGCAGCTTTGCCAATCTCTGCAAAGTCCTTACCGTTCAGAATGACTGCTTCCTCTGGCAGCGCAGGAACTGCTTCCCGGAGAATGCCAGCAAAATCGCGCACCTCACCTCCGGCTGCACACAACACCGGCCTCCCACCCATCTCTGCCAGAAAACCGCTAAGCCCAATGACCAAATCTGCCTCGCCATACACCGCCACACGCTTGCCATAAACAATTTTGTGACCATCAATGAGCGCATCGGCAAGACGACCGCGCTCAGCTTCAAAAGCAGCAGGAATACGCCGCCCAGTAATTTCGGCTAATGTGGCTAAGAAGCGATCCGTCGCACGGATACCAATCGGCAGCGGCAAAGCAAATCGGGGCACAGCATGAACCGCAGCCAGGTGCGCAGCTGCAGTATCGGTGCGGCGAATCAGCGTCGCACCTAACTCGATTGCAGCCGCACAGCCAGGCAACGCACGCAAAGCTTCAACCGGCGTTCCTCCCGGGGGTATCGGTTCGTAGGTAGCCCACGTCGGCCCGTCCAGCGTATCACTGTAATCGGGAACAATCGTAACTTCCCGCCCGAAGGCACATGCAATCTCGCGCAAATGGCGAAGATCTGCAGCGGAGAGAATTCCAGGAAAAATCGCAATCCCTCCGTGCGGAGATGTCGGCTCGGCAAGCTGAGCAACCAGCGCTGCCGTCGCCGCATGGAAACCATCGGCATGCGAACCGCGATAGCTCGCTGTGGAAACATGCACAACCGGCGGAAGGTTCGGCAACGTAGCCCGCGCCTCCTCAACTAGCAAACCCACATCTTCGCCAATCGTTTCCGATAGGCACGTCGTTGCCAACCCAATCAGCTCCGGCCGATACGCTTCCAGAACATTCCGCAACCCCCTCATCAGATTTTGGGTTCCGCCAAAAACTGCCGCTTCTTCTGAAAAATTCGATGCCGCTATGTCCATTGGCTCGCGGAAATGACTAATCAGATAGCGTCGAATGTAAGTGGCACAGCCCTGCGATCCGTGTAGGAATGGCATTGCCCCGCGAATCCCCTTGAAAACTAGACACGCTCCCAACGGTGTGCAAAGTTTGCAGGCATTTTGAGTAGCAGCTATCCCCGGCAATGCCTCGCCTCCGCCCAAAACCCTCTCCTCGGTAACGAAATTCCCCTCCTTCTGCTGGTATGTCGGAATCATTCTCTCTCCCCCAATTTTCTCGCACTTTGCTTCCAACGCGGCGCAAATTGCCATACCGGACTTAAAACCGTCGCACGAACTTCGCGCGCGAAATTCAGCATGCCAACAAATCCAGCTAAGGCCTCCTTGCGCTCGTGGTTGTGATCACAGAAGCCAATCCCAAGTTTGTAGGCGATCGGCCGCTCCTTGACACCGCCAATAAACAAATCCACGTCCAGCTCCAAACAAAACTTCGCAAGCTCCAGCGGGTTTGAGTCATCCACGATGACGGTGCCAGGATCGCAAAGCTGTTTAAGCTGTTCGTAATCGTCTGGATTGCCAGTTTGCGTCCCCACTAGCACGGTTTTCATGCCAATCGTGCGCAAAGCACGCACAAGCGAAAATGCTTTGAACGCCCCGCCAACATAAATGGCCGCTCGGCGCCCCTGCAGCTCGCGGCGAATATGGCGCAGCTCGGGCAGAATCGCCGTAATTTCCTGCGCCACAAGGTCACGCGCGCGGCGTTCTATCTCCGCATCGCCAAAGAATGCGGCCGTTTCGTAAATCGCCGCTGCCGTATCCTCAATGCCAAAAAAAGAAACGCGGCGGAACGGAATCCCATACCGGGCTTGCATCTCCTTTGCGAGATGGATCATCGAGCCAGAGCATTGGACGAGATTGAGCTTAGCGCCATGGCTGCGGCGAATGTCGTCCACACGTCCATCGCCGGTAATCGTAGCTACGACTTCCACACCAATTCGGCGGAAGTAATCGCGCATAAGCCACGTCTCACCTGCAATGTTGAACTCACCAAGGAGATTGATACTGTGTGGGCCAAGGCCTGAGGTCTCCCCTGTGC
>JAOAAX010000037.1 GCA_026418675.1 Chthoniobacterales bacterium | reverse complement strand
AGATGTGTATAAGAGACAGACACCATCCCGATCGGATTTTGCCAAAGGCTCCCAGCCGCAGCTTGACACTCACCCCATCCCCTTCAACCAAAACCATCACATAATTTGGATCATGTAGCCGAATGGTTCAAGTGGCCGAAAAATCACGGACAAGTTTTTTTATTAATTGCCGCCCAATCCTCCCATCCGCACAAACGATTCGCCTCGGTGTAATTCCCCAATCCTGCTTAAACAGACAGCAGCACGGCCCGCGCGTCACGCCTCCCGAATTGACCCGTAGTTGATTTTTATTAGACCTCCATGGCTGATTTTCATTAGACCTCCATGGCAAATTTGCTTTCGCATGTTGCGAGAAAAGGGACACGGAGTCTCCTCAGAGTCCAGGATTTAATCTCTGACCTTCTCTCCCCCCATATTCAATCCTGCGCCGAAATTCCTCCCAAACACCACAAAACATCTCAGTTATCTCTATAAGCTTTCAAACTTGCGGAACGTTAGCTACACCAAGCATCCGCTCACCCCCTTGCTGGCTGGGATGGCTCCTTTCTTCAAAGCAAAAACAAAACCTCCATGGGCGCTGATCAAATAACACGCATGCTGCCCACCAATCAAAAGCAACACCGTTTTCCAAAAAGGCAATGCCTCCTCGGCAATATCCTCAATCACAATCCATCCCCCCTCCCGCACCTTTTCCAAGCCGAAAATCAATGTCGCCAGATTGGCGTTGGGCGCATGGAGGCCATCATCAATCAGCAAATCCAGCGCCCCTGGAATCGCTGACGTCAAGTTTCTCAACGTAGCAAGCTCCGTCTGATCAACAAAATGGGTAGTGATCCGCTCCTCCTGAAACAAAATCCGGCGGTCAAAATCCGCCCCGTGGATTTCTGCCCCAGGCAAATACTGCCGGAACGCTCTCAACGAATTCCCCGGAGTCCAACTCGCACCCATATTCGAAACCACATCGGTATGCGTTGTCCCCAACCCGATCTCCAGCATCCTACTCACCGACCCAAGGTCTTTCAGAACGGCTGCATAAAGATGATGGTAATTGTGGCTCAGCGACTTATCACAACCGTAAGCATCCAACACCCGCTTCAGCTCACGTGCTTCCTCCACCGCCCCAAACCCCTCGCAAAATTCCTCCGCCCGAATAATCTCCGGTTCTGGAAAGCGAAGCCTCCCTGAAAGCTCCAACAGCAAGGGAAATACCTGCTTTGCTGAAAGCAGCGTCAAACTCTCAATTTTTGCTTCCAACCCCTCGTAATAACCGGCCGTGTTCGGCGCAAAAAGTGCCAATTTCCGAATTCTCTTCAGCCTCTCGCCATGAAACCAACGCCGAAAAGCACCCCACACCCCTCTCCAACACACCAGCAAGACACGATGGAGCCAAACTAGCAACGGTATCTTTCGTAAAAACTTGATCATAAAAACTGAAATTAAACACAATCCCTTCAAGGAAGAATAGTAAAAAATAGACCAAAAACCAACTTGCCCTCGTAGCGCCCACCCTTAACACTGGCTCAAGTTGCAGATGACGCCGCCCCACTGCGATCCTCCCTGTTGGAAAGCCGCACCCCTCGTCGCTGGAAGGTGCGGTTCTACCAACGCCTTTGGCGAACGCTATTCCACTAAAACTTACTCGCCTAGAGGATACGAAAAATTGAGATCGTTGTCCCTTTCACTCTTGCAATCAAAGCTTGATTTAGACCTGCGGAATAATCTTAATACTCGCAAAATCATAAGATATGAACTCCCCTCTTCAACCCCTCCCTTCTAGCATTCGCGATGCTCTTAGGAGGCTCCAATCCGCTTTTTCCACAATGTCCCGACGGTATGGATTGAGGGACGGTTTTCTCTTACTTGCAGGAGTGCTTGGAATCTTTTGTTAGGAGCGCAAGGATTCGGTTGAGGCCGGTATGATTGCTTAAACCTCGATAAAATGGCTTTCCAAAACATTTTCGCCAAGGACAGGCTCCCGTTCGAACCGCCATTTTACGACAAGCCGCCTTTCTACACATACCTTTGCCACTTTGCGGCTCGAATACCCGCAATGACTGTCTCTTCGCTGTTGTTTTGGAAGCCCTCTTACGAACGCTCCAAGATTTTCCTAATAATACGCACGATGCTCGCAAGAGCTTTGAATCTTGCGCTGTTCGCGCTTTTCTGTCATCGCTGTTTTTATTCTGGTTCGGGAATTTTATTCCTCCCAAGCAGCCCCCGTGGCAGCTCTGATTTTAGCCACTTCAGTAGGCTTTGTTCCGTAACAGATTTTATCTACAACTACACGGTGACTCCTGTTTACGCTGGGCAGACTGAAGGCACAAGCTACAGGATTTTTTCCAGGCGTTCTATGAAATTTTCGGAGTGCCAGGCACATGGCTTCTTTGGCTTGGGTTCGTTCTCGAATTGTTTGCTATGCTAGCCCGTCCCACAAAGTGGCAGGGCTGGCCGCTTTGGCTACCCTCCCTAACTATTTTCGTTCTTTACACTTGGAAAATCGGTGCTTTCCCGCGCATGGAAACGCGTTTTGTGCTGCCTAACGCCCCGTATTTTCTATTACTTGCAGCAGCCGGATCCCGCTCCTCCTAAAGGTGCGGTGGCTTTTTATTCCCATTCTCATGTTGCTGCTCGTTTACAACCTAGCATGCGGATGGTGGACTGGGCGTTTGTTTGTTCTTGACCCTCGGAATGAGGTTCCTAAATTCGCCGAGCAGCATTTGCTAAACGGTGGCGTAGTTGAATAGAGCAAATCAAACCCAAGCCCTGAGGGATTGCCAAAAAATAACATTACACCAAATCCAGACGGGTCTCCAACGCGCGGCACGGTTCAAAGAAATGTTCAAAAATGATCCTGAGATGCTTGCCAAAGTAGCCACCAAAAAAGGGAAGACCGAACTCGATTGGTTCTCTATCGAGCACCGAAGAGAACACAACCCTGACTACGTCATTTGGTGTGATATTGATCTCGACAATTTCACACGCCCCTATTATGAAGAATTCTTTAAACCTGAATCGGGCTATCGCGTGATTTACGATACACGCTCCCCAACCCTCCCAAATTGGGTCTCTCCTCGCAGAACCGAATTCACCCGAAACAGAACAACTATCTGGGAAAAAGCAAACTGAATCCGACACCAATCCTACCTAAGGTTGCGCTGGGTTTCGATTCAGAGAATTTCCCAAACGACGTGGAAGGTATCCGCCCACCAACTTTTGGAAGTGCTGTCCCCCCCGTGCCCTTGAAGCGTGCCGTTCCCCTCACATCCAATTAGGCCGCTTAGCCACAGGCACTAACGATTTCTGTTGGAAAGCAACCCGACATCCCAAGCAGAAAAACGCGAATCGTTGGCCGGCCCGTTTATTCCTAACACCCCCTCCTCCACAATCCCCATTTGCGCATCCGTAAAACCCTCTAGCCAATAGGCTGATTGAGGCACCGTTGGAAAGACCTGTTCCATACATCCACAACTCCAACTATCGCCCGAGGTTCAGCTCGAGAAGCGAATCAGCATCCCTTGCCGCCGTGGTTGCAACTCTTCACAAATCTCTTGTCGGAAATTCCTCCCTTCTAGGGCACCTTGCGTTGATTGGGCTGAACTGAACGAATTTCCGACAAACGCATTTGTGTTCGTGGCCTCACGCCAGAGCAGGCTTTTGCTACGTCAGGGATCCACGTAGGGTGGGCAGCTCACCCAGCGGAACGAATGGTTCCACCAGCTCGAACGCAGCTGAGACTCCCCCACTGTAAAATTTTGGGCCTACCAAGGTGAGCTTCCGCGGTTTTTCCCCTTCTGCCTGCGGTATTTTTTTGAGATTCACCCAGAAAACGGAAGGGAACGTAGCAGAGTCAAAAACATAAGTCAGGGAACGCGGTAAACTAGCCGTTCGCCAAAAGGTGCTTGCGATGTGGAGCCTTGCAGGATCGGCCATGCCCAAAGGCACACTGATAGCCCGGGCAATGGAGAGCATGCTGGCCAGAATTTAAAAATCCAGAGAGCCATCGGGAACAGCACTGAGGATCGCCGGCTGTGCGGTGTCAGGAACCACACTAAGAAAGAAACGCGCCCGAGCAAAACGGTCAGGCGAGCTAATTCTCCCTGGCAGAAATAACAAGCCGTTGATTAGTTTTTAAAAAGAAGCAATCGCAAGCTATTGGTCGAAGGGCGGCGAATTTGTCATCACAGTAAATTCGCGGCCACGATAGATCACTGGCTTGCCTCCGAGATACTCGACGATTGCCGAATTCCCAGTAGCATCAGCCAAAGCCAGATGTCCGCTAGCGGCTCTGCCATTCGGAAGTCCGGGGCCAAAAATCTGGAATGGCTCCTGCGGGACAAGTAATACGAACAAGTCAACTTTTCTTTTTCTAAGAAAAAAAAATTACCCCAACATCCCAAAAAAAAATCACCAACCTAAATCAAACCAAAACTTGATCCAACCAATCCCTGCTGGAACTTACTCCGACTTCACGAGCCCCCACAACCGCTCCGTCACCTTCTCCCGGTCCAGCACCCCAGCAGCCGTATCCCAAACCAACGCCTCCCATTCTGGCCCATCTGATGCAGTATTGGAACGATTTGCTCTCAAAAACACGAGAGCCGTAGCCAGCGCAGTTCTTTTATTCCCATCTACAAAGGTATGATTCCTGCACAAATAGAACAGGCAAGCAGCGGCAATTTCGTCCGGATCATCGAAGAAAGGTTTACCAAAATCGGCGCCTGCGCTGCAGCAATCGCTGATTCAAGCAAACACGAACGCGCAACCCCCTAAGCCTCCCTACTTTTCAAGAACCCGCCGGTGAATTTTTATAACCTGCTCAATCGTAGGGTGCCAGAAATCAGCCCCAAGTTAGGTGAGCTTTTTCAACGTATCGCTGGAATCGTCCAAAACTCCTTCCAAAATACCCAAAAACGACTCATCATCAAAACTCTTCCGCATCGGCTCAATTCCAATCGCCCCCATCCTGAACGGTCACCTTTACTTGCTCCCCAAAGCTAAGCCCAGCCCGCTTCATCAATTCCTCATCCAAAATCTACACATCCCTACCTCCCATCTTCGTAATCGTAATCGTCCGAACCATGCGCTAAATTTCGGTTCACTGCATGCGCCTGCGCCCACCGTGTCACCTCGAACTCAAACGGCGAAAAAAAACTCATGCCTCCCAGACACCCCCCCATTCCAAAACACCGCCGCCTTAGAATTCCCCCAAAAAACACACACAAACCGACCCCCGCCCTGCGTCCTCCTCCCTAAGCCCCACCTCCATCCAATACCACACTCGCGCACGCCCAATCGGCCCCCATAGTGCGGTAAAGCCACCTCCCCCCACCCCTCTTACGGCTCCAGCCGTCAAAGCGCACGCCTCACTCCCACCTTGCGCCGATGCCCTTCTACCCATGGCAACACCGTCGCCGGACCACGTATGCCCTTTGGCTCCTCCAACCCCAGCCTCAATACCGACAACGGCTCCACCTCCGGCGGCTCCGAAGCCAAAGGCCCCTTCGGGTTTGATCAACTCCACGTCTTCGGCACGGGCGGCAACGGCAAACAGGGGCTCTTTCTCATTTTCCCACAAAAAGGCTAACTCCGCACCGTCACCGATACGAATAACCAACACCGCCCCGGCTACGATTCCAGGAATATCCACAGCCAAATCTAAAGAGGTGCATCGCTACCAAGCCATCCTCCGTAACGCCACCGCCAACCAGTTCTGTGGAAAAATCACCCCCACCAACCACTGCGCAAAATACCGCTTCACTAACCTCGCTAACGCCACCGACACAAGCCACATCCTCCTTAATTGCGCAGGGAATATCCCAAGTTTGGTTATCAGTTCGGACTAGGTTCGCCTACGTGGCCCTGCCGAAGGCAACCTTACCTTCGACCCCAACACCAACACCATCACTGGCTGGGGACGCTACCGCGGCGGTTTGCTCGGCAGCGTTCCGCAATCCCCACGTTGGCACCTCTGGAATAATGCAGAAACCAACGGCACCGTTCACTTCGCCGCCCGTGTTTCTTGGGACTCCAACGTCACCCACACCGCCTACGGCACATTTTACGATAATTACAAGCTCCTCGACGGCACCCCCGGCCGTAACACCCTCACCGTCGGCCAACAATACCTCTACTACCGCCGCCCAAACTCCTCGAATTGGGCAGTCCAAGTCAACGACACCTTCACCAACGTTGGAGCGCCCGCCTTCAACCCATTCACCGAAGGGCAAACCGTATTCACTGCCACAGGCAATTGCCCCACCTCGTGGCAAAGTCATGGCTTTGCCTCCATCCTCATGCCAGTTTGGACGAATGGCAACCTCGTTGTCGGCCGCACCTACCGCATCGTCCGCTACCAAACCGGCGACAATTTCACCAACGTCGCCAACGTCCTCTAGAACTCAACCTCCGCCATCAACGCAACGGCATCATCTTCATCGCCACTGGAACCACGCCAGCCACTTAGACCAATAACTCCGTCCTCGAAGAAACCGTCTAGGACAACTCCCTCACTCCCAACGGCACTTTCGTTCAGTCCACCGCCAAGGGCGACCGCTTCGGTGCCTACCTCAGCTTCTCCATTCCCCCCAACTCGGGAATCTCCGTGGACATTGCAGTCTCCTTCAAATCCATCGATCAGGCCCTCAGTTCTCTGAAAACTCAACTCGTCGGCAAAACCTTCGCTCATGTTCAAAACGAAGCCCTCAATGCCTGGCAAGCGGAACTCAACCGCCTCACCATCGAAGGCGGCACCCCTGCCTCCCGCCGCATGTTCTATTCCTCCCTCTACCGCTGCTTCCTGATGGCAGCCGACCGCACCAACGGCTTTAACGAATTTACACCCAATTACCCCCCTTACGACGACAATTATGCCACTTGGGACGGCTGGCGCACCCTCTTCCACTTCATGGCTTCATCAACGAAGATTACGTAACGCGCAACCTCCAGGCATTCATCAACTGTTGGAATAACCTCCACGCGCC
Organism: Chthoniobacterales bacterium; assembly: GCA_026418675.1. GTDB lineage: Bacteria > Verrucomicrobiota > Verrucomicrobiia > Chthoniobacterales > DYNR01 > JAOAAX01. The sequence continues at coordinate 11,840 of JAOAAX010000037.1, read as the reverse complement.
AGGTAAACCCTCGGAGAATTACGCCCTCGCCGTCGCCTTCATCGGCGGCAAAAGTGGCCGCGGCTGGGCAACCCGCCAGAAACAAGGAGCGACGGCCCGGACTTCGTCATTTAGGACGCCCTCGTCAAAGGTGTCCAGCGCCTCACAAGTTCCGAATGGCAAAGTCTTCTCCGCATCATGCGCCACAGCGCCACACGCGACGACGGCAATCGCGAATTCATGGGCAACCAAAACAACAACCCATCACTCGTGGACAACATCCAAGACCCGCCCGACTTCCGTTGGGAAAACGGCCGCGCCAGGAACGGAGTCGGCATGTCCCAAATGCTCGAATCCTGCTACAACGATTAGGGCTTATCCCTCGCAGAGCGCATCCTCGGCAACGCCACAAACCAACAAACTTACGCAACCGTTCCAGCTTCTGGGAAAATTACTTCTGCAACCAAAACGAAGCTTGTGCCGCTGGTTCAATACCTCTGCAAACGGCACCGGCGGAGACGATTTCACCTATACGGGTTCATCGCCACACGCCAGTAGAGCAATAACGTAAATACTTGGGTCGCTTGGAACTCCACCGCAAAACCACTCCCCCTCCTTACCTGGAATGGCACGGAGCTTGTCTGCACCATGCAGCCCGGTTTCTACGAAGGCAACGGCAGCATATACCTTCTCCTTGCTACATGCCTTCTTCTTGCCATATGACCTCAAGCGCTTCATGGACCTCTCCCGGCGCGGCACCCCGTATAACTCACAGCCCTCCGATTACGCCACCCGCCGCAAACATTTCGCAGCCCGTATTAATGCCATGGCTAATTTTGACCTCAACAAAATCCCCGGCAACGAATTCAAACACTACCTCAACGCCGGCAACGAGACTTCCTTCCTCGTTATGCGTCTCTTCACTTACGCCGGGCGCCCCGACCTTACCTCTTACTGTGGGGACAATCTGCCCAACAGCTACCACCTCTGTCCCGTAATATATAACGACTGGGCTACATTCTAATCCTGCGGTAGCAACCCAACCAGCAATACAGATAACGATGGCCTCACAAACCTCATCGAATACGCCGTCCACTCCAACCCTAATTCCGCCGCCGATAATCACGGCATCCTTCGCCTTTCCAACATGTTCGTCGGTGGCAGCCGCGTCGTTACGCTTGCGTTCGATCCTAGTGTCGCAGCAATAGACCTCCGCTACGACATCGAATACTCCACCAACGGCGGCCAAACTTGGAAATCCGCCTGCCCCAGAAGGCCGCCGGCCCCAAGCCAAGTAACCCTTGTGCGCACTGGTAGACCCGTCATCTATCGCGAAAACTCCCCCAGCTCCGCCCCGTGGATACGCCTCAAAGTCTCAACGATCAACGGCTCCTTCACCAGCTTCGCCATACCACTGGCTAAAGATTACGTCACCTGGCAAACCCAAAACTCCCCCGGCAATTCCAACAACGCCACCATTGGCCCCGACTCTGAACCGATGCTGACGGCATCCCCAACCTGCTCGAATTCGCTCTCAGCGGTAATCCCAACAGCGCCGCCAGCCGTCCCCAGCCCAACGTCGGCACCACTGTTGTTGGTAGGCAGCAACGCCTTACGTTCGGCTTCAATCCATCTATCGTTGAAGGTCTCATCTAAATTGTGCAGGCAAGCAATGATTTGACCGATTGGTCAACCCAAACCAACATCACCTCATCCCTCACTCCCGGCCAGACTTACAACTTCGTAGATTCCGCAGACCTTGCGTTACCCCTCGCCGCTTCCAAAGGGCGCGCGTTTCTCTCCCATGAAGCACAAGCAACCTAAACCTTCCTTTTACTACAGCTATTCCCCTAAACCCTTTGCAGAAACGAACCCATTCGCCCCCCGATTCCACAACCCTTGGCCGTAGGCTTATTACAATACACTTCATCCCAACCCTCCCCAATCGTCGGCAACCTTTGGCTTCCGACCAAATCACCTCCCGACTTTATCGGAAATTCACCACCTCCTCCCGGCACCTTTTTGGCAAGGCCATGAACAAGAAATCTCCACTTACTGGCGCGTCTGGAAATTGATTTTCCCTGCTAAACTCCGACGCGCGCTACCCCCGAAAATCGCTTCGCTTCCCACTTTTGGTCTACAGCATTCAAAAACGCCACGTTCCTCTGGGATTCCGCTTTTATTGCTCGCTACATACTCTGCGCCCTCCGCGCATGGAACTTCCAAGCCTCCCTTGATAACTTCTACGCAAAAGCAACACCCCGACGGCTTTATCTGCCGTGAAATCCGCAAATTCGACGGCGCCGACAAATTCCAACGCCACGATCCCGCTGGAACCGGTCTCAACATCTCCCCTTGGACCGAATGGGATTACTACTGCTTCACCGCCGACCGCGAACGTCTCATCCGCGTCTTCAATTCCCTTGCTGAATACTATCGGAATGTGCTGCCGTCGCACCTGCTCCTATGGCTCCTATTGGGCCGCCAGCTTGGAGCAGCGGCATGGATAATCAGCCATGCCTCCCCGAAGGCTTCCACAAATGGCATGACCAAGCTCACCAAACCCGGGTAGATGCCTGCTTTGAAGCCATCCTCGCAACCGCTGCCTCACCAGCATCGCCGCCAACCCCGGCCGCACCCACGAAGCTCAGGAATTCACAACCGAAGCCGAATTCCTCACCGCTTGGTGTAACGACCATCTCTGGAGTAATTCCACAAGCTTTTACCATGACCGCCGACGCGACGGCTCCCTCCACCTCGCCCTCAAAACTATCGGCGCTTACTGGGCTCTCCTCGCCGAAGCTGTCCCACCAAGCCGCCTCCCCCTCCTTCCTTGCCCATCTCACCTCGAAAACACCAAGCGCCTCCGCGCGCACCCATTGCTTCCCTGCCATTTCCTCCGATAGCCACGCCTACGATCCCAATGACGGTTACTGGCGCGGCGGCGTCTGGCACCCACCAACTCCATGCTCACTCTTGGTCTTCGAGCCCGCAGGCAGCAATCCCTAGCCCATGCGATCGCCCGCAATCACCTCCATCACTTCGCTGCCTGTTGCAGCTCGACAGGCACGTTGTAGGAATATTACGCCCCGGATTTCCCTGCCCCTGGCCACGGACAACACGATTCCACTGGCTGCAGCATGCTCGCCCCAGTAGCCACGTTCTTGGAGGAATCTTCGGTCTCGAACCACACCCTGCCACAGGTTCCGTGACGAGGCACATCCATCTTACCAAAGCCCTTGGTGTCGAAAATTTCCCCTTCGGCATAGAAGCCACCCGCCACTTCCGCTGCGCCGCACGAGGCCATCCCACCGATGAATCTCAGGTCGGAATTTCCTCCTCCCTACCCATCCACGTCCGCATCCTTTGGCCAGGTGGTGAAAAACAAGTCTCCATTCCTAAATCTTGAACAAACAGCCTTAGCCCCAAACAACCTCCATGATTCTACAAAAACGACATCCTTCTTTTCATCGGCGACTCCATCACAGAAGCGGGACGTTGACCCGAGGGCGAACCTAACCCCTCGAAACCCAACTTCGGTCTTGGAAACGGTTACGTCAGCTTCGTTTGGGCATGGCTCCAAGCAGCCCATCCTGAATTCCCCATCCACGTCATCAACCGCGGCATCGCTGGTCACATCGGTGCGCGACCTTGCCACCCGTTGGCAACAGGACGTCCTCGACCGCTGCCCCCAGGTGCTTTCCATCATGGTTGGCATCAGCGACGTCTGGCACCAGTTCAACCTGCCCCCCTCCACCAACCCTCCTGTTCTGCCAGACCAATACCACACCACCTTGAAAAATCTCGTCAAGCAAGCTCAACCCCTTACACGCCCATCCTGCTTGCCACCCTCTTCTTCTTCGAACCCAACCGCAACGACCCCATGCGCGCCCGCAGGGACGAATACGGCGCCATCGTCCGCGAACTTTCTTCCCAACTTGGGCACCATCTTCGTGGACACCCAGGCCGCCTTCGATGCTGTCTCGTAACACGTCCACCCCTCTTGGCTTGCCTGGGACCGCATCCACCCCGGCCCCCACGGCCACATTGATCCTCGCCCGCGCGTTTTTGCAAGCCCTTAATATCATTATCCTAGCAAGATAAAGCAGTTTCAGCCGAGGTATGAGGGATTGGATGTGTATGGGGCTGTGGCAGGAATGGTAGTGGACGAGGAGGCTGCTAAGCTTGCCCTGCAGGAGGGGCTTTATCTGCTCCAGCAAAGCGGCACCGCTGTTGAGATTGCCAATCCTCAAAATTTCGTGCCAAGGAAGTTTTAATCACACAACCTTATTTTTGAAATTTATCCAATAAATCCTCGTCTTAAAAGTTTTTGGGCAAAATTTTAGAGTTAATTAATCTACTTGGAACTGAAAACCGATAACATTTAAAGCTCGTTTCGTAGTTAGATAATTTCATTCTCCAGAAGTATTGTTGCCTTTAATTATAGTTGACTAAAAAGCAATAGATTTCCTCTTTTATATTTTTATAAACAACACAGAAAATCACTCCAATCGCATAAATAAATCAAGCAAACTTAACAAAAGAATTTTTATTAAGTCTCTACTTGCAAATCGAATGAAAAAATCACTAGTTAAAAGAGAACATTCCATGAATCTATACATTTCTCATCAAAACACAGAACGTAATTCTCAAGCATATCCTTTACAAACGGAGAGCAGGTGAAACTTTTTCAACATCCTAACGTTGTTTGAAATTTACTTCCTATTTCTTTGGATGCCATTGTCCTCCTTTGCAGTTCCTTATCTCAGTGAAAGTTTTACAGAAGAATCCCTCCAAAAACTAACCCAAGAAGGATGGGAACCACCTGACGAATCACGTGCAACAGAAATTTCTGCTGTAGCAGAATTGACCGAAAACCCCAGCTTCCCTCAACTACCAGGCTCATCTGGTAGTTCCTTGAGATTGGCTTCCGGCTCTTTGATTTTACCTCTTAAAATTCCTAATTTCTCCTTTTGGCTTTATTTTTTGATGTAACGAGATTCTGTAAAGGTTATCCTCTGATAATTTATGCGGTCCTCTAAAACACCATTTATTGAAATAGGCGACTTCCACGATGACAAAATCCATGGAATATCAGCAAAACTAGCAAGGGTAGAAAACTTGGAACAACAGCCAACCGAACCAAGCTTTCTACCTCCTATTTCACGATCCTAACCTTATCGTTGCTTACGATGATGCTTCTGAGGGAACTCTGACCCTCTGGGTCAACCCTGAACTGACAAAAATCCACCCTCCGAAGATACAGCTTACCTGAAATTAGGCCCCGCAAATCCTGCAAAGCCGGCTCTCCCAAAACCACCTTTTGGTTCTATTGAATTGCTTGCTCCTCCAAATTGTTCCACATTCTTTGATGAAATCAGAATTGCCGAATCACGGGAAGATCTTGGTCTCTAGTAAACCATAGCCCCATTTGCAGAGCTTTACAGAGCACTTCGCCATTTTTAGAGTTCCTAGACTCTCAAAATTCAAAACTTACAAATTGTTTCAAAAACTGATTAAAGATAGGGCAATTTGACCCAGCCGGTCTTCCCAGGGCGCCATAAAGCTGGCACGAGTAGCTTTTTTGGCCATGGAGGCATTCCTCGTTCATTACGTTGAAGAACAAAATCCAGCAATTCAACTGCCGCGCTACCCAAACGCCCAGGATTTTCGTCCACCCCTGTCCATGTTGGACCTCCCAATGAAACTTCCAAATGAGAACAACACGAATTTGATTGGGAACCTTAAATCCCGCAAATCGCGCCCAATTTAAAATCCCATGATTGGAACATAGGATAACCTCGGGTCGCCAACGACGTAACCACTTAACAAACCGCATCTGCGTCAGCTCACAATCAACACTTGCAAATACAAATGGCGGTATCAGTTCACTCTGTTGCCTTTGCTCCAACCATACGAGATCCCTCCCCAAAGCGGCATGGTCATGCACCCAATCCCACCATTCCGTCACTGCAAAACCAATCCTCCCCAAAACCCTCAGCTTCCTTCTTCCTGATGGCCAAACTCATATTTGCAGATACATCCGGCGCAACGGCATGATGGATAACATCCCTTACGCGAGCAACTCTCATCTTAATTAAACTTCCTGCATAATGCCCAATACAAACAATTGCCACTTCTGGCAAATCCTCTGCCGCTTACGCAGGTCGGAACAACTCCGGTAATATCATCACGCCGTAGATGCCTCCCGCACGTAATATCTTCATAATCCGCCGACAGTGCGAAGCAGGAGCATCCATACTTTCCCCTGGCTCCACATGAATTTCATCAAAACTATACCCCTACTCCTCCGCACGCCTGCGCGAAGCAACGAATAACCGCGTCTTCAACCACCGTTTCGCATCGGGACTATCATTGATCCACGCCAGTGTCGCCCGATATTTCCCTCCTCCCTTCCGTCGAATTCCAGAATGAAACGCTGCAGCCAAGGGATTCGGAACAATACCCGACCTCTCTTGTGACTGCTTGGATCTCAGCCCGTCGCTGGGGAGAAACCCGTGTCAAATTTCGCAGTGCAAGTGAAACAGCAGCAGAGCTGCATCCCACAGCCGCAGCCACATCACGCAAATTCACCGGACGCGGATTAGGCTCACCCAAAAAGGGCCTTTGATCAGGTCCCCCTTTCTTTATAATAGGATAAAAATTTTATTTCCTTTCAAACACTTGCAAACTTAGATATATTCATGGCCCTTCGGAAAAATTGACAAAGCTTTTCCTCGACAACCAGTCCTTTTTGTTGTTTTTTCTATTCCAGAGAAAAACCAAAAACCTCTAAAATTTTCCAAAATTTTTGGAGCCTTAGCTCAATCGGTTAGAGCGCTGCCCTGTCACGGCAGAGGTTGCGGGTTCGAGCCCCGTAGGCTCCGCATTACATACAACCTCATTTAGTCACACGTTTCCTTCCTTATTTGTCCAAGTTGACAAGTTCTTTCTGTGTTTTTCTAACAAAAAAAACTCTTAACAACGCAATCCCCGATTTCCTTTGGCTAAATAGCCAAAAAGACCAGCAGGCATGGGAGTTTCCTTAAAAAATGCAACCCTGCAGAAAGTAACACACGCTGTTTTATTGTCGAGAATAGCCATAGAAACTTCTTAAAAAAGGCAAAAATCGAGAAAAAATCATTCGATCCTCATACAACTTTTCCAAGGAATAATCTTATTCCTTGAGTTTTTTCAGATGGAAATCTATGTAACCCCAATTATTGAAAATCCTTGAAGAATCTTAAGAATTTCTTTTGCCTTTTCAAGGATTTTTTCTCTCTCTATGGAAACTCGCGGCGGATTTGCGCCAGAGGAAACCGCCTACCTGGACATGTTGTGGGACGAGGGTTGATTTCGCAATGGCCGTAAACCTTTGCTAGTTTCCCTTGATAACGCCCAAGACGAGCCCGAAGGTAAACGAGAAGCTCTCTCAATGCCTCCATCTGCGCACGTGTCGGCCTGTCACGGTCAAAATCGCCAACAAGACAAATCCCAATGGCGATATTGTTAAGGTAATCACTCGCAACGTGGCCCCCGTTAAGTTGCTGTGTCCAACGATGCCCAATCTCAATTTGCCCGTTTGCAGAGCCACTCCCATTGCCAATCACAAAATGATATGCAAGTCCATTTTGCATTTTCCGAACTCGCCGGTGGTAATGATCAAAAATGCGGGCATTGCCTTGTCGGGTTGCGCTATTGTGAAGGATAATGTATTTCCATCGGCCTCGTTTTACAGGGGCACCATCAATCGCCCGCCGAACAGAAGCACTAAGATAACGCCAACGTCGCCCAGAAAGAAAACCACGGGAAGGAGAAGGCACAAACCCCTCCTCCGCTTGTAAAGCGGATTTACCAACAACCACTTCCGGACTGGAAGCAACAGGACTAGGCCGTAGATGCGTAGTCGGACTTGTCCCACTCGGTTTAACAGCTGGAACGGCCTGCCAAAACTCCGCCGTTTCCGGAGTCGTAGGAGGCGATCCCTGCGGACGGGAGGTTGAAAAGCCTACCTTTTCCGAAATCAAAGTCCGATTGGAAAGCAGAGGTGTCAGATTTGAACTTTTCGGCCCAAGTGAAGTAGGGCTCGGTTTCGGTGAAGAAAGCATTTTGGAACGGGGTGTTGCTGGAGGAGGAAGAGGGGGTGGGATTTTCTTTTCTGAAGATGGAGGGGGGGAAGGTTTCGGTTTTTCTGCCGCCTCAGGGTAAATTTGCTCACGCGCACGCAGGAAAAGCTCCCGTTTGCGCTTCTCCTCAGCAGTTTGTGCACCAGATGGAATCGGCATTGCCAGCAAAAGATAAAGCAATAGGAAAACAAGGCTGAGATGCACCCCGCTTTTATATCGAACAGAACCAAAACCGCAACCGGAGGAGCTCAACACAGCTTTAAAAAACGGAATTTAGTTAATCATTTGGAATTAGCAGCACGTTTCTGTATTAAGCAGGATTAAATCATACATCATGAGAAAAAAAGCGAACCTTGTTGCTCCTTCCTTGCTGGCATGCGATTTCGCCCAACTCGGTAACGAAGCTCGGAAAGCCCATAAAGCCGGTGCTGATTGGCTCCACTGCGACATCATGGATGGGCATTTCGTCCATAACATCTCTTTCGGAAGTCCAGTCGTAGAAGCAGTTGCTCGCTATTGCCCAATTTTCCTCGATCTCCACCTCATGATCGATAAACCCGATCATTACCTCGACCGCTTCCTCCCCTACGCCGGTTGCATCACCGTCCACCTCGAAGCAAACCATAATTGCCGTCAATACCTCCAAAAATAAAAAATGCAGGAAAACTAGCAGGTTCGAACACGCCATCTGGCACCATAAAACTTGAAAAAATCCAATCGGTTGGCCTCTCTGCGCCGATAGGCACGTTTTTCTGACTTAAAAACAGTGCTTTACGCTCTAATCTTTCTGGAAGACGAACAAGCATTCCCTAATGCTTTCTTTGATCATGACCACGAGGAGGGTCAACACTCAATGTCAAATACTTTGAATCCAGAAACTTTTTGCTGCAAGCCATTGGCCGTCGTCTGTAAGCACTTGCTGACCTTCGCACCCGAAGGACGGCCTTCCTTTGTCGAACATTCAAACGCCGCCGCCCTACCCCCACATCGCCTTCCTCTCTATGAACAATTCACACCCTTTCCGAAATACTCCTGGAAGACTCTTGGCAAGAATGGGACAATTCGCAGGCACTGCCGTATTAAGCCGAGTTATGGTTCCAATCAACCACCTATAAATCTCCCTCTCCCAGTCAATCAAAAGCTAAGTATGGACAAAGCTACAGCCGATACCCGCACCGGCAAGCCCAAACCCGCATTTCGCGCGGCTGCTTTTCCATTTGGGCTTTCTTCCCTCACAGGTGCTGAAAGCTCGTGCAAATGGCTGTAAAAAAAATCGCCAAAAAATCTACGCAACTTATTTAAAATCAGTAAATCATATCAAAATCTGCGAAGCTTGACTTCGACTAGAAACCTCTACCCAACCCAAGAAATGGCCATCAAAAACACCACCCTCCTCAAATTCGCCTCCCGAAAATCGCAATCCGCCCCAGCGATCCCCACCACAAGTTGCTCACTGCGAAGAAGGTTCGAAGGGTTGGACAGGCAAAATTGGCACTTCATCCGGCTCCCTAGGCAAAGTTTCAGGGAATTCCTCCATGATTTCAGCATTCTCAAGGGATTCATCCCTAATAGGCTCCTCTTCCCCAGAAGGTGCCTGCTCAGCCGTGGGGATTCTGGCGGAACAGGTGCCCTCTCTTCTTTCACCACCTCGCGGCCCAATTTTTTTTAATAACGGCAAATATTCCCCAAATACCCAACCAATTAATTGCGCTGCATGAAGACCTCCCCCAACCTTTGCTACCGGCTTTGATTCATACAACGCCGCAAAGGCAAATCGCGGTTTGCTGGCCGGCAAAAATTCCGCAAACCATGTCGCGGTGCGCTAACGTTGCTTGGGCCCCCATTGAGCAGTGCCCGTCTTTCCGACAACATTCATACCCTTCACACGCGCGCGCACCCACGTCCCAGATTCAGTAACCGCCACAAAAGCCTTTGTCAAAGCCTCCAAAACTTCAGGCCGAATGGGCAATACAGCCCGAACCCCTCCAGGATAAGCCGCTGTGACAGTGTTATCCAGCCGTTGCACTTCTTTAATCAGCCGCATTTGAAAAAATCACAGCCAGTGGCCAGCATACAAAAAGCTTGAGCCACCTGAACAAGACGTGTCCAAGAGATTCCCCTTACCCAACGCTCAAGTTGGCAACATCACCACCCAAAATACCCCGTCTATGCACCCTTAGCCAAATCCAAGTGATGATCACATTCTTACCCAGCAACAGGCAGGCAGGCAACCTGCTCAGACAGCTTCACCTCACCTCATTAGTACATCTTATGCAATTCCCACGGCAGCCCCGTAATCTTATCGTTGAAAATTTTTCCAACCCCGCACGCCCTTTACTCTCAGGAAAAATCAAATCCCGATTCTCAATCGGTCGAAACGGCTTAGAAACCACACAAACCACATACCCACTCACATGCGCCGCAAGTTTGCCATGCGGGTAATACCGAAGATAAGTCAGCCGAAAACCAAATCTCCTCCCATCCCCTTGGTCGCCGCCGCCAACTCCCGAGGAGTCAGATCCTCTATCAAGTCAAATGGGGGCAAGTTCTGGTTCCGAAAATGGCTCACCAAAGCTCGTTCATTCAAAACAGAAGCACAGGAGCATGCCCAACTAATTCGCGCGCCAATTCCGCCTAAGCAAGGGCATAATTCATTATCTGCGCTTCACTACAACCATCACGACTGGGATAAATTTACCGCCAGACTATAGCTCAAACGCGTCTGGGCAAGCGGACGGCCAAAAACGGTCTGTGGTAAGCCCGCGCAGCGCAGGAATATTCGAAAAAGATGTGCGCGCTTGCCGTTGAGTCTTGCAGGAGGGTTGTGAGTTCTCCACAAGACCTAAGTTATCGAGGGACACCGGCCTCACCGTAGGCAGCCCACCTTTGCCATTCTGACAAATCCCTAAGCCGCAGATGCACAGTCCGGCATCAACACAAACCCCACACAATTTCCAGAGCTTCATGAATCGGCCCTGGAACGAGAAAATTCCATTTGCAACTCTGCCTTTGTTTGCCGCGCCAAAAATCCGCTCAGCAAAAACAAAGACACCACGTTGGGAATCACCATCAACCCATTCGCCAAATCCGCAAAGTCCCAAACAAACTCCAACGCACTCACACTCCCAACATAAACCAACACCACCCATACCACCCGGAATGGCAAAACCGCTCGCTCCCCAAACAAATATTCAGCACTTTTCTCCCCAATGTATGACCAGCCAAACAATGTAGATAAAACAAACGTCAGCAGCGCAACCGTCAATACCACCGGCCCCAACCCAGGAATGTGCGCAAACGCAGCAGTGGTCAGCTCAGCACCCCGCAAAGCATTGCCGGCCGTGTCGGTCTGCTGCCACGCCCCACTGGAAACAAGCACAAGCCCCGTCAATAAACAAATCACCACCGTATCCCAAAACGTCCCCGTCATCGAAACCAGCGCCTGTTGCACAGGCGAACGCGTCCTTGCAGCCGCAGCAAAAAACCCCCCGCTCCCCATACCCGATTCATTCGAAAAAAGTCCCCGCGTCACCCCATACCGAATCGTTTGCACAAGCGCGGCACCGGCAAATCCTCCCCCAGCAGCCGCCGGATCAAATGCAGACCGCACAATAACCCCCACCGCTTCCAGCAACTGCGAGGCATTCAGGCTCAAAATCACCACACAGCCCACTACGTAAAATACTACCATCGCTGGCACAAGCACGGCACAAGCCCTTGCAATAGACTTCACTC
>JAOAAX010000036.1 GCA_026418675.1 Chthoniobacterales bacterium | reverse complement strand
ATGTGTATAAGAGACAGGATTGGACGTGAGTTTCAGCGGTTATTACTTGATGCGCGGGCGCGTGGGGTGAAGGTGTGGGTTTTGTATGATGCTGTCGGCTCGAAGCATTTGCCGAAGGGGTATCTGAGGAAGATGCGACAGGCTGGGATAGAGGTGGAGTCGTTTGTTACGAATCGTAAGCTTGGAGTTCGATTTCAGGTGAATTTTCGGAATCACCGGAAGCTTGTAGTAGTGGATGGGGATGTTGCTTTTCTAGGGGGATTGAATGTTGGGGACGAATACATGGGACGGAGCCCTCGGTTTGGTTTTTGGAGGGATACGCATTTGCGAGTTAGGGGACCAGCAATCTTGCCGCTGTTGCTTGCGTTTTTTGAAGATTGGAACTATGCGGCTGGGCGAGTTCCGGAAATTGAGGTTCCGGTGGTGGAAGGCACTGGAGGGATGCAAGCACTGAGTTTTGCTAGTGGGCCTGCGGATGAGTTGGAAATTTGTCCTGTTATTTATCTTGGGGCGATGCGGCAAGCGCGCCGACGGATATGGATTGCGAGCCCGTATTTTGTTCCGGACACAGCGACGCGGATTGCTTTGCAACATGCGGCGTTGAGGGGTGTGGATGTGCGTGTATTGTTACCAGGCAAGCCGGATCATCAGCTTCCGTGGTGGACGAGTTACTCGTATTATCCGGCGCTGCGGCAGGTTGGAGTGCGAGTTTTTCGGATGCAGGGAGGCTTTATGCACCAGAAGGTGTTGTTGGTGGATAATGACTTAGCTATGGTTGGTTCAATCAATTTTGATCACCGATCGTTTTTTTTAAATTTTGAGCATGCAGTTTTGGCGTATGACGAAGGTTTTGCTCTGGCTGTGCATCAGATGTTGGAGCGGGATTTTGCGAATTCACGGGAGGAGGATTTGACACTTTATGAGCGAGGGAGCTTTTGGTTTCGGTTGAGGGTGAAATTGGCCTCATTAACAGCTCCGGAGCAGTGAGAAGGGTGTGGAAGGAGGTGTGATTCATGCGTGTGGAAATGGTCGGTTGCGTAGGGTGAGGCGTATGGGGTAGAAGCAGCTTAGAGGTGTAAAAAAGATGGACGAGATGATTACTGTGATGATTCCGGTTTATAATGAACGAGCGACATTGGAGGAGCTTTACAAGCGTATCCGGGCGGTTTTAGAGGAGGTAGGGAGGCCGTGGGAATTACTTTTTATAAATGATGGGAGCAATGATGGGAGTGGGGAAATCTTAAATTCTCTAGCGAAAGCTGATCAGCATGTGAAGGTGATCCACTTTCGGAGGAATTTTGGCCAAACTGCTGCGATGATGGCGGGCTTTGATTATGCATCTGGGGGGGTGATCATCCCAATGGATGGGGACCTTCAGAATGATCCGAGTGATATACCGAAGTTGCTGGAGAAGCTTGATGAGGGGTATGATGTGTGTTCTGGGTGGCGAAAGGATAGGAAGGACGATGCAATTCGGCGAAATCTGCCGAGTATAATGGCTAATCGGTTAATTTCATGGGTATCTGGAGTTCGTTTGCATGATTTTGGGTGTTCGTTGAAGGCATATCGAGCAGAGGTGATAAAGGGGGTGCGGTTATATGGGGAGATGCATCGTTTTCTGCCGATCTATGCAAAGTGGCATGGTGCAAGGATAACGGAGGTTACGGTGAATCACTTTCCGCGAGTTTCTGGAAAATCAAAGTATGGGCTTGAGCGAGTTCTAAAGGTTTTAGCGGATCTGATAACGGTAAAATTTTTGGATAAGTTTGCCTTAAAGCCGATGTATCTGTTTGGATTTTGTGGACTTATTGGTATATTGATGAGTGCTTTGTTTGGTGGGTGGGCTTTGTGGCGTGTAATTAGTATGGGGGAGCCTTTTATCAAGAATCCTTTGCTGATGCTTTCAGTTTTTTCTGGGATGACTGGAGTTCTTTGTCTTTTGATGGGGCTTTTGGCGGAGATGATCACACGGACATTTTATGAATCGCAAGGAAAGTCTATATACTTGATTCGAGAAACGCGGAATTTGTCTCTACGTAAAGATCCCTATGAGAGCGCCTCATAAGGGAGGTTAGAATTCACCAGTGACGATTGATGTGAATTCGGATTGGGTTTGGGGTGGTGTTGGATCGAAAGAGAATTCCATCTGTTTTGGTTTTGCGGAGAGGCTGTCGCGGATTTTTTCTGGGTTGAAGGAATTGGGGCGGTAGTCGTTTGTGGTAATAAAGGGAAGAGCTTTCCTGAGGTTAATTTTTAATCTTGATAGATCGGCGATGGACAGGGAGTGGTGTTTTCTAGCGAGGAGGATTCGGTTTGCATTTTTGACGCCGATGCCAGGGATTCTAAGGAGTAGTTCTCTAGGGATTCTGTTTATGTCTGCAGGAAAGAACTGTGGATTACGCAGGGCCCAGTTGAGTTTTGGATCGAGTTGGAGATCAAGCCAGGGGGAGTTTGGGGGTAGGATTTCCTCTTGTGAGAAACCGTAGAAACGGAGGAGCCAATCGGCTTGGTAGAGGCGGTGTTCACGAAGGAGAGGAGGGGGCTGATGGGGGAGGAGAGGGGAGGGGAAAGGGATAGGAATGAAAGCTGAGTAGTAAACCCTGTTTAAGTTATAATGGGAATATAGGTCGGCTGCACGGGCGAGGATCAAGGAATCGGTTGAAGAATCAGCGCCGACGATGATTTGTGTGCTTTGGGATGTAGCGAAATGAGGTTTTGAAATTTTTTTTGATGTTGAAGTTATTTTTTTGTGGAGGGTCTGTTTTTTTGGGGTGTGATGTTCAAGGATGCGGGTTTGGATATGGGCCATTTGTTTTTCTGTTGTTTGAATATTTTTTTCTGGGGCAAGACGGTCGAGGCTTTGCTGGGTGGGGAGTTCGATGTTGACGCTTAGGCGGTCAGCGTATTTTCCTGCCAGGTCGATGAGTTCAGGTGAAGCGGAGGGAATGGTTTTAAGGTGGATATAGCCACGGAATTGGTGGGATTCGCGCAATTTACGGGCGACGGCTATGATTTGTTCCATGGTATAGTCGGGGGATTGGATGATCCCGCTGCTTAAGAAAAGGCCTTCGATATAATTGCGCTTGTAGAAATTGAGTGTAATTTGGACTATTTCATCTATTTTGAAGCGAGCGCGAGGTATGTTACTGGACTTGCGATTGATGCAGTAATGGCAGTCGTAAATGCAATAGTTGGTGAGGAGAATTTTGAGCAAGGATATGCATCTGCCATCTGGAGTGTAGGAGTGGCAAATACCGACACGGTTGGTTGATCCGATGCCGCCTTTTCGGGAGTCGCGTTGTGTTGCGTTGCTGCTTGCGCACGAGGCGTCGTATTTGGCCGCGTTGGCTAGGATTTCCAGTTTTTCGAGCAGTTGCATGGGTTAAGAGGAAGGGTGTAATAAACTACTTTTTTTCACGAAAAGCTTAGGAAAGGTAATGGCTTTACCGCTAATAAAGGGAAATATGGATATAATAGTCGAAAAAATTAAAATAAAAAAATAAAAAATAAAAAAATGTTGAACGGTTTATGATTTTTGTTAAATTTTGAGGTGTTCTGGGGGGAACAGTAGGCCGCCTGAGCACTGGTTCAGGCGGCCTACAAATTTCAAGGGGGCAAATTATTTTTCGAAATTCGTGAAACTTTAGATTGGTTGGTTTTGTTTGAGGGTAGGCTGGCTTCTCGCTTCTAGAAAAAAAATTTAAAAAAAAAGTTGCAAGGTTAAGAAGGGAAGATAACTTAGAGGGTGTTCTGGGGGGAACAGTAGGCCGCCTGAGCACTGGTTCAGGCGGCCTACAAATTTTTATGGGAAATGAATTGGGTGAATTAAAAGTAAAAAGATTTAGTGATGGAGAAAGGAGTTTTAAGGTTTTTTGAGTGGTTGGAGGGCTATTTTACGCGGAAGAGGACTTGTCCGAACTGAACAGGGCTGCCGTTTTGGACGCAAATTTCAGCAATGGTGCCACTGACGTCTGCTTTTACTTCATTCATGACTTTCATAGCTTCTATGATGCAGACGACCGTATCTGGATTTACTGAGGAGCCAACAGTGACGTAAGGTGGAGCTTCTGGGGAGGGAGCGGCGTAGAAAGTGCCGACCATAGGAGATTTAATTTCAGCTTTGAAGGTGGAGGTGGGTTGTTCGGGTTGGGTGGAAGGAAGTTCAGATTGTGGCGTAATGGATTGGGGGTGGGGAGAGGTTGATGGAGGTGGGGGAGTGAGGTATGTGGGATGGTGAGAGGGGAGCGGGGGAGGGTGTGGGGTGAGTTGTTGTGTTGCTTCTGTTGTTTTGAGGAGGAGTTTGAAGTTTTGGCGTTCGAGCTTAAAGACGGCAATGCCGTTTTTTCGCATGAGTTCGACGAGTGAGCGGATTTCTTTGATGTCCACGGTGTTTTGAGGGATTGTTTGTTGTGATTTTGTGGTTGTGGAATTGGAAGCGAGTGGGGAGGTGGAAGTCAAGATGGAGTTGGGAAGGGTGTGGGTTTATAGAGGGATGGGGTTATTTTTCTGATTTTTCTGGCCAGAGGATTTCTTTTGTTTTTGCGTTGCTGATGGTGAATTTTTCGGGGTGTATGAGTGGGTCGGAACGGAAGGTGAGGCGGCCTTGGTAGCGGCGTTCGATTTCGATGAGGAGATCTTCGTCTTCGAGGCGGAGTCGCTCGAGTAAGGAGGGGTGGACAATGATAAGGAATTCGTGGACTGTGTCTTGGTATTTGGACATGATCGTATGGAGTGTGCGTTGGAGCTCGACGCTCATGGTCATTGGAGATTTGATGAGGCCGCGGCCGCTGCAGTGAGGGCAAACGATGTAGTGAGAGCTGGAGAGGCTTTCTGTAGCGCGTTGGCGTGTCATCTCCATGAGGCCTAGCTGTGAGATAGGGAGGACGTGAGTGCGAGCTTTATCGCGTTTGAGGCGTTCTTTGATGCGCTGGTAAACGGCCTGTTGGTCTCTTCGGGACTTCATGTCAATGAAGTCTGCGATGATGATGCCGCCCATATTGCGGAGTCTGAGTTGGCGGGCAATTTCGTCGGCAGCTTCGAGGTTTGTCTGGAGGATGGTTTTATCGAGTTGTTCAGGTTGGCCTTTATTTCTGCCTGTGTTGACATCAATAGCGATGAGAGCTTCGGTTTCGTCAATGACGATGTAACCGCCACAGGGCAACCAGACTTGACGTTGGAACGCATCGGCGATTTGTTTGTTGACGCCGAACTCGTCAAAAATGTGGCGTTTGCTACGGTATAGGTGGACGCGTGACCGGGAGCGTTTTGAGATTTGGCCGACGAGTTCCTGCATACGTTCGTAGGCTTTTTCGTCGTCAACGAAGATGGCGTCTATGTCGTCGGTGAGGAAGTCTCGGACGGTGCGTTCGATAAGGTCAGGTTCTTGGAAGAGAGTGGCGGGTGCGGGTAAGGTTTCGTTTTTTTTGCAGATGCGGTCCCACTGCTCGAGGAGCAGGCTGAGGTCGCGGACGAAGTAACGGGCACGCTGGCCTTGACCGACAGTTCTGATGATAACGCCCATTCCGTCTGGAATATCGAGTTCTTGAAGGATTTTGCGGAGACGTTGACGTTCTTTTGGGTCTTCGATTTTGCGGGAGATGCCGCATTGATCGTTGTAAGGCATGAGGACGAGGTAGCGGCCTGGTAGGCTGATGTCAGTTGTGACGCGTGGGCCTTTGTTGCTGATGGGTCCTTTTTTAACTTGGACGAGGATTTCTGAACCGATGGGATAGAGGGATGGGGCGTCGTCGGCGGTAAGTTTTTTTCTCTTTTTTGAGGAGGCTCTGGATACGGCTTCGACGCCACTGTCGAGGGAAGCAGGGATGGCATCCCAGAATTGGAGGAAGGCGTTTTTTTCGAAGCCGATGTCCACAAACATGGCTTTGATGCCTGGTTCGATGTTGCGGACAATACCTTTGTAGATGCCACCGACGATGTTGCGGTCGCTATCGCGTTCGGTTGAGTATTCCTCGAGGCGGTCGTTTTCGAGGAGTGCGACGCGACGCTCGAGTTTTTCGACATTAACGATGATTTTAATGCCGCTTTGGCGTTTGCGAAGGCCGAGGAATTTTTTTATAGCGGCGATCATGTTATTCAAAGGGTTGGAAGGATTTGCCATAATGTGGATTTAATTATCTTTTTATAGGAAGCAGAGAGAGAATTATAATGGATTTATAGAGGAATTAACGGTTTGTTTGAGTGGTGATTTTCTATTGTTGGTGGTTTTGTCTGCGTCCGCGCAAGAGGTCGAAGAAACGGCTTATGGAGTTAGAGGATGTTTTTTTGTTTTGGATATTTCCGCGTGAATCGGCCTCTGGTTTTATGTTTGGGGCTGCGATGGGTCTAGCTTGTTGAGCGGAAGCGATTGGTGTTCCGGTTGCAGTATCGCCTTCTGGCTGTGTGGAGGAGAGTGCGGTTGGGATGGGGCGGTTGAAGTCCACGGCTGCGATGGTTTGGAAATGGCCTTGAGCGGGTGGGAGAGGTTCGATTTTGAGGTTAGCGAGTGAGCCGCCTTCATCGAGTTTGAGGGCATCGTCTATGATTTTGCCAGCGATAGGTGCTGCGATGGCTCCGCCGCCGGAGCCTGCCCCTTCGACCATGACACAGAAAGCGAAGCGTGGTTTATCGTAGGGGGCGAATCCCATGAACCAAGCGCGGTTGTCTTTGATACCGCTGCGGAGGAATTGGGCTGTTCCAGTTTTGCCTGCGACTTCGATACCTTGGACACGGGCGCGTGAGGCTGTGCCGCCGGGTTCCTGGACGACGCGGCGCATACCTGAACGGACTTTTTCGATTTGAGCTGGGGTTAAGCCAGCCTGGGTGATGAGGTTGGAGCGAATTTTGACGGGGGGTATTTCGACGATAGAGCCGTCCTGCTCGAGGATGCGATCTACGAGGCGTGGGTAGAAGACGGTTCCTCCGTTGGCGAGAGTTGCTGCGACGATGGCCATTTGGAGAGGGGAGGCAAGAACGAAGCCTTGACCGATGGCAGTGTTGGCGGTGTAGCCGCTAGTCCAACGGTGGTTGGGGTAATTTTCCGCGAGCCAATTTTTACTTGGGAGAATGCCTGCTGCTTCGCCTGAGAGTGGGACTCCTGAGCGTTGGCCGAGGCCGAGGAGTTGGCCGATGAAGACGATTTGGTCAATCCCAGCATTGTTGCCCATCTGGTAGAAATAGGAGTTGCAGGAGACTTTGATGGCGCGTTCGAGGTCAACGGTTCCGTGGGTGCTATGGCATTTCATGAAGAAGTTGCCATACTGGACGCCGCCGGAACAAGAGTAGGTGCGGGTGGTGACGTTGGCGCGAAGGCCAGCGAGTGCGACTGGGATTTTGTAAGTTGAACCGGGAGCGTAGCTGCTGATTGCACGGTTAACGAGAGGGTCTGTTTTGTCGTTGGTAAGGGAGATCCAATCTGCAGCGCGGATGGAGGGGATAAAGATATTGGGGTCGTAGGATGGGACGGAGGCCATGGCAAGGATGTTGCCGTTGTTGGGGTCGAGGACGACAGCGGCGCCGCGGCCGACGACGCGGAGAGCTTTTTCGACGAGATATTGGAGGCGTGCATCTATAGTTAGGTAAACATTTGCGCCTGGTTTGGGGGGTATTCGGGAAACTTCGCCGGAGATATTCCCCTTGACGTCGCGCTCGCGGAAGCTAATGCCAGGTTTTCCTTTTAGGACGTCGTTATAGAATAATTCGATGTTAGAACGACCCTCGATATCCGGCTGGTAATAATTGTATTTACGGGCTTCAGCGAGGTTAGGTTCGTTTGGCGTGCCTGTGTAACCGAGGATGTGAGCGGCGAGTGAGCCGTATGGGTAGAAGCGGATGGGACGGATTTCGATGCTGACGCCAGGGAGGTTAAGGTTGCGTTCGAGGAGGAGAGCCATTTTGTCGAAGCTTACATTTTGGATGTAAGTATAGGGTATTTGTGCTTGTCGTTGGTAATGGAGCTGCATGCGAGCGGAGTTGTAATTTTCTGCGATTCCGAGTTCTTTTAAGCGAGGGATAATGGTTTGCTCGACTATGGTTTCGATGTCTTCGACGGGGATGTCTTTGGGCATTCCTCGGATAATGCCGCGGTAAGTGCGCATGGGTGGAGGACCGATTTCTTTGCGGTAAGAGCGGACGATATGGGGGAGGTCGAAATCAACATCGAAGCAGGCGCGGTTTTCGACGAGTTTGACGCCATTTCTGTCGAGGATTTCGCCTCGGACAGCTGGGATGCGGACAGTTACCTGGGAGCGGCCGCGAATTTTAGCGGAGTATTCGTCTCCCTGGATGATGGTGATGTGCCAGAGGCGGAAGGAGAGGTAGGCGAAAGCTAGGATGAAGAGGATAGCAAGAGTCAGTATGCGGAAGGATTGTGGAGGGTAGTTCATCAGCGGCTTAACGAATTTTTGGCAAGGAGGGTGTTTGGTAAGCCTGTGAGGTAGAGAATAGCGACAAGAAGGGAGGAAGCAGCGATTGTAAGGAGGGCTTGAAAGAGGATTGGGAGGAAAACTTGTGAGGAGAGGAAGTAATTGGTGTAATCGAAGCGGATGTAGGAGAGAAGTAGGACTTCTAGAAGCGGGAGACCTACGGTGGTAAGAACGAAGAGGATAGGAGCGGCCCAGAGGTTACCTGAGAGGAGGAAGTCTTTGGCGCCTTGGCAGAGGGAGCCGGCGAGAAGGAAGTAAATGATGGAGATTCCGAAGGGGAGTTCTGTTTTTGAGGAGGTATCAAGGAACTGGAGGTGGAGGAGGTCGTAAATGGAGCCGAAGAAGAAGGCGAGGATGAGCATAATTGGATAAGGGAAGGTTATAGCGCCGAGGCAGAAGAGGAATTGAGGGAGGGGGAAGTGGATGTCGAGCCAGAGTGGGATAGGGGGTAAAGTTTCCTGGAGGAGGAGAAGGAGGAAGGAGAGGAAAAGGAAAAGTAAGAGGAGGAAAAAAGTTTTCATCTCAAGTCATCTTAAGATGACGAAAACATCTTTTAATGAGGAGATATTTGCAGCCGGTAGGATGATAGCTTGACCGTCGAGATCACGATTTTGGAAAGAGGAGACGGTTCCAATGATGAGGTCGGGGGGGAAGACACCGCCTTCGACTCCTGCGGTGAGGACGCGTGCGCCGATGGGGATTTGGGCGTTTTTGTTGAGAAAGTTGAGTTCAATTTCGCCGTTTGGATGAAGAGAGACTCGGCGTCCGGAGGCGATGCCGCGTTCGCGTGTTCCTTCGATATAAGCGCCGACTTTACAGTTTTCATCGGTGACGAGTAGGACAGTGGCGAGGTTTTTTGAGGTGGCGACGACTTTCCCGACGAGGCCGTCTTCTGTGATGACGGGCATGTCAAATTCGACGCCGTCTTCGAAGCCGCGGTTGATGCGTATGGTATTCCACCAAGTGGAGGCGTCGCGCGAGATGACGCGTGCAGCGAGGAGCTGGAATTTGGAGCGGCGGAGGAAACCGAGGGCATCGCGGAGTTGGTTATTTTCTTCGAGGAGGCCTTCGAGGATTTGGAGTCGTGCACGGAGTTGGCGATTATCAGTCAGGAGTTGACGGTTTTCGGCCTCGAGTTCTTCGAGGGATTTGAGGCCTTGGCCGACTGCGGCGACTTGCTCTCTGAGGGATTGTCCAGTTTTGAGGACAGGGGAAGCGAAGTCGAAGAAGCGGCTGTGGAGGTTGCGGGCGAAGTCAGAGGAAGCAAGGATGAGGAAGGTGGCGATGAGTAACGCTAGAGTGAAGAGAGCGAGGTTGATTTTGTTGAGTCCGCGGCGGCTAGGGATAGGCACGGCAATGGGGCCTTGAATGCTTAAGCCCAATAGGGCAAGAGGTTTAGTAGGAGCGGAGGTGTTTTTCGTTTGCAGCGAGAGCGCGGAGGAATTTCATTTCGGAGAGGACTTTGCCAGTTCCTTCTGCGACAGCGCTGAGGGGGTCTTCTGCGACGTGGACAGGGAGGCCAGTTTCTTCTGCGAGGAGGCGATCGAGGCCACGCAGGAGTGCACCGCCACCTGCGAGGACGAAACCACGGTCAACGAGGTCTGCGGAGAGTTCGGGTGGGCAGCGTTCGAGAGTGATACGGACGGAGTCAACGATGGTGGCAATGGGTTCTGCCATAGCTTCACGGACTTCCTGGGAGGAGATGGTGATAGTTTTTGGGAGGCCTGCGACCATGTCGCGGCCTTTAACTTCGACAGTGACTTCTTTTTCGAGGGGGTAAGCGCTTCCGATTTTTATTTTGAGTTCTTCTGCAGTGCGTTCGCCTACCATGAGGTTGTAGGCGCGTTTGAGGTATTGTGCGATGGCTTCGTCGAGCTCATCGCCGGCGACGCGGACGCTACGGCTGAAAACGATGCCGGAGAGAGAGATGACGGCGACTTCTGTGGTGCCGCCGCCGATGTCCACGATCATATTGCCGGCGGCGTCCTGGACGGGGAGGCCGACACCGATGGCGGCAGCCATGGGTTCTTCGATGAGGTAAACTTCGCGTGCGCCAGCATGGATGGCGGATTCGCGGACTGCGCGTTTTTCGACTTCGGTGATGCCGCTTGGGACAGCGATGACCACGCGGGGGCGAACCATGCGTCGGCGATTATGGACCTTGCTGATGAAATGGCGGAGCATGGCTTCAGTGACCTCGAAGTCAGCGATGACGCCGTCTTTGAGGGGGCGGATGGCGACGATGCTGCCGGGGGTGCGGCCGAGCATGCGTTTGGCTTCGTCGCCGACGGCGAGGACTTTGTTTGTTCCCTGTTGGACTGCGACGACGGAGGGTTCGCGTAAGACGATTCCGTGGTCTTTTAGGTAAACGAGGGTGTTGGCAGTGCCGAGGTCAATGCCGATGTCGTTGGAAAAGAAGCCGAGCAAGCTATCAATCATAATTTTAGGAATCGATCAGGGAAGGTGAGGAGTTAGCGGGAGAGGTTGTAATTTTTCGATAAGTGAGGAATTTATTTTAAGGATATGAGGAAACATGTTACTCGGAAGTTGTCTCGTCAAGGATGAATGAGTTTGGAGAGTATGATGTGAAGGGGATGGGTTTGTGGTTGAGGGATTTGTTGTTGAGGGGATGGGTGCGTATTAGGTTGATATACTGAGGATGAGATAAGAGGACGATGATATGGGCAAGCGAGTTGTGGTGGCGATGTCTGGCGGGGTGGATAGCAGTGTAGCTGCTGGGATTTTGCGGGATGAGGGGTGGGAGGTATGCGGTGTTTACATGAAAAATTGGATGAATGAGGTGGAAATAGTTGGGGAGTGTCCTTGGGAGGAGGACATTGAGGATGCGAGGTCTGCTGCTGAAGCATTAGGGATAGAGTTTCGAGTAGTTAACTTGATGAAGGAATACAAGGAGCGGGTTGTGAAATATCTACTTGAAGGATATAGGAGCGGGGTGACGCCGAATCCTGATGTTGTGTGTAACCGGGAGATTAAGTTTGGAGTTTTTTTGCAGTGGGCGGAGCGGGAGGGATTTGAGTATGTAGCGACAGGTCACTATGCGAGGAAGGTGAAGGGCATGGGTGGTTTTTATGAGCTTTATGAGGGTGTGGATAAAAAGAAGGATCAGTCCTATTTTTTGGGGATGTTGGTGCAGGAGCAGTTAGCGAAGGCAATATTTCCTTTAGGAGGGTATGAGAAGGTGCGGGTTCGTGAGTTAGCACGGGAGTATGGTTTGCGGAATGCTGATAAAAAGGATAGCCAGGGGATATGTTTTATAGGGAAAGTGAAGATGGTGGATTTTTTGCGTGCGCATTTGCCTGATAAGCCTGGGCCTGTTTATGAAGCTGAGAGTGGGAGGTATTTAGGGAAGCACCTGGGGTTGCATCTTTACACGATTGGGCAAGGGCGTGGAGTTGGGATAGCCTCACCCCACAAGGGAAGGGGCTATGTGGTTGTTAGGAAGGATTGGGAGCGAAATGCATTGATAATGGCATTAGAGGGGGAAGATGCGCCTGGCTTGTATGAGAAAGTTTGCTGGTTGAATGATGTGAGTTGGCCAGGGAGTGAGCTTAAGATACCGGGGGAATATGGTGTTCGGCCTCGATATCGGGCTGCAGCGGAGAGAGCTTTGGTGAGTAAGGATGGGGAGTGGGTGAAGGTTGAATTTGAAAAGCCGCAGCGCGCCCTAACACTGGGGCAGGTGGCTGTTTTGTATGACGGGGAGCGTGTGGCAGGGGCTGGTTTTATTGCGATGGTTGGGGAGAGGAAGTTTTGATTATAGACTTTGAAGTAGATTGTTTAGGATTGTAAAAGCAGTGTGGTTTGTGCAGAGGAAGGAGTGTGGTGAGGTTTAGGGTTCGATTATTTGGTTGCGGATGGCGTAGCGGACGAGTTCGCTGAGGCTATGGAGGTTTAGTTTGCGCATGATGGCGGCGCGGTGGGTTTCAGCAGTTTTGACGCTGATTCCGAGTATAGAGGCGACTTCTTTGTTGCTTTTGCCTTCTGCGAGGAGCTGGATGATTTCGCGTTCGCGTGTGGTGATTCTAGGTGTTTCAGGGGATATTGAGGGTTGGGTAGAGGTAGTGGGGGCTTGTGAAGCGCGGAGGAAGCCTTCGAAGATGAGTTCTGAGACTTTTGAGCTAAAAAAATGGCGACCTTCGATAACGGCCTGGAGGGCTTTTAGGAGGTGGCTTCCGGCGTCGGATTTAAGGACGTAGGCATTTGCGCCTGCGCGGAAGATTTCCTGCACGAGGTTTTCGGTTTCGTGCATTGTGAAGACGACGATACGGGTATTCGGGGAAGCAGCATGGATTTGGCGAGTTGCTTCGATGCCGTTGAGGTCTGGCATGGCGATATCGAGGACAACGATGTCGGGTTTGAGCTGGTTTGCTAATTGAACGGCATCTCGACCGTTGGTTGCTTCAGCGATGATTTGGAAATTTTCTTCGGATTCGATGAGGTTGCGGAGGCCGTGGCGGACGATTTCGTGATCGTCGGCGATAAGGATGCGAAATTTTTTTCTAGGTATTTTTTGGGATGCAGATTTGGACTTTTGGTTTTGCTGGTTAGCCATTAGGGGAGGGATAGATCAGAGAGTAATTTCAGTGCCGATGCCTTTGTCTGTGAATATTTCTAGCAAGAGGCAATGAGGGATTGCACCGCAGATGAAATGGATTTTTGAGACGCCTTTTTTTAAGGCTGTGACGGCGGACTGAACTTTGGGGATCATACCTCCTGTGAGAACGTTGTCTTGTATTAAGATATGTATATCCTGAATATGGACAGTTGGGATGAGGGAGGATGGGTCGGATGGGGAGCGGAGGATGCCTCGGACGTCGCTGACGTAGATGAGTTTTGATGCTTTGAGAGCGACTGCGAGTGCTGCTGCTGCGATATCTGCGTTGATGTTGAGGAGTATGCCGTCGTCTGTTGAACCGATGGGGGAAATAACCGGAACGGTGTCGTTTTGCAAGAGGTGGAAGACTTCTTCAAGGTCCACGCTGTGGGCTTCGCCGACGAAGCCGAGGTCTATAAGGTTACCGGAGTCGTCGAGCTGAGGTTCGAGAGGTTTAGCGAGGAAGACGTCTTTGCCTGAGAGGCCTTGAGCTTTTCCGCCGTAGGAACGGATAGTTTGGACGATGAAAGGGTTGATTTCGTCGTCGAGAGCTGCGCGGACGATTTCGATAGTTTGCTGGTCGGTGATGCGGAGTCCGTTGACGAAGCGTGGCTCGAGTCCGGCTTCGCGCATGCGGCGGGATATTGCCTTACCGCCGCCGTGGAGAAGGACTGGTTTGATGCCTACTGCTTCGAGGAAAACGATATCGCGGAGGAGGCGTTCGACCTGGTGAGTTTCTTCCATGGCACTTCCGCCGTATTTGATAACGAAAGTTTGGCGACGGAATTTTTGGATGTAGGGGAGAGCTTCGATGAGGATGGCTGCCCGTTTTTCGAGTTCCTGGTCGTGAATCATTTTTTTGGATATTTTTGGAGGGATTATTCGCTCAGGTTAAGGCGGACGTATTCTTCCGTGAGGTCAGTTGTGAGGAGCCAATGGGAAGCTGAACCGGAATTGAGTTGAATTCGGATTGTAAACTCTTTTTTTTCTGCGATAGTTTTGAGCTGAGGAGAATCTGCATCTGGTCCTGCGGTGCCGTCTTTGACGACATGAAGGTTTTCGTAAAAGAGGTTGATGCGGGATGGGTTGAAGGTGGCGCCTGAGTAGCCGAGTGCATCGAGGATACGTCCCCAATTGGGGTCAGCGCCTGCGAGCGCACATTTGAGGAGGATGGAATTTGCGACGGCTTGAGCGGCTTTTTTGGCTTGGTTGGGAGATTTTGCGTTTTCGACGAGGATCTTAACGACGCGGGTGGTGCCTTCGCCGTCTTTGACGATGAGGTGGGCGAGGTGGAGGCAAATGGATTGGAGAGCGGAGAGGAAGGATTCGAGTAGTGCGGGATTTTGGTGGGAGATTAGTGTTTTGGAGAGTCCATTTGCGAGGAGGATGACGGAGTCGTTGGTGCTTGTGTCGCCGTCAACGGTTATGCGATTAAAGGATTGGTTGACGGCTGAGAGGAGGAGTGATTGGGCGAGTTTTTTTTCGATCGCAGCATCTGTTGTTATGACAGATAGCATAGTAGCCATGTTGGGGGCGATCATGCCTGCTCCTTTTGCGATTGCGCCGATACGGAAGGAGGAATTGGGGGAGGAGATTTGGAGAGCGGCTTCTTTTGGGAAGGTATCGGATGTCATGATTGCGGTTGCTGCGGAATGGCTGGCGTGAGGGGAGAGGCGGGAGACGAGTGATGGGATGGTTTGTAGGATTTTTTCGATGGGTAATGGGACGCCGATGCGGCCAGTAGAGCAGACGAGGAAGTGGACGGGTTTGTGGCCGAGGGCGGAGGCGATTGCGTGAGTCATTTGTTTGGCGTGGGAGAGCCCAATTTTCCCGGTGCATGCGTTAGCGTTGCCGCTATTAAGGATGACGCCGTGATGGTGGGGTGAGCGCAGGTGGAGGCGGGAGATTTGGACTGGAGCGGCTTTTACACGGTTGGTAGTGAAGACTGCAGCGGCGATGCAGGGAGATTCTGAGTAAACTACTGCAAGGTCATCTTTTTTGGAGGGGATTCGTTTGATGGCTGCATGTGCGGCAGCGGCGAGGAAGCCTGCTGGTGCACAGACACCGCCTTCGATATTAACGATGTTTGTATCCATTTTAAGCTTGATTGGCTTGGTGTTAGAAGAATCCGGTTGATTGAGGGAGGGCGAAGAGGATGTTCATGGATTGGATGGCCTGGCCTGCTGCTCCTTTTGTGAGGTTGTCGAGAGAGGAGAGGAGAATGAGGGAATTGGTGCGAGTGTCGAGGCGGAGGGAGATGTCGCAGAAATTGGAATTGGCGACGAATTTGGTGTCTGGGAGTGTGTGGCGGATACGGATGAAGGGGGAGTTTTTGTAAGCGTTTTTGAGAGCGTCAAAGAAGTCCTCTTCTTTGAGGGATGGGGAGGATGGTTGTGTGAAGATGGTTGTATGAATGCCGCGGTTAATTGGGACGAGGTGAGGGACGAAAGTGATGCGGGTTTCTATGCCTGCGGCGAGGGTGAGTTCCTGTTCGATTTCTGCGAGGTGGCGGTGTTTGGGGATGCTATAGGATCGGACGGAGCCGTAGATTTCCGAAAAGAGGAGAGATTCATCTGCTTTTTTCCCTGCGCCGGAAGTTCCGCTGGAGCTTGAGACGAAGATGGGTTTTGGGAGGATTAGTTTGTTTTTGATGAGGGGGATGAGCGCGAGGAGGATGCTTGTTGGGTAACAGCCGGGGGAAGCAATGAGGGAAGATTTTTGGATTTGGCTATAGTAAATTTCTGGCAAACCGTAAGTAGCGTGAGGGAGGAGTTCTGGGGCAGGGTGGGGGTGTCCGTAGAATTCGAGGTAGGATTCTGGGTTTCGGATGCGGAAGTCTGCACTGAGGTCAATAACCTTGCGCGAGTTTTGGAAGAGAGGCAGTGCAAATTCCGCCGCTGCACCGTGTGGGAGTGCTAAGAAGAAGACATCAGCATCTGAATTTAGGAGGGCTTGGATTTCCGGCTGAGAAAAGGTGATTTGTGAGGAGGGTAGGGAAGCGAATGCTGGGAAAGCTTCGGCGAGTGGTTTCCCTGCGAACTGTCTTGAGGTGATGGAAACGATCTGGACGTTGGGGTGAGGGAGGAGGAGGCGGAGGAGTTCTTGTCCTGAGTAACCGCTTGCGCCGACGATAGCGGCTCGGATCGTTGGTTTTTGCATGTTTGGAATTAAAAGAAACAGGCTGGTTTGGGGAAGGGAAAATTGTGATGGGTGTTTGGGTTAGTCTTTTGATAGGCGTTTGGCTGGAGCTTTGAAGAAGAGGGAATGGGCTTCGCGGAGGATTTGTGGGATTTGGTTACGGAATGGTGAATTTGGGATTGAGTTTTGGATTTGTATATCGTCAAAATTGGCTGCGTTGTTACCAGGGAACCAGTGACCTGCGTTGCCGAGCAGGTTATAACGCATTTGTGCGTAGGCGAGCATGTCGAAGCAGCGGTAAAGGGTCCATAGCCTGAGGATGACGCGGATGTTTATTTGGCCAGGGATTTGTTCGTATTCGGGGATTCCGTCGAGGTAATGATGCCACCAGGAGGAACCGACTTGAGCGACGGCGGCATTTTGGAGTTTCTGGTCGATGGATGCGGAAATTTGTCTAGCGTTTGGTAGGAGGGGGATGGTGTTGAGGTGTTCGTCGAAGTCGGAAGGTTTTGCTGCGCCGAGGCTGAGGGTGTGGACGTTTGGGTTTGAGAGGCAGAAGAGGTTGTTAAAAACCATGGGGTGGTAGGGGTGGGTGAGTTGGCGGAGTTTTTGAGGTGGGTCATAAAGTTTTCCGCCTTTATCGTTTGGGCTGATGATGAAGACACCCATGTCGTATTTATCGGCTTCTTCGATTGCTGGAGAATTTTCCTGGAAGATCCAATACCAATGGAGGTTGACGTAGGAGAATTCGCCAGAGCGAATAGCTTTGAGTATGATGGGGAGGGGTGCGTGTGTGGAGAAGCCGATGTGGAGGGCGAGTCCTTCGCGCTGGAGTTGGCGCGCGGCGTGGAGTGCCCCATTTGGCTGCAGTGTTAAGTCGAGGAGTTGTTGGTTGTTGATGCCGTGGATGGAGAGTAGGTCAACGTAGGTGGTGCGGAGCTTTTGGAGGGAATTGAGGAAGGCTTGGCGGAATTTCTCTGCGGGCAGCGGTGGAATTTTGGTTTGGAGGAGGAAGGAGTTGCGAGGGAAGTTTTGGAGGGCGAGGCCGAGCTGAATTTCTGAGGTGCCGTAGGCGCGGGCGGTTTCGATGTGGCGGAAGCCGAGTTGGAGTGCGCGGTGGATGGTTTCTTCGAGTTTTTGCTGGTTTTGAGGGGATATTTGGTCGAGGGGTTGATCGTCCCAGGATTGTTGGAAGCGCATACCGCCGCAAGTGAAGATGGGCATGGGGAGGTTGGTTGAGCCGAAACGGCGGGTAGGGATAGTTGGGTGCGCGGAAGTGGCGGTGAGGAGAGCCATGCGCGTTAAGTGGATGGGGGGGAGGGGGGTTGTAATTAGATTTTTTCTTGTTGTTCGAGGGATTTTAGGACAAGGGACTCGATTTCTGAATAGAGTTTCGTATCGTTTTTTAGTGTTTCTTTAGCTGCGTCGCGGCCTTGAGCGATTTGGGTTCCTTTGAAGCTGATCCAGGAGCCGCGTTTTTCGAGGATGTTGAGTTCGAGAGCGAGGTCGAGGAGGGAGCCGACATTGGAGATGCCTTCGTTGAACATGATGTCGAACTCTGCTTCACGGAAAGGAGGAGCGAGTTTGTTTTTGACTACTTTGATTTTGGTTCGGTTGCCTGTGACGGAGCCGTCGTTGGCTTTGATGGGGTTGACGCGGCGGATTTCGATGCGGATGCTTGAGTAGAATTTGAGGGCTTTCCCTCCTGGGGTAGTTTCTGGGTTCCCGAACATGACGCCGATTTTTTCGCGGATTTGGTTAGTGAAGATGCAGACGGTGTTGGCTTTTGAGATGAGAGAGGTGAGTTTGCGGAGAGCTGCGCTCATGAGGCGAGCTTGAGCGCCGACGACGGCGTCGCCGATTTCGCCTTCGAGTTCAGCTTTTGTGACGAGAGCGGCGACGGAGTCAACGACGATGACATCGAGGGCGTTGGAGCGGATGAGGGTTTCGCAGATGCGGAGGGCTTCTTCGCCTGAGCTTGGCTGGGAGATGAGGAGGTCGTCGAGGCGGACGCCGAGACGTTTGGCGTAAGCAGGGTCGAGTGCGTGTTCTGCGTCAATGAAAGCGGCGAGACCGCCGTTTTTTTGGGCTTGAGCGATGGCTGTGAGGGTGAGGGTGGTTTTACCCGAGGATTCGGGGCCGAAGATTTCGATGATGCGGCCGCGAGGGAAGCCCCCGATGCCGAGGGCGCGGTCAATGAGGATGTTGCCCGATGGGATAACGGCTACGTGGGTCTGGGATTGATCGCCGAAGCGCATGATGGCGCCTTCGCCGAATTCTTTGGCGATTTGTTGGATGGCGAGGTCGAGTTCGCGTGAGCGATGGGGGTCGAGTTTTTGGTGAGTGGTGGTGTGGGGGGAGGGAGGTAGAGGGTCAGGAGATTTAGCGGACATAGGTTTGGGAGTAGGAGGGGGAGGGTGGTTTAGCGGAGTTTGGAGCAGAATTCTTCGAGGCGGTCGAGGCCTTTTTTGATGACGTCCATGCCTGTTGCGTAGCTGAGGCGGATGGTGCGGTCGTCGCCGAAGGCGATGCCAGGGACGACGGCGACCTGGTATTCATCGAGGAGGCGTTCAGCGAATTGGGAGGAGGAGAGGCCGAAACTTGCGATGTTGGCGAGGATGTAGAAGGCGCCGAGAGGGCGGACTGCTGAGATGTAAGGCATTTTTTCGATGCGAGAGAACATGTATTGGCGGCGCATATCGAACTCTGCGCGCATGTCTTCGACGCATTGTTGGTCGCCCTTGAGGGCTGCGAGGGCGCCTTTTTGAGCGAAGGAGCAGGGGTTGGAGG
>JAOAAX010000035.1 GCA_026418675.1 Chthoniobacterales bacterium | reverse complement strand
CTCAAAAAATACCTCCCCATGACGAATCCCCACTCCCCAAATGTTCCAATCCATAACGCGTCCCACAAAATCGCAGGCCAGCGAACCGAATAATACCAGAACCCCCCTTGCTCCAAGTTCAATTCATAATGCATCGCATAGCCAAGGTAAAAAGCCCCATCCGTAAAATTCTGTAACATAAGCCGCTTCACCCCAAGCCCAAGGCCAATCACACAAGGTAGCGCAAAAACAAAACATCCCCAAATTTTCGCTCGTGTCCCCTTCATCATTAGCACCCCCATTCTAGCCTCCTCTCGCTCCCTTTGAAGAAGAAAATTAAACATAATATGTTACGTTAATTTTCTGTTATGTTACGTTATTTTATTATTTTTTAATTGACAAAAAACTCAAATACGTCCTTAATCTGGCACGATTATTGCTTATTTGTGTTATAAATTCAAAAATTTGTAGCACGTGCAGATGCCTACTAAACGTCGCCTCGTTCGATTTAGCGTTTCTATGCCCGAGGAGCTTGTATCTTCCCTCGACAAAATGGTTCGTGATCGGAAATTCCCTAACCGCTCTCATGCACTCGCAAGCCTAATTCATAGTGCTTTGACGGAGGATGCCGCCACAAACCCTGACTCCATTCTCATGGGAGTAATGACTTTTATCTACCCCCACAACCGCCCTAACTTGCTCTCCTCCATTACCAAAATCCAACATGAATTTCTCAAGGAAATAATAACTATTCAGTTGGTGCATCTTGAGCAGGAACACAGCCTACAAATTTTGCTCGTTCAAGGACATGCCGAAACCCTGCGTTTGTTAAAAAACCGTTTTTCTGCCTTAAAAGGAATAAAGAACACAACTCTGCAACTCAGCAGCACCCTTCTCCCACCAATTTATAGCCCATCGTAACGTTATGAATCCTCAATATCCAAACATTCCTGAGTCAGCCGTTCGTTTTACGGAGGTTCTCCAAGGAGGAGCTACGTGGTCCCATATCTTAAAACGGAACACAGCTCTTAAGCTTACAAACTTACAATCTAACGCCAATGTTTCCCTCCTTGCCTTCAATTTCGAATTATTGTGCGAGCGACTAAACCTCCCCGACACTCTCAAAGCCCAGCACACATCCAAAATCACTGCAGGTCATTGTCTCTATTCTGACATGGGACGCATCCTTCTTTCCGTTATTTACGATTCTGTCGGTTGGCATGACCCCCTTTGTGGCCCCTCTACACCAGAAACGATCCATGCCGCATTTGGGTCTAAAAATTTCTACCAAGCTCGCAATGCCTTCCATCGAAATGGCCGAGAGAACTTCCTTATCGAACTTGGAAAATATGGCTTGGGCGAACCCGACCTTGTCATGTGCCTCAATCTCTTTTCAAAAGTCGTTCCCACAGAAACTGGTCAGTTAACGTTTTATCCGAATTCCTCTCCCCCAAATTCTTCCGTCATCCTTCGCTCTGAAATGAATACACTCGTCATCCTATCCGCAACACCTCACCCACTCGAACCTCCAGGAACTTACAACCCTTCCCCAATCGAGCTCGTCGTTTTCACAACACCACCCCCTGCAGCCGACGATCTTTGCCGTATCTCCTGCCCCGAAAACCAGCGTGGCTTCCAGCTCACCGAGCGATATTTTTTATAAAATTTATAGAAAAATTCATCTTAATCCAAAAAAACCTAACCCTACGAACCCAAATCAAGCCATGACGACTTCAAACCTTGACCCAGCAACAGCGATCTATAATGAAACCATTCTACCTGGTGACGGCTGGATGCGTGAAATTCCCAAAAATCACATCTTTCGAATTACCGACCTTGAGGGCAATCAAGCAGTAGATACCCTTTTTTTCAATGCTTTCGATCCGGACGACCACTATTGCCCCCAGCAAACCATTCGTTCTCAGAAAAACTCTTTTCTCACAACGGGTTCCCGCCTCCTTTCTATCCGAGGGACCCACCTCCTAACCATTATCGCTGACACGTGTGGGCGACACGATACTCTAGGCGGTGCTTGCGCTGCTGAAAGCAACATGGTCCGCTACGCGCTGCAAAAGCGCCACATGCACAACTGTCGCGATACCTTCCTTCTCCAAATCGCCCGTTTCGGCCGTGGCTTTACCAAACGTCACATCACCAACAACATCAACTTCTTTATGAATGTTCCCCTCACGTCCGAGGGCGGCTTAACCTTCGCCGATGGCATTTCAGCACCCGGCAAATATGTTGAGCTTCGAGCAGAGTGTGACGTCATATGTCTTATTTCCAACTGTGCGCAGCTTAATAACCCCTGCAACGCTTACAATCCCACTCCGGTTCAAGTCACAATCTGGCCACCCATTTCTTAAAAAAACTCGAACTCAAGCTTCTCCTCGTTTCCGGATCCATTTATTTTCTTTGAGTCTGCACCTGCATGAAGGTCTTAATTGCAAACCGAGGAACAATTTCTTGCCGCATCGCCCGAACTCTTAAAAGACTGGGTATCCCTTCCGTCGCTGTTTATTCTGAGGCAGACATTACTTCCACCCACCTCGACACTGCCGATGAAGCCATTTGCATTGGACCACCCAACCCCTCCCAGAGCTATCTCAACATCCAAGCAATCGTTGATGCCTGCAAGAAAACTCACGCAACCGCAGTCCATCCCGGCTACGGCTTTCTGAGCGAAAATCCCCTATTTGCTCAAACCCTTGAGGAAAACAGCATCACCTTCATTGGTCCAACACCAGACAACATCAAAACCTTCGGCCTTAAACACCATGCCAAAGAAATAGCCCAGCGCGCAGGACTCCCCATCCTCCCAAGCTCCCCTATTCTCCATTCTGTTGACCATGCACTCATCGAAGCACAGAAAATCGGTTACCCAGTCCTCCTCAAAAGCACCGCCGGAGGTGGGGGTATCGGTATGCGAATCTGTTTTAATCCCGATGACCTTCAATCCAATTTCGATACCGTCTCTCGCTTGGCGCAAGCTAACTTCAAGGACCCGGGCGTTTTCCTCGAAAAATTCCTACCCTTAGCTCGCCATGTCGAGGTCCAAATTTTCGGCGATGGTAAAGGTTACGTTCTCGCTTTGCAGGAACGCGACTGCTCCATCCAGCGAAGAAACCAGAAAATCCTCGAGGAAACCCCCGCTCCTAACCTCCCAGAAAAACCCCGCCTCGCTCTTTTAAGTTGTGCCCAAAAGTTGGGGCAAGCTGTAAACTATCGCTCTGCAGGAACTGTCGAGTTCCTCCTCGATGCTAAAACCTTCGACTTTTATTTCCTCGAAGTCAATACTCGCCTCCAAGTCGAGCATGGTGTTACAGAAGAAGTCTATGGGATTGACCTCGTCGAGTGGATGATTCGTCTCGCTCGGGGAGAAACAGAATTCCTTCAAATTCCCCTCGAGCCAAAAGGCCACAGCATTCAAGCGCGTCTCTATGCCGAGATTCCCCATCGCAACTACCAGCCAAGTTCCGGCCGTGTAACGCACTGGTCTTTGCCAAAAAATCTCCGAATAGAAACCCACATTGCCCTTGGGTCAGAGGTTACTCCTCATTACGACCCTCTCCTTGCGAAGCTCATTGCGCATTCTCCATCCCGTTCCGAAGCCATTGAGTCTCTTATCCAAGGCTTGGAACAAACGGAAATTTCAGGCCTCGAAACCAACGCAAAGCTCCTCTCCACCATTCTTTCGCACGAGCAGTTCCAAGCAGGCAACCCTACCACTTCCCTTCTCCCTTCCATTCCTTATTGTCCAAACGCCGTCGAAGTCATTGAACCTGGCACCCTCACTACTCTCCAGGACTGGCCGGGAAGAATCGGCTATTGGCATGTTGGTGTCCCTCCTTCTGGTCCTATGGACTATGCTTCCTTCCAACTTGCCAATCTTCTCGTCGGCAATCCCCCATCTGCTCCAGCACTTGAGATTACCATTCTTGGACCTACCCTCCTTTTTCTCTGCGACGCAATTGTTGCCATTACAGGCGCAGAAATCGAAGCCTCCATTCCTTTAAACCAAACCGTCCATCTCCCAGCAAATACAACCCTCCGGCTCGGCAAAATCCTTCCACCCGGTTGCCGTGCCTACCTTGCGGTTCGGGGCGGTTTCCTCGTTCCAAAATTCCTTGGCAGCTCTTCTACCTTCGTCTTAGGTCAATTCGGCGGACACGCTGGCCGTCCCCTCCGCGCTGGCGATATTTTGCATATCCCCCCTATGGACTCCCCTTCCCATTTTCAACCAAAGTCCATTTCAAAAAAACAGGCTTGGTCCAAACATTGGTATCTCCGTGTCATCTACGGACCACACGGAGCACCCGACTTCTTTACAGAGAACGACATTTCTACCCTCTTCTCTTCCACTTTTACCGTCCACTACAATTCCAACTCTACTGGCATTCGCCTCATTGGCCCAAAACCGCAATGGGCTCGTCCAGACGGTGGCGAAGCAGGCCTCCACCCTTCGAATATCCACGACAACCCCTACGCCATCGGCACAATTGATTTCACTGGCGACATGCCTATCCTTCTTGCTACAGACGGCCCAAGCCTCGGCGGTTTTGTTTGTCCAGCTACTGTCATTCAAGCCGACCGCTGGATTCTCGGCCAGCTCCAATCTGGCGATACTGTTCAATTCCTCCCTATTTCCCCCGACGAGGCCGATCTCGCTTTTCAGCAAACCCAACAAGCCATTACCCAACTCGCTTATCCGGAAGTTCCCACCCCTCATGAGACACTTCCCATTCCCCATCTTCTCACTCCTTCCTCCTCTCTTCCATCCCCTCTTTGCCTCCACCGTCCTGCAGCGCCCAATCAGCCCGAGCTCAACGTCCGTTTAGCCGGCGACGATTATCTCCTCATTGAATATGGCCCCAACATCCTTGACCTCGAGCTCCGCCTCCACGTCCATGCCATCCACCTTTGGTTCCGCAATCGAAATATCCCAGGTATCCTCGACCTCACGCCAGGCATCCGCTCATTCCAAATTCACTTCAATCCCTCACAACTTCCTCGCAACCATCTCCTTAAGCTCATCGAAGAAGCCGATGCGGAAACTGCCAACCTCGAGGATCTTGAAGTCCCTTCCCGCATCCTCCATCTCCCTCTTTCTTGGGACGATCCTGCAATTCAGCTTGCTATCGAAAAATACATGCGCACCGTTAATCCCAATGCCCCCTGGGGCCCAAGCAATATCGAATTCATCCGCCGCATAAACGGCCTCGACTCCACCCAAGAAGTTCACGACATCATCTTCCAGGCACAATATCTTGTCCTAGGTCTTGGCGATGTTTATCTCGGGGCTCCTGTTGCTATCCCTCTCGATCCACGCCACCGCCTCGTAACTACCAAATATAATCCAGCCCGCACTTGGACCGCAGAAAATTCCGTCGGTATTGGCGGAGCTTACCTCTGCATCTATGGAATGGAGGGGCCAGGCGGCTACCAACTCTTCGGCCGAACCGTCCAAGTTTGGAATTCTCTCCGTCCCTCTCTTCAATTTCCTCCCCACAAACCTTGGCTCCTCGATTTCTTCGACCGAATCCATTTCTATCCTGTTTCCGCTGAAGAGCTCCTCAAAATTCGCCGCGACTTCCCCCTCGGCAGATTCCAAATCCCGATCGAAGAATCTACCTTCAACTGGAAGCAATACCGCCAATTCCTCCAGCAAAACGCATCCTCCATCGAAGCTTTCAGACGAAAACAACAGGCCGCTTTCCTTGAAGAACGCTCTCGTTGGAAATCTCTCCCTGCCCTCGAGACGGAGGAAGCAGCTCTCCCAGCAACCCAGCCACTTACTGACCTTGAACTAGAGATTCCACCTAACACCACCCCCATTCGCTCCACTCTCTCCGGAATCCTTTGGAAAATTCTCGTTCAGTCCAACCAGCCCATCCAGACGAATCAACCAATCGCGATCATTGAATCCATGAAAATGGAATCCCCAATCCTTTCTCCCTCCGACGGAATCCTCCTCTCGTGGCATATTACCGAAGGCAAACCGGTTTCTGCAGGGCAAATTCTCGCAATCCTTCAACCGAAGTGAATTCTCATCCCTTAAATCTCCCGCCTCCGTTCTCCATCGAAGAACTCCCCAATCTCCTAAACAAACTCAGTTCTCATTCTAATTTCAACGCTTATATTACCCTCAAATCACCAGAAATCCTCGAAACAGACCTCTCCACCCAACGCAGGAAATCCTCCCTTTCCGGTTACACATTTGCTGTTAAAGACAACATTGACGTTGCCGGCTTCCCAACCACTGCAGCTTGCCCTCCATTCCTTTACCACCCCAAAAGTTCCAATCCCGTTGTTCAAGCTCTCCTCAATGCCGGAGCCATCTGTATTGGCAAGACCAACCTCGACCAATTCGCAACGGGCCTCGTCGGAACTCGTTCCCCCTACGGCATAGTTCCCAATCCCCACAACCCCTCCCTTATCGCAGGTGGTTCAAGCTCAGGTTCTGCTGTCGCCGTCGCTCTCGACCATGTTCATTTCGCTTTGGCTACCGATACGGCTGGCTCCGGTCGTGTCCCCGCCGCCCTCAATGGAATTATTAGCCTAAAACCCACCCGCGGTCTCCTCAGCACCCGCGGAGTAGTCCCAGCTTGTCGTTCCCTCGATTGCATCTCCTTTTTCACCAAATCCCTCCCCCTTGCACGCAAATTGCTCCACTTCTGCGCCTTCCACGATCCTGCCGACCCTTGGTCCCGCCCAGCACCTCCACTCCTACCGCCTCCTCCACCTCCGTGGAATATCGGTTTCGCAAACCCCAATTCCCTTACATGGGAGAACGACATTTCCTCAAAAAACGCTTACATACAAGCCATTCAGCTTTGGCAATCCCTCGGCCATCGCCTCCTCGAAATCAACCCAAACCCATTCTTTGAGGCAGGCAACCTCCTTTACCAAGGGCCTTGGGTCGCTGAACGTTATGCCTCCCTTGCTCCTTCGATTCGCAAATTCCAAAAAAAATCTCCCCAATACCTCGACCCCACCGTTTCCTCCATCATCCTCAACGCAGAGAATATCTCTGCCCACCAAACCTTCTCCGCTCTCCACAAACTCCAGTCCATCCAGCTCCAAACCCGCCACATTTGGAGCAAAATTCACTTCCTCCTCTTCCCAACTATCCCAACCTCTTATTCCATCGATGAAATTCGCAACGACCCCATCCAGCTCAATTTCAAACTCGGTTCCTTCACCCATTTCCTAAACCTCCTTGACCTCTGTGCTGTCACAATCCCCTTCGGCACAACCAGACACCTCCTCCCGACTGCCCAGTCCCTCATCGCTCCTCCTTTCCACGAAAACCTCCTCCTAAACGCTGCCGAGGAATTCCTCCACGCAGCTCACCCCCTCCAAGCCAATCCTCAAACCCTTCTTGCTGTCTGCGGTGCTCACAGACGCGGCCAACCCCTCCATTCTCAACTCCTCCAACTCGGCGCAACTTACGTCAAAACTACTACTACTGCTCCAAGTTATCGCCTCTTTGCTCTCCCTCATACTTTCCCACCAAAACCCGGTTTACTCTTCTCCCCACAAAATGGCCACTCCATCGAAGTTGAAATTTACTCCATCCCCTTACAAAACATCGGTTCCCTCCTAGATACTACCCAGCATCCCCTCTCTCTTGGAAACATCTCCCTCAGCGACGGTTCCACCGTCAAAGGCTTCCTCTGTGAAGCAGCCGCCACCCACAACGCTAAGGATATTTCCCACTACAAGAGTTGGTTGCATTGGCTCCAATCTCACGACGCTAACTAATGGCACAATTCATGCTGATTTTCTTTCGTGCTACCAATTCACAAAAAAGTAGCAAAAAAAATTCATCAAGAAAAACGTAACGTAACAAAAAAATAACAAATTGTTATGAATAAGCTGACGCTCCTTCATATCATTACCCTCCTCTCCACTCTTGCTTGCTCCCTTGCTCAGCCCCTTCGCATTGCCTACTCCGATTGGCCTGGTTGGGTTGCCTGGCAGATTGCAATTGATAAGAATTGGTTCAAAGAGGAAGGTGTTGAAGTCCAATTTGAATGGTTTGAATATGTGCCTTCAATGGAGGCTTTTGCCGCTGGGCAAGTAGATGCCGTTTGCATGAGTAATGGCGATACCCTTGTTACAGGAGCAAATG
Source organism: Chthoniobacterales bacterium (assembly GCA_026418675.1). Lineage (GTDB taxonomy): Bacteria > Verrucomicrobiota > Verrucomicrobiia > Chthoniobacterales > DYNR01 > JAOAAX01. The sequence continues at coordinate 10,932 of JAOAAX010000035.1, read as the reverse complement.
GCTCTCCCAGCAAAATGATTCTCATCAACGATTACTCCAACGGTAATGACATGGTTGTTGCCCGCCCGGGCATTTCCTCCATCCCAGAACTTAAAGGCAAGAAAGTCGGAGTCGAGGTCGGCTTCCTCAGCCACCTCCTCCTTCTGAAAGCTCTCGAGAAACACGGCATGAAGGAATCCGACGTGACTCTCGTTAACATACCTACCCATGAAACTCCCAAAGCCCTTGCCTCTGGCGATGTCGATGCTATCGTGGCCTGGCAGCCAAACTCCGGCCAAGCCCTCCAAGCAGTCCCTAGGAGCAAAGCCATTTTTACCACACGTGACGTCCCCGGTCTCATTTACGATGTCCTTGCTGTAAACCCAGCCAGCCTTGCAACTCGCAGCAACGATTGGCAAAAAGTTGTCAAAGTCTGGTATCGCGTCGTTGATTTCCTCCTCAACCCAGCGAACGAGCCGGAGGCTCTTCGCATCCTTTCTGCCCGCGTAAACCTCACCCCAGAGCAATACCGCCCCTTCCTCGCAGGAACTAAAATCCTCACCCTTGAGGAAGCCGCACGCGCTTACGAAAAAACCGATGACCTTTCTTCCCTCTACGGCTCCTGCAAAAACGCAGACGCTTTTAACGTCGCCAATAACGTCTATAAAACGCCCCAGGATGTAGCAGCTTATATCGAACCTTCCCTTACCCTCAAGCTCCTCAAAAAACCGTAATTTCTCTCCACTGGGAAACTCTTTTTCTCCCTCAATTCTGCCGATCCTCCCTTCGGTGAAAACGCGTTTTTTTCGTCCTTTCCGGCCCCTTGATCCGCACTGGTCCCCACTACTCACCATTGGTTCCTTCCTCCTTCCCCTCCTTCTCTGGGCTGCTTTTAGCTATATCCCTTGGCTTTGGCACCCTTACGTCAAAATCACAGACCCAGGTTCCCTGACTTTTCTCCAAAAAAACATGCTCATGAAAAAAGCGGATTTCAATTCCGCCAACCAAAAAGCCATCGTCGAAGGCAAAACCCCAGCAAAGGGCATCCCTGCCAATCCCATTTTCCTCCCCGCACCACACGAAGTCGCTATCGCCTTCTACAAAGCATTCACGACTCCACCTCGACGTCCAGGCGAACCTTGGCTGCACGAAAGCCTCTGGCACAGCATCCAAATCATTTTCTGGGGTTTCTTCTACAGTTCGCTTATTGGACTGCCACTCGGCATCCTCTGCGGCGTTTACCCACCAATCGCCCGTCTCACCGAACCCGTCATTGATTTCATCCGTTACATGCCAGCTCCGGCTTTCGGTGCACTTGCTGTCGCCATCCTCGGCATCTACGACGCCCCAAAAATCGCAATCATTTTCATCGGAACTTTCTTCCAACAGGTCCTCGTTATTGCAAATACCACCCGTAACGTAGAATACAACCTCATTGAAGCAGCCCTCACACTCGGCACCTCCCAACGCCAGCTCCTCTCCCGCGTCGTTATCCCTGCTATCGCTCCCAACCTCTATCAGGATATGCGAATCCTCCTCGGTTGGGCCTGGACTTACCTCATCGTCGCTGAATACATCGGAGCCTCTTCCGGCATTACCTTCTTCATCAATCAACAGGCAAAATACAGAATTTATGATAACGTTTACGTAGCAATTATTATGATTGGAATTATTGGTTTCGTAACAGATCGAGTGCTTGACGACCTCGGCAAAGCCCTCTTCCCCTGGCATTTCAGGGATTCCCGCTCCATCATCGGCTCTTTCTATAACTGGCTTAAGCCCAACTATGTTCCGCGAAACTTCCCCATTCGTGTTCCTTCGAGCAAATGAGCTCTTCCCCTCTTCCTTCCTACCTCGAACAATCCCCTGAAGTTGCTGCGCGTTTTGCACGCATCCAGCAACGCCCCATCACCCTAACTGTCCAAAATCTTTCCAAAACTTTTACTGCCCCCAATACTCCGCCGCGCCTAACCCTCGACAACATTTCCTTTCATGTCCACCACCGTGAATTCCTCTGTGTTCTTGGCCCTTCCGGGTGTGGCAAGTCCACCCTTATTCGCATCATTGCTGGTCTTGAGCAAGCCTCTAGTGGTTCTGTTCTCCTTTATAACAAGCCTGTCCAATCCCCTGGCCCCGAACGCGGCATGGTTTTTCAGAATTACAGTCTCTTCCCCTGGCTCACTGTCAAAGAGAACGTCATGTTTGGCCGAACCATCGCAGGAATCCCTGATTTCCTAGCCGAAGCTGAAGCCCGACAATGGCTTTCCCTCGTTGGCCTTGCCGACTACGAAAACGCTTATCCCCACCAACTCTCCGGCGGCATGAAACAACGCGTCGCTATCGCTCGTGCCCTCGCTAACAAACCTCGCATCCTCCTTATGGACGAGCCATTCGCTGCACTGGATGCCCAAACCCGCGCTCAAATGCAGGATTACCTCCTCGAGCTCTGGCGCAAAGTGGATTTAACCATCCTCTTCATTACCCATGACTTCGACGAGGCCATTTACCTCTCTGACCGCATCCTTGTGCTTTCCGCAAACCCTGGCCGCATCGCAGAAATCATCCAAAATCCGGTTCCCCGCCCACGCAACCGCCAACAATTTACTTCCCCTCCTTTCCTTGCCACATACAACCGCCTCCAGGAACTTATCCACCCAGTTTCCCTTCTCCAAAATCCCTCAAATCTCTCAAACATCCCACGCCTAACCCACACAACCGACCAAGTCGAATAACCCCCCCCCGCCCCATGCTCAATTGCTCAAAATCTTGGCATGGCTTTTGCTTATTTACCTCAAGAAAACTCAATCGTCATGAGAAACAAAACCCCAAAAATATCCCGACGAAACTTCCTCAAAACAGCTGCTCTAGCCTCCGCTGCTATTGCAGCTCCCACCTTCCTCCATCGTGCATGGGCTTCTTCCCGAGAGAAGGAACTCAACATCCTTTGCTGGGAAGGTTACAACACCGAAAATGTCCTCGGTCCTTTCCGAAAAGCTTTTAAAGGAGCTACTGTAAGAGCTGAATCCGCTACTGATGACCCAACCATGATTAATAAACTCCGTGCAGGGGAAACGAGGGTTTGGGACCTTATTAATGTCAACCAATGCTGGGCGCGGGATCAAATGTTTCCAGAAGGGCTAATTAAACCCCTTAATAAAGAAAAGTTCATGCCCTACATCCAAAAAATGATGCATTGGTTTTACAACGATAAAATGGGCGTCAATCCCTTTGCTCTCGGTCCCAACGGGGAGTTGTTGGGTATGATGCAACGCTTTGGCCCATTTTCTTTTGTCGTCAACACCAAGAAAATCAGCCGCCAAACTGCTGAAGATCAGGGCTTCCCCATGTTCCTCGACCCTTCCCTAAAAAACCGCTACGGCATCCTCGCTTACGACAATTGGAACGTTATGCACCTCTGCATCACCGCCGGCATCAACCCCTTTACCAAACTTACTGAAGAACAATTCGCAACCTACTCGGACGTTTGCAAACGAATATTTGCCGGCGCTAAGCTCATCACCGCAGACCTTGTCCAAATGAATCAGGCTCTCGTCAATGGGGAAATTGATTGTTACTTCACGGGTGGAACCTACACAGCTTCACCAGCCCGCTTCGAGGGCTTTAAAGAAGTCCTTGGCATTTCGCCAAAATCTGGGCCTATCAACGGAAAAGGAGCCATGCAATGGTTTGAAATCACATCCCTCGTTAACAATCCTAACCTCTCTCCTCTCGCTGAGGAATTCCTCCTCTTCGTTCAAAAGCCAGAAATCTGTAAAGCCGTTGCTTTCGCAGAAGGAACTTACAACCCCGTTTCGCAAATGTCAAATCCCGAGGTATTCAAGTTATTCTCTAAGGATGAGCTCGACGCTATCCAGTGGGATACGCTTGAAGAAGAAATGAATCGAAGCGTTGATTATCAAATTTGTCCCGATAACGACCGCCTCACTGCTATTTATAATGAAGCCAAACGCACTCGTTCCTCATAACTTTAGAATTTATTTTACAAATTTCAAATTTCCTCGGTGATGCAACAACCCCTAGCCGGTTGTTCTCCCCAGAGACAGAACTCCACAACGACGTTCCAAAATCCCAATTTCCTCGAAATTCAGGACCTAACTAAAAAATACGGGTCCTACGAAGCGGTTCGGCAGGTATCTCTGACTGTCAACGAGGGCGAATTTTTTACCTTGGTTGGGCCAAGTGGCAGTGGAAAGACAACCCTTTTGCGAATGCTTGTTGGGATGGAGGCTCCAACGAGCGGAGTTATTAAGCTCAAAGGTTCCGTTATCAATAATCTCCCGCCAAATAAGCGGCCAACTTGTATGGTTTTCCAAACTTTAGCTCTCTTCCCACACATGAGCGTCGGTTTGAATGTCGAATTTCCTATGCAAATCCGTGGTCTGAGAGAAAGCGAGCGGAGGACCCGGGCATGGGAACTTCTAAAAATGCTCCACCTCGATCCTAACAAATATTATGAGAAATTCCCCTCTCAATGTTCTGGTGGAGAGCGCCAACGCGTGGCTCTAGCCCGCGCTCTCGCTTACAATCCTGAAATCCTTTTTTTTGATGAGCCCCTTTCTGCCATCGATGCTCAATTGAGAAAAATCTTGCAGAAAGAACTTAAAGACATCCAAAGAACCACCGGGAAAACTTTCTTTTACGTCACTCATTCCTTAGAGGAAGCAATGGTTATGAGTGACCGTCTGGCTATCCTGCGGGCAGGACAAATCGAGCAAATTGGTTCTCCCCATGAAATTTACTCCTACCCGAAAAATGCGTTTGTCGCTTCTTTTATGGGCGAAGTTAATTTGCTCGACATCGTCGGCACTGGAAATAGTTTCGCCTTTTGGGAGTTGAGACGCTCCAGATTCCTTATTCATTTACCCGAAACTCTTCCCTCCGAGCAAAAGGCAAAACTGCTCATTCGTCCGGAAAATCTTCGTTTCTCTTCCACTCCCCAAGCCTCGCCAGCAAATTCTCTCCCAGGTCGCATCCTGAACGAATTCCTCATCGGTTCAAGAAAACAATTTCACTTTGAAGTTGAAAGTGGAACCATTTTGACTGTCGAACGACTCCGGGAAGAGCCAATCCCAACTCCAGTAAACTATGTTTACTGGGAACCTCATGAGAGCCAAATTCTTAATTCTTAGCATCTTCCTCATCTCCTTATTCCTCCAGTGAAAACTGTTTTAATGCCAAAAACAGGTTTTTTATTCTCAATTCCTTATCTTTTTTTAACTGCTTGCTTTTTTGTTATCCCTCTTTTGCTTGTTATTTGGTTTGGTTTCATGCCGCCAAAGACTTTTTCTCTCTGGCAGCTCCCAACTTTTACCAATTATTCTTTTATCTTTAGCCAAGCTTATATCAAATCTCTTGGTTGGTCCTTTTTATTAGCTATTTGCACGGTAATTCTTTTGCTTCTGATTTGCTATCCCTTAGCTTTTGCTATGGCCAAGGTTTTTAAAAGTTCTGCAACGTTTTTAACTTATGCTATCGCTGCTTCCCTCTTCATTCCAGAAAATATTCGCTTATTCGGTTGGGTAATTGGTTTGATGAAAAATGGAATCATCGGCGGAACCCTAAAATTGTTTGGTTTCCAGACAGATTCTCTCCTTTACAATATTCCTGTTATTCTCCTTGGGATGTGCTATGTTTACCTCCCTTTTATGCTCTTCCCACTGGTCTTAGGCATCAAAATGATCCCAGACCAAGTTCGGGAAGCTGCATTCGACCTCGGTGCTTCCCCCTGGCAAGTCTTCTCTAAAATTGACCTTCCTCTCTCCATGCCAGGTATAACTATCGGCTCTGTTCTCGTTTTCGTCTTGTCCATCGGTGCTATCGCCGAAGCCAAAATACTGGGCGGTCAAGCAATCGTAGTAATCGCCGCGGACATCGAAACCGAATTCACCTATGGTCAAAATTGGCCCTTGGGTTCAGCTCTTTCTACTCTCCTCCTCCTCGCTACCTTATCGCTCGTCTTTTTTGTCCTAGCAAAAATCAATTTGGCTAAAATTCTTGGTAAATCAGAGCATTAGATTGTAATTATAAAAAATGCAATATAAATTTCAATTTTCAAAAATTCTCCTTTCCTTGTATGCAAGTTTAATTCTCGCAGTTTTTTACTTTCCCGTCTTTAGCACTGCAGTAGCTTCTCTTTCAGAAAAACGGTATTTCTCCTTCCCTTATCCGACGAAAGATTTAACTTTTCGTTGGTATAGAGAAGCACTAAATTCTGCCCAGGTTCGGACTTATGTTTTCACAAGTCTTAAAATTGCGGCTTTGACAACAATCCTTTCTTTAAGTATCGGCTTTTTTGCTGCTTTAGCTTATGCTCGTTACAGTTGGGGTGCGCAGAAGTTTTTCCACAAGCTAGTTCTCCTCCCGCTTTTTTTGCCTCAGAGTGTTATTGGTTTAGCACTGCTTTTGTGGTTTAATTTCCTCGGTATTCAGCCAACTTGGTGGACTGCTGCAATTGCTCACACCGTTTGGATTGCCCCAATCGCTACTCTCATTATAGCGATCCAAGCTTACAGCTTAGATCATTCTCTCGAAGAAGCCGCAGCCGATCTTGGAGCCTCACAATTCCTGATTCTTCTCCGAATTACTCTCCCTTTGCTAAAACCAGCTATAATTTCCGCAGGGTGTTTCTGCGTCCTACTCTCGTGGGGAAACTTTGCTCTTTCTCTTTACACAACGGGAGCTGATAGCACGCTGCCGGAGTGGCTCTATGCTCGGATGACAAGTGGCTACCAGCCTATCATCCCTGCAATCGGCGTCTTATCGGTCTTCGTTGCTATTCTCGCTGTAACCTTAACTTTTGCTATTTTAGCTCGAGCAAAAAATAAAGTCAAAGTCTAAAAAATACAAAATATGAATTAAAAAATGAAGCCACTACAGAACAAAATTGCATTGGTCACGGGTGCAACTCGTGGAATTGGAAAAGGCATCTCCCGTGTCTTAGCTAACAAGGGTGCTTCCGTAGCTTTAGTTGGCCGAAATCCTGATCTCGGCTTTGCTTATGCAAAGAGCCTCCAAGAGCAGGGCTTCAACGCAAAATTTTATCCAGCCGATGTCTCAAAACAAGAACAAATTACGGAGGCTGCAAATTCCGCTGCTTCAGATTTCGGGGGATTAGACATCCTTTGTGCAAACGCTGGCATCTTCCCAGCTTGCAAACTCGAGGAAATGAACGAATCAGATTGGGATGCAGTCGTGGATGTTAACTTAAAAGGTATGTTTTTTAGCGTGAAGGCTTGTTTGCCTTATCTCAAAAAAAGTCCTGCTGGAAGAGTTGTTTTAACTTCCTCCATTACAGGTCCTCATACCGGCTACCCAGGTTGGAGCCATTATGGAGCTACAAAAGCGGGTATGTTAGGTTTCATGCGCACTGCTGCTATCGAGTTGGCAAAATACAATATAACGGTAAACGCGGTCCTCCCTGGTAACATCTTAACCGAGGGTTTAGAAGAGCTCGGCCAAGATTACCTCCATACCATGTCCGCCTCCATCCCCCTGAAACGTCTCGGCACAGTTGAGGAAATCGGCTATGCCGTCGCTTTCCTCGCCTCCGAGGAAGCAAGCTACATAAACGGCCATGCCCTTATTGTTGACGGTGGACAAATCCTCCCCGAATCCCTCCAAGCTCTTGAAGCCGCTTAACACAACCTTCCCATAACCCCACCACTCACCACTCACCACTCACCACCTAACCTCTAAGCTTTCTAGTCCATTAATCGTTATGTCCAAGAATTGGAAATTCGCTTATCGGTCCTTCTACTACCAGGATTTAGAGGATATACCCAATATTGTTTTGCTCGAAAAAGAGACTGCTCTGCTCGTTATAGACCTTCAGAATGTTTACTTAAGAGATGATCCCAATCTTCCTCGTTCCCAGAGAGAGCAAAAAGAATATGAAAAATGGCTCCCCTTTTTCCGCCGAATGCGCACGATTGTATTGCCGGCAGTGCAAAAACTCCTCGCAGAATTCCGTAATCGAAAGCTTCGCATAATCTTTGCTCGAATTGCTTGTTTGACCCCCGATGGTTCAGATCGTTCCCTTAGTCAACGCCGCCCCGGTTTTAATAATCTCCTCCTTCCTGCTTGGGAGGAACCCTCACAGATTCTCCCAGAAGTTGCACCACTCCCGCAAGAGATTGTCCTCTGTAAAACCACAGATAGTGCGTTGACCGGAACAAACCTCCGCTTGCTCCTTCACAATTTAGGCATCCGAAACGTCGTTGTTTGTGGGATTTTTACGGATCAGTGCGTTTCCTCAACAGTCCGAAGCTTAGCAGATGAAAGCTTCAATGTGGTTGTTGCGGAGGAGGGTTGTGCTGCAGGCACAGACGAACTCCACCATAAAGAACTTGAAATCATTAATAACATTTATTGTCAGGTCATGTCTGTCGAAGACATCCTCGAAGCGCTCCACCCTAATTAGCAAATAAGCATTACCAAAATCCACATAAATTAACCTCACTCTCATTACTCCTTATGAAATGGAACAAATCCGCAGTTCTTGAGGATTCCATCCGCTATTGGAATTCAGGAAAAACTCGTTTTTGGCAAGAAGTTGGGGTTCCCTTTGTTATGGCAAAGCGCGAAATGTATTACATGTGGGACCTGGACGGACATCGCCTTATTGACTGCCATCTAAACGGAGGAACCTACAACCTCGGACATAGAAACCCAGAAATCATCGATGCCCTCCTCGAAGGGACCAAAATATTCGACATCGGCAACCATCACTTCCCAGCTATCATGCGAGCCGAGCTATGCAAAAAATTAGCAGAAATCACACCCGAACCCCTTCAGTATAGTGTCCTTGGAAGCAGTGGCGGAGAAGCCATTGATGTTGCCCTCAAATGCTCCCGCTATGCTACAAAACGCCGCAAGCATGTCTCTGTTATTAAAGCTTACCATGGCCATACTGGTCTTGCCGTTTGCACCGCCGACGAAAAATATGCTGCCCCTTTTCTCGCTCAGAGACCCGATGAGTTCATACAAGTCCCCTACAACGACCTCGATGCCATGGAAAAAGCTCTCCAAAGTGGTGACATCGCCAGTGTCATTATGGAGACCATCCCCGCGACCTATGGCTTCCCCATGCCTGCTGAGGGATATTTACAAGGCGTTCGCCATCTCTGCTCAAAATATGGTGCACTTTATATCGCTGACGAAGTTCAAACAGGTCTTATGAGAACTGGAAAAATGTGGGGCGTGGACACTTTCGGCGTAGTCCCCGACATCCTCGTAACTGCAAAAGGCTTAAGCGGCGGAATTTACCCCATTACCGCAACAGTTATGATCCCGCAAGCAGCAGGATGGATGGACGAATATGGTTTCGCTCACATCGCTACTTACGGCGGTGCTGAACTCGGTTGCTGCGTGGCATTGAAAACCATCGAAATTTGCTCCCGCCCTCAAACCCAGCAAAATGTCGCTTTCATTTCAAATTATCTTCGCCAAGGTCTTGAGCGCATCCGTTCTGACTACAGCGACTTCTTTACCGGTATCCGCCAATGTGGCGTCGTCATGGGGCTCGAGTTCGCAGTCCATCCAGAAGCTGCTATCCCTGTCATGAAACACGTTTACAAACATGGCGTTTGGGCAATCTTTAGTGCCCTCGACCCTCGTGTCCTTCAATTCAAACCAGGCCTGCTTTGCGATCGCGCTCTTTGCGATGAAATCCTAAATTCACTCGAACTCGGAATTCGTGATGCAAGAAAGGAGGTCTTCTCATGAATCCTCAAGAATTCTCCTCACTTCCCCCAGAAGAACAGCAAGCACGCTTGACGGAGATGGCCCATACAGCTCTCCAACTCTACGAGCTTCCCATTAACAGCGAAATTCGCCTCCTGAATCTCAGTGAAAATGCTACTTTCCTCATCGAGGACCCCCACACAAATTACCGTGCTGTCCTGCGCATCCATCGTCCCGGCTACCATACCGATGAAGCAATTCGCTCCGAACTCCGTTGGCTCCAAGCCCTAGCTAGTCATGCAGAAGTTGCAACCGCCCAGCCAATTCCAGGTAAAGATGGTGATCTGCTCCAAATCCTTTCCCACCCACTCGTTCCTGAAGAACGCCGTGCTGTCCTCTTTACTTGGCTGCCAGGGGAAGAGCCGGACCCATCCGACCTCCGTTCCTTCGAGCAACTCGGTGCCGTTACAGCTTGGTTACATCTTCACATCCGCGAATGGCCAGAAGCCCAAACACTTGTCCGCCATACGTGGGACCTCGAAAGCATGTTCTTCGGCGAAAGACCCCTCTGGGGACGATGGCAGGATGGCATTGGAATGACCCCCCAACGCCTCCAACTCCTCGGTCGGCTCGCAGATACCCTCCGTGAACGACTTACGGAATATGGTAAGCATCCTCACAACTTTGGCCTCATCCATGCAGATTTGCGCCTCGCAAATCTCCTCCTCCACAACGGCAAAGTCCACGTTATTGATTTCGATGATTGCGGCCATTCTTGGCTCATGTATGACTTAGCTAGTGCCCTAAGTTTCATCGAGGACCAACCTCAAGTCCCAGACCTAGTCCAAGCCTGGTTGCGTGGTTACCGTTCCGTAGAACCTCTCGACCCTGAGCACGAACGCATCATCCCAACTCTCATCCTAGCCCGTCGTCTTCTTCTCGTAGCTTGGGTCGGCTCCCATCAGGAAGCACCCTTCCCTCGCCAGCTTGGCGAGGGCTTCACAGCTCGAACGTGTGAGCTTGCTGAGCTTTACCTCGCAGGAAAGTTTCTCCCACAGATCCCCTCTCGTTAGGCACAGCCTCTCCTCCAAAATTGCACCGTTAATTTTTTAAAATTTTTTTACAGTTTTTTTTCTTGCCAAGGTTCCCTCACTTTTTAAAAAAAACGCATAAGCGGAAACGAATGAATTATATTCGACTAATTTGTCGGTTTTTGTTGTTTTGCAAGTCATTGGCTTGCATGTTCTTACC
>JAOAAX010000034.1 GCA_026418675.1 Chthoniobacterales bacterium | reverse complement strand
AGATGTGTATAAGAGACAGCGACCGCGTTATCCCTGACAAATCCCTCTCCATCGCAGAAGGCGTCATTCGCCCCTTCCAAACCGGCTTCGCTCGTGAGTGCCAATCCGATCTCCTCCGCTTCTGCCAACGCGCAGACATAGACATTGACTGCCCTTTCGAACAGCTCCCTCCAGAGCACCAACGCCTCATCCTCGAAGGCGAATGCAAACCCGACCAATCCCCAGAACAACTTTGGCAGGACGGCCTCTGGTATGGCGTCAAAGGCTTCTTCCAGTGGCTCGAATCCAAAACTTACAAAATGCATGTCCGCATCCTCCTCAGCCGTTACCGAGCCTACCGTCCCTGCCCAACTTGCAATGGCGGCCGTTACGGAAAAGATACTCTCAATTACCGCCTCCCCACCACCCCTCCCCTCTCCCTCCCTCAACTCTCTTCCCTCCCAGTCCAAGAACTCCTCCCCCTCCTCCAAAAACTCCCACTCCCTCCCAACGACCGCAGCACCCAACTCATCGCTCAACAAATCCTTACACGCCTCTCCTACCTCGAAGAAGTCGGCCTCGGCTATCTCTCCCTCGACCGCCCTTCCCGAACCCTCTCCGGCGGCGAAATGGAACGCGTCAACCTCACCACTTGTCTCGGCGCTTCCCTCGTCAACACCCTCTTCGTCCTCGACGAGCCAACCGTCGGCCTCCATCCACGCGATACCTCTCGCCTCGCCTCTATCCTCCGCCGCCTCCGCGACAACGGCAACACCCTCCTCGTTGTTGAACACGACGAATCCATCATCCGTAACGCCGATTTTATCCTCGACATCGGCCCAGGCGGTGGATCCAATGGAGGCCAGCTCCTCTACGCTGGCCCAGTAGATCAACTCCAAAACTGCTCAAACTCCCTCACCGCTAACTACCTCATAGGAAAAAAATCCATTCCTCTCCCCAAAAAACGCCGCAAACCCACCGGTTGGATCACCCTCAATGGCATCACCCATAATAACCTCCATCGCCTCGACGTCCGCTTCCCGCTCGGTGTCCTCTGTTGTGTAACTGGCGTTTCCGGCTCAGGCAAAAGCTCTCTCGTCGTTGACGTCCTTTACGCTAACCTCGAACACGACCCCTCAAAAGAAATCGAAGCCCCAGGTTTCTGTCGCGATCTCTCCATAGACGGCCCCATCACTCGAGCTATCCTCGTTGACCAATCACCTATTGGCCGAACACCACGCTCCACTCCTGCCGTCTATATTGGCATCTTCGATCACATCCGCACCCTCTTCGCCAATACATCTTACGCCCAACAAAACAAACTCTCACCCTCCTTTTTCTCCTTCAACTCCCAATCCGGCGGCCGTTGCCCACGCTGCCAAGGCCTCGGATTCGAAAAAGTCGAAATGCAGTTCCTCAGCGACATCTACCTCCGCTGCCCAGAATGCAACGGCTCCCGCTACCAAAAAAGCGCACTTGCCTGCCTCCTCAACGGCAAATCTATCGCCGACGTCCTCAACCTCACTACCAACGAAGCCATCTCTTTCTTTTCTTCACTGGACACAAAAAACCTCATCCTCCCTCCACTCCAACTCCTCTCCAACCTCGGCCTTGGTTATCTCCGCCTCGGCCAACCCCTCCATACCCTCAGCGGCGGCGAAGCTCAGCGCCTCAAACTCGCCTCAAACCTCCTCGACCCCCACTACTCCCAATCACCAGAGGAATTCCTCTTCATCCTCGACGAACCCACCACCGGTCTTCACTTCGACGACGTCCGCTTACTCCTTAACACCCTTAACCTCCTGGTCCAAAAAGGCAGTTCCGTCATCGTCGTCGAACACAACCTCGACGTCATCAAATCCGCTGACTACATCCTCGACCTCGGCCCAGAAGCAGGCTCAAAAGGCGGTAAAATCGTCGCTCAAGGAACCCCAGAATCCGTAGCTAACTCTCCCTCCTCCATCACCGCACAATTCCTCGCACAACTCCTCACCCCCAAGCACCCCAAGCATGCCTCCTCCTCTCCCCATCCTCCACAACCCGATCCCCCTACACACCCCTCCCATCCCTACACTTTCCCTCCAAATTCCATCTCCGTCCGCGGCGCCCGCCACCACAACCTCAAAAACCTCGACCTCGACATACCCCGCGACCGCAAAATCGTCATAACAGGTCCTTCCGGTTCTGGCAAATCCTCCCTCGCCTTCGACATTCTCTTCGCCGAAGGCCAGCGCCGCTTCCTCGACAGCATGTCCCCCTATGCCCGCCAATTCGTCCAACAACTCGAACGCCCAGATGTTGACCATGTCGCAGGCTTGCCACCCACTGTCGCCATCGAACAGCGCCTCACTCGTGGCGGCGCAAAATCCACTGTCGCAACCATAACAGAAATTTACCACTTCCTACGCCTCCTCTTCGCTAAACTCGGCACCCAGTTCTGCCCCGATTGTAACCTCCCAGTCAAAAAAAATACCTTTCAGTCTGTTTTCGAAAATACCTCTTCCCTCCTCGCCTCAGGCCCTGTCGAAGTCTTTGCCCCAATTGTCCGCAGCAGAAAAGGCCTCCACCTCGACGCAGCTCGCAAAGCCGAACGCCTCGGCTTCCAATCCTTGCTCATAGATGGCCGAATCTACCCAATCTCCGCTTTCCCCCGTCTCGACCGCTGGAAAGAACATTCAATAGACATATTTATCGGAAATTTCTCATCCGGCCAGGAAAAACAACTCGAAAAAGCCTTACAGCAAGCATTCCACATCAGCCAAGGCTTCGCACGTGTCCGCGACTCCGCTGGTAACTTCCACCTCTCCAGCACCGAACTCAACTGCCCAGGCTGCAACCGTAGCTTCGACGAACTCGACCCCCGCCTCTTCTCCTTCAACTCCCCACTCGGTTGGTGCAACCATTGCCGCGGTTTCGGCGAAATTTGGAATGATTCACCACAAAAAAATCAAGGTCTATCCCTTGCAGAGCAGGAACTAGAGGAAGAACGTCGCTACGAATCCCTCGCCCCAGACGAAGCTTTCCTCTGTCCCATTTGCAAAGGGACCCGCCTCAACGAAATCGCCTTAGCAGTTCGCCTCCAAAACCTTAACATCGCCCAAGTTTGTGCACTCTCCGTCCGGAACGCTCTCCATTGGATCCAAAACCTCAACTTTTCCAACAACGAAGCCCTCATCGCCCGTGACATCCTCCCGGAAATCCACCAGCGTCTCCAATTCCTCGAAGAAGTCGGCCTCGGCTACATCTCCCTTAACCGCGGCGCGAAAACACTCAGCGGTGGGGAATCCCAACGAATCCGCCTCGCCGCCCAACTCGGCTCCAACCTCCGCGGTGTCCTCTACGTCCTCGATGAGCCAACCATTGGCCTTCACCCCGCAGATAACCGCAAACTACTCTCTTCCCTTACAAAGCTCGCCGACAAAGGAAACTCCCTCCTCATCGTAGAACATGACGAAGAAACCATGCGCCTCGCCGACCACATCATTGACCTCGGACCAGGCGCAGGTCAAAACGGCGGTCAAGTCGTTGCTCAAGGCACACTCTCTCAAATTCTCGCCTCCAACTCATCCGTCACGGGCCACGCCCTCAAAAACCCCATACCCCACCCACTCCGTGGCTCCCGTCGCAACCCAAACTCCTTCGGTTGGCTCAAACTCTACGGCGCCACCAAGCACAACCTCCAGAACGTCAACCTCCATATCCCCATCGGCTGTCTCACCGTAGTCTCAGGCGTTTCAGGCTCAGGCAAAAGCTCACTCATTCGCGGTGTCCTCCTCCCGGCCCTTCAACAAAAACTCTCCCGCTCAAAAACAAAACTCACTCCCAAACAAAATACCTCTTGGTCCTCTATCGAAGGCTCCGAGCTCCTCGCCGCAGTCTCTGAAATGGACCAATCACCCATCGGAAAAACCTCCCGCTCCACTCCAGCCACTTACGTCAAGCTCTTCGACGAAATCCGCAAACTCTTCGCCAATTTACCAGATGCTCGTCTTCGTGGATACTCCGCAAGCCGTTTCTCCTTCAACACCGAAGGCGGACGCTGCGAAACTTGCCAAGGCCAAGGTATCATTAAACTCGAAATGAGTTTCCTCCCAACTGCCACCATCACCTGCGAAGACTGCAACGGCCGCCGGTTCAACGATGCTACCCTCGAAATCCTCTATAACGGCAAATCTATCGCCGACATCCTCAACATGACCATCTCCGAAGCCTCCGACTTCTTCGCTAACGTCCCAAAAATCTCAAGAACCCTAAACCTCCTCAAAGAAACCGGCCTCGGTTATCTCCGGCTTGGCCAACCAAGTCCAACCCTCAGCGGCGGTGAAGCCCAACGCATCAAACTCGTCGCAGAATTAGCTGCCCACAGCACCCCGCTCGAACGCGAAATCCTAACCGGGCGCAAATCCCTCTCAACCCTCTACATCCTCGAGGAACCTACCATCGGCCTCCACGCATCAGACGTCGCAAACCTCATCCTCCTCCTCCATAAACTCGTTGACCAAGGCGCAACCATCATCGTAATCGAACATCACCTCGACATCATCGCAGAAGCTGACTGGATCGTCGAACTCGGCCCTGGAGCAGGCGAAAATGGCGGTAAAATCATTTGCTCCGGCACTCCAGAACAAGTCATTCAAAACCCTAACTCAATCACAGCCCCTTTCCTCGTTAACCACCTCAATCTTTCTCATCCCCAACCTACACAAAAACAAAGTCCACCCACCCCCTCTTTCAATCTTCCTCCCCAAGAAAACTCCAACAAAAAATTTAATAAAATACCAAAAAATCCAAAATTAAAACGCAGAAAATCTGCTTAATTAAATAATTTTAGACGATAAAGTGTTCTTTCTTTTTTCTATTGAAAATTTTCTCTCGCAGAGCAAATTACTATCCCTCACATACGGGTTGATAGCTCAATCGGTAGAGCAGTGCCCTTTTAAGGCATTGGTTCTGGGTTCGAGTCCCAGTCAACCCACTCCCCCCTCCGCCGGTGTAGCACAGCGGTAGTGCAACCGATTCGTAATCGGTAGGTCGCGGGTTCAAATCCCGCCATCGGCTCCACTCGTGGTGATGTTGCCTGCCACTTCTGCCGACTCCTTAGGATTTCTTCGCTCCGCAATCTTCTTAATCGCACGTTGAAGAAAATCCCGAATGTCCTGTTGCCGGACGGGTTTAGCAAGATAGTCATCCATCCCCGCGTGGAAACACGCTTGGCGATCCTCTTCAAACGCATTCGCCGTCAGTGCCGCAAGGTATGGCTTCTTCAAACCACTCTCCGCAAGCTCACAAATCTTTCTCGCTGCACTCAACCCATCCATCTCTGGCATCTGCAAATCAAGCAAAACCACGTCAAATTCCTCTTCCTCGCAAGCAGCAACAGCAAGACGCCCATTCGCAACCACCTTCGGTGTCACACCCAAACTCTCAAAAATTGCACGGATCACAAGCTGATTCGTTGGATTGTCTTCCGCTATCAATACTCGTAGCCCTGCAAAATCCCCCTCTTTTTCCTTCTTCTCGACCTTCCCCCCTACTTCATTTACTCCTACTCCCCCATCCTTCTTTGCTCCCTCATTTCCCCTTCCAGAAAATTCAACAAATTCCCTATCCTCCCTTGCTCCACTGGGGCTTTCCTCTTTACGCCAGCCTTCATCAATTACCATCCCTTCTCCCTTACCACCTCCAGCAATCTTTCCCTCCTCTTTATCATCTTTACTCGCCCTCACCAAGGGAATCAAAAACCAAAATACCGATCCTTTCCCTAACTCACTCTCAACTCCAATTTGTCCCCCCATCATTTTAACCAACCGGCTGCATATCGCTAAGCCTAGCCCGGTTCCTCCATACCGCCTCGTCACAGATGAATCCGCCTGCCGAAACGGCTGAAACAGCGTCCGCAAAACATCCGCAGATATCCCTATGCCTGAATCCATCACCGAAAAACACAAATGTTCTTCTCCTCGCTCATCTGTCTCAACTTCTACCCCTAACTCAACATACCCTTCCTCCGTAAACTTCGATGCGTTGGAAAGGAGATTTAACAGAATCTGCCTCAACCTAGCAAAATCCCCAACTATCCATTCCGGCAAACCAACCCCGAACCCCTTTCGAAATTCCAGTCCCTTTCTCCGAATCTGTGGCCCCATAATCCTTTCCACCTCCTCTAACAACTCCCTCAAAAAGAAAACATCGCGCGCCAACTCCATTCCCCCAGCCTCGATCTTCGAATAATCCAAAATATCGTTTACTAAGTGAAGAAGCGCTTCTCCAGAACTGCAGATCGTCCGAATTTGCTCTTGAACCGTCGCAGGCAAATCTTCCTGAATCAACAGCGACGAAATACCAATAATCGCATTCAGAGGAGTCCGTATCTCATGACTCATCGTCGCCAAAAATGCACTCTTCGCTCGATCCGCTCGCTCCGCTTCCTCTTTCGCAGCCACTAACCTTTGTTCCATTTCTTTCCTCACCGTAATATCATGAAACAAAATCCATACCTGGTCCTCCCCCTTCTCTTCTACTATCCGCATACCATTCAAAACTACCGATAGCCTCCGCCCACCAACTGCCCTAAGTTCTCCCTCAATGGGACCAAATTGTCCTTTGCTCATCAGTTCCCCAACTAGCTTCTCCTTGCTAATCTCTTCATCCTCAGCAAGAAATCTCCATAGACTAGAATTCCTTAACGAGCGAAACGACGTGTTCAACAAAACCAACAGAGCTCCATTCGCTTGCAAAAATAACCATTCCCGCATGTCCACCAACGCCATCCCAACAGGCGATAAATCAAAAATCCCGCGAAATTTCGTTTCGCTTCGCATCAAGGCAATCACGAATTCCTGCAGTTCCAACCGCGCACCCAATAATCCACATGCCGATTGTAGTAGGGCTATCTCTTCTTTCTCCCATCCCCGCGGCCACCTACAATTTTCAAGCAACAAAAATCCCCACATCTTTTGCCGAACCCATATCGGCACTGCGATCGCAACAATAGTCCCGCGCTTCTCATAAAATTTCCTCACCTCCTCTTCATTCCACGGTGACTGTTGATTCACAGTCACATTCATCTTCAACTTCGGTAACCACCCTCTCAGTCCAAACTCCTCAACCCCCACCTCCTGATGCCACATTTCCGCATGAAACTTTTTCACCCCAGCTTCACCCCACTCCCCAACCAAACGGAGCACATCTCGATCATGCCGATCCTGCAAAACTCGAAAAACAGAGACCCTCTCCACACCAGCACCCTCCCCCAAAATCTGCGTCGTTATTTGCCACGAATCCAGGGAATCAAACTGCATCTCCAAGACCTTCCCGGCAAACTTCGCTAAAGCATCCAACAAAAGCTCCAAATTCCTCTGACTCGTAACATCATGGTAAGTCCACAGAGTCCCATTATTGGCTTGTTCGCCCAGATAAACCCAATTCCGGAGAATTCTCCTCCCATCCCGCGTCCTTAATTCCCTACCCTTCCCATCTTCCCCACCTCTCAAATCCTTATTTCCCTTTCCCAGCATTCGTTCCCTCTCCTCTACCAAAAAAACATTCGCCTCATTTAAAACTTCCTCATGGTTCCTCCCAATAAACTTTTCACTCTCAATTCCCAAAACCCTCCGACAAGCCGCATTCGAATATTCGACCCTCCCAAAACTGTCCTCAAACAAAACAGCTTCCTCCAAGTTCTCCAAAAGTGTCCCCAAGCGTGTTCGCGTCGCCCATTCTTTGCGAATTAACTCTTCCAAGCGTCTCTGATTAGCTAGCAAAACTTCCTCCCTCCCAATTGCTTGTGCCAACAAACCAAGTGCCTCCCGCTGACTCTCTCCAAATTCATAGCCCTCTTTTAACCATATCCCGATCACCCCTAGACATTTCCCTTCAGAATAAACTGGCTGCCCCAAATATCCCTTTATCCCCCAACCTTCCAATTTCCTCCGCAAATCCTCCGAAAGTCCTCCAAAATCTTCCCTTTCAATGTAAATCAACTTATAACTCTCACACACCCTCTTACGCAATCCTACCCCATTTAAGATTTCCAAATCCTCCACACCCCCTACAAAATTCTCAACTAAAAACGGTCGTAGTCCATCCAAATCGAGCCGACAATATACCAAAGAACTACCTGCAAAAATCTCTCCTGCCAACTTTATTAATCTCCTTATGTTCTCTTCATGTTCATTCCGAAATTCCAACACTGCTCGATTGATTCTACGCAAAATTCGTTCGTGTTCCTCAAGCTTAAGCCTCGTTTCCGTTTGCTGCGTTACATCCTCACCAACAAAAAGATAGCCAATTACTGGCCCCTCTTTTGTCTCACGCATCGGTCGAAACTCCACCTCTAACCACTTCCTCGTCGACCCTTCCCCTACAACGTGAAAAACCTCTCTCTGCTCCTCCTCAAGCCTCATACAATTCTCAACCCACGCTGCCGCCTCCTCTCCTTTCTCCCCTTCCCCACGTTGCCTTAGCACCTCGACGAGCTTAAGTTTTCCCTCACCGTGCAAACCGTAAACCTCTTCAAAAACCGGATTCCTCCAAATTAAATTTCCCTCCCGATCCGATATTGCAACCGCATTTGTTGTATTCTCTGCAACCAGCGCAAGCCTCCAAAGTTGCTCCCCCTTCCTCTGCAACTCTAACTCCCTCTGGTAAGCCAAAGTCACATTCGCTGCAGTCCCACCCAACGCAACAACTTTCCCTCGCCGATCCCAAAGAAGCGGCCGCCCAATCATCAACACCCGCAAACCTATTTGCTCCCCTCCTTTGCCTTCTAACCCCTCCCAACCATCAACACCTCTTTGGCTCTGCTCGCCAACCTCTTTCACATTCGCTGCAAACTCCAACCGTAACTCCCCATCTGGATTACTCAAATATTCATTCCATCTCCTTTCAACCCCTTCACGGAATTCCGGCGCAATCCAATTTAAAAATTCTTCCCATTTAGCTCGCTGTTTCTTCCCACCTATCCGTGGCGGATGCGCACCCCAATTCCCCAAGCCTTGCTCCATGTAGAAAACCCCATCCACTACCCGATATTCCCACGCCGTCATTCCAGCAGCACCCAACGCAACCTCAAATCGCTCCTGAGAATCTCGCAACCGCGACCGATTTTCCTCCCCCACTCGAACCATCGAGTATATCCCCACTAATATCGATATCAGTGCCAACTGCACACCCATCTCTCCCTGCCTTTCCCGTAATATCCATTCCTTCCACGCTCTCGCATCTCGGTCAACTCCCAACCAAACGGGGCTCCCTTCTATCTCCCATCCAGGAACCACACCATAAGCTGTAACCCAGATTCCCCACTCATCCGATACAGGTCCAACTACCACTCCCTTCCCACTTGTTTTTGCCTCCTTCAAAGCTTCCCTATCCTTCACCTCGGCAGAATCCCAAACATCCCCTATCACAGACTCATCCGGGTCTCCAGGCTCCGTCGAATCACCAAGAAAAATTAAATCCCCATCCCTCTCAATCAACAAATACGCAAACCGATATCCTCCAACCGATGCAACATACCTTAACTCCCTACGCAACTCCTGTGCCTCCGGCCTCTCAAACTCTTCCCTAACTCCCCGCAAGCCCACGCCAACATAATCCCGAAACTTCTCCGCCGCCAACTTCACTTGGATTCCCATATCCTCCCGTCGATCCTGGTCCATTACTACCTTCAGCCACTCAATTATCGGCCAACCAAGTCCTAGGATTAAACCCACGATCATCACCAACCAAAACGTCTGATTCTTTAATACAGCTTTTAAACCTCGCCTCTGCTCAATCCGAACCCTCTTGGCAACCGGTGGCAACGCATCCCACGAAGCCTTACGCCACCACCACCACCCGGCAAAAAGTAAAAATAAACCACCCACTCCCTCTCCAAACAGAATCATAACTCCCAGCAAACGCCCTTCCACTCCCCAATAAATTAAATCAACCAATTCCTTTTCACTCATCCAAACCCCATTTCCTACAAAACCTAAACTAATTAAGAAACTAACAATCCTCTCCTTCTTCCTCCTTACAACACCCCAAAAAACCGCAGAAACTACACCAAAAAAGTGCAAACCCATCCAAACCCAACTCCAATACCAATTTCCTCGAAGCAATATTCCCACCACCAACCCCAAAATAAAAAAAATCAAAATGACTAAACGCCTCCTCAAACCACTCCAAAACCTAACTATTGCTACCGTCAAAAAACCTAACGAGCCAACCTCACTTAACCCATATAGAACTCTCCCCACCCCATCACCACTAACTTCCTTCAAAAAAATCAACGGCAAAAAACTCCGTATCGTTAAACCCAAACAATACCCACACAAACCAATAAGCTCCCACCTCAACTCCTGATCCTTATTCAGCGCACCCCAAAAACTGCAAACCGCTAGCGAAAAAACTATAAAATTAATAAATAAAATGTAATCCATAGCCCTTCAATTCGCTTAGCCACCCTCCTCAGGGATAATCTCCCGTATCAATTTTTGTAACTCAACAGGGCTAAATGGCTTCGTCAAAAAAGCTTTTACTCCTAAATCCGCTGCAGCATTTCGTATTGCTGTCTGATCTCGTGCAGTCAACATCACAACCGGCACATTTTTCCCATTTGGCATCATCCGAATTTTCTTCAAAGTCTCTACTCCATCCATTCCAGGCATCGAGTAATCCAAAATTACAACATCGGGAGCGTCGTTCTCCTCAAAAAACTCAATTGCACCATTCCCATCATTCTTTTCAATCAATTCAACACCACACTTACTTAAAACCACTCGTAGAATTCTTAAAATCAAATCTTGATCATCAACAACTAAAATTTTTCTCATGTTTCAAAACTCACTCATTCTTGTCTATTTGCTATCAAAATTGCTGTCCGATCGTCTGATGGCGGAGAATTATGAGTATGCTCCTCTATCTTCTGCAACAAGACTTCCAATGTCTCTCGAGAACTTAATCCCATCGTTTCTATTAAACAATTATTTATACCACTCTCATCAAACATAGTTCCCTCCGGATCCGTCGCTTCAGAAATTCCATCCGTAAAAAGCAAAAAACGCTCCTTCTTCCGAAACTCCATCACCTGACTCGTATAGACACTATCCTCAAATATCCCTATTGGGATTCCCGAGCTCTCAAATCTTATACACTCATTTCCATTTCGCTGAAAAATTGCAGGTGTGTGCCCCGCACTCGCAAATTCAATCCTACTCCGATCTGGCGGAACATAAACACACGCAGCAGTTATAAACATCTCCAACCGCATTAAATCTTCCGCCAATATTCGATTCGCCTGAGTTAAAAGCCAATCCACTTTCACTCCTTCGCTCAGCAAAAGCGTCCTCAGCGTCATTCGTAACATCAATGCCAACTGGGCAGCAGACAAGCCCTTTCCCATAACATCTGCTATCAGACAAAACAACCCTCCATCCCTCAAACAAATCACATCAAAATAATCCCCACCAGCTTGCAACGCAGGCGAACACATCCCATATACATCCAAACCTTCTATTCCACTAAATTCCCGCGGCAACATCGATGACTGAATCTGCGCTGCAATTTCCAAATCCCTACTCGCTCGCTCTTCAATCGCACGCTGCTCCTGCAACTCCGT
This sequence comes from Chthoniobacterales bacterium, assembly GCA_026418675.1. GTDB lineage: Bacteria > Verrucomicrobiota > Verrucomicrobiia > Chthoniobacterales > DYNR01 > JAOAAX01. The sequence continues at coordinate 8,556 of JAOAAX010000034.1, read as the reverse complement.
CAAAGTTGTGAATATCCCCAAATACTCAGCTACAGTTCTAGCTATCTTGAGTTGCCCCGCATTGAAATAGGGTTGGGGCTTCACGCGCCCCAAAACCAATATCCCACGCAGCACTTCTTTAAAAATAACCGGCGTTAAGAAAGCCGAATCCAACAAATGATGCAATGGATCATCCTCCTCCAAATCACTGCATCGCGGCAACGTCATCTCATTCCCACAATTAAAAACCTCAGCCTCCGCATAGTGACTCTTCAGGTGTATCCCTTTTGGGGGAACTCCATACGTCTCACCCCATGTATACAACAAATTTAAAATCCCTGCTTGGTGATACCTAACATACGCAACATCTGCACGCGTCGTCTCGCATAACCTGCTCAAAGCTCCGTGTATGAAAGATGTCATATTCGGTGCTGTGGCAAGCAATTCCCCAAGCGCAATCAACGTGTTTATCATCTCATAGCTTGCCAAAAGTTCCTCCGTCATATCCTGCAATGTTTGCTCCGACTTGCCCGGCTCATAATTCCAGCCACCCCGGGGTAAAAACTTCTTTCTCACTACCAGCACATGTTTGCCCTTCTCCAATCTGTGCTCCACTTCATCTGCTGTCTTTGACAACAGAAAAAAGCCGCGTCCTCCCTCCGCTAGTGGATCCTCAGGTAACCCCGGCGTTTTATCCCCACCCGAAAACTGCGAAGGGTCCTCTACCTCCAATTCCACAAACTCCGGCGCTAGACATAACCGAACTTCAAAATAGGGTTCCAAACTTCCTGCACAACCATGCTCCACCGCGTTGTTAATCGCCTCTGCTGCGGCTAACTCAAAATCATTCAGAAACTTCTGCTCCAGCACTCCGTGATCCCGCAGAAAACCAGTAAGCTTCACCACAACACGCGACACATCCTTCAGTGTAGGTTCCTCCACTCTTATCCTCATCCTCAGTTCAGTCCATCCACCACTCATACCCCTCTCCTATTAGGATTCATCATCGTTATGCTCCAAAGAGACCTCTCCGCTAGTCGCATACCCAATCCATCCGGCGATGCTGCTTGATAAACAGCATGCAACCACTCGTCCGCTTCCTCCTCTCCATGCACCCCATACAAATCTGAAAGAGAAAATACCCCAACTGCAGCATTCTCCAAAACAGACCTCGCGTCCAATGGCAACCCCTCCCAATCCTCTTCCGTTCGAGGCAAAACACCCACTATCCTTCGCTTCCCAGCCTTTACCTCCCTCAACCACTTCGCCCTTCGCAAAATCAACGGCCCCTTCGACCACGTCTCCAACTCCACTGTCTGCCATCGCCCAACCCGATATAGCCTCCTAGCCACAGAACTTCCTCGATTTATCCACCCAATCAATTCAACAACCGGCCCAACCATCATTGCTCGAACACGTTCCAAAATTGGAGTCTCTCCTATCCCGCCCTTCAAAGAATCCAACACAAACCGATCCCTGATTTCCACTGCCGTAGCACGCCGCAAATCCACTAACAATCCCTTCCAATGTCGTGTGTTTCCCAACGTAGGTATCCGCGCAAAGATACGATGACCTCACTTCCACATCCTCATCCACAAATGCTCCAGGCCCAACATATGCCTCCGGCCCCAACTTCGTTGCCTTACCAATCCATGCATAAGCCCCAATCCAACTCGGACCTTCCAGCTTCACGCCACGTGCTATTATTGCTCCAGGGCCAATCCATACCCCTTCTTTAACCTCCATATCCAAATGAATAGAGGAATTCTTCTTCCTCTCCACTGCCTCCCTCTGTAAACGAAACCAATGTCTCAACAACTCTCCTCCATTTCGAGGTAGCTCCACCTCCCCCATCCCTGGCAAAACACAAACTTTCTTCTCCTCCCAGCCCTCCCTCGTCTCACACCTCGTTAAAACTTCAATCGAACGCAACCAGAAATTCCCCTCATCCAACCATCTTCGCACCAAATTCAGCCAATCCCGTGCAATTATCCCAACCCGGCTCAGCCTCTCACGCAGAGCCTCGTCAACCCAATATCCCAAGAGCAGCTTATCGCATACCGGCCACAACCTAAACGGTAAAGGCAACCTCCCTACCGTATCCGATTCGGCCCAATCCGGAAATTCCAACAACCATCTCCTCTCCTCCCCCCCACCTCCCCACTTCACTTCACGCGTCTGCATCTATCTATACGACTCAGTATGCCCCCCCTCCCAAATTTTACTGCAGGTATCGTCGCTAACAGCAGTTTCAAATTTGTCCATAAATTCTGAGAACGAATGTATTCCAAATCCAGCCGAACCTGCCCCGCAAAATCAATCTCGCTACGCCCTCGAACTTGCCACAAACACGTCAATCCAGGCTTCACGAGCAAACGCTGACTCTCCTCCGCAGAATACTCCTCCACCTCCGGTAACAAAGGCGGACGCGGCCCAATGAACGACATCACTCCAACCAAAACATTCCAAAACTGCGGCAACTCATCCAACGAAAACTTCCTCAAATATTTCCCGACTCGGGTAAAACGGGGATCATCCTTAATCTTGAAAATCACGCCCCCGCGCATCTCGTTCCTCTCCTCCAACTTCGACTTCATCTCCTCAGCATTTGGAACGATTGACCGAAACTTCCACATCCAAAACTCACGCCCACCCCTCCCAACTCTCTTTTGCCGAAAAAACAGGCCCCCATCCTCCAACTTCACCAAAACACCAATCAAAACAAATAACGGCAACCCTAATAATAAAACAAAAAAAAGATACAATTATGTCCAAAAAACATTTCAAACCATAAGAAAAAAACAAAATCACCTTCCAAATCCACAATTTAATCGCTAACCGCATCTGCAACCTTAACCGCCCCACAAAAGTAGAGCTTTGTAACCAATAATCTAAATTATAATCAGGTAATTCAGGTTGTTTCTCTCGACCGCTCTGCATGGGGGCCAACTTAACCCCATAAACAAAAAAGCAACAAAGTGCAAATCACTCTCCCAATAACTCCACCACTCCACAAACCATCCCACCAAACTCTGCCCCACCCTAATCTCTTTTCCGATTCCATATTCCCCCTATCTGCGTCCGCCTCCAAAACTCCCGCAACCATTCCACTACCTTTGATGCAACCCACAGGCTCCATAAAAGCATAACGCCTTTATGAACCCAGAGAGGCACCCCCACAAATCCCATCCCCGGCAATCCACCACTTGCACTCTCCGCGCTATACCATTGCAGATAATCACCACTCGACCCGTTCCCTTCCACAAAATCCTCGGGCCGCCCCAGCAAACTCTCCGAAATCCCCCACGCCAAAAACAACAACGCAACTGGCGTCCCAGCCCACAACGCCACTTGCCCAACCCGAAAACCCAACTTCCCCAACCCCAAAAACCACTCAGTCCCTCGAAGCCAAACAAGAAACAGCCATCCCACAAAGAACAATCCCCCATAAACCGGTATTTGCGTTAATCCCAAACTCAACAACACCCATTCCCCTATCTTCAGCGGCGAACCGGGCAACTTGCTCAAAACTACAGCACCAGCTAACCCCAGCACCAACACTGCCCATAGCTCAACCGCAGGTCCCATCCGTGGCCCCCACGCCCAAAGAATCCACCGATTACCCCCACTATGCACCCTCGTCAGAATATTCGAAACACCAGCTCCAAAAATCACCTCTCCCTCCTTAATCTCAAAAAGAAAACTTTCTTTAGATTTTTTTGTCCATTTTATAAAAACCTGCCCCATACCAGGCTTCAAAGGCACATTGATCACATCCTCCCGAACGACTACTGGCAACCTCTCCGAATTAACTTCCAAAACATCAACCCCAACCCCATCCGGCAACTCCACCCTTAGACTCCCACCCATACTTGCCTCCACGTCCGCTCTCAACTCCTCCTCTGTCACCTCTTTCCCAATATTAACCACCCGCTCAACCCGTTGAACCTTCATGGTCGCCCCCTCTACCATCTCAGGCCTCCTCACCTCCAACCGTAACCGTTCCCCTGGCTCCGGTTGCCACCACGCAATCAGCCCAACTCCTGTATCAGAATCATCATAGTAGGGAGAAGCACCCCGCCAATTAACCACCCAGAAACAAGAAGCCTTCACACCCCACCTCTCCGCCCAATCCGCCCCATCTGCCATCACAAGCTCAATTCCTCCCCCTTGCATAAACTCACTAACCCAAACTCTCTCCCTTTCTCCCGCCCCAAGAGTCACTCGCATTTTCCCTTCCTCCACAAGCAAACCCTCCGTTAAAACTCTCTCCCCTGCCATAAGCGGTAAACTCTTACTAACTGCCAAGCCTTCCCCACTCAATCGCTTCATCCTCGATTCCATCAACCATAAAGATCCAAAAAAGACCTTCCTCTCAATAACTACACCGGCATCCAATTCATTCCCCCTCCCAAACTCCCCATCACTTGTATCCGTTTCCCCACGTGTCGAATAAAAAAAGATTCTATTGTCAGGTTTTCCATTCTCACCAACCCCGCTAAATCGCCAACCCCTCGCCTCCACTCGAACCCGTTTCGGCTGCAACAAAAACCCCCACTCCCACCGCTCCCCTTTCCCCAACAATCCATCAACCTCAACCCGATAAACCCCCTTTGGCAGAGCAGCCCACAAACTACCTTCATGTCTCATTATAGGAACACCCTTTCTCCCATCCACTCGCACCCATAAAGGCGTCACACCATCCAACAACAAAGGTAGCGGAACAGCACACCCCGTCGCAACCTCAACCTCAGCCATTACCTTCAACCTCTCACCATCAACTTCAAGTTCGGCAAACGGAATACTCGCAGCATTCGGAAACTCCGGTCCTGGTGCTAACAACCGCTCTTTCAACTTCTCCAACATCCCATCCGGCGGTATCGCCGACTCACACTGAGCACTCACCACAACACCAAAGACCAAACCAACTAAAACCCATCCTCCCAACGGCGGGGGCACTATCACACTTCCAGTATTCTTTTCACTGCCATCTCCTCCACTTTCTCGCTCTCTCGAACCTACAGGCAAACTCCTCTCCTCCCTCCTACTCCTCGGTCCATGCCCGTCAAACCACAATACCAATAACAACAAAACCGAACCCGCCGCCCGCAGCACACTCAATAAACGCTCAATTGCTGGCTCCACCAACCATAGCAAAATCTTCTCTTCGCCACTTACTGGACGTTTAAATCCAAAACGAACACACCGCCAATTCCACTCCGGCACTCCGCGCCCAACTACAACCCGCAGACCTTCTTCCCATCCAAGTTCCCCTCTCTTCGGCGAAGCCTTCACTCCCTGCACTCCCAACACATCACTCTCTAACCCATACCCATTTGCGGTCTTCACTGCTACATTCTGCATCAGCACTTCCCCTTCATTCCGCAAAGCTCCAATAAAGTTATCTATTGATGTGTTTTCTTGCTCCACCCGCTCCAACTGCGGAAATAACGCAGCCCGAATTTGTCCACCAACAAATGGAACTAAAACCGCAGCCATACCCAACCCCACCACCCATTTCCAGACAACAAAAAAACTCCGAAACTTTCCAGCAGGCAAAACCCTCAAAAGCGCTAGCGCAGGTAAAAGTAAAAACCACCCCCAACGAACCGCGCCTGCCTCCATAAACGTTAGCCCCCCAACGACAACCCCTAAAACTCCATACCACAAACCATACAACCTCCAAACAGCAATCCCAAGAACAAAAACTAAAAAAATGTCAAGCAAATTCCATTTGCTAATCCAATCTCCCGATGACCAGTCCACCCCTCCCACTGCCAACAACCTCCACCCAGGAGGCAACTGAAACTCCGTCGTCACTCCCTCTGCCCGCCCTTGCCAGCCACTGCCAGAAATTTTCCCCAACGTTTTTCCCATTTCAATCCGCCCAATAACTTCAATTTCAAAATCTCTCTCCCGAACCTCAACCCCCAAGCGCCCATTCTCTATGTTTTTAGTTATCGGTATCCATTGTCCTTGTAATTTTGCCCCCTCCGGTATTACCCCCTCAGCTGCATCTGTACGCCAAGCCTCCTGTTCATTCCCTGTAATCCGATCCAAGAAAATTATCCCCTCTCCATTCTCCTCCAACCACCACTTCCTCTGAATCCCAACCGCCACCGGCCGCGCTTCACTCCCCTTATTCGTAACTTTCAACCTCAACGGACGATCCACACGCCAGAGATAAACCGGCAAACTCCTCCATTCCGTTGGCATCTCCGTTTGCGCTACATCCATTAACTCTGCTCCCTCAAATTCCAAAAGCCGCACCCCGGTGTTCATCTTCACCGCTAAGGGAATCTGCGACGCAACCGCATCCCCAGGTAACTCTAACCCATCCGGCACACCTACCCGAAATGCCCGTAAACGAATGATCCACTCTCCAGCCCTTGCCAGCACCTTCAACTCTCCATCCTTCGACAACTCCGTCGGCAATCGAGAATCCAAAAACGATGCCTTCCAGCCCTTTGGTATGACCACACCCAGCTCCTCTACTCGCTCACCACCAGAAATCGTTAACCGTATCCACAATTCAAACCACATCGGAGCGCCATCTTCCAGTAATCCATAAACCTCCTTGCCCAGCGTTTCTGCTTCTCTTGCTCTCTTACCCTCGTCATCTCCTCGTTTCCCCAAAAACAACTTCCCCTCTCCATCAAGAATTGGACCCAAAACTTCCTCACCCCCCAATTTTAGTTTCACTATCCCGGCCCCACGAGGTAATCGCAAAATCTGAGGCTCCTTCTCCCACTCCCATTCCCCCTCAATTACATGCCGCCCAGGCTCAACAAAACAAATCGGCACCCCCTCTCGCTCTGTTATCGGTGCTTTTTGTCCATTAATTGAAACTCTCAACGGCCAACTCCCTTCACCCCCAGGCAACTCCATAACCGAAGGCGAAAAGACCTCAGATTCCATTCGAAAACAGCCCTTGCTATCCTCAATTTCTAGTTCAAGTTGTGATACCCAAACCGGATAGAAACTGCGCCCATCCCGATAATCAGCCGGACTCCCCAAAAATTTTTCCTCCCACAATGCCCACCTCAACCATTCCTTCAATATTCGCGGCAAATCCGCCTTCCGTTTCTCCTGAATAAAAAAACTATCTCGCACCACTCCTCCCTCACAAGGTTGCTCCGCAAAAACTGTTCCTGCCCATAGACTCACCAATAAAGGGATAATTAGATACAAAAACATAAGCGCTTTTTTATTATCTTCTATCCTCAAAAATTAAATAAAGGATTTTTTTATCGAATTAGAACCAACAGGGAAACTTTGTATCTCGAGAATACAGGTTTCCCGCATCTCAAAATACAGAATCAAGCAAATTGAGCTGATAATTTTCCTTTAAGAAGTTAAAATTGCTGTGAGAACCACAAAAAACCTTATATTTAATGCAGGTTTTAGCCTTGTGGAGCTACTAGTTGTAATTGCTGTAATCGCCATTATTGCTGCGATTGCCATTCCCAACATCGCAGGAATCACTCAATCCTCCCAAGTAGCAAAAAACCAACGGAACGCTCAAAATATCGTTTCAACCTACAATGCCGCTAGAGCTGCCGGGTGGAACGCAGTCCATGCTGACGAAGCTGCTGCCGTAGCTGCTATCGTAGCCGGAGTCACAGGAACTGGCTCTGGCGCAGGCGGTAACGGAATCCCATTAGGCTTAAACTTAGGGGTGCCAGGCCTCAGCGCAGAAGAAGTAACTGCCGCCCGTCACTACATCTCCGCTTCGGGAACGGGCCAAAATATGATCCTCACATACACTTCAACCGCATCCTCAACTCCTTAAAAAAACTCCTTTCTGGAATTCTCCCCACCCCTATTCTCGAGCAGGGTCTTTTCTTAGGCATAAAAGGAATTTATCCCTTGCACACCGAAAATAATAATCTCACACAAGTAAAGACTAGGTCCTAATTTCCAGACTTTCATGGTCAAAGTAAAGTCTTTAACCAAACCCACAGAAAAAATACTTCTCTATCCATTTAAGGAAAAAACTGTATCCCATCCTACAGCTTTCCCGCATTTCAAAATACAGAATCAAAATATTTGCTCCGAAAAGAATTCAGTGAGATGTTGGCTTTGCTATGAAAAGTATTAAATACTTCAAATCCAATCTAGGCTTCAGCCTCGTCGAACTTTTAGTTGTAATCGCTGTAATTGCCATAATTGCGGCGATTGCTATCCCTAATATCGCAGGGATCACTCAATCCTCCCGTGTAGCTAAAGACCAACGAAACGCACAAAACATCGTCTCAGCTTATAATGCTGCTAGAGCTGCAGGGTGGACCGCAAACCATGCAGACAAAGCAACCGCTATCGGAGCCATCGTCGCTGGTGTTACAGGAACAGGTTCTGGCACCGGTGGAAATGGTATCCCAACAGGCATGACCTTCGGTGTGCAAAATCTAAGTTCTGCAGAGGTAACTGCCGCTAGCGATTATATCTCTACTTCAGGAACCGGCTCCTCTATGACACTAACCTACAGCTCAAGTGGAATCGCTTCTTCGGGAGGTAGTAGTGGTAGTGGTAGTGGTAGTGGTAGTGGTAGTGGTAGTGGTAGTGGTAGTGGTAGTG